>NZ_QXQQ01000001.1 GCF_003660285.1 Helicobacter labacensis | reverse complement strand
ATCTCTGCTTTTAACACCTTGCTAGAATATAAAGCCAAATACTATGGGCGTGAGGTTAAGCGGGTGGATGCTTTTTATCCTAGCTCTAAAACTTGTTCTGGTTGTGGCAATGTTAAAACCACTTTGAAATTGAGTGATAGGGTGTATCAATGCGAGGCGTGCGGTGTTGTAGTGGATAGAGATTTTAACGCTAGTGTTAATCTAGTTAAGCATTTAGTAGGTAGAGCTCCTACCGAATTTACGCCTGCGGACATAACGGCTCTATTGGCGGATTTGTCAAAGAATCAGCTAGTAACCAGTATGGTTGAAACAGGAATACAACAGAAATCAACTGCCTATTCTCTATAATTTTTTTAAGTTTATAGGGTTTTATAGGATTTAGTATGATTTTATGGGTTTGTAGGAGCGGATGAAGGGAGCTAGGATTAAATCCGCTAGGGCAACCGCATAGCCTAGCCCCAAAGTGGTTTTGCCCAACAAAGCGATGAGCCATAGGGCAATGCGCTTGCCTAACCCGCTTTTTTCATACCCTAAACCTAACATGAAGGCGATGAAGACTAACCACACGGTTTTATTGGCAAAACCGCTTAAGCCCCAGTTAATCGCCTCCCCTGGGCTGACCTGTTGTGTGCTAGGACCAATGCGCAAGAGCACACACAGCACCACCCCAATCACGGCTACAAAAGAGGCGGGCACGGGCTCAATGATAAGACCTAGCACCATGCCCATAAAGATACTAAAATATAGCCAAGATAGTGGGCTTAAACCCTCAGGCGTGGGCAAGAGCCATAACCCAACAGCCACCATGACGGGCAAGAAATAACGCCAAAGAGATAAAACCTTTGCCATCCACACTCCTAGATTTTAAATGTTAGTCTATTAAATGTTAGTCATCTTAATTTTAAGACTTTTTGAACAATCCTAGGATTTTGTAAGGGTATTTTAATAACATCGTCCCCCAGTGCGCCCTGAGCCCATTCTCTCTACACGCGCGCAAATTTTCTACATTAGCCATCCAAAGGCTTTTAAGCCCGCGTGTGCTCACCCCCCCCACGCCCATTTTCACCCACACCTGTGGCACATACACCGCCCTTAAGCCCCCCACATACAAAGTGCGTAGCAAAAACTCATAATCCGCAGAAATTTTATAATCAATTTTATAGCCCCCAAAACGATCATAAACTTCTTTACGCACAAAAAGGGTCGGGTGTGCTGGGACCTTGCCATAAAAAAAGCCCTCTTTGCTAAATGCCCCGCTTTTATAGTGGCGCACAATACGGTTATTTTTGATATACACTAAATCCGCATAGACCATATCCGCCTGTGGGTTCTTTTCAAAAGTCTTTGTAACCTGTTCTAACACCCGCGCATGCGCATAGACATCATCGCTATTGAGTATCCCTATAATCTCCCCTTGAGCGCGCGCAATGCCCTTATTCATGGCATCATAAAGCCCTTGATCGGGCGCGCTAAAAACTTGCAAATGGGGATAAGTTTTTAAAATCTCGAGCGTGCCATCCACACTCCCCCCATCTAGGATTAAATGCTCCATAGGGGGCATGCTTTGCATCGCCACAGATTTAAGAGTGGCTTGAATGCTCTTTGCCCCGTTCAAAACGGGCGTAATCAGAGAGATCCTCACAAATACGCCTCCACTTGTTTTACATCTTTGGCGCACAAGTCCCACGCACTCGCCCCCTTTAAAAGCGTGGGATAAGAGTTTTCTAAACTCTGCAAAAGTGCTTTTAAAGCCCCCTCATCTTGTGGATCAAAAACAAACCCATTGACCCCATTTTGCACCAGCACACTAGCCCCACAAGCCCGGCTCACCAGTACAGGCACACCCACGCTTAAAGCCTCCTCCACCACCAAACCCCAAGGCTCGGCAATGCTTGGCAAAATCAGCACATCGTGAGCGCATAAGAGGGCGTTTAATTGCTTATTTGGCATCGCCCCTAAAAAAGACACATTAGCACTAGCCATTTGTTTTAACTGGGATTCTAACTCCCCCGCGCCCACAAGGCTTAAAGACAAGTCGGGCAAGTTGGCAAAGACCCTCAGTAAAAACTCTAAATTTTTTACAGGGGTTAAGCGGGCGATACAGATAAATTTTTGGGCATAGGGGCGTGGCTCTCTTTTTAAGCTAGAGGGGTTGATGATCCCCACCCCGTGCGTGGTTTTGGTAACCCCCTTAAAGCCCAAAGCTTCTAAGAGTTGTGCGTGCAAATTGCCACACACAAAACCCACAGACACACGGGCTAAAAAGATTTTCTTCACCCACGCCTTTAGCCCGCTTATAACACTCTCTTGAATGCTCGACTCCACCACTATGGCATTTTTAGATTTCGCGCTAAAAGCCCACCCCGCCCAAAACTCCACACAATCCCACCCCCCAAGCAATAATCTTTGATAGGGGTGTTGCCTTAAAATCTTAAAGAGTTTGGCAACATTGCCCCACAAGGGGCGCTCTTGCAAAACCCCACAAAACAACACTTTATAAGCAAATTGTGCGTGATCTAAGGTGCTAAAATCCTTAGCGCGGGTTTCTTTGGTGTCGCTAGCCAAAAACACCACAAAGATTTTTAAACGCTGGGCTAGGGCGTTGTAAAGATTGATTTTATAAAAGACGGGCAGGGGGGTGATAATGAAGTAATCTAGTGTTTGCCCCGCCACCCTAAGACCTTTTTAATGTAGAACTTAGCTAGAATCCACCCCTCTATAGCTTTGAGAACCAGAGGCGGGGCGATTTTGTTCTTGCGCTTAATGTGCGCCCATTCTTTAAAAATCTCTAATTCTTTATGCGTGCCTAGTCCATCATCACGCCATTGGGCTAAGACATTTTCTTTGGCTAAAAAAGAGGGGAAATTGTGGTAAGCGCGCAAGAGATGTTCATAATCCATGCTAAAGATCAAATCTTCATCAAAAAGCCCATAGGTGTTAAAATAATCCTTATGAGTCAACAGCCCTTGGTGGTGGATCATGTGCCAACGCAACACACTTTTATTAAACCCGTGCAAATTCTCAGAGGTGTAGAGCACCTTCCCTTGTTCATCTACGCGCACCACCCGTGCGCTCACAAGCATTTCCCCCTGCACGCCTGCCATCACTTCCTTTAAAGCATTAGGGGCAACAAATCCATCCCCATCGCCTTGAAAATTAATATAATCCCCAAAAGCCAAACACACGCCCCGATTGAAAGCCTGCGCAATGCCCCTATCTTTAAGACTCATAAAGTAATCAATTTTGTCGGCATGCCTTTGCAAAATCTGCAAAGTCCCATCGCTAGATGCCCCATCAATGATTAACAATTCTAAGTTAGGGTAAGTTTGCTCAAAAATGCTTTGCAAGGTCTCTTCTAAAAACTCTTGGCTATTTAAAGTCGCCATAATGACGCTTACAAGTGGGCAATCGGCAGAACTTTGTTTAAAAAACCCCTTGGTGCGTAAGCCCCCTTGCAAATCTGCATTAGGATAGGTTATAAGCCTTTCAAAAAGCCCAGCACTCTCTAGCTTTGGCACTTGTCTAAAAAGCCTTTGGGTGGTGCTAAAGCGCGTATCTAGGCATTCAAATTCCATGCAAAATTTCCTCATACAAAGCTAGCATTCTTTGCGCCACCACCGCTTCGCTAAAATTCTCCAGCACATGCGCGCGCGCGTTGGCGCAGAGTTGGGCATAATCAGGCGCGTTTAATACCCACTCAATCCCCGTTTTTAAATCTGTAATATCAAAAGGGCGGGCTAAATAGCCATTGTGTTGATGTAAAATTAAATCAAGCAACCCACTTGTAGCAAAGGCTACTACGGGTGTGCCACAGGCTAGACTCTCCATAGCTACATATCCCAAACTTTCTTGACGGCTGGGCACCACCACCACATCTAAGGCGTTATAGAGGGCGATTAAACTTGCTGGATCGCGCAATGCGCCTAGCGTATAGGTTTTAAGCGGCAAGTTTTGTAACCCCCCCTTGCCAAAGACCACGCAAGCCCCCTTAAAATCCAACCCCTTTAGGACTTGTAACAATAAATCACCCCCCTTAATGGGATTACTTGTGTCCATTGCCCCAAAGCCTATTAATTGTTGTAACAAGGGTAACCCTAAGAGTTGTCGGCAAAAGGTTTTATCTAGGGGTTTGTATTGTTCTGTATTAATAGGATTAGGGATCACCACATGGGTTTTATCTTTTAAAAGCGCGCTTTGGCTAGCGCGCTCAGAAATCCAAGAACTCACCCCCACCACGCTTAGGTGAGGAATTTTGGCATAGGCGCGTTTTTTTAGCCAAAAGCCCAAAGTGGCTAAATCCCGCTTAAAGGGGCTGTTTAAAATGCAAGAGTGATCATAAATATGCTCGGCTTCGTTGCCATGATAGTGATCGCCCCCACTAAAAGCCCACATGTCATGCAAACTCCACACTAAAGGGGCTTTAATCTTGGGTAAATCTCCTAAAGCCAAAGCCCCCCGCCCCAGCCAGTGCAAATGCACAATGTCGGGCTTTAAAGACTTAATCACACTTAAGGGCAAACTAAAAGGCAACCAGCCCAAATTAAAAGTGCCTTTTTTGCGCTGTGGGTAGAGCAAAATCGGGGCTTTGTCTAAGTAAGGACGCATAAACGCCCACGCTTTAGCTAGCCTAGTCTTTGGGCTTAAGATATTGGGCTCTAAATTTGCCCCCCGCCCATCTTGCACCCACACAAAGCTATTAACCCCCTCTTTTAAAAGGGCTGTGTGTAGGCGCAAACACGCGCGCGCCGCCCCCCCGGTGAGCGTGGCGTTGAGGTGGAGGACTTTCACTTAACCAAGCACTCTAGGGTTGTTTAGCCACAAATCAATCAATGCCCGCACGCCCCCCTCACCGCCCTTTTTAGGCGAGATTGTGATCCCGGGTAGGGCTTTTAGGTGGGCGTGTGCGTTTAACACACAACCCTTAAAGCCCACACACTCTAGCACGGGTAAATCGTTGAGATCATCGCCCACATACGCCACTTGTTCTAAGCTAATGTTTTCTTGTGCGCAAATTTCACGCGCAGCGTCTAATTTGCCCTGCGGGTTACAGCCTTGATACAAATAATCTACCTTGAGCTTTTTGGCGCGGTGCTCGACTATGGGCGTAACCTCGCCCGTTAAAATACCCGTTTTAATCCCGGCCGCTTTGAGTAGTTCAAAGCCGATCCCATCGGCGACACTGAATTTTTTAAACTGCTGTCCGTCCTCTAAATAATACATCCCCCCGTCTGTAAGCGTGCCATCGCAATCGCACAAAAAGACTTTAATCTGGCACATGACATTCCTTTAGTTTGGAAAATAAGAGGTATTTTAGCACAGCTTGAGTCGCCATGGATTAGCATAAGCGTTTTTATTAGCCAAGAAACATTAAAATAGCAGGCATGGAAAAACTTATAGCGTGGTTGTGTCTGTGCATTGTGTTGTGCGCACAGGAGGCAACTTTTAAGGTTTATGACAAAACATTTAGCACCCTAATCAACACCCACACCCAGCCTAAAATTCTTTATCACCGGGGGTTGTGGCTTGAAGGACCGCAGGTGCTTCCTAATGGCGATTTGGTGGTGAGCGATGTAGAAGGCAATGAGGTCTTGTTATTCCAAAGAATCCACCATAAATTTAAAATGCGGGTGTGGTTCCAGCCATCGCACCACCAAAACGGGCATGCCCTAGATACTAAGGGGCGCTTAGTGGCAGTTAGTCATGGCAATAGGGATTTAGAACGCCTAGAACATGGACATTGGCATGTGTTGGCAAGCACTTACCACCACAAACGCTTCAATAGCCCCAATGATGTGATTGTGGATCACCAGGGCCATATCTATTTTAGCGATCCCAAATTTGGCTTGCTTGGATCAGGACAGATCGCCACCCAAGAGGGCGAATTTATCTACCGCTACGATCCCAATACCAAACAAGTAACACGGCTCAACACCCCCTCACTCAAAAGCCCCAACGGGCTAGCCCTAAGCCCTGATGAAAAAATTCTCTACATTGCTGATAGCCAACTTGCCTACGATCCTAGCGATTTAAATTTAAAACACCAGATTTTAGCCTACGACATTTTCCCCGATCAAAGCTTACACAACGAACGGGTGTTTGCCGTGATCGCTCCGGGTTTTCCAGATGGCATCAAGGTCGATTCACAGGGCAATCTATGGGCTAGTAATGGGCATGGCATTCAGGTTTTCAACCCCCAAGGCAAGATGTTAGGCGAAATCATTCTGCCCCAAGTGGTGAGTAATTTAGCCTTTGATTCTAAAACCCCCGCCCTCTTTGTTACTTCAGATTCTAAACTCTACATGTTTAAACTAGGATCAAAGCAGAGCGACTAAGGGACTGAGGTTTGTCTAACTTGTGGACTCTAAGGTTTGGAGTTTGTGCGCCATCTCTTCTAAGAGGGCTTTGCTTTGAGGATCGCTAAGGACGCTCTCTTGCATGAGTTTTAAGGACTTGCTCACCGCGCTGTGGTCTTTGAGCCCTAAAAATTGCGCAATGGCTACGCTAGAGTGGGGGGTAAGCTGGCGGGCTAAATAGATCACACTCTTTTTAGCCAAACTGACTTGACGGGTGCGCGCGTTGCTTTGAATCTGAGAGGCTTTGAGATTGAGGCTGGAGGCAACCACCCTCAAAATGCGCTCCAAGCTAATTTCTTGGGCGCGCTCCTTGGTCGTTTCTTGCACGATGCCTTGTGCCATCTCTAGACTAATGGGTTGGTGGCTGAGAGTGGCAGTCGCGCTTAGGCGCAAGATTGTGCCCTCAATTTGGCGGATATTCTCATTTAAATGGCTAGCCAAATAGTGCAAGACCTCTTGAGGTAGACAAATGCGATCAAGAGCGCACTTTTGCTCAATAATGGCGAGTTTTGTCTCTAAAGTGGGGGGATGCACGCTGGCAATCATCCCCATCTCAAAGCGTGATAAGAGTCGCTCAGCCAAACCCTTGATGTCCTTAGGGGGTTTGTCTGAGCTCATCACAATTTGCTTATTTTGGGTGTGCAAGGCGTTAAAGGTGTGGAAAAACTCTTCTTGCACCTTCTCTTTGCCGCCAAAAAATTGCACATCATCAATCAAGAGGTAATCACAGGAGCGGTATTTCTCTTGGAACTTATCCATGCTATGGTGGTTTAACCCAGACACATAATCGTTGAGAAATTGTTCAGCGCTCACATAAAGCACACTCTTGAGTTGATCGCAGGCGTAATTCCCAATAGCATTGAGCAAGTGGGTTTTACCCAAGCCCACCCCGCCCACAAACAACACCGGATTATACACCCCTCTTTGGCGCGCCACTTGGGTGGCGATTTTGATTGCCATTTGGTTACACGCCCCCACCACCAAGCTTTCAAAACGAAAAACAGGGTTGAGAGTGGGGTTATTTTTGGCTAAGATGAGGGGTTTGGGAGGGGTGGGATTTTGCTGGCTCTTGGGGCGCACCTGCACCTGCACTTTGTAACCCTTGTGCGCGCCAATAGCGGTTTCTAAAAGGGTGCGGTATTTAGCGCTGATGTAATGGCACACCAACACATTGGGTGCGTAAAAGACAAAGAGATCAGCTTTAGAGGCATGCGCATCGTAGTGTAAGAGTTGCATGTAAGTCTTAAACTCGTATTCGCTCACACCCAACTTTACAGCGTCCCAGATTTGCTCGATCAAGCGCGCTCTTTAGATGCGCATGGCGCGCATGGAATTAGCCAGCGCGATCAAGGTTACCCCCACATCTCCAAAAACCGCCTCCCACAGCGTGGCGATCCCAAAAAAGCCTAGCACAATAAACATCGCCTTGATCCCTAGCGCAAAGACAATATTTTCAATGATGATGCGTTTGGTTTTCTTGGCGATCTTGAAAACCTTGAGAATGGACTCTAAGGAATTATTGGTGATTACAATGTCCGCGCTCTCTTTGCTAATCTGGCTAGCACTCCCCATGCTCATGCTCACATCCGCGCGCGCCAAAGTGGGAGCGTCATTAATCCCATCGCCCACAAACGCGCTTTTATGCTTGTGCCGTTGTTGGAAGTTTTCAAACGCGCTGAGTTTATCCTCAGGCAAGAGATTGGCATAATAGGGGCAATCTAAAGCCTTAGCTACGCGCTTAGTGCTGTATTCATTGTCCCCACTCAAAATGCACATGTGTTCGATGCCCGCGCGCTTGAGCGCATCTAGGCATTCTTTGGCGTTGTCTTTAAGCGTGTCTGCTACCACGATGTAGCCCACATGTTGCCCATCAACAGCCACATGCACGATCGTGCCCTCTAAACTGCAGGCATCATGGGGAATATTGTATTTACGCAACATCTTTTCATTGCCCGCGATGATGAGATGGGCATGGCAACTGGCTTTAACCCCAAGCCCACCGATTTCTTGGTAGTCTTCAATTTCATGCTGGCACTGGCGCTTATAAGCCTTTTGAATAGAGATCGCAATGGGGTGGGTGGAGAGAATTTGTGCGCAAGAGGCATGTTCTAGCACATCTTCCTTAGTAAAGGGCGCAACGGGCACGACATCTACCACCTGAAATTCTCCCTTGCTCAAAGTGCCCGTCTTATCAAAAGCGATATTTTTCACTTGACTGAGTGCCTCTAAAGTTTGCACGCTTTTGATCAAAATCCCCGCGCGGCTAGCCGCCCCCACGCCCCCAAAATACCCTAAAGGCACAGAGATCACCAGCGCACAAGGGCAACTCACCATCAAGGCAAAGAGTCCGCGGTAAATCCAAGTGTCAAAATCCCCATGCCCTAACAAGGGGGGGACAAGAGCGATCAAAAGGGCAATCACAAAGACAGCGGGGGTGTAGTAACGCGCAAAGGTGGTGATGAACTTCTCAGTTTTAGATTTTTGGCTCACCGCATTAGACACCAAGTCTACAATTTTAGCCACCGAAGAATCCGCATAGAGCTTACTCACTTGGATTTCTAGCACGCCCCTAAGATTAATACTCCCCCCTAATACGGAGCTATTTTCCTTGACATTGAGGGGTAAAGATTCCCCTGTGAGGGCTTTTTGATCCAACAAACTCTCCCCGGTAAGCACTATGCCATCGGTGGGGATTTTCTCGCCCACCTTAACCACGACTATATCCCCAATGCCTAGCGCGCTAGGCTCGACCTCTTGCATCTCTTGCCCTACTTTACGCACCGCGCGATTGGGCGCGACATCTAAGAGCGCGTGCAAGGATTGCTTAGAGCGCGCGATGGCAAGTTGTTGCAAAAACTCCCCGGCCGAGTAAAAAACCATGATCGATACGGCTTCTTCATGCGCGCCCACGCCAAAGGCGGCAATAGTAGCGCTGAGCATGAGCGTGTTTTCATCAAAAAATTGTCTGTTTCTAATCGCCCGTAATGCGCCCAAAAAGACATCTCTGCCCGACACTACATACACCCCAGCTAAGACTGCGTAGCTTAAATAAAATTCCCAATTTTGGGTGCTAAAATGGATGGTGGCTATCGCTATTAAGTAGAGCGCGATACTAATGAGTAGAGGTGTTGCGCTGGGTTTAGACTCGCTTTGGACTTCAGCGCAGAGTTCCATCTCGGGTTCTAATTGCTTGATGAGGGCTAAAGCTTTGGGCATGTCATGGGTTTTTAAATAGAGCGTGTTAGTGTTAAAAATCACCCGCGCCTCTTGGACATAGCTTTGTTTATTGAGTGCGCTTTCTAGTTTGTTGGCACAATCAGGGCAATCTAGCCCGGTGAAGTGGTATTTTTGCATCACTCAAACCTTTCTAAATTGGAGTGCCTTCAAGATATGTGGCTTGTCGATATTAGCACAGCTTGCTAAATCAGCAATGGTGCGCGCGATCTTTTTGGTTTTGTGGATCACGCGTTGGGAAAAGCCAAAGCGCATAATGGCTTGTTCTAACACCTGTGTGGCTTGGGGCTCGAGGGTGCAAAAGGTTTGCGTGTCCTGTTCAGAGAGTTTACCATTCAGGCAGGTTTGCCCTCTAGATTTTTGCATCTTGAAAGCTTCTAGCACGCGTTGGTGCATCTGTGCGGAGTTGAGTGTGCTCTTAGCTTGCGCCTCTGTAGGACTCATCTGCACGAAGAGATCGATGCGTTCTAAAAAGGGCGCGCTCAAGCGGTTTTTATAGGCACTGATGTCTTTTTCTAAACAACGGCAGACTCTAAAATTATCCGTCAAATTCCCACAAGGGCAGGGATTCATCGCCCCTATGAAGAGAAACGAAGTGTCGTAAGCGATCTTGCTAGCCACCCTAGAGATGACCAGCTGGTTATTTTCCATAGGCTCGCGCAAGGATTCCAAGATGTCTTTTTTGAAATGGGGCAATTCATCAAAGAATAAAATCCCATTATGGGCTAGGGCGATCTCCCCGGGTTTGGGATTATTAGCCTGTGTAGAGCCTAGAATACTGGACTTAGAGGCACTTTGGTGGGGACTTCTAAAACTTCTTAGAGGGTTATAAACGCTCTCTTGATCGCTTAAAATGCGTAACTTGATAGAGGTGATCATTTCATCTAGGGTGCTGGGAGGTAAGATGTAGCGCATGCGCTTGGCGATCATGCTCTTCCCACAACCCGGATTGCCCTCAAAGAGAATATTATGCATCCCACTTGCTGCGATGAGCGCGGCTTGTTTGGCATGCTCTTGTCCCTTGACATCGCTAAAATCTAGGGCGAAATCTTGCAAGTAATAATAGGGGGTGTTGCCAATGCGCAAACACTCAAAGGGCAAATTAGGCGCGTGGGCGCAGGGGGTTTGGGTGTCTTGGGTGATGATCTCTAAAGCTTGGTTTAAGTGCCCCACAAAGTGTAGGTGCAAATTAGGAATCAGGCTAAAGAGTTCTTGTCCGGCTTGGGGGAGGAGCACATGCGCGCCGGGAGCCTGCAAGGCAATGTCTAAGAGCATGGGAAAGATCGCATCGCTATGTTTGATCTTGCCATCTAAACCCAACTCACCAAAAGCAAACCACCTAGATTTAAGCGGGTTTCTTTGCAAGGCGACCAAGAGCGCCATGGGCAGATCAAAATGACTCCCGCTTTTGGGCAGATCGGAGGGGGAGAGGTTGATGGTGATCTTTAGGGGTGGGAAAGCAAAACCATTGTTTTGCAAAGCCCCTTGCACGCGCTGTTTGGATTCCTGAATGGCACTATTGGCTAACCCGGCGATCACAAAGGCAGGCAGGGCGCGTGTGAAACTCCCCTCCACCTCCACAATTTTCGCGCTCACGCCCTGCATAGTGGCGCAATAAAGGGTATTCACATGGGTATGGGCGCGCATCAACCCTCACTCTTGAGAGTTTTTTTAAATTCCTTTTCAAATTTCTTGCGCTTGAACATAGAGAGTTTATCCACAAATAAAACCCCATTGAGATGATCGATCTCATGTTGGATTGCCACGCTCAAAAGCTCGCTGGCTTGCAACATCTTAGGCGTGCCGTGGCGATCTTGATAGGCTAGAGTGAGGTTAGCATGCCGTTCGATTTCCTCGTAAAATTCGGGCACGGACAAACAGCCCTCACGCCATAAAATACTGCCCTCTGTGTGGGTGATGACAGGGTTAATGATCTCTAAAGTGTTTTGAGGGTCTTGGGTTTCGTCCTCTTGGTCGGGTAAATTGATGATGAGAACGCGCTTGGGCACGCCCACTTGGATAGCGGCTAAACCTATGCCCTTGTGCGCGACC
The DNA here is from genome assembly GCF_003660285.1 of Helicobacter labacensis. GTDB lineage: Bacteria > Campylobacterota > Campylobacteria > Campylobacterales > Helicobacteraceae > Helicobacter > Helicobacter labacensis. The sequence goes on along the minus strand of NZ_QXQQ01000001.1, from coordinate 188,822 downwards.
ATGGTTTCATGCATGTCGTCTAAAAACGCGTGCAACTCTGAGTCAAAGGCATGCACCTCACTGGAGCGTAGGCGCAACTTCTTATGGGGGTATTGCAAAATTTCTAAGATCGCCATGTTAAGCCTGCTTAGAGCTCTTCACTAACACCTCATCTACAAGTCCGTATTCCTTGGCATCTTGCGCGCTCATGAAAAAATCCCGGTCGGTGTCTTGTTCGATCTTTTCTAAGGGCTGGCCGGTGTTGGTTGCCATGATTTGGTTGAGTAAATCCTTTAGGCGCAAAATTTCTTTAGTGTAAATAGCGATGTTGGCTGCCTGTCCTTGCGTGCCCCCTAGGGGTTGGTGGATCATAATCCTAGAGTGGGGCAAAGAAAAGCGTTTGCCCTTGGTCCCACAACTGAGCAAGAACGCCCCCATCGAGGCAGCCTGCCCGATACAGATGGTGCAAATATCTGGGTGGATGTAGTTCATGGTGTCATAAATGCTAAAGCCACTCGTAACAGAACCGCCAGGAGAATTGATATAGAGGTTGATGTCCTTTTCGGGGTCTTCGGCTTCTAAGAATAGCAACTGCGCCACAATGCTAGAAGCCACCGCATCGTTAATCTCTCCACTCAGCAAAACGATGCGATCCTTTAAAAGTCTTGAGTAGATGTCATAGCTACGCTCACCCCGTCCCGTCTTTTCAATGACATAGGGAATGTAATTCAAGAAACCCTCCTCTTTAAGCTTTGCTTAAATGTTTGTCGAGCAAGAAAGTGAGCACGCGATCCTCAATCATCGCCATTTTAACCGCCGGGAGCATGTTGTTTTTTTGGTAGTAATCTATGAATTGCTGGGGGTTTTGGTTAGTCATCATGGCTTCATAGTAGAGGGTTTGGAAGACTTCATTATCCTGCACTTCAATCTTTTCTTGCTTGGCTAAAGCGTCTATGATGAAAGTTACCTTCACACTTTTAAGCGCATTTTCCCTAAAACTCTCGCGCTTCTTTTGCACCTTAGAGGGATTTTCTTGGAGTCGCTTGATCTCTTCTGCGGGCATGTTTTGTAAGGATTGGCGCAAGGAGAGATCCATTTCCTGCTCCACAATGGTGCTAGGCAGATCAAAACAAAAGGTTTCATCCAGCTTATTGATGAGCTGCTCTTTTAACTCTTGGTTGTAGAGCTTGGTTTTAGCCTCCAAGAAAAGCTGATCTTTGATCTTTTCTTGCAATAATTCCAAAGTGGGTTCTTTTTCTTGATTAAGCACGGCTTTGACAAACGCGTCATCAATCTCAGGGATTTGGCGGATTTGGATCTTATGGAGTTTGGCATGGAAAGAAACTTCCTTACCTGCTAGGGTGGCGTTAGTGTAGTCTTTGGGGAAGGTTACCGCAAAGTATTTTTCATCGCCCACTTTCATCCCCACTAATTCTTTTTCAAAACTCTCCAACAAACGCCCTTCACCCACGATGAGCGCAAAATTCTGCGCTTGGTTACCTTCAAAGGGCTGGTTGTCTAAAAGACCCTCGAAGTCTATCACCACACCATGCCCCTTAGCCACAGCACTGCCCTCTGGCGCGTCTGAAAAAGTGGACTTTTCCTTAGCTAATAACGCAAGGCGATCTTGGATTTGTTTTTGGCTAATCTGGGCTACAGAAAAATTAGGGATACAAGCCTCCACACCAGAGAGATCGATAGTGGGCTTGAGACCAACATTGAGTTCGATCTCAAAATGTGTGTCCTGTTTGGTGAATTTGAGAACCGCTGGGCTACCTATCATCTCCTGGGGAGTGAGTTCTAGGGCTTTTACCCCCGCTTGCAAGACTGAGTCCAATAATTCCTTTTGGGATTCTTGTTCGATATGCCCCTGGTAGCGTTGCTTGATGATCTCCAAAGGGGCTTTACCCTTCCTAAACCCATCTATTTTGGTGTTCTTGGCGATCTTTTGGGCGATCTTATTGGATTTGTCTTCAAAATCCTGTAAGGAAGGCTTGGCGTAGATACGCGCGTTGGCTCCATCCAGCCTTTTGGTTTCTAAATCCATTCCATAACTCCTTGAGTTTGAGTATAATAAGGACTCATTCTAACTAAATATGCGTTAATCCACAATAAAAACCCTTTGGAGGATTATGTCTTTAGAAACTCTCAAAGCCCGCCTACAACTTGTGCGCGATCTCTCGCCGCGCTATGGCATGGTGTGTAAGATTTTACCCAACATGGTGTTTGTGCAGGGGTTTTTACCCTCTGTGGGCGATGTCGTGAAGGTAGAACGGAGCGATGGCAAGGAATGCTTAGGTATGGTGGTGGTGGTAGAACAAGGGCAATTTGGCTTTGCGCCCTTTTCCTTTGTGGAGGGGTGCAAGGTGGGAGATCGCGTGCTCTTTGTCAAAGAGGGTTTGAGTTTTCCTGTGGGGGAGGGTTTGTTAGGGCGCGTGCTAGACCCCTTGGGCAATCCCTTAGATGGGCTAGGGTTTGTGCGGGCAAACGCGTTCGCGCCCGTCATGGTAGAGCCCATGAAACCCTTAGATCGAGGCGTGATTGATGAAATGTTTGGAGTGGGGGTTAAGAGCATCGATGCCTTATTGCCCTGTGGCAAGGGGCAGAAGATGGGGATTTTTGCGGGCAGTGGGGTGGGTAAATCCACGCTGATGGGTATGGTGGTGCGCGGTTGCAACGCGCCTATCAAGGTGATCGCGCTCATCGGGGAGCGCGGGCGCGAAATCCCAGAGTTTATCCACAAAAATTTACAGGGCAATTTAGACAACACGGTCTTGGTGGTGGCGACCAGCGATGACTCTCCTCTAATGCGTAAATACGGCGCGTTTTGTGCGATGAGCGTGGCGGAGTATTTTAAAAACCAAGGGCATGATGTGTTGTTTTTGATGGATTCGATCACGCGTTTTGCGATGGCACAGCGCGAAATAGGGCTTGCTATGGGAGAACCTCCCACTAGCAAAGGCTACCCTCCCTCAGCACTGACTTTACTCCCCCAGCTTATGGAGCGCGCGGGCAAGGAAAAGAATAAGGGGAGTATCACGGCGTTTTTCACCGTGTTAGTGGAGGGCGATGATCTCTCAGATCCGATCGCCGATCAAGCCCGCAGTATCTTAGATGGACATATTGTGCTCAGTCGTGAACTTACCGACCATGGGGTTTATCCCCCCATCAATATTCTCAATTCAGCTTCAAGGGTGAGCAAGGAAGTCAGCACCCTTGAGCATCTCAAAGCCACGCGCAAATTCCGCAAGCTCTACGCCCTATTGAAAGAAAATGAAGTCTTGATTCGCATCGGGTCTTACCAACAGGGTTTTGATTTAGAATTAGACGAGGCGATCGCCAAAAAGGCGGGCATGGAGGCTTTCATGGCGCAAGAGGAGGAAGAAATTATACAGAGTGAGGTGAGTATCCCCGAATTGATCGCGCTTATGCAAGAATCTTAAGATTGCATAAAGGATAGCGTGGTATACCAAATTTACCATGAGTATTAGATTTTATCCATTTTTTCCAATCCCATTTTTTTATTAGGAGACTCCATGGAACGCGTGTATTTAGACAATAATGCCACCACTAAGGTAGATCCAGCCGTAGAGAGCCTTATGGCTCCCTATTTTAGTGCCCAGTATGGCAACCCCAACTCTTTGCATAAATTTGGCACAGAAACCCACCCGGCGATCTTAGATGCCTTTGACAAACTCTATGCGGGCATAGGCGCGCGCAATGAGGACGACATTATCATCACTTCCTGCGCTACAGAGAGCAATAACTGGGTGCTCAAGTCCATGTATTTTGACGCGTATCTCAAGCAGGGCAAAAACCACATCATCACCACCGAGGTGGAGCATCCGGCCGTGCAAGCTACCTGCGAGTTTTTAGAAAGCGTGGGGATGGAGGTAACCTACCTGCCCATCAACGCGCAAGGCACAATTAGTGCCCAGCAGGTTAAAGAGGCTATCACACAGGACACCGCCTTGGTGAGCGTGATGTGGGCTAATAACGAAACCGGTTTGATCTTCCCCATTGAGGAGATCGGCGCGGTGTGTAAAGAAAAGGGTGTGTTGTTCCACACGGACGCGGTGCAAGCCATTGGCAAAATCCCGGTTAGCGTGCAAAAAGCCCATGTGGATTTTCTCTCTTTTTCAGCCCATAAATTCCACGGACCTAAGGGTGTGGGGGGTTTATATATCCGCTCAGGGGTGGAACTCACGCCACTTTTGCATGGCGGGGAGCACATGCGCGGAAGGCGTAGCGGGACTTTGAATGTGCCCTACATTGTGGGCATGGGCGAGGCGATGCGCTTAGCTCAAGAGAATTTGGACTATGAGAAGGAAGTGGTTGCCACACTGCGTAACAAACTAGAGGACGCGCTTTTGAGCATTAAAGATGTGTCCGTGATTGGGGATCGCACTTACCGCGTGCCTAACACTACCTTGGTGAGTGTGCGCGGGATTGAGGGCGAAGCGATGCTATGGGATTTGAATCGCGCGAATATCGCTGCTTCCACAGGGAGCGCGTGCGCGAGCGAAGATTTACAGGCTAACCCGGTGATGGTCGCCATTGGCGCGGACAAGGAGTTAGCCCACACGGCGATTCGCTTTTCTTTGAGTCGTTTCAATAGGGCAGAAGAAATTGACTACACCATTGAGGCGTTTGGGAAAGCCGTGAAGCGTCTGCGCAATATTTCTAGCGCCTACGGGTTTTAAGGAGATCGCATGGCAAAGAGCAATTTATTAGGTGGCGCGCTATGGGATGCGTATTCTAAGGAAGTCAGCAGACGCATGAATAACCCCACACACTTGGGGGTTATTACGCAAGAGGAAGCGCAGGCTAAGGGGGGTAAACTCATTGTAGCCGATTATGGCGCGGAGGCGTGTGGGGATGCGGTGCGCCTTTACTGGTTGGTAGACCCTAAAACCGATGTGATTGTGGACGCTAAGTTTAAGAGCTTTGGGTGTGGGACAGCCATCGCTAGCTCGGATATGATGGTGGAATTGTGCTTGGGTAAACGGGTGCAAGACGCGGTTAAGATCACCAATTTAGATGTGGAACATAGCTTAAGGGATCATCCCGATGTGCCCGCTGTGCCCGGACAAAAAATGCACTGCTCGGTGATGGCTTATGATGTGATTAAGCAAGCTGCTGGGCAGTATCTAGGCAAGAATCCGGAGGATTTTGAAAGCGAGATCATCGTGTGCGAGTGCGCGCGGGTGAGTTTGGGCACGATTAAGGAAGTGATTCGCCTCAATGATCTAAAGAGCGTGGAGGAGATCACCCAATACACTAAGGCTGGGGGCTTTTGTAAAAGCTGTGTGAAACCCGGAGGGCACGAGGCTAGGGAGTATTACTTGGTAGATATTCTCAAAGATGTGCGCACAGAAATGCAAGCCGAAGCGCTGAAAGAGAACGCGCAAAAATCCTTGAGCGGGAATTTAGCCTTTGTGGACATGACAATGGTGCAGAAAGTCAAGGCGATCGATCACACCATCGATCTACACATCCGTCCCATGCTCATGATGGATGGGGGGAATTTGGAGATCTTGGACATCAAGGAGGGTGGGGGCTTTGTAGATGTTTACATCCGCTACATGGGCGCATGCGATGGATGTGCCAGCGCGGCTACGGGGACTTTATTTGCCATTGAAGGGGTCTTGCAAGAACACCTAGATGAGCATATCCGCGTCTTGCCCATCTAAGCAAAGCAGGGGGGGGGGATTAGTTTTTCATTCTGTGTTATAATGGGGTCATCATCTTAACATTTGAAGGTTTTTCATGCACAATATCAGACAGGGGGTTTTATTTGCAGGCATCGCCCTGACCTTTTCAGGCTGTCTTTTCATCAAGCACCCCTCTAGAACCCCAACTCCAGCCAGCAAGCCCAAACCCGAACCCACCGCCCACAAACCCGCACAGAAATTCACCAAAAAGCACCAACCCAAAAAAATCGTTGGGGACACCCTCTTGGATTTCCACTACCCCATCAAGATCGTCCAAGAACCTATCAATAACCGCTTTATAGGGCTTCTTGCGCCCCATATGCAGGTGAGCGATAATCTCAAACCCTATGTGGCGCAATTCCAAGAAGCCCTGCTCGATCAAATCCAAGAGATCTTCCAAAAACGCGGTTATCAAGTCCTGCGCTTTAGCACTAGACAATCCCTCAGCGCCGCACAAAAGCACAAGACATGGGCGGTGTTGGATTTGAGTGGCTGGGTGGGCGTGCTAGAGGATGTGAAAATGAACACCAGCGATCCAGCCAAGCAGGATTTAGATGTCATGGTGGATCAAAGTTCGGGTTCGGTGTGGTTTAATTTCTTCGAGCCTGAAACGGGCAGAGTGATTCACAATTTTGGAGTGGATGTGGGCAATTACCAAGCAGTAACCCACACTTACAGCTACCGCGCCACAAATTCGGGCGGATTTTACGCGCCCCGCGTAGAGGATCAAACCCAGTTAATTAAAGACAAGGACGATGCGATCCGCAAGATCTTAAACGACATGTACACCAAAGTGATGCGCTCTTTGGTGGAGGAGCTAACAGACACCAATATCAACCGCTACAGAAATGCCATAGAAAAAATTAAAAAATAGATGGGTGATGATGAACAAGGTGAGTATTTCCGCAAAACTCTATGGGGGCTTTGGGGCTGTGATTATCTTAATAGTGATCTTGAGCGGGATAGGTATTTTGCGGGTGCGCACCATCAATCATCTCTTAAGCGAGATCACAAACTACAACGCCCTCAAGGAACGCTACGCTATTAACATGCGCGGGGCTGTGCATGACCGCTCTATTGCTGTGCGCGATGTGGTGATCACCAAAGACCCCCAGTTTTTACAAACCCAAGTCGCCTTGATCACCAAACTCTACAACGACTACAAAGTGGCTAAAGAGTCTATGGACAATCTCTTTGCCCACCCCCATGACTTGGAGCGCATCAGCCAAGAGGAGCGCGCTTTGTATAGCCAAATCAACGCTATCGATGCCATCGCAGTGCCCCAGATTGAAAAACTCATTGCCCTGAAAAGACAAGATACACAGCTAGCTGCAGACTTCTTAAGCCAGCATTTAGCCCAAAGCTTCATCAAATGGTTAGCCGCGATCAACGCTTTCATTGACCATGAGGAGAATCTCAACAAACAGCTCACTTCGCTCGCCAAGAGTATCGCTAACGACTTTAGCCACTTGATGATCACCTTAACTCTTGTAGCTCTTGTCATTGGAGTTGCCATTGCGATCATGATTGTGCGCCACATTAGTGCTTCTTTGGGGGCTGAACCCCTTGCTATTAAAAAGATTGTGTGCGCCATTGCTGAGGGCAATCTCTCTAGGTCTATGCGCGCGTGTTCTACAGGCAGTGCCCTAGAAGCCATCCAAGAGATGCAAGCCTCTATGGTGAACATTATTAGACAGATTGGTCAATCTTCTGATGACATTACCATAAAATCCGCATTGGTTTCCAACCTCTCGCGTATCTCACAAGAAAACGCCAACAAACAAAAGGAGATGACTGCAGAGCTCATCAAAAGCATGAGTTATGTCCAAAATAGTATCCAAGGGGTGAGTAACACCATCGCCCAAACAGAGGAAAACTCCTTGCAAAGTGTGGAGTTGAGTCAAAAGGGTAAAGAAGCGGTGAACGACACCGCACAGAGCATGGAGGGCATTACCCAGAGTGTGCGCGCGGGCGCAGAGCAGATCCAATCCCTAGACAAACATGCCCAAAACATCGGGCAGAGTGCGGAGCTCATTCAGGGCATCGCTGATCAAACAAATTTATTGGCTTTGAATGCCGCCATTGAAGCCGCACGCGCGGGTGAACATGGCAGAGGTTTTGCGGTGGTGGCAGATGAGATCCGCAAGCTAGCCGAACACACTAGCGGAGCGACCCAAGAGATCGATCGTATCATCAAGATTATCCAAGAGGAAACCAAGAAATCTGTAGCCAGTATGGAACACATGGTTGCTGAAATCACCAAGAGTCAGGAGCATGCCAATTTAGCCTCCGGCGCGCTAGAGGCTATCTACAACAAAGCCACCAGCTCGCTAGAGGACGCTAAAAGTGTGGTAATCCATTCTAAAAACCAATTCCAAGACATCGCCAATATCGCCACACAGATCAAGCAGATCGCTAAGATCGCCCATGAAGTTGCCACCTCTATGAGTGGCAATACCCAAGAAATCGCTGTTTTGGAACGCACAGCGCAGGACTTGCAAAAAATCGTGCGTAAATTTACGCTGTAATTGTGCTATAATTGGGTATCTACACTAAGGAGTTTTGATGAAAATTTTGGTGATTCAGGGACCTAATTTGAATATGCTAGGGCATCGCGATCCTAGACTGTATGGTCCTGTAACTTTGGATCAAATCCATGAGAATTTGGAGAATTTTGCTAAGCAAAACGAACAGAGCGATTTGGAGCTGGAGTTTTTTCAAACCAATTTTGAGGGTGAGATCATCGATCGCATCCAAGAATGTGTGGGGAGCGAGGTAGAGGGGATTATTATTAACCCCGGGGCGTTCTCGCACACTTCTGTGGCGATCGCCGATGCGATCATGCTTGCAGACATGCCCGTGATTGAGGTGCATTTGAGCAATATTTTCGCGCGCGAAGATTTTAGAAAAACTAGCTACACGGGGGCGGCTAGCATGGGTGTGGTAACCGGTTTGGGGCACTATGGCTACCATGTGGCTTTGATTGCCATGATGCAGGTGCTAGCTGAGATCAAGGCGATCAAAGAGAACCAAGTGCAAAACAACAGCACTCCGGGGGGAAGTGCTTGAGTGTAGCTCCCCATTTTACCACCGATGAGAACGCCCAATATTTTGCTTGTGGCTATAGTTGCGACCATGGGGTTTTCTTGCAATTAGAAGATCGGGCGTTTTTCATCACCGATGCGCGCTACACTTTGGAGGCGCGCGCGGGCGTGCGCGCGGGCGTGGAAGTGGTAGAGAGCTTTGATCTGTGGGCAAAAGCCATTGAATTAGCCCAAAAAACTCCCAAACTCTATTTTGACAGCGCACAGATTAGCGTGCATGTTTATGGGCGCTTGGAGGCGGGCTTGAGAGGCTGTAAGCTCATAGGGGAGAGCGACTACCACAGAAAACAGCGTATCATTAAGAGTGAAGCCGAGATCGCTTTGCTCAGACACGCCCAAGCGTTGAATGTGGAAGCGTTTGAGAGTTTCGCGCGGGCATGCGCGCAAGGAGAAGTGGAGAGAGCGTTGCAATTCAAGAGCAAAGCTTTTTTGACTTGTGAGGGGGAGCTTGATTTGAGTTTTGAGCCCATTGTGGCGATCAACGCCAATGCCGCTAAACCGCATGCCCTACCCAGCCCACAAACACGCTTGCAAAAAGGGGATTTGCTTTTGGCAGACATGGGGATTAAATACCAGCGTTATTGCGCCGATCGCACCCGCACCGCCTGTTTCGGTGAAAATTTTAGCTTTGATCGCACCCAGTGTTTCAAGGATAAAACCTTACAAGAGATTTACGATGTGGTGCGTGAAGCCCAAGAGCGCACCATCGAGAATTTGCGCGCGGGTATGACGGGCAAGCAAATCGATGCGATCGCGCGGGGAGTGATCGCGCAAAGCGGGTATGGAGAGTTTTTCAGCCATAGCACTGGGCATGGGATCGGCTTGGACATCCACGAATTGCCCTTTATTTCACCTAGAAGTGAGATGATTATTGAAGAGGGCATGGTTTTTTCAGTGGAACCTGGGATTTACATCCCCGGGCGATACGGGGTGCGTATTGAAGATTTAGTGGTGGTGAAACATTCTAGGGCTGAGGTTTTGTGATGGGGTGAGATGCACGCTTGTCTACACGCGCTTTTTTCCTAGCAAGTGTGCTCGTGCCTACCCTTTGAAGAATAGAGCGACTTTGGGTATAGGGAGTAATGTGGGCGATTCTAAAAAGATTTTTGAAGCGTTGTGGCTGTATCTTACACGCCACCGCCTATTTTCGCGCCTGCACTCCTCGCCACTGTATCTTAATCCGGCCTTTGGCTATACTAAACAAAGGGATTTCACCAACGCCACCTTGTCTTTTGACACGGCTTTGGGTGTGTTAGAATTGTTTAGGCTGGTGTTCTATTTGGAAAGACGCTGGGGGCGCGCGCGCAAACGCCCCTTTAAAAACGCCCCAAGGACGCTAGACATTGACATGCTATTTTTCAACCGCATGGTGTATAAACAGCCCTATTTGACTCTGCCCCACCCTAAATGGAAACAACGCGCTTCGGTGCTTGTGCCCTTATTCTTGCAACGCCTAGCATGGAGGGGGGCATGAAACTCTATACTTATAGTGGAGAAACCACCGCTGAAGCCTTGAAGCGCGCCCAAAGCGAACATGGGCACAACGCCTTAGTGGTGAAAGCTCAAGAGATTCGCAAGAAGAGTCTCACAGAACCCGGGCTTTATGAAGTGGTGGTGGCTGTGGACAAGCCCAAAGAAGAGAGCAAACCCAAGAGCAATAGCATGCAAGAGCGTCTAGAGAACGCCTTGCAACCCCCCCCTCGCCCCAAAGAGAGCACCCCACCCCTCAAAGAAGAAGTGAGCATTGAACTCTCCAAAACCCTAGAGGAGATGCGCAAGCTTGCCGGAGTCTCTACCCCGCCCCCCCCACCTCCTGCCCCCCAAGCTGGCGCGCTCCAACCCCCCAAAGAGAGCGCACCCCCCAAGCAAGACAAAGAGGGGGTAGGGTTGCACTCCATCAAGGGTGAACTCAACAAGATTAACGATAATCTCAAACTCATCCAAAACATGGTATGGAGCGAGGAAAAGGGACAAAATTTTGTGATCCCCCATGAGTTTGCTGAGATTTACCGCTTGGCTAAAAATAGTGGCATGCACAAACTGCATTTAGATGAGATCATGCGCTTGAGCTTGGAGATGATGCCTGTGAAGATGCGCGAAAACTCAGTAACGGTGAAGCGTTATTTTAGAGAGGTTTTGCGCAAGATGATTTATTGTCGCCATGAGAGTTTAGATCCTAGCTACAAGAAAATTTTAATGCTAGTGGGACCTACGGGGGTGGGTAAGACCACCACCTTAGCCAAGCTGGCTGCGCGTTATTCTAAATTGCTGGACAAGAAATACAAGGTGGGGATTTTAACCTTGGATACCTACCGCATCGGGGCGGTGGAACAGCTCAATTGGTATGCTAAAAAGATGAAGATTAGCATTGAAACCGTGATGGATTCAGAAGACTTCAGTAAGGAAATGCAGGCTTTGGAGTATTGTGATGTGGTGTTGATTGACACAACAGGGCACTCCCAGCATGACAAAAAGAAAATTGAAGCCTTGAGAAAGTTCACGCAAAATGGCTATAAGATAGACACCACTTTGGTGTTGTCGCTCACCACGAAATACGAGGATTTGAAAGACATTTATCAAGCCTTTAGCCCCTTAGAAATTGATAGCTTGATCTTCACAAAACTAGACGAGAGTCGGGGGTTTGGGAATTTGTTTTCCTTAGTTTATGAGAGCAAAAAGCCCATTAGCTACTTGTGTATCGGGCAGGAAGTGCCGATGGATTTATTGGTGGCGAGTAACGATTACTTGGTGGATTGCATGTTAGATGGATTCATCCATCCAGATAGGAAAAGAGTATGACGCACAACCAAGCAAGCGGTCTGGAGCACATCATGGAGCCTAGGAGTATTTTCAGCAAAAAAGGCAAGACTAAATTTGTTGCCATCACTAGCGGTAAGGGTGGGGTGGGTAAATCCACCATCAGCGCGAATTTAGGCTATAGCCTTTTTAAGAGCGGTTACAAGGTAGGCGTGCTAGACGCGGACATTGGGCTGGCTAATTTAGATATTATCTTTGGGATTAAAACCAGCAAGAATATCTTGCACGCCCTAAGGGGGGAGGCGCGTTTTAATGAAGTGGTCTATCGCATTGAAGAGGGGTTTTACTTGGTGCCCGGGGATAGCGGGGAGGAGATTTTTAAATATGTGAGCCAAGAGATTTTGGATAGCTTTGTAGATGAAGAAAATGTGCTAGATGATTTAGATTACATGATCATTGACACAGGGGCGGGGATTGGGGAGTTTACCCAAGCCTTTTTGCGCGCAAGCGATTGCGTAGTGGTGATCACCACTTCTGATCCAGCGGCTATCACCGATGCCTACACCACCATTAAGATCAACTCTAAGAATAAGGACGATGTCTTTGTGCTGGTGAACATGGTTGATTCGGCAGACAAAGCCATGCAGATTTTCAACGGAATCCAGCGCGTGGCTAAAGAGAATATCCCGCACATGACCTTGAATTATCTAGGCTATATCCAAAATAGCAACGCGCTTAGACAATCCATCAAAAACCGCAAACTCCTATGCCAAAGCGAACCGTTTAATACCTTTTCTTTTGCCATAGGGCAGGTTTCTAAAATTTTAACCATGAAAATGGAACACAATGTGTTAGAAACGCCTAAGGACAATTTCATCGGGTTTTTCAAGCGTTTGCTCAAATACTTGTAAGGTGGTTGCATGAAAGTGGACAACTTTGTGAATTTTGCGATCGTAGGGGGGTTTTTCATCGGGCTTATTCTCTCTTTAATCAAGTTTGATGAACCCGAGTATGTGCTTTTTGGCACTTTGGTGTCTACAGCGGGTTTTTACATGATCATGCTTTTGTTCGCCTCCATCTTCATGACTTTCATTTATCCACGCAAACGCTTTTTAAATAAGGCAGAGTTGGAACGCAAATTAGGGCTTTTCAATAAAGAGTTTGTGGAGAGAGAAAAAGAGATAGACGCGCTTTTGAAGTATGTGCATGATTATGAGTATGATGAGCAATAAAGTGCTTAAGAAATCCAATTATGACGCGCAAATCCAAAGCACCCAGGACGATCTAGCTATCCAATACCTCCCGGCTGTGCGCGCGATGGCTTTCCGCTTGAAAGAACGACTCCCTAGCACTGTGGATTTTAACGATCTGGTGTCAGTGGGCACTGAAGAGCTAATCAAGCTAGCGCGCCGTTACGATGTCGCGCTCAACGATTCCTTTTGGGGCTACGCTAAAACCCGTGTCAACGGGGCAATGTTAGATTACTTGCGATCCTTAGATGTGGTTTCGCGCGCCTCTAGGAAGCTCATTAAAAGCATTGATTACGAGGTGTCTAAGTACTATAACGAACATGGGTATGAACCCGATGATAGCTACTTAGCTGAGGTATTGCAAGAGGATTTGGAAAAGATTAGGGAAGCCAAAGTAGCGTCTGATGTCTATGCGCATGTGCCTATGGATGAGCAATTCAACGCCATAGAACAGGACACGATTGGCATGAAATTGGAGTTAGAAGAGCTCATCGCCCATGTGCATAGCGTGTTAAAGACCATGTCCGAGCGTGAACAGCTCATTATCCAGCTTTATTTTTTTGAGGAGTTGCACTTGGGTGAGATTAGAGAGATTTTAGGGGTTACCGAATCTCGAATCTCACAAATCATCAAGGAAGTGATTAAAAAAATCCGTTCCAGCTTGGGAGGCACTTATGGCTGATATTCTAAGCCAAGAAGAAATCGATGCTCTCCTAGAGGTTGTAGACGAATCAGAGGATGTCAACACCCTCCAGAAAAAAGAGATCATGCCCCAAAAGCAGATCACTCTCTACGACTTCAAACGCCCCAATAGGGTCAGCAAGGAACAGTTGCGATCCTTTAGAAGTATCCATGATAAAATGGCGCGTAGCCTTTCTAGCCAAATTTCTGCCATCATGCGATCCATTGTAGAAATCCAGCTCCACAGCGTGGATCAAATGACTTATGGGGAGTTTTTGATGAGTTTACCCAGCCCCACAAGTTTTAATGTCTTCTCTATGAAGCCAGTGGGGGGCACGGGGGTGTTAGAAGTCAATCCTAGCATCGTCTTTCCTATGATCGACCGCCTATTAGGGGGCAAGGGAGGCTCTTACGATCAAACCCGCGAATTTAGCGACATTGAGCTCAATTTGCTAGACACCATCTTAAAGCAGGTGATGCAGATTCTCAAAGACATTTGGAGTCCAGTAACAGAGTTCTTTCCCACCATTGACGCTAAGGAATCCAGCGCGAATGTGGTGCAGATCGTGGCGCAAAACGAAATCGTCATCATGGTGGTGATGGAGATTGTGATCGGGCATTCTAGGGGCATGATGAATCTGTGCTACCCAGTGATCTCCATTGAAGGCATTTTATCTAAAATGGGGAATCGCGATGTGATGCTCACAGAAACCAGTTCCAAAAAGAGTCGCAATAAAGAATTACAAGCCTTGGTGGGCGGTGCGAGTGTAGATGTTTCGGCGTTTTTGGGGAGTGTGAAGCTCACTCTCAAAGAGGTTTTGGACTTGGTTGTGGGGGATACCTTGCGTCTTAACAAGGTGGCTAATGACACGGTGGTGGTTAATATTGACAAAAAGGAACGCTACTTAGCCACGGTGGGCTACCAGGGTTACCGCAAGACGATCAAAATTAAAGAAGTGATCTATACAGAAAAAGACCGCGTTAAAGAGGTGCTAGAAGTGCTAGAGAATCAACGCAAGATCAAGATCGGCAATATTCGCAAGGAAGAGGAATGATAGAGGATTTTTTAAAGATTTTTGTCCAAGAATGCACTTCCACTCTAGGCGGGCTATTGGGCAAAACTCCCGCGATAGAATTGAAAAACGAAATTTCGGTGGGGGATTTCATTTTTATAGAACATGCCTCTGTGGTGGTGCAAGTCAAGCCCGAAACCAATGTAACCATCACTCTAGCCCTTCCCGTGCCTATGGCGACCGCGTTAGCGGACATGATGATAGGGGGCGAGGGAACTAGCAAAGAGAATTTAGAGACAGACGATTTAGATGCAATCAAGGAGATTGGTTCGAATATCTTTGGCGCGCTCACCACCGCTTTGCAAGCCCAAGAAGTGATCCCTAAGCTGTCCTTTGAAGTGAGTGAAGCCGTGGACGCGCATGACGCTTCCTTGCTAGACCCTTATAGCGATGGCTTTGAATTTGGGTTTGAATTAGGGAGTGTGAAATCTAGCTTTTTTATTTTCTGTGGCGGGGTTTTCATTGACCTCTTCAAAAAGAAAGTTGCCCCACAAAACACCTCTAAGATCAAACACTCTCCCTCCATGCCTAATCTCCCCGTGGTGCCCAAGAGTGAACGCACAGAAGGGGATAATAACCACCTAGAACAAGTGGAAGTGCGTAACATTAACATGCTTTTAGACATTAAGCTCAATGTCAAGGTGCGTATCGGGCAAAAGAAGATGATCTTAAAAGATGTGGTGTCCATGGATATTGGGAGTGTGATCGAACTCAACCAAATGGTCAATGATCCCTTAGAGATTTTAGTGGATGACAAGGTGATCGCTAAGGGCGAGGTGGTGATTATCGATGGGAATTTTGGGATTCAGATCACAGATATTGGTAGCAAGAAAGAACGCCTAGAGCAACTCAAAGAGAGTTAGAGCCCATAAATTAGCCCCTAAAAGTTATTTTTAAGATTTTAGTTTTATCATGGCGATCTAGATTTATGCCCGTTGGAGGTGTGATTTGGTGCTTGTTACCCCCCCCCCCCCAGCGATAAGGGATCACTATGAAACAACCCGTTTTAAAAACATTGTCTTGGATTGGAATGGGTTTTTGTTCTTTATGCGCGGAGAGCAATGGGTTTTATAGCGATATAGGGTTTGAGTTCTCACGCATGCAAACCATCGAACACTCCAATGCGCCCGGAGCCTTGAAGTCTTTGCGCCCTAGCACCCAGAGCTCTATACTTTACAAACTCTTTAGACCCGGCGCGAGCAAGGCAGACATCGCCGCGGCTGCGCGCCAGATCGCTGTTATAGAGGGAATTGTTAAGGATAGTTCATGCGCTACAAAGGGCTGTCTTGTCAGCCAAGCCCAGATGCAAAATGTGATCAACGCCCTCTCTTATGCCGACTCCATTAATTTAGCCATCTCCACCATTTTAAAAGTCTTGCCACCGGGCACGACTTATGATGGAGTGGTGATCACGCAACAAAATATCGGGCAGGTGTTGTTTGACTACATGAGTAAAAACAGCGCGCACCATACAGGTCAGGATGGCACTTTGGGTCTAGGCATGATTCCCTTTAACACCTTGATTCACTCTCCTACACCCTTGAGTTTTAGAGATATACGGGTTTTGCGCGCGAGCATGTATTGGCTGTTTGCGCCCATGTATCCGGGGGGCAGTAGTCTTTTAAACACATTTTCTAAGCAAGTCCAACAAAGCGATCCCTTTGCAAGCGGTGTAGCGTTTAAAACTTTCTTACAAGGGGCTTCTGACATCGCGCAGGGACAACAAGACCTCAATAATGTGTTGAAGAATAGCTTAACTTCCATGAGCACAGCCCAACCCCAGCAATTACGCGACTTATTGAGTTATTACAGACAACTTGAGGTGAGTCCTGCCATCCCCACTTTGGGGATTTTAGAGCAATTCATCAACATGGGTAGTCAAGATAGCAACATGTATGGGGTGGATATCCAATTTGGCTTCAAGCATTTCTTTGGGGCTAAACGGCGTTTTGGCTTGCGTTATTATGAATATTTTAGCTACCAGCATGGCAATAGCCGTTTAAACGGGGCGTTGAATAATTTTATCTATGGCGCGGGGATAGATGTACTATGGAATTTCTATGAGAGTCAAAGCGGTGATTTCACCTCCGGTCTTTTTGCCGGGCTCATCCTTGCAGGGAGCTCATGGTTAGTGCAGGGTTCTAATGGGTGGGTTACTTTGACGGATAATATTAAGGCTTCTGGAGGTAGCGCGCGCTTAGACAACACTTTTTTCCAATTACCTATTAACATCGGTTTGCGCACTAACATCGGCACAGAGGGTTTTGAAATTGGTATGCGTTTCCCGGTCATTGATAACACCTACTTTAAAGGCACAATCAGCGGGTTTTCTGAAACCCTTGTGTATAAAACCCAGATGAGCATCTTCTTCAACTGGGTGCATAATTTCTAGGGGTGTTTGAGAACGCCATTTAAGGGGGGGGCGTTGAAAGGGGGGGTAGGACGGTTGGGCTTTTCTATAGGCGGTTTGGAGAGCCCTTTGGGAATTTTGCTTAAGATTTCTTTGATATTTCTTTGGCGCACGCCCGCATTTCCCGTTATTTCCTTGAGCGCATTGGGGACGAAGTAACCACTCTCGGTGATATGGGCGACAAAAACCTTACGCCCCTCCTCTTTAGCGTATTCCAAAGGGGGCACCATGTCTGTATCCTTACTGAAGAGTAAAATGCGATCAGCCAGTTCTTTACAACTCACACGCACCACATCGGCGGTCAAATAGGTGTCAGCCTGCTTTTGCTTTAAACGAGGCTTGATCTTGGGGACTTTGACATCTTTACCAATCTCCTTTACATACTCTGGGCTATTGCGCTCTTCAAACTCCACCTTGAGTTTCACTTGGCGCACTTCAAAAAAGCCAGACAGGCGCATCTCTTGGTTGAAAATCTTAGTGATATCGGATTTGCGCCTAGCCTGCTTATACTCTTCAGGGTTTTGTTGTTTATAGCTCTCTAGCTTGTAACCATCTTGGCTATGATCTAAAATCTGCCCCTCCCACTCCTTGAGAGGAGTAGAAACATATAAAAAAATTTTATCCTCCATCAACTCTTCATCCTCTTCCATAAACGCCGCAAAAAACGCGCGCAAATGCCCCTGATCGTTGAAGCGAAAAAATTGCTCGCCAAACTCCTTGTGGTAGCGCTGGATACTCTCTAACTCAATACGCAAATTTTCCCAATCCACGAAAATGGCTAGTGTCGCCTTTTGTGTATTTTCCATAAAACTCCTTGCTATTTTTTCACTAAATCCTGCCACCATTGCTTGACTTTGTCATAACACACCCCAAAGACATTTTTATAGGGTTCGCTCTGGTAGCCAAAACTCTCGTGTAATTTGAGTAATAATTCTCTTTGTTTCTCCTCCAAGCGTTCCGGGTAAACGATCTTAATCACAGCGATCAAATCCCCATGTCTAGTGCTATTGACATCTTTCACTCCCTGGTTTTTAAACACAAATTGGGCGCGATTGGGGGTGTTGGGGGGGATTTTAAGCTCTAATTCCTGCTTGAGGGCTGGCACCATAATCGTGCTCCCCAGAGGAATGGAAGTGAAAAAAACGGGCACTTCAATAAAAACATGCAAGCCTTCACGCACGAAATGTTCGTCCGCCCCCACTACCGCTTCCAAATACAAATCCCCCCGCACTCCCTTTTTGTATTCATTCCCCCGCCCCCCCACGCGGATTCTCTGCCCCCCGTCAATGCCCTCAGGCACTTCTAAGCTAAATTCTTCATGCGCGATGACAAAACCCTCCCCCTTGCAGGGCGCGCATTGTTCTGTAGCAACCTGCCCCCTGCCCTGACATCTAGGACAAGGACTAGCCAAAGTCATAAAGCCCTGTTGCGTGTAAGTTTGCCCCCTCCCTTTACACAGCCCACAAGTGCTAAGTTTGCCCTCTTTAGCCCCACTCCCTGCGCAATCTTGACATAGAGTCTTGTAAACATTTTTGATAGATTTTTGACACCCAAAGACGGCTTCTTTAAAACTCAATTCCAAGGAGATCAGCGCGTCTTTGGGGATTTTAGAACGGCTCTCTTGTTTGCCAAAGACGCTCCCAAAGATCGAATCCTCCCCAAAGAAACTAGAAAAAATATCGCTCAAATCACTAAAGCCCGCCCCCCCGCGCCCTTGCAACCCCTCCTTGCCGTAGCGATCGTAGATTTGGCGTTTTTGATCGTCCCCTAGCACGCCATAAGCCTCATTGATCTCCTTGAATTTCTCTTCGGCTTCCTGATCGCCCATGTTGCGATCGGGATGGTATTTTAGGGCGAGTTTCTTATAAGCTTTTTTGAGTGTTTCTTTATCCGCTTTTTTATCCACGCCCAAGACTTCGTAGTAATCCACGACAACCTTTCACTCTTTTTTAAAGCCTCCATTCTAGCGCAAAACCCCTAAGCCTCTTGTTAAAAGTCTAGGGTTTTGGCTTTAGGCATTGGGCACAATCTGGGGGAAGCCATAGGCAATAATGGTGATAGCCACCCCCATCAAGATCACAAAGATCACAGAATATTTCACCGTGAATTTAAAGAGATCGGATTCTTTGCCCGCTAACCCTACTGCCGCGCATGCAATAGCGATACTTTGAGGGCTGATCATCTTGCCTAAAGTGCCTCCCACAGTGTTAGCCGTGAGGGTGAGCACCTCAGGGATTTTAAGATTATTAGCCGTGAGCTGTTGGAGTGAGCCAAAGAGCAGATTAGAGCTTGTATCACTCCCAGTTAAAAACACGCCCACCCAGCCAATGATGGGCGAAAAGAAAGTAAAGGCTTTACCCGTGTGGGTGAGCGCGAGTGCCATTGTCGCTGAGATTCCGCTGTAATTGGAGATGTAGGCAAAAGAGAGCACCAAACCGATTGTCAAAATAGGAAAGCGCATTTCTTTAAGCGTGTCCCCAAAAACATGCACCGCATCGCTCACTTTCAGACGCAAAACGAAAATACTCACCAGAGCCGCCACTAAAATAGAGGTCCCCACGGTGTTAATCAAGGGCAATTTAAAGATCACCGGGCTAGTCGCGCTCTTGCCCTCGATCACAAAGGGCGCGCTTTTTAAAATCTTTTGGCTAATGCTTTCAAATTCAAAGTAAAAATTAGAAAAAGCCAACGCCCCACCCTTAGCAAAGAGGGCTTTAAACCAAGGCTGAGTCCAAATGACAATGGTGATAATGAGGATAATAAAGGGCGCCCATGCCACAAAAACCTTACAGATGTGGTGTTTTTGCTGCGTGTGCGTAACCTCCTTGCCATCGCTCCTAAAAATGTGTTTGGGTTGCCAAAAACGCAAAAATACAGCAGTCGCTACGAGCGAAACAATCGCTGAGAGAATCCCGGGGAGTTCTGGACCTAGATAGTTAGAGCTTAGATATTGCGCAAGGGCAAAACTAAAGGCAGCCACAAACACGGCTGGAAAAGTTTCTTTGATCCCACGCACCCCATCCATTAAAAACACGATGAAAAAAGGCACAAGCAAACTCACAAAAAATAAGATTTTACCTGCCATCGCACTAATGGCTAGTGCGCTCACGCCCACAGCCCCGGCCATGGCGGTGATGGGAATACCCACCGCCCCAAAAGCCACCGGGGCGGTGTTGGCAATCAAGCACAACCCAGCCGCATAGAGGGGATTAAGACCTAAGCCCACCAAAATAGCCGCGGTGATCGCCACCGGCCCGCCAAAGCCAATCGCCCCTTCTAAAAATGAGCCAAAGCAAAACCCAATGAGGATCACTAAAATGCGGTGATCGGGGGTAATAGATTGCACACTTTCTTTGAGAATCTCAAAATAGCCGGATTTAACAGAGAGTTTATAGAGGAAAATGGCAGCGATGATGATCCACGCAATGGGCCAAAGCCCATATAAAAAGCCATAGACAAAGCTAGCCCCCACCATCACAAAGGGCATTTTATACACAAAAAGCGCGATCACAGCCGAGAGCACCACACTTAAAAACGCAGCGGTGTGCCCCTTGAGCTTAAAGACAATCAAAGAGGCAAAAAACAAGACAATGGGTAAGAGCGCCACCAACGCGCTCAACCAAATATTGCCCCCCAAGGGGGCGTAAATCTGGTGCCACTCCATCTAGCAACTCCTAGAACATTTTAATGGAGTATAACATGTTGGATTACAGCAAGGGGTTTTTAGCTGGGAGGCAGATAAAGGGGTGTTACTATTTAGCTGGATTCAAAAAAGCGTATGCCCGCAAAACCCTTGATCCCTTTGTGGGCTAATAAAGGGAGCTGGGCACTGTGGGTAATCCCCCCAAGCGCAAAAACGCGTTGCTTTTGTGTAGGGCTTAGGCGATCCAAATACTCCAAGCCCAAAGCGGGGGGTTTGTTAGGAGTGGGGAAAATGGGGCTAAGAGTTACCAAGTGTGCGCCTTGTTCTAGGGCTTCTTGCACTTCCAAGACACTGTGCGCGCTGTAAAAACTGTGCAGATGGGCGGGGATGTGCTTTAGAGCCAATAACGCGTTCGCCTTGGCATGCACGCCTATAAAACCAAAACCCAAGGCTGTTTCTATGCTGGCGCACAAGTGGGCTAAATTCACATAGCTACTCACCCCAAACTCTTGGCATGTAGACACAAAGCAACTTAGTAGGGTGTGCTTAGTTTGATCCACCCTAAAGCACGCGTGCGTGGGGCGGTGTGTGCGCAAGACTTTGAAAAGGGCACTTCTAAAATCGCGCGGAGTCAACGCGCCAAAATAAGGGGGGGTGATGAAGTAGGATTGTAGATTCAAATGCGCTCACGCGTGCTGTCTTTGAGCAATGCCCCCATAGATTTAGCCAACAGGGCAAAAAAGCTAAATAACCCAAAGACAAAGAGCGCAAAAAAGATAGACACCACCAACTCCGCTTCTTTAAAGACAAACAGGCACAAACCCCCGCACACCAACGCGATCCCCACGAATAACCCGGCAAAAAAATCCAATAGGGCGATTAGAGTTGCTTTTTTCATTTAGTGATCTTCATCCACGATAAGGGCTCCGGCCAAATAGACATAGGTTAAGATCATAAACACAAAGGCTTGCAAAATCCCCATGAAAAACAACACCATGAAGGGGGCAATGGGGATCACCCATGGGACCAATAAAAGCATGATAAGCAAAAACATGTCATCGCCCTTGATATTGCCAAAGAGACGAAAAGAGAGCGAGATGATCCTAGAGAGATGCGAAACGATCTCTACGGGCAACATAATAGGGATGAGCCACTTGACTGGACCTAGAAAGTGGCTAAAGTATTTGATAAGCCCTTGGGCGCGAATCCCCTCAAAGTGGTAGTAAAAAAAGACAATGAGGGCGAGCACCAGCGTAAAACTCCAATTAGCCGTAGGGGCTTCAAATCCGGGAATGATGCCTATCATGTTGCAATAAAAGACAAAAAGGGCGATCGTGCCTGCTAGGGGGAAATACTTGCGGGCTAAATCTTCCCCGATCACATCTTTAGCCACATGCAAAATCCCCTCAATGGTGGCTTCATAAATGTTTTGCAGCCCAAAGGGCACCATCTGCAACCTGCTAGTGGCGATTTTGCCAATTATGAGAGTGGCTAACGCGCACACAATGGTGTAAAACCCGA
This sequence comes from Helicobacter labacensis, assembly GCF_003660285.1. Lineage (GTDB taxonomy): Bacteria > Campylobacterota > Campylobacteria > Campylobacterales > Helicobacteraceae > Helicobacter > Helicobacter labacensis. Next base: position 166,690 of record NZ_QXQQ01000001.1, on the reverse strand, counting down.
TGATGAAATTGTGATCCGTGCTGAGTAACCCGGCAAAAGTGAATAATCTATGTTCCATGTCCTCTCTCTTTTAGCTTGATTTAGTGCGCCCTTTTTTGACTACAGCGTGGCATGCGCGCATGATAATCCCCTTAAAAGCCCTTTGTTCCAGCACACTTAAGCCCTCAATGGTGGCTCCCCCGGGGTGCAAATGGCGTTGATAATCTCTTGGGGGGTGTTCTCCCTTAGTAGTCTAGCAAAGCCATTGAAACTCTGCGTGACCAATTCGAAGGCTTGATCGTAACCCAAACCCTCACGCACCCCCGCGCCTACTAGACCCTGCGCCACCATACTCAAAAAGGCTAACGCGCTCCCATTGGTAGCTAAGGACGCGTCAATGAGTGCTTCGCTAGACACTTCCACCACCCCCCCCAAGCACTCCAAAAGCGCGCGGGCGCGATCTCTAGCGGGGGTAGCGCAGGGGGCATATAGGCTTGTAGAAGAGAGGGCATAACTTGCAGCGATGTTGGGCATACAACGCGCGTAGGCTTGGCTTTTTATGTGCCCAGCTAGCTTACCCACACTCACCCCGGCTAACACACTGAGCACCAAAGAAGCCATGCCACTGTATTTAAAACTCTCCAAACCATAGGGTTTCATGGCTAAAAGCACGATGGCATCTTCAATGTCTAAAGTGGGAGTGGGGGGTAAGATCGCCACTTCAAGAGGCAAATCTTGCACAAAGGGGCGGATTTTCTTGGGATCGCGCCCGGTAATTTGGATACAAAAGGACTCTAGCTTGGGCGCGTGGGTGGCAAAACCTCGCAACATGGCTTGCGCCATACGCCCATAACCCACCACAAGCAGGCGTGTTTTCATGGACATTCCTCAGGTTTAACCTGTTCTTTTGGGGCGTGGTAAAAACTAGCGATCTTTTCAGAAATGTGGTAATGGGGGTATTTGGCGCTATCTAACACCACTTGGGCCATAAGTTGGTGATCAAAGTTAAAGACTAAGGGGGCTAGGAAATTGATTGTGGATTCTTGCAGGGGGGTTTGAATCACCATGATATTGGCGATGAGAATATTGCGCGCGCTGTCTAAATTCAGTAAAACTTGCAAACCCATGGGAATATCAAATTCATAAGCGCGCAGGGCAAAGGGATTGACTAAAGTGAAAGTTGGGGCGATGTCATCGGCGTTGCGCAGGCGCATGAAAATCTCATCAATCTTCTCTAGCTCCATTCTAGAAACTTGCTCAAACCCCAAAATGGGGGATTTGACACTAAATAACATTCCCGCCCTTAGCACATGGTGTAAAGCCCCGATTTTACTACAATCCACTCTAAAAATCAATTCTAACGGGGGATTTTTGATATAATAGGGCTTTAGGACAAAGGAATGACATGCGCGTGTTGTGGCTTTCGTTGGCGTGTGCGGTGTTGTGGTTGGGCTGTGCCAAAAAGGGCAAGGATGCCATCTACAACCGCCCCGCGATCTTTTGGTATCAGGGGATTTTGCGCGAAATTTTGTTTATGAATTTGGAAACCGCGGACAATTACTACTCCTCTTTGCAAAGCGAACACATCAATTCGCCCCTAGTGCCCGTGGCGATGATCGCGCTGGGGCAAGCCCATTTGAAGAAAAAAGAATTTATTTTGGCAGAATACTACTTTGATGAATACATCAAACGCTTTGGCAATGAGAGCAATATTGACTACCTCAAATACCTCAAACTCCAAGCGCGCTATTATTCTTTCAAAAACCACAGCAAGGATCAAGAATTTATGTCTAACACCATTGGCATGCTCAATGACTTCGTGGACAAATACCCCAATAGCCGTTTTATCAATCAGGTGGAGTATATGCAGGTCAAATTCATTTTAGGACAAAACGAGCTCAACCGCGCGATCGCCAATGTCTATAAAAAACGCCACCAAAAAGAAGGGGTGAAGCGTTATTTGGAGCGCGTGGACGAAGTCCTAGAAAAAGAAACGCATCCTAAGAAGTCTTATATGCCTTGGTATGTGGCGATATTCAATTGGTAAGGGTTGATATGACAGAGAAATTTCCAAGTGTAGTGCCAGTGATTGTAGAAGAAGAGGCATTCATGTATCCATTCATGATCGCCCCTCTTTTCATCAATAGCGAAGCCAATATCAAGGCAGCCAACAAGGCTACTCAAGATAAAAACGATCTCATTTTCGTGGGTTGCGCTAAGAACACCCCCGGTGATAAGGCTTTAGAAGAGAAATTTTACGATGTGGGAGTCATTGGGAGTATTGTGCGTAAGGTGATCCTGCCTGATAACCGCATGAAGATTCTCTTTCAGGGGATTTGCAAGGGGCGCATTTTGAGTTTGCAATCCCATGACCCCCTAGAGGCGATGGTAGATGTGATCACCTATAAAGACTACGATCACGACAAAACCAACGCGATTTTAGAAATCCTCAAGGAGAAGGTGGGCAATTTGGCTAATGTCAGCCAATTCTTCCCTCCCGATCTCTTGCGTGCCATTGAGGACAATAGCGATCCCAATCGCATTGTGGATTTAATCGCCTCCGCCCTGCGCCTTAAAAAAGATCAATCTTATAAACTCTTTGCTAACGACAACACCGAAGAGAGACTCTTAGACCTCATTGATTTGGTGATGGAGGAGATCAAAACCCAAAAACTACAAAAAGAGATCAAGAGTAAAGTGCATAGCAAAATGGAGCAGGTGAATAAGGAATACTTCCTCAAAGAGCAACTCAAGCAAATCCAAAAAGAATTGGGTGTGGACAAACAGCGTGATGAAGAGATCCAAGAATACACCCAAAAACTCAGCGCGATCGAACCCTTCATCACTAAGGAAGTCCACAAAGAGATCAAAAAACAGATCGAACGCTTGAGTCGTATCCACCAAGATAGCTCCGATGTGGGGATTTTGCAAAATTACATTGAGTGGGTGTTAGACATCCCTTTTGGGCAATACAGCCAAAAAAAACTCTCTATCAAAGATGTAGAAAAACAGCTAAATGCCGATCACTACAGCCTAGAAAAACCCAAAGAACGCATTGTAGAATACTTCGCCACGATGGAGCTCTTGCGCTTACGCCAGACGGAGAGTAAGGAGACTAAGGGCACGATTTTGTGCTTCTATGGTCCTCCGGGGGTGGGTAAGACCAGTCTAGCTAATTCCATCGCCAAAGCTATCAAACGCCCCTTGATTCGCATCGCCTTGGGTGGGCTAGAAGATGTCAATGAATTACGGGGGCACCGGCGCACTTATTTAGGTTCTATGCCCGGGCGCATTGTGCAGGGCTTGATTGAAGCTAAGAAGATGGATTGCGTGATGGTGTTAGATGAGATCGACAAGGTGGATAAAAGCATGCGTGGCGATCCAGCCAGCGCGCTTTTAGAGATTTTAGACCCTGAGCAAAACACCAGTTTTAGGGATTACTACACCAATTTTAACATCGACCTCTCCCAAGTGATTTTCATTGCCACCGCCAATGACACCACCACGATCCCCCCCCCTTTAAGGGATCGCATGGAATTTATCGCCGTTTCCAGTTACACCCCCCAAGAAAAAGAGCAGATCGCGCGCAATTACTTGATCCCTCAAGAGCTCAAAAAGCACGCGCTCAAACCCACAGAAGTGTTATTCACCCCAGAGGCGATCAAACTCATCATTGAAAAATACACCCGTGAGGCGGGGGTGCGTAGCTTGAGGCGTGCACTAGCAAGTATCATGCGCAAGTGCGCCAAGAAAATTTTACACAGCAGTGAGGAAAAAGCCTTAAAAGAAGCACCCAAATCTAGAAGACAGCGCAAAATCCATATCACAACAGACAATGTCCCCGAATTTTTAGACAAGATCGTCTTTGAGATCGACCCTATCGATCAAGAGGACGCTATAGGGATTGTCAATGGTTTGGCATGGACAAGTGTGGGCGGAGATGTGCTTAAAATTGAAGCGATCAAACTCAAAGGCAAGGGAAATTTAAAACTCACGGGGAGCTTGGGCGAGGTGATGAAGGAATCGGCTTACATCGCGCACTCGGTGGTGAAATCGCGCCTTGATGAAGAAGTGTTGGTCCCCAAAAAGAAAAAGCCCAAAGAGGGCAAGATTTACCAGCTCTATGACATCCACTTGCATGTGCCCGAAGGGGCAACTCCCAAAGATGGTCCCAGTGCTGGGATCACGATGGCTACTAGCATCGCTTCTATTTTATGCGATAGGAGAGTGCGTTGCGATGTGGCGATGACGGGCGAGCTCACTTTGAGCGGGCGGGTTTTGCCCATTGGAGGGCTGAAAGAAAAATTGATCGCCAGCTACAAGGCGGGGATCAAAACCGCCTTGATCCCTGAGAAAAACTACCACAGAGATCTAAAAGACATCCCTGCAGAGGTGCAAGAGAATATGGAGATCAAAGCCGTGCGCCATATTGAAGATGTGCTAGAAATAGCTTTGGTGCCCTAATGCGTGTAGGTATTGTGGGCTTGGGGTTAATGGGGGGGTCTATGGGTTTAGCCTTGCAGGAGGTGCGCGCGCAACTGGGCATCAAAAGTCTGGTGGGTTTTGATCGCAATGTCTTGCACGCCCAAATGGCTTTGAGTTTGGGGTTGGTTGAGGAATGTGTAGAGTTTAGCCAAATACAAACATGCGACTTGCTCATCTTGGCGACTCCTGTGGAGGGGATTATCCACATCTTAACCCACTTGTCAAGCACGCCCACCAGCACCATCATTGAGTTAGGTGGGGCTAAAGAACAAATTGTGCGCGCAATCCCTAGTGCTTTGCGCCCCCAAGTGGTGGTTAGCCACCCGATGTGTGGGACAGAGTTTCATGGACCCAAAGCCGCTTTGAAAGGTCTGTATAAACACAAGATCGTGATCTTGGTGGATTGTGAACAAAGTGGGGTAACCCACTTGCAACGCGCCAAAGAAGTTTTTAGCGCATTAGGCATGCAGATGGTGAAAATGAGCGCGCAAGATCACGATCGGCATGTCGCCTTTGTGAGCCACTTACCCCATGCTATTAGTTATGCCCTAGCTAATGTGGTGTTAGCCCAAGAAAGCCCACAAAATATCCTCTCTTTGGCTGCTGGAGGGTTTAGGGATATGAGTAGACTCTCTAAGAGCGCTCCGCAGATGTGGGAAGACATTTTTAGACAAAACCAAACCCATTTGCTAGAAGCCTTGGAACTCTTCATTGCAGAAATGCAACGCACCAAAGACATGCTAAAAGCCCAAGAGTGGAAGGATTTGTGCGCGTGGATGCAACGGGCTAATTGTCTGCAAGAATTTATGTAGGGGGGTGTTTGTGGAAGCCCAATTGATGAAGCTTGCCATTGAAACCTATAAGATCACCTTGATGATCTCCTTGCCTGTGCTCTTGGTGGGCTTGGTGGTGGGGCTCTTGGTGAGTATATTCCAAGCCACCACCCAGATTAACGAAATGACTCTATCCTTTGTGCCCAAAATCCTCGCCGTGATCGCCGTGATTATCCTAACCATGCCTTGGATGCTCAACATGCTTTTAGACTACGCTAGCATGCTATTTAAGCTCATCCCCAAGATCGCTTCTTAAGAGGCAAAAAGTAGACACAAGTCCGAAAATCCTCCGCAGGTGGAGGAGATTTGGAGCAAGAAACCGCGTAGCCACCTATTCTTCAGATTCGAGCTCCTCAATTTTGGACTTAACAAGCTGTAAATCGGACTCGATAAGAGAAATAGTGGCCTTCAACCCGACAATTTCAACTTTAGCAACCCTAAGCTCTTTTTTAGTAGTCCTAAGCTCTTTTTTAGTAGTCCTAAGCTCTTCGTCCTTACTTTGGATCTCTTTAAGATATGCCTGTTCTGCAAGGTGCTTAGACACTGTGGCTTGGGAGACTCCCACATCCTCATGCCGGGCGATTTTGGCCTGAGTCAAACCTTGTTGTCTGAGTTCACAAATACGCTGAGTCTTTTCATATGGTATTTTTTTCATTTCAATCCTTTATTAAGAATATTGAAGGGGGGTTCTAGCGCGTTGGCGCACAACTGTCTCATAGATGTCCTTTATGTAGGAATTCATAGCCAATAAGCCATGCTCGCTGACTGTAGCACAGCTTATCTTAAACTTGCTATAATGAGAGGTCTTAAGAGCTTAAAATTCTAGAAAGGGCGTTGTGATCTTGGATTTTTCTAAATACTCCAGCGTGAAGATCGGAGGCAGGGTTGAGGTGGCTTTATTGCGCCAGCGTGGGGATTATGCGGTACAGATGGTGGGTTTGGCTAATAATCTCTTAGTTTCCCCTCACGCACAAAATTTAGCAATTTTGGATCGCTGTTTTGACTACATAGAAGATAGGGGGAGTTTTGTAGAAGTGGGGGCAAAAACCAGCGCGCAAACACTCTTTAAATATTTTAGGGATCATAACTTAGGGGGGCTAGAGTTTTTGGGTGCTCTGCCTGGGAGCGTGGGCGGATTGCTTAAGATGAATGCAGGCATGAAGGCTTACCAGATGAGCGGTGTTGTTTTGCAGGCTAATATCAATGGGGCATGGTTAGACTCCCAAGCTTTGGGGCTATCTTATCGCTTTAGCGCGTTTGAGGGGGTGGTCTTTGGGGCGCGCTTGCAAAAAAAACATGGATTTAGAGAGAGTATTTTTCAAGAATGCAAACGCATGCGCGCCTGCCACCCTAAAAAACCCAGCTTTGGGAGCTGCTTTAAAAACCCGCCCGGGGATTTTGCCGGCAGATTGTTAGAGGCTGTGGGGCTTAGGGGGTTTAACTTGGGGCGCGTGGGCTTTTCTAGCGCGCATGCCAATTTCTTAATCAATCTAGGGGGGGCGCATTTTGAGGAAGCCTTAGAGTTGATCGCGCTTGCCAAAGAGAGGGTTTTTAAAGCGTTTGGGATTTTATTGCAAGAAGAGGTTTGTATCCTCACTTAGGTAGCTTTGGTAGCTTTAGTAAAAATCTGCTAGAATGGTAGCAAAGGATTGTGATGCAAATCAAGGTGCAGGCTTTTGGGAACACCCAGACGAATTGTTATATCGCGTCCCTAGAGCAGGGGGATTTTATCGTGGATCCGGGTATGGGGGCGTGCGCTTGGGTGCTTGAGAACGCTAAAAAACCCTTGGCAATTCTCATCACGCATGGGCATTACGATCACATTTGGGACGCGCACGCGCTCAAAACAGTTTGGCCCCATGTGCCCTTGTTCGCTCCCAAGGATGATGTTTTCATGCTCACTACCGATTGCTTTTCTCTAGGGCTCACTCCCTGTTTAGCAGAGCAGATTTGCCCCGTGGCATGTCAGAGGGCGCGCACCACCTTTGAGGTCGCCAATATCCCCATCACCTATTGGCATTTCCCCGGACACACCCCGGGGTGTTGCATGGTGGAGATGGAGGGCGTGTTTTTCAGCGGAGATTTTATTTTCCACCGCAGTATCGGTCGTTACGATTTTCCCTACTCCAATTGCGCAGACATGAAAGACTCCCTGATTCGCTTTGAAAATCTTGAAAGCCCTTGTGATAAACCCCTCTATCCCGGACACGGACAACCCACGACACTTAAAGAAGAACAACCCCATATGAAGGCGTGGATTGCCCATCTCTAATTTTTTATGGAAGGATACGCATGTTAGATGACGCGCAAAGAGAGCGCTACGAGCGTCATTTGATGCTTGAAGATGTGGGAGAGGCCGGGCAAGAAAAACTCTTGAGTGCGAGCGTTTTAGTCATTGGCGCGGGAGGGCTAGGATCGCCCAATCTGATGTATTTGGCTGGCGCAGGTGTGGGGCGTATTGGGGTGTTGGATTTTGACATCATTGAACTTAGCAATTTGCAACGCCAGATCATCCACACCACCGATGAAATCAACGCCTCTAAAGTCAAGTCTGCCCAGCGCAAGATGTTAGCCCTCAATCCAGAAGTGCGCGTAGACACCTATTTCACTAAGTTAGATGCCAGCAACGCCCTAGAGATCATCAAAGATTATAGCTTTATCATTGATGCGACCGATAATTTTGCCAGTAAATTCCTCATTAATGACGCGTGCGTGTTGGAGAACAAACCCTACAGCCATGCCGGTGTGCTAAAACACCGTGGACAGACCATGACGGTCTTGCCTAAAAAAAGCGCGTGTTTTGCGTGTGTGTTTGACACCCCCCCAGACCCTGCCCTCAATCCTGTCTTTAAAGCCGGGCTTTTTGGGGTGTTGCCCGGCTTGTTGGGCTGTATCCAAGCGGCTGAGGCGATCAAATATTTCTTGGGTTTCCCCTTACTCACAGACACCTTGCTAGGGGTGGATACAAAGGGAATGGTTTTTAGACGCGTGGGCGTGAAGAAAAACCCGCAGTGCCGTGTGTGTGGCGATCAAGGGATCACGCGCTTAAGCGACTACCCCCAGTAAAGCAATAAGAAAGGGCATTTATGGATTTAACCTCTGTGCTTGGTGTGATCTTTGCTATTGTCGCGATCAGCGTGGGCGATATTTTAGAGGGGGGTAACCCGGTGCATGTGGTGCATTTGAGTTCTCTCATCATCATCATCCCCACGACTCTGTGCGCGGCGATGGTGGGGACCCATGCCCACCATGTCAAAGCGGCTTATAAAGAGATCAAGATTGTGTTTCTCAACCCCAAGATCAACTTGCAAGAAACCATCAAAAGCATTGTAGAATTATCCACAATGGCGCGTAAAGATGGGGTGTTGTCCCTAGAATCTAAAGTCGCCCAAATTGAAGACGATTTTGCGCGCAATGGGTTTTCCATGATTGTGGATGGTAAGGACATTAAATCCGTGCAAGAGAGTCTAGAAGTGGCGATTGAGGAGTTAGAGGAGTATTACCATGGGGCAGCCCACTATTGGATCACAGCTGGGGAGAGCGCGCCCACCTTTGGGCTTGTGGGAGCGGTTTTGGGCTTGATGTTAGCCTTGCAGAAGTTAGACAACCCCCAAGAGATGGCCCTGGGGATCGCAGGGGCTTTTACAGCCACAGTAACAGGGATCATGTGCTCTTATGCGCTCTTTGGTCCTTTTGGCAACAAGCTTAAAAACAAGTCTAAGGATATTCTCAAGGAAAAGATCGTGATTTTAGAAGGCGTGATTGGGATTGCCAATGGGGACAACCCTAGGGATTTGGAGATGAAGTTACTCAACTACATCGCCCCGGGTGAGCCCAAAAAATCCATGTTTGAATAATGGCAAAGAAAAAAGGCAAAAAGGTAGAATGCCCGGCTGGGGAACGCTGGGCAGTGCCTTACGCGGACTTTCTCTCCCTCTTACTCGCCCTTTTTATCGCCCTCTATGCGATCTCGGTAGTCAATAAGGCTAAAGTCAAGGCGCTCAAAAAAGAATTTATTAAAATCTTTGACTACGCTCCCGTCCCCGATGCGGTGCAGCCTGTCATCCCCATCCCCCCCGCTCCCGGGGATTTGCAAAACGATGTAACCCAAGAGCGCAGTGCTAGCGAACAACTTGTGCGCTCACAAGCCACGATCACAAAAGTAGGAGAGGGGAGTGTGCTAGAGCAAACCGATCAGGGGGCGATTCTCAAACTCCCCTCCAGCTTGATTTTTACCAATCCCTATAGCGACACTATCAACGCTAGTATGCGCGAATACATTGTGCGAATCGCTAGCATCATCCGCGCCCTGCCCGCCCAAGTGCAAATTAATGTGCGTGGCTATACCGATAACACCCCTATCCCCCCCAGAGTGCGCTTTAAAGATCATTATGAATTAGCCGCTAGCCGCGCTTCTAAGGTAATGCGCGCTTTGATTGAAGATGGGATCAACCCCCAAAAACTCTCTTTTACCTCCTATGGCAAAAACAATCCCATCGCCCCCAATGATAGCGTGGAGAATCGCATGCGCAATAACCGCGTGGAAATCTTTTTCTCCACCGCCCCCCAAAATATTGAAAAACTCCACTCCATTTTGGATAGAGGTCTTGAGGGAGAATAGTCGTGTTTAGATTCTTATTAGTGGGCTTGCTGGTGTTGGGCGCGCAAGCCCTGCCTACGGGCGAAGAACTCTTGCAAAAAAAACCCCCTCCCCTCCCCCTAAGCACTACTCTCTACACCCAAGAGCTCCCCTATTTGACTTGGACGCGTGCTTATGGAGCTAAACGCTTTAAGCGGGTGCTAGAGATTGAAGCCCTAGTAGAGAGGGTGCGTATCAACCACATTAGTCTGAATGCAGACCGGTGCGCGCTCTTGCCCATTTTACCTAGCTACACCCTCTTATTGCATGAGAAAATGCGCTACGAAGTCTTTTGTGATGACCCCTTGCGTGTGGAGATCAAAAGCGATTTTGGGACACAGGTATTGCACCCTATAGAAAAGTGGCTGCCCTAAGGCTTGGCTTGGCGTCTGCCATGGCAATTAGTGCTCATCCCCAAGGTGTCAAAATGCTCCAAATAGGCGATCAAAAACTTGCGCGACAAGTTTACATGGGTTTTTAAAAGCGCGATGTCTAAATACCCATGTTGCTTTAAGAGGGTTTGCATCAACAAAACAGCGCGCTCTAAAACTTGCTTATCCACAAAGACATTATGGCACAAACGCACGACCTTTTGGGCGTAGCAGAGGGCTTTGAGCGCGTCATCACCAGCTTGACGATCCACATCTAGGGCATCGTAGAGATTGTAGGGAGCTTGGGGAGCAAAGCCCCCATTTTGGATACAACTGTAAAGTTGGGCTTTCAAATTATCTTGGAGTTGCTCTAATTTAACCCCTTGGCGCATCCACAACCCACGGGCGTGGCTTAAGAAGTGCTGTTGTTCTAAGGCAAGGAAGGCTAAAGTGGCTAGGTGCGCGCTGACATGGCTGTGCTTGGCACAAACCCCCTTGACACTCAATAAGGCGTGCGGATTGCGCGCGTAAGTGGCTTTGAGGGATCGCACTAGGCTAGATAGCGCGCTAGTGGGGTAAATCACCATCTCTTGGGTATCCACAATGGTGTTGGGGACTTGTTTGGCGATTTCTAGGGCTAGGGCATGGCTAAGAGCAAAGCGTTGCACGCTACAAAAGAGCCCAAAGCCCTTTTGGTGCGCTTGGCTTAAAAGCGCGAAGGCTTGGGAGAAGTCTTGGGCTTCTAGGGCACAGAGTAAAGCGTGCTTGAGGTGTTTTTTGAGTGGATCGGCAATGGGGTTTAAGATCAAAGCCCCACCCCACACACGCCCCTGACAACTCAAGATCGCGCGCTCCCCATAGCATGCAAAGAGCTTTTGATCCACAATAAGGGTAACAAAGGGGGGGGTTAATAAGAGAACTTTGGCTTGGGCGCGCAGAGTGCCTAATTGCACACCCACAATTTGGTTGTGCTTGAGCGGAGGGGCATCTGGGGGGGTTAACAGTTTGGCATCCAAAATGTGGAAGGCGCGCAACACCCCCTTATGGCTCAAGAGCATGCCCGTTTTGAGCTCTTGGGCTTTGATCCCGCCCAAGTGCAAGGCTACGCGCTCGTGTATGCCCGCCTGCGCCACTTCTTGGCCATGCTGGTGCAGGGTTTTCACCCGCACTCCCTTTTGCAAAGGCAACACGATGAGATGATCGCCCACTTTCACCGGCGCGCCCAATAAAGTCCCACTCACCACCACCCCCCTACCCTGCACTACAAACACGCGATCGATATAGAGTCTAAATAGGTCTTTCAGAGCGTTTTGGGGGGTTTTTTTGCTAAAGGGGTGCTGGAGTAAAAAGCGTTTCAGGGCTTCTATACTAGAGGGGTCGTAAATACTACACTTGAAAAGCGCAACACAGCGCACTTGGTGGCGTTGCAGGGTGTGCCAAATCTCTTGTTCTAAGCTCTGGGTGTGTGTGCATTTATCCACTTTAGTGAGCACCACCAAGCAAGGGATTTGCAAAAGAGAACAGATGAGGACATGCTCTAAAGTCTGTGCCTTGATCCCCTCGTTAGCATCTATGACAAGCAAAGCCATGTCTAAAGCAAAACTCCCAGAGATCATCGTGTTAAGCAAACTGTGGTGTCCGGGCACATCCACAAAACCCAGAGTGCGTTGGGGGCTTTGCACGCTACAAAAGCTCAAATCAATCGTCATGCCCTTTTGTTTCTCCTGCGCGCTAGTGTCCCCATCAAACCCACTCAACGCCTTGATAAGCGCGCTTTTGCCATGGTCAACATGCCCACAAGTGCCCAGTAAAATATACTCTGGCTTGGTTTGGGGGGGCAATGGGCTAGATGTCATAGCACTTCCTTTTATTGTCTTAAAGGATTTATACCATAACCCTTGAGCGCAAAGACTAAGAGGACACTTATAGAAACGCGTTACACATAGATTAGATAGTATAGTGGTATACATGGATTCAATAGTCCTATAAAGTGTATTAAGATTTATTTTATTATTATTATTGTAAAATATTGATTCTATTTTAAATGAATTATGAACTTGAGGTGTGCTATGAAAGGTTTAGAGGCACTAAAGGTTTTGCCATATGGCGTGGTGCTGTGGGGAGCGATGCTAACAGGAGGGCAGGCGGCTAGCTTTGCCTACGATCTCAAATTCGTCAGCTTTACCTACAATTTGGCCGGCAAAGAGAATCCCTACTGGAATAGCCTAGTGAACATGAAGAATCGAATCATGCCCGAAATTGGGATTCAGTTTGATAAAAACCAATCTTTAATGTTTGGGGGCTGGTTTATCCAAAACCTGCACACGCACTACAGCTATTTTCCCTACTCTTGGGGGGTTACGATGTATTATAATGGGGCGTGGAAGGATTTTAGAGCCTATGTGGGCATCATCCCTAGAACTTACTCCATTTCTTCTTACCCGCTTGCTGCCTTTAAAAAACTCTTTTGGTTTAAAGACCCTACTGCCAGAGGGGCGATGTTGCAATACAAGCCCGCCTACAATCCTAACCGCGCTTGGAATGGCTGGGCGGAGTTCATCATAGACTGGTATGGGGGGCGCAACTGGAACAATGGTCCGGCTAAGAAGAACTACAATATGAATCAAATGCTCTACTTTGGTTCTACCGAGTGGTCTTTTTTAAAGGGGTATTTGGGCTTTGGGGGCAGGATTGTAGCCTTCCACAACACCAGCCCCTATAGCATGGGCGATAAATACCCCTTTGGGGGCAATTCCTACATGAATGCGCACGATGATACCCCCTTGTGGCCCAATGGTTACCCCTATTTTAGCGGGGAACCTCAGGGGGGTGTGCCGGGCAAATATGCTAACCCCACAGTGCTCGATCGCATCTACTACTATGGTTATATCAAAACCGATCTCAAACGCCTCATGCCCTACATGGATAAAATCTCTTTTGCCTTTGGCACGATGTCCGAACAAGAGCATTATTGTGTGCGCTCTGGGGTGAAGTGTGGACCTAGCCAGTGGTATAACAGCTTTGGGGGGCAATTTGACTTTGTAGTCCAATACAAGGGCTTTGGTTTCTATGAGAAGTATTATTTTTCAGACAAGCCCCAAATGAAATTTTATGCTACCTATGGGCGCGCGCTCTACACCGGGTTGCCTTGGTACCACGCCCCTAATTTCCAACGCCTCGCGCTCTACTATGTCTATAAGAACAAATTTATGAGCTTGCGTGCGGACGCGTTCTTTAACTTCATGGGTGGGGGCGATGGGCATAGCTTGAATGGCACGGGGGGCAAATGGTACACCACTTTCCAGCAATTTGTAACCCTCTCGATTGACACCAGAGAGTTAGTGGATTTTGTGCGTAGCCACCGCCACTAGGCGCGCGCTAAGAAAGTTTGCAGGCGTTCTAGAGCTTGATCGCCTAACACAAATAAGGCTTGTTTGAGATCGATCCCTCCCTTCTTGCCCAAGAGTGCTACACGCAAGGCGGGCATGAATGCCCCGGGTTTGAGCGCGTGCGACTCTAAAAAGGCGTGCAAGAGGGTTTGGGTATTCTCTAAGTTATCTAGGCGTGTGTTTTTTAGCGCGTGCATAAAAGCTTCCAGCAGGGCTTTGGCTTGTGGATTTTTAATAGAATCATAGCTAGCAGGGGGGCTTAGCACCTCATGCATGCCCACACTTAGGCTTTTAAGAGTCGTGCAACGCTCTTTGAGCGCGCTCAATAGCATATCCTTTTGGGGCGCGTTAAGATGATCAAAGGCGGGGGGTAAATCAAAATCTCTTAAAAGCATTTCTAATTGGGTATTAGAGGTGGCTTTGAGATAGTGGGCGTTGAGCCAGTCTAATTTGTGGGGGCTAAAACAGCTAGGCGCGCTATTTAAATCTTTGGCATCAAAGAGCTTTAGCAATTCTGCTAGAGTGAAAATCTCTTGATCGCCATAACTCCAACCCAAGCGCGCTAAGAAATTCAGCAAAGCCTCTTTAAGATAGCCCAAAGCCTTGTAATCCATCACCCCCATCGCCCCATCGCGCTTACTCAATTTGCGCCCCTGCTCGTTTAAAATCATGGGGACATGGTAAAAATTGGGCAATTTAAACCCTAAGGCTTGGTAGATAAGGATTTGTTTAGGCGTGTTGCTCAAGTGATCGTCTCCGCGAATAATATCGCTGATTCCCATCAATGCGTCATCAATGCTCACTACAAAATTATAAGTGGGCGTGCCATCTGCGCGCGCGATGATAAAGTCGTCTAATTCTCTAGCCTGCACCACCACCACGCCTTTTACCCCATCTGTAAAGGCGATTTCTCCTTGCAAAGGGGCTTTCAGGCGCACCACAGGGCTAACCCCTCGTGGGGGCGTGCCTGTAAAATCCCTATAACGGCGATCATAGCGGGGAGTTTGTCCCTGTGCTCTTTGACTCTCCCTTAACGCCTCTAACTCCTCCTTGCTCATGTAACAGTAATACGCCTTGCTTGCCTCTAAGAGTTGTTGGATATAGTTTTGATACAACTTTAAGCGTTGGGATTGATAAAGAATCTCCCCATCAAAATCTAGCCCCACCCATTCAAAGGCTTGTAAAATCGCCTCTGTAGCTTCTTGACTATTGCGCGCTAAATCCGTGTCCTCAATGCGCAGATAAAATTTTCCTCCCGATCCTCTAGCGTAGAGATAATTAAACAGAGCCGTCCTCAAACCCCCAATGTGCAAATGCCCGGTGGGAGAGGGGGCAAAACGCGTTACAACCATGCATATCCTTTAAGCCTAAAAGTCCTAAAATGCACATTTTAATATAAGCTGACTTAAAAGGGTGTGTATGCTTTGTGTCTTAGATATTGAGACCGTGCCAGATATTGAACGCATTAGCCATGAATTGGACCCTGAGTGGACACTCAGTCCTTTAGAGCTTTGCGCTAAAGCCTTTGAAATGCAAAAAGCCAAGAGTGGCACTGAGTTCTTACCCCTGCATTGGCACAAGGTGATCTCTATTGCCAGTGTGCTAGCTGATGCGCAGAGTCATTTTATTAAGGTGGGTAATTTCGGCAGACAAGCCGGGCATGAGGATGAAAAATATCTTGTAAGCGACTTTTTGGAATTTTTCAACCATAGAGAACCCATGTTAGTGAGTTTTAATGGGCGTAATTTTGACTTGCCCGTGTTGATGCTCAAAGCCCTCGCCTACAATTTAGACGCGCGCGCTTTTTACGCGCAAAAAGACAAGTGGAATCATTACCGCTCCCGTTACAGCGAGTCTTTCCATGTGGATCTCCTAGATAGCCTCTCACAATTTAGCACGCAAACACGGCTGAGTTTAGATGGGGTGTGCGCTATGGCGGGCTTACCGGGTAAATTTGGCTTGAGTGGGAGCAGAGTGCATGAAATCTACTACAATCAAGAGGGTGATCGCTTGGAGCGCATCGATAACTATTGTCAGGGCGATGTGCTCAACACCTATTGGCTCTATCTTAAATACATACTCACGAAGGGAGAACTGCCCAAAGAACATTATTTGAATATTTTAGTGGGCTTTAAAGCAAAGCTCCCCCAAGATAAACCCTATAGCGCGCTTTTCACCCAAGCCCTAGATCGTGAAATCCAAACTGAGATGTCCCATTGAGTTGGAGCGCTAGCAAAGATCAAAGTCTACTATACAGCGGTTGTGTTACGCGCGCTCACGCTATGCGCTCAGGTGTGACTCCTAATATACTCTAAAATCTCTTTGTAGAGGGCGGGGGCTTCCAGGTGGGTGATGTCTTTGAATTGGGTTTTGTTGAAAGTGTTTTGGCGTTTGGCTAATTGCTGGGTATGGATGGTGATAGCTTGCTGGAGTTGCTTGGCGTTGTATTGCCCGTTTAAATAAGCCAAGCACTCTTTAGGACCTATGGCTTTAAAGGGTTGGTGGGTGTTGCCGTATTTATGGGCTAAACCCTGCACTTCGGCGATGAGTCCTTGATCTAGCATGCGCTTGGTGCGCGTGGCAATCCTAGTGTGCAAAATATCCTTGGGCAAGCACAACGCGTAAAGTTTAATGGGGAGTTTAAAGGGGATTTTAGGGTGGGCTTTAAAATAAAGACTAGGGGGGGTGTTGGTGGCTAGAAAAATTTCTAAGGCTCTTTGGACGCGGTAGGTGTCCTTAGGGTGGATTTGTTGCGCATAAAGGGGGTCAAGGCTCTGAAGGGTTTCATAAGGCTTGGGGAAGTTAGCCACTTGGGCGCGCACACTTGGGCTAATAGGAGGCTGGGGGCTTAAACCCTCCAAGATCGCCTTGAGATAAAAGCCACTCCCTCCCACCAAGAGTAACACCGGTGCTCGACTCTGGGCTAGGGCTCTTTGCAGTTCTTGTAAAAAGAGGGGGGCATGGCAGGCTTGCCAAATCTCTAGCACATTGATGGCGTAGTGCTTGACTCGGGCTAAGTCTTGGGGGCTGGGCTTGGCTGAAGCGATGTTGAAATCCTTGTAGACGCTTAGTGAATCTAAACAGAGAACCTCCGCGCCTAGTTCACAGGCAAGCTCTAAAGCCAGCGCGCTTTTTCCACTCGCGCTCGCGCCCAAAATGGCGATGAGAAGAGGCATTAGGGGTTTTTATAAGTGCGTAAAAAGCCTTCCAAATCGAAACGCACGCGGATTTCTTGGGTGAATAAATGCACCATCATGTCCCCCAAGTCTATGACGATCCACTCTTCATTATGCGCATCAATAGCATAAAATTGTTCACCCAAAGGCTTGAGAGTGGTTTTAAGATGATCCAAAAGAGCTAGAGCGTGCTTGCCCGCTAGCGCTGTGGCGATGACGACCTTTTGGGTAACATAGTCTTGGCTACTCAAATCAAAAACCACGATGTCTAGGGCTTTTTTATCTTCTAGCAATTCTACGATACGGGCGATTCTAGGATCGGGCATGGGCTTCCTTAAAACTCTCTACCACCCCCATTTGCAGAGTGGGGGGAAGGTGGGGGGGGATTTGGTGTTGGGCTAATAGTGATCTAATTTGGCTAGAGGAAATACGGTGGGTGATCTGGGGCAAGGGCATGTAGATACAAGGGTGGGGGGGGGTTGGGCTATAACCCTGTCTTTGCACTACCACAAATTCCACCAGCGCGCGCATAAGGGCGTAGCCCTCCCATTGGGGCAAATGCACCATATTGTCTGCGCCCACAATGAAGTAAAACTTGCTAGGTTTTAGACTATGGTAGAAATGCAACACGCTCTCTACACTAGGCACGGGGCGCTTGGCAAGGATTTCAAAATCGCTCACCTGCACTCTAGCTAGCCCCTTTAAAAGACTTTGCATCCACGCATAGCGCTGGGACGCGCTAAAACAGGGCGCGCCCTTGAAAGGGTTTTGGTAAGCCACTAGGACAATGAGGGCATCGATGGGTAGGCTCTCTAGGGCTTGGTAGATCACGGCTAAATGGGCGATGTGGGGGGGATCAAAACTTCCCCCATATAGGGCGACTCTAGGTGTTTTGTCCAAAACTAGAAGCCTTGGTGAGTTTGGAGAATTTCACGCCCTTGAGCCCCCCGATCTCTAGGTGTAAATGCATGATCTCAGAGGGTTTGCCCTTCAAAATGATGGTTTCTAGGCAGTTGTTGGGGTTGAGGTGCACATGGGTGGTGCACATGATACTAATGTGGCTTTCATGTTGGATGTCGATGATCTTTTGGTTGAGTTCGCGTTGGTGGTGATCGTAGATAATCACCAGCACCGCCACGGTCAGCCCATCTTTGGTATGTTCTAAATTCTCTTCATTGGACCAATTGTCCTCCACTAATTTCTCGCGGATCATATCGCGCACCAACTCCGATCGAGAAGAATAGCCATTTTTGATGATGCGGTTGTCTAATTCGTCTAGCAAATTCTGTTGCAATGACACAGAAAACCTGATGATCGAATCGTCCTTATGCTCCATGATTACCCCTATGATGGAAAAATTTCGCGATTCTAACCAAATTTGGCTTATTACACAATTTGGGCTAGTGTTCTGTGGCGGTGGAAAGCTAGGGCGTAGCGGTGCGCCTCATCGCGCAAGCGTTGCACGCATTGTAAACAGGGATCATTGGCTTTTAAGCGCAAGGTGCGATCCACAGTGTAAAGCACATCGGGTACATCGCCCATGGATCGCCGTGTTCTCCCCGCGCTTTTGGCTTTAGCGATCCCTAGCACGCTAATGGACACCTGTGCGCGCGCTAAAATCTCTTGGGCTAGGCGCACTTGGGCTCTGCCCCCATCTAGTAGCCACAGATCCGCAGGGCGATTAAGCCGTTTGGCGCGCCTTTGTAAGAGTTCTTGCATCTGGGCGTATTCGTCCTTAGCACTAAGAATATAGCGTCGATACGCGCTTTTAAGCCACTTACCCCCCTCAAAGACCACCATCGCACCCACGCAATGGCTTTGGGCGTGGTGGCTCACATCAAAGATTTCAACGCGCTCTAAAGGCGCATCCAAACCCAAGAGAGTTTGCAAGGCGCGCATGGGGGTGGAGTCTTGCAAGCGCTCCAAGAGTTCTTGGATTTTGGCTAGGCGATCGCGATAGAGTGCTGCCTCTTCAAAGCGTTCCTGTTGGGCTAAAACGCGCATACGCTCTTTGAGCAACGCGCCCAATAAGGGCAAATTTTCTAAAAGATTTAGGGCTTCTTGCACCAGACGCGCGTAATCTTGAGGGCTGATTTTGTGTTCGCAGGGGGCTTTGCAGCGTTGGAGTTGGTAAAAGACACAGGCGCGTTTGGCGCGCACACAAGAGAGGCTTTGGGCTAGAGGGATTCTCTCTAGTACACTTTCTAAAATCTCTTTAGCCCCACAGCTAAAGGGTCCAAAACAGCGTAGGTGTTCTTTGGGCTGGCGTTGCAGGTGCAAGATCGGGTAGGGCAAAGCCATGTCCAAACAGATATAGGGGTAAGTTTTTGCGTCCTTGAGTAAGATATTGTAGCGGGGTTGGTGTTGCTTGATCAAGCGATCCTCTAAAAGCAAGGCTTCGTGTTCGCTAGAAGTTATTTGCCATTCAATGGAAGCGATCTTGGTAACCATATCGCGCACGCGCGCGCTGTTCTTGGGGTTGGGGGTGGCGCGCCCTGCCTGCATGCGAAAATAACTCAGAACGCGCTTTTTGAGATTCTTTGCCTTGCCGATGTAGAGGATTTGGCTTGCGCGATCCAAATAGAGGTAAACCCCGCAACTCTCAGGCAAATTTTCAAGAATTTGCATGGGCTTGGATACACGCACGGATACGCTCAAAGATGGCTCTGAGTTGGGGGTCTTGAGCATGGTTGTCAAAAGTCCCCTTGGCGCACTCTAGATAGTAGAGTTTGGGGGGCTTAGGCTTAAATCTGGCTCTAGCTGTTGGGGAAACATAGGCTCTAATGGTGAGCTGGGGCGGGATTTCTAAGCCCAAATGTTTCACCTCTCTTAGCAGAGTCTGGCTAAATTCTTGCGCATGTTTGCAAAAATAGGTGTGCGCGCTAGGGTGGCTAAAAACAAGCAAGAGTTTAGAGTTTTTGATTATAATGCTGGATAGAGATTCTCGAATGCTGAGAGGTAAAAAGCGCTTTAATTGGTGGAGCTTGAGGCGCATTTCCAAGGGTTTTAATGAGGGATTGTTTTGCAAAACAGATTTAAGCACATCGCAAGAGTGTTTCATATTGGCATTTTAGCATGTTTGTGTCTGGGTTGTGGTTACAAAGCCGCACCCTTTTACAAAGCCAAACCCTCTCCCTACCCCAAAGCCCAAATGCCTAACTCTAACCACATGATCCAAGAAAACACCCCTTAAAAGGATTTGTATGTTTGCGCCCTATCCCTTTGAACGCTTGAGCGCGCTATTACAGGGCATTAACCCCCCCTTTGCTAGCATCGATCTTAGCATTGGCGAACCCCAATTTCCCACCCCCCTTGCTACCCAAAACGCCCTCAAGGAGCACACTTCCACCTTGCGTTTTTACCCTAAAAGTGGGGGAGAGGCTTTTTTAAAACAAGCCCAAATAGACTTTGTCTCCAAGCGTTTTGGGGTGCGCTTAACTCCCGCGCAGATTCTACCCACCCTAGGTTCTAAAGAAGCCCTCTTTAGTTTTCCTATTTTCTACCTACATGGCAAAGCCCAGCCTAGCATCGCCCTACCCGATCCCCTCTATCAAGTCTATTTAGGTAGCGCGCAGGTGGCTAAAGCCCAGATTCTCTTCATGCCCCTAAATCCTGCTAACCACTTCACACCCCAATTAGACCCCAAATCTCGCCCCCATCTAGTGATCTTAAACTCCCCTAATAATCCCACAGGGCGCGCCTTGAGTTTAGAGGAATTGACAAATTGGGTGAAAAGAGCGCTGGATCACAATTTCATGCTTGTCAATGATGAGTGTTACAGCAATATTTACAGCGCCACCCCCCCCCCCTCTATCTTGCAAGCCTGTTTACAAGCGGGCAACCAGAATTTTAAAAATGTGCTTGCCATCAATTCTTTGTCTAAAACCTTGAGCGCACCCGGGCTTAGGAGCGGTTACATCGCTGGGGATTCTCAAGTCTTGCAGGCTTACCAAGTTTTTAGGAGTTATAGCGGGTGTGCGATCCCCCTGCCCTTACAACATGCCAGCGCGGTAGGGTGGCTAGATTTCAAAGCCCAAGAGGCGATTCGCCAGCTCTACGCCACGAATTTAGCACTAGCTCAAGAGATTCTAGATGTGCATGTCGCGCCCACGAGCTTTTATGTGTGGTGGGAGGTGCACAAAGGACAGGAGTTTGCGCGTTATCTCTACACCCACACCGGGATTAAAGTCTTACCCGGGGATTTTTTAAGCCCTTTGAATAGCCCCCACACCCAGCATTTTGTGCGCGTGGCTTTAGTCTATGAGGCTATGCAGGACATCTTAAAAACGCTCAAAGCCACCCACCAAACTTATCTAAAGAGTGTGGCATGCTAGATCGCCCCATCCACACCTATAAGATTCACTTCATTGGCATTGGGGGGATTGGCATTTCAGGACTAGCCAAATACCTTAAAGCCCAAGGCGCGCAGGTGAGCGGTTCAGACTTAGTGCAAAGCCCTATCACGGACTATTTGCAACGCTTGGGCATTCCCATCACCATCCCCCATGATCCTAGCGCGCTTAGCGATCAAGAAGTGGTGATCCACTCTGCGATCATCAAGGTGGACAATGTAGAAATTGTCGCGGCGATGGAGAAAAATTGCGTGATTCTCTCACGCAAGCGGGCGTTAGAATACATTCTAGGGGATAAGCGGGTGTTTAGCGTGTGTGGGGCGCATGGCAAGAGTAGCACCAGCGCGATGCTCAGCGCGTTATTGCCCCACTTTGGGGCGATCATCGGGGCGACCAGCAAGGATTTTGGCTCGAATGTGCGCGAAAGCAATAGCCCTAGCCTTGTCTTTGAAGCCGATGAATCCGATCAAAGTTTCTTGCATTCCAATCCCTATTGTTCCATTGTTACCAACGCTGAGGTGGAGCATTTAGAGGGCTATGACTACAATTTAGATGCCTTTTATCAAGCCTATAGAGATTTTTTAACAATGGGGCAAAAACGCGTTATCAACACCCAAGATCCCTTCTTACAGGGTTTAGAGATAGAGGCACAGCGTTTAAACCCGCAAAAAGACATCAGCCAAGTATCTTACTTTTTAAGGGGGGAAGAACCCTACACGCGTTTTAAATTGAGAGATTACGGCTTTTTTGAAGTTTGGGGGCTGGGTGCGCACACGGCTAGCAATGCCGCGCTAGCGATCTTGGCTGCTTTGGACGAATTGCCCCTAGAAACCTTGCGGGCTAATTTAGCCCAATTCAAGGGCATTAAAAAACGCTTTGATATTTTGCAAAAAGACGCGTTGGTTGTGATTGACGATTATGCCCACCACCCTACAGAGATTTGCGCCACCTTGCAAGCCCTGCAAACCTACGCCCAGCTAAAGGGCGTGTCTTCTAGCACCATCATTTGGCAACCCCATAAGTATTCAAGATTATTGGACAATTTGCAAGCTTTCCAGCGTTGTTTTGAGCACCCCATTATCCAAGAACTCTATATTTTGCCCGTTTATAAAGCGGGTGAACCCCATCAAGACATTGACATGCACACGCTTTTTGAGCATCTACAACCCACCTTTATCGATCGCGTGTGGCGCACGCCACAAGGTTTAGAGCTCTTCGTGCAAGAGGTCAAGATTCGCACCTTGCAACGCGGGTTGGTGGTGGGCTTTGGCGCGGGAGACATCACCACCCAGCTAAGAGGGGAGGTTTAATGGGCGCGTGGATCGTCTTAATTTTAGTGCTGATCTTGCTGTGGATTCTCTTAAAGGACTTTGGCTTATGGCGCTTGCAACAAAAGCTTGTCAGCGCGGGGGTGTTATTGCTCTTGGGAGGGTTAGTGGGTTTTTACACCTACAAACAAGATCGCGCCAACCAAGCCCAAGTGGATTTACAGCGCGCGTTTTTGCGCGGAGAAACCCTAGTATGCCAAAACCATATCAGCGTGGATAATAAAAACTTCAATTTAGTGACCGGCACCTTGAGCTTTTTGGGCAAACCTAATGGTCCCATGAAAGACACTTTAATAGACTTACAATCCTGCCAGAAACAAACCCCTTGAGTGCCCTAATTGCCCAATTAGATTTAACACGCTTTATCGAGCATTTTAACGCGTTTCTAGCCCGCCCTAAAGACTTTGCCCTCAGTCGCACACCCCCTAACATTTGGGAGCATTTGCAAGAATTAGAACACCTAGATTGCACTCCCCCCCCAGCACTCACCTGCCTTAAAGACGCGCTCAAGGCTTTCAAAAAAGGGGGGATATGGCGTTTAGATACCCTATTTGCCTTTGTGCAGATCACGCGCTATTTTGCCTACCTCAAAGCCCTAGCTAACCCCAAGCAACACCCACACTTACACGCCTACCTAGAGAATATCCACTTCCCCCAAACCCTGCTAGAATTAAGCACACACATGCAAGACACCCCTGCGCTTAAAAGCGGGTTTTACCCCGATTTAGATGCACTCTTAGAGAGTCTAGCGCGCTTACAAGCCCAACAAAGAAAACTCTTTAACCAGATTTTGAGCAAGTCAAATCTACAGCCCTATCTTGTAGATCGGCAGGTGCATTTTGTCAATGGCATAGAAAGCTTATTGGTTAAGCCCGGTTTTAGTGTGGCACTCAAGGGGCAGGTGATTTTGCGATCCCACATGGGGTATTTTTACATTGAACCCCTAGAAGCGCGCGATTTGAGTCGTAAAATCCAAGAGGTGCAAAACCAGATCGAGGAAAATCTAGCGCGCATTTGTGCGCATTGGAGCGGACTGTTGCGCCCCCATTTTTTATTCTTGCGCTTTATCAACCACGAGTTTGACTATTTGGATCACTTGATCGCACGGGTGCAATTTGCCAAAAGTGCTAATTTGAGTTTTATCAAGCCCAATGACAGGGGGGATTTTGCCTTAAGCCACTTTGCACACCCCAATCTCAACAACCCCAAGCCCATTTCTTTGCGCTTTGATCGATCTCTCTTGCTGGTTACCGGGGTCAATACGGGGGGTAAAACGATGTTGCTCAAATCCATTTTAAGCGCGGTGTTTCTAGCCAAACATTTTTTGCCCCTTAAAATCCATGCTTCTACCTCAGCCATCCCCTACATTGAAAATATCCAAGCCATTATCAACGATCCCCAAAATAGCCAAAATGACATCTCTACCTTTGCTGGGCGCATGCTAGACTTCCAGCGCGCCCTAAGCACGCCTAACCTCTTGCTAGGCGTGGATGAGATCGAGCTAGGCACGGATGCCTCAGAGGCGAGTTGTCTTTACAAGGTGCTATTAGAAAAATTAATGGCACAGGGGGCTAAGATCGTGGTTACCACCCACCACAAGCATTTAGCCTTGCTCTTAGCCAAAAACCACGCCGTGCAGTTGCTAGCCGCGCACTTTGACCCCCAAGCCCAACTCCCCACCTACACCTTTAGCCCCGGTCTCATTGGCAAGAGCTACGCCTTTGAAAGCGCGTTGCGTTATGGTGTGCCCTTAGAACTCATTGAGCAAGCCCGCGCGCTGTATGGGGCAGAGCAGGAGAATTTAAACGCCTTGATTGAGCGCACCAGCGCGCTAGAACAAGAGCTAAGAGAGCAACGCATCCAGCTTGAAGAGGCTAAAAAAACCCATCACCAACAAGTCCAAGCACAACTAGAACAAATTAAAGCCCAAACCCAAGCCCAGCAAGCCAAACAAAGCGCGCTAGAGAAAAGCTACCAGCAAGCCCTAAGAGGCTTGCAAGATGCGCTTAAGGAATTTGAGCGCACCCAAAATAAAAGCCATGCCCACCAGCAAATCCAAGCGATCAAAACAGCTTTGATCGCGCCTTGTAAATCCCCCTCCCCCTCCACCCCCCCCGCGCTCACTCAGGGGGCATGCGTGCGCTATAAAAACCAGCTAGGCACGATCATTAGCCTCAATAAAGACACTTGTTTAGTGGCTCTAGACAATGGCTTAAAAATCAAAATTAATGCCCAAGAACTCACCTTAGCCACCCCCCCCCAAAAGCCCCCCCCCAAGTCAAGCTAGAGCGCAAGCCCACAGCGCAAGCCTCCATGCGCTTAGATGTGCGCGCCCTAGAGGTGTTAGAAGCCTTGCAGCAAGCCCAAGACTTCTTAGCCAACGCGCTTTTAGCCGGCTTTGAAGAGGTCTTAATTGTGCATGGCAAGGGCAAGGGGATTTTACGCCAAGCCCTAAGAGAGTGGCTTAAAAAACACCCTAAGGTGATCGCCTTTGAGGACGCACCCTATAACTTGGGTGGCTCAGGCGCACAGATCGTAAAACTTTAGAGGATTGTGTTAGAATGCCACACAAAGGAGTTGCGATGTTGATCTCATTTCCCCCCCCCCTCAAAGAAAAGATTAATCTAACCCCCCTCTTAGCGCGCGTATGCGCTTTTATTTCACAGAAAGAAATTTAAAATGCCTTGGCCATGGATTATTGGCGGTCTTGCCATTGGAGCGGTGTGGATTTACAAAGAATATTTTGATAAGGACGATCCCCTCAAAGACCCACCGCCCCCATCGCCAAGAAAAAGCTCTACCTGCTCTATGGTTTGAGTGGTGCGGGTAAAACAGAGTTGCGCCATGTCTTAATTGATCATAGTTTTAAGGGCAGTGATCATAAGGCGACTACCAACCTTGAATTATACAAAGGGAGAAATTTTGGGCTGTTAGATTGCACGGGGAGTAGCCATAGCCTCAATAATGATTTTGTCAAAACAAAGAGCGCAGACTATGAAGAACGCGTCCTTGTTTATGTGTTTAGTGCGGTGGCATATCTCAAAGAACCAAAGACTGCCACAGACATCAAGACCCACATTGGAGTCTACACAAAAATGGCAGGCGATTTAGGCGCACAAAAGGTGTTTGCCCTCGGCACGCATAGCCTCAGCGATCAATACGGCTATGTGCCTAGCTCCAGCGATCACAAGCGCATTATCCAAGACTTGCAAGCTTTAGCCCTTGTGCGTGTCTTTGAACTCAAGGATAGCCCTATATAGAGATTGAAAGATTTTTAGGGATTTCATGAGTG
Organism: Helicobacter labacensis; assembly: GCF_003660285.1. GTDB lineage: Bacteria > Campylobacterota > Campylobacteria > Campylobacterales > Helicobacteraceae > Helicobacter > Helicobacter labacensis. Next base: position 140,846 of record NZ_QXQQ01000001.1, on the reverse strand, counting down.
TCTATGCCTATATGCAAGATACAGAGCAAAAACTCGTAGTGGTGCAAGATGGCAAAATATTGGAGGGAGAGGATCAAACACGAGCTCTAGAGTTCATCAACCAAACCCTCTTGACGCTCTCAAGACCAAACTTGAAAAAGAGGCTGTTTATGGTGTGGGGGCAGGGGTTTGGCGTATTTAAAACACCCTAAGTTAGATCGCATCGGGCGGGTGTTACGCCATTTTTATCTACGATAACAAGGAAAACTTGGACGCGATTGCTCTAAGCGCGCAAGCATTGGGCTTTGAGGGCGCAAAAATCCCTAGAAAACTCAAATGGTTATCATGCCCGCTATACAAATGCTGGGCGTGCTTAAGAGACTTGCTAAACACATTAACCACATTGAAAAGGAAAGAACAAAAATGAAAAAAGTGATTTTACTGGACAAAACTTAGGCGCAGGAATTTGAAGAGGCTAAAAAACTTTTCCCAAAAGAGATGCAAGCTTTGATTTGGCGAATTTCTTGGGCATGCTCTTTAGCAAAATGGGCAAAAAGAACTTTGGTTTTAAAGTGAGCAGGAGTCAAGAAGAATTTCAAGAGATGGCAGAGGAAACACGCGGGAAGGGTGGTTTCACGGCTATTGTGGCTGGGAGTAGCATGGAAGAAGAATCGCAAAACACAAAAAAAACTAGAACACAGCAACAATCCACATTCACGCGTGAATCTGGTGATTTTGGGGACCAATGCACCCCTAAAGAATTGCAAGATTGGTTGGATCAAAGAGGGATCAGCCACCAAGCCCTAGAAAAAGTAGGCGTGGCTGAACTTGTGGACACCTTTTTGAGGAATGGGAAAGTTAAGGAAAACGCGTCTTTCAAGAACCATTACGGAATGGAAAAGACTTTTGAGGAAGTCAGTCGCGAACAAATGGATTTTCACACCCAGATTGGTGTGAATAAGGGCTTGTCAAACTTTTTTGCCAAAGGGTTTTTACATAGATTGGCGCAATTAAATTTAGGTGTGGACGCGAGTGGGTCGGGGGGGTTCTAGCAACCAGTGCAAACGCTATGAAAAATACGCCCTATTTTACGCAGTTAAGTTTTAAACAAGGAGGAGTTATGCCAAAAAATGCCCTAGAGGGGGGCGCAAGAGGGGGTTAGATGTGGAATCTGTCTTATCCACAGCCGGGGCGATCCTCAAAGACGCGTTGCCACCCACAATCCGCAAACGCGTAGACATGCTATTAGCAACCAAACAGATCGCCCAAGATGTTTATGAGGAATTTTTAGAAATTTTCTAGTTTATCGGAAAGGCGATGGGGTGTGCGAACCAGCAATAGGCAGTGTGTTATGGCATGATCTTGCCGATGCGTTTTCGCACACGGGAGTCTATGTAGGTGGGGGGCAAATCGTGCATTTGACCGGTAAATTCAATGGGAGTCGCATTGAAAAATGCACTTCTCAAGGGTTTTCGGAAGGCAAGATCATTTTTGTCTCTTGTCGTGGCACAAGAACGGTTGGCGATCTTGACATAGGGGCATTGTCCTTAGTGGGGCAAGCTAGGGATTACCACTTGTTTAAGCCTCCTCGGCAGAAATCCCACTCGTCTTTAGCGGGTGGGATGAATGCCACTAATTCGTGGTATAATGCTCTCATACATTCGTATCTAGCGCAGGGAGTGCGCAAAGTTACGCCTTTGGAGATATGATGTGTGAGACCTGTAGGGAATGCGTTGGAGCTCAAACTCTGTAAAATCCCTACTATAGGGACATAGAGTGAGAACCAAACTCTCCCTACGGGCAACATCAGCCTAGGAAGCCCAAATGTCTTTAGTATTTGGGCACTTCGCGAATAATTGCCATGGTTTTATCGCGGAGTGTTTGGGGCAGAACATGGAAGGCGCGATTTATGCACGCAAACCCAGCCAAGAGATCGCCCAAACCCTAAAGATGGATTGTTGGCGGGTGTGGGCACAGTAACTTCGCATCCATTCTAATAGCACTTCTAAACCCCCTCCACTCCCTAAGTCTTGCCCATGTTGGTGATTTGGGCTAGTGGGCAAAACGCCCTAGCGCGTTGCGCGTCTAACAAAGCGCTTTCAACCGGCCGCGTGGGTTGCGCACCGCACAAGTTAGGCAACAAGAGATCAACCCGTCAAGAAACAAGCAAGGCATGAGTCAAAAATGACACACCAATGGCTATAAAGGCAGAATGAAGGGTTTTAAACACCCCAACATGTTTGTATAAAAGATTGCTAATTGCTTATAATCCAGCTATGGGGATCAAGACCTCCAGCAAAGATTTTCCAAAGGAGTAGCCCTCATGACAACAAGCGCTCTTGATCTAAGCCAGCATGCCCTGCAAAGACGCTTTGCGCGCAATCTAAGTTTCTTCCAAAACAATTTACCCGGGCTTTATACCCAACTCTTGCCCCCCCCTACAACCTACAATCTCTTATTTGGCGCGCAGGGTTTTAATATCGTGCAAATCCACGATGGCGCGCTGTTTTTCCCCTATGAAGGGGGCAAACACCAGATGGTAGAAATTTCTAGGCAATGGGCACAAAATATTTTGCAAAACCCCAAATGGCAACTTAAAAGTAGCGGGGTGGAGTTGGGCGCGCTGGATTTAGATAATCTACCTCTGACCAAGCGCGCGTGCGATCAACTCTTAGCTTTAGGCAATCCAAGCACTCCCTTGTCCTTAGGCAAGAATTTCTACCCGCCCAGCGCGCTTTTTGGTTTAGCCGGAGGGCTATTTTTAGCGTTGTTGTTAGAAGAAGGGGCGTTCTTCCACGCGCTCTACATCTATGAAGAACACATTGACTTATTGCGTGTGAGTTGCTTTTTTGTGGATTATGCCAAACTCTTTAAGGCGACTCCCCCTAAAGCGTGTGTCATCTTTTTAAAGCGCATGCCCGATACGCTTTTACAATCCCTTTTTCACGCTAAGAGAATCACCCATAGTTTTTTACATTTAGAGTTTAAGCCCTATGAAAGCCAGGATAGCACCCTAGCCCAACAGCGTTTCAACGCCCATAAAAAAAGTGCGCTAAGGGGGTGGGGGAGTTTTGAAGATGAAATGTTGGGCTTGAGCAACACCTTAGCCAATTTGCAAAAATCCCCCCTAGTGCTCAACCCCCACACTTGCAAACCCTTTAGCGTGCCTATCTGTGTGGTGGGCAATGGTCCGAGTTTAGATGGTTTGTTAGATTTTATACAAACCAATCAAGATCGCATGATCATCTTTAGTTGTGGCACGGCTTTAAAACCCCTGAAAGCGCGCGGTATTGCTATAGATTTTCAGATTGAAATCGAGCGCATTGACTACCTCGCAGAGGTGCTCCAACAAGCCCCCCTAGATCAAACCCCCTTGATCTATGCCAACATGTGCAACCCTAAAGCGGTGCGTTTAGCCCAAGAGAGTTATCTTTTCATGCGCGGGGGGAGTGCGAGCGGGTATCTGTGGGGGGACTTAGCCCTAGAGTATAGTGCGCCCTTTGTGGGCAATGCCGGGGTGAGTTTGGCATGCTTGTTTTCTAAGACTTTGATTTTATGCGGGCTGGATTGTGGCTATATTGAAGGACAAGCCAAGCACGCGCAAGGCTCTTTTTATGGGGTGGAGTGCGCCCACATCCCCAGCGATGCCCTAGAAGTGCGCCCCAACTTTGAGCAAAGCGCACGGGTTTTTGCCGATGGGCTTTTTATTCTCTCCAAAAATCAAATGGGCGCGCTCTTTAAAAAACGCGCTCCCCTAGTTTATAACCTCTCCAGAGGGGCTTATATTGAACACACCCAGCCCATGCGATCTAGCGCGCTTAAACTCCCTCCCTGCGCTAAAGCCAAAGCCCTTAAACGCCTCAAAAGGGTTTTTCAACCAGCCCCTGAAATCCCCCTTCCCATGCGCTTTAACACTCTACTAACCCCTCTTAAAGAAGCGTTAAACACCCCCATTAACACCAAAAGAGAACTCTATGCCCTCATCGATCGCCTGCACGCCTTAAGCATGCACTTGAGCGCGCAACACCCCCTAGAGGGCATTTTATTAGAGGGCACACTTAGCCATTGTTGCATGTACATGCTCTCTAGCGCGCTCTCCCTCCCCCAAGCCCAGATCGCTAAATTTTATACGCGTGCCAAAGAGATTATACTAGAAACCCTAGAGAGGATGGGCGCGCAAGTGGGCGAGCAAGCCTAGCAGGGCGTCCTTGTAACTTTGTGCGCATGCCTTATCTTTGCCCTCAAAACGGGTTACCAGTGTGGGCGTGGTGTTGCTCGCGCGCACCAAACCAAAGCCGTGTTCAAAGATCGCGCGCACCCCATCAATGTTAATCACTTCTAGCACACGGGGAAAATTAGGGGGCAAATCCCCTTTTTCTAAAGTTTCTTGTAATTGCGCCACCAGCTTAAATTTCTCATTTTCAGGCACACTGATTTTTTCCTCAGGGGTTTTATACGAATAGGGCAGATCGCGCACATGTCGCTCTAATTGCTCAGGGGTATGGACCAAAAAGAGTTCTAAAATACGCAAAGCCGCGTAGATCGCATCGTCATAACCAAAATAGCGATCATTAAAAAAGAGATGCCCGCTCATCTCAGCAGCAAAGTGGGCATTAGTTTCTTTGAGTTTGACTTTTAAATTACTATGCCCAGTTTTATACATCAAGGCTTGCCCGATCGCATTAATGCTATCATACATCACCTGCGAACATTTCACCTCGCCAATCACAAAGGGTTTGAGTCCACGCGCGTGCAAATCTTGGGCGAATAAAATCGCTAATTCATCGCCCGCATAGGTGTATGTGGGGGTTAAAAGCGCGATACGATCAGCGTCTCCATCAAAGGCAAGCCCGATTTTTAAGCCCTTTGCTTGCATGCGTGCTTTTAAATCCTCTAGGTTTTTGGCTTCGCTAGGATCGGGGTGGTGGTTAGGAAAAGTCCCATCAGGGTTAGCATAGAGACTTTCAAATGGAATTCCTAGCCCACACAAGATCGGCTCTAAGCCCAGCCCCCCCACTCCATTGCCAAAATCTAGTGCGAGAGTGTAGGGGAAGTTTTGCAGGTGGCTAAAGGCGGTGGCAAGGTAGTGTTGGTAAAAACCAATGGCGTTGAGTTTTCTAGGGGTAGGATCGCTAGCTTGATAGGGTAGGGGGTTTTGTGCGATGTGTTTGGCGAGTTCTTGGATTGCTTCTCCATAGAAAGGTTTTTGATCTAGGGTGATCTTAAAGCCATTGTATTCGGGGGGATTATGCGATCCAGTGATCATAATGGAATTAGCCAGTTGCACGCCCTCTATACTCTCAAAGGTCGCAAAGTAAGCTACAGGGGTGGGAATCATGCCCAGATCAAAGACTTCTACCCCGCTATACGCCAAGCCATTACACAGATGGTTAAAAAGCTCTTGGGCGTGGGTGCGCGCGTCATAACCCACGCCCACGCGTTTATCACGCATTAAATCTCCCAAATGTACGCCGATGTTAAAGACCACTTCTGGGGTGAGTTGGGTGCGCACAACCCCCCTAATATCGTATTCTCTAAAAATGTCCGCTTGTAAGTCCATGTTCATCCTTAGGGTTTGAGTAAATTCAAAGCTTGACTACATAAATCTTTCCAACCTGAAGCAACTTTAATAGCATCACAGGCTTCAAAGGCTTTTTGTGCTTTGTCCAACTTGTTTTGCGCTTTAAAAATACTCCCTTGCATGTAGAGCACATGGGTTTTATCCTTGTCCTCTAGGGGCTTGCTTAACAACACCTCGCTTTGTTTGAGCGCATCTTCTAGTTTGTTTTGGCGCATGAGCGCGCTGATGAGTTGTTCTTGGGCATAGGGCATGAACGCATCGCTCTGGTATTGTTTTTGCAAGGCGATCGCGTTCTTAGCGTAGAGCTCAAGAGTGGTGGGGTTATTGGTGCTTTTTTCCTCATTTTGCAATAAGAGTCCATAGACCTCTAGCATGCGCGCATCGCCCTTAAACCATTCTTGGAGTTTAGGGAAGACTTTAAAAGCTTCTTGGGGGTTGTTGGTGTGCATGTAGTCTAAAAACACCACGAAGGCGATGTCGTAGTATTTTTGTCGTTTATGCAGAGCGGCTAGAGTGAGCGCGTCCTTAGAGGCAAGCAGAGAATCTTGATAATTCTTCAACGCGTAGAGGTTTCTACCCTGACGATAGAGCCAATTAAGGCGATCTTGAGGGCTTTGGGATTGTTTTACGCCGTTTTTAGAAAAGATCGCAGCTTGGTTGTAGAGTTTGGCATCATAAAAACAATCGAAGGCTTCTAGTTGATCTTTCTCATCAAATTCCTCAGGGTTTAAAGGGGTTACCTGCACTAAGAACGAACCCGCGCTTTTGCAATCCCCTTCCTTGATCGCGCTTTTGCCCAGTTGCAATAGCGCGGTTTGCATGGGCTCAGAATTTAGGGGCAGATCCGGAGCCATCGCTAAAACTTGGCTATAGTAGTGCTCTTCTAAGAGCATGCGCGCCTTGTAATCTAGGGCTTTTTGGTGCTCTTTAGAACCTATGGGGTAGTCCTTGATGATCTGGTTATAGCGCGCCAATTTCTCCTCAAAACTCCCATGCATCAAAAAGAGGATTTCTTGATCTCTTTGCTTGATGGTGCTAATGTGCGCGGCGTTGGTGAAATTGTCTAAATAGTTGAGATTGGCGATGTGGGCTTCATTGGGTTGTTTGTTTTTGGCATAGAGCAACCCTAACTCAAAAGCGGCTTTTTCTTTAATCACGGGATCATTGTCTTGGTTGGCGAGCAGTTTGGTGATCTTGATGGCGGGTTCAAAGAGGGCATGCGCCTTGAGGTCTAAAATCATGGCATAGGATTGGGATAAGTCCAAGAGAAAAAAATCTAAATTGGCTTGCAAGATTTTATTAATTAAAGAGGCAGCGTTGGGGCTTTCGCTGTGATCCAAATCAAAGCGCGCCCAAGCGAAGGCGATTTCGCTCGCGCTCTCCTTGTCTTTAGCTTGGCTATAGGCTTTTTGAAACTTTGCTAACGCGCTAGAGCCATCGCCTTCATTGGCAGCCTGTTGGGCTAGGCGCATGTAGGAGAGGGCTGCATAACGGCTTTGGGCGTATTCGTCTAGCACGCGTTTGAATTGTTCGGCGGCTTGTCTGGCGTAGTTGATCTGCATGTAGGCTGTGCCTATCAAGTAGAGCACATGGGGCACTTGGGGATCAGAGGGGTAGAGTTTCAACCAGCGTTCACCAATTTGCAACAGGAGATCGGGGCGTTTTTGGAGTTTAGATAGCGCGATGAGCTCATAGAGATAGAGGTCTTTTCTAAATAAGGTGTCAGGATAAACTTGAAAAATACTGCCGATGGCTTTCAGGGCGTTGAGGTAAGATTGTTCTTGGATGAGTTTCTTAACATTCAAATAGCCATCTAAATCCCCGCCCTTAGAGTAGTGCAAAGGTTGGTTGTCCACCCCTAATTCTTTGATATAGGGCGTTTGCGCGTCTTCAATTACAATGGGGAAATTAAGACCCTTGTGCACAGCTTCATCGGGTTTTTTGGGGCTAAGGAAGGGAATGGTGTAGTGGAAGCCCACCACCTGCCATGCCTTTGAGGTGCGTGCAGTGGTTTTTTGGATGGGGATGTGTTGTTTATAGTCATAGGGGATTGCAAAGAGTTGTTGCTGGAATTTGGGACGGATATGCAAATAAAATACATAATCTTTCATTTCATAGGAGATATCAAAAAAGGGCGTTTTTAAGGGGGTGAAACCGGGCTTGGGGATGGAGTGGATGACACATGTTACCACCTCTGGAGGGATACGCGCTTGGGTGCAAGCAAAGGGGTTATCATGGGTGAGTGTGAGGGTAGCAAAATCCTTATTCCCCTCCTTGCCTTGGGTGAGGCTGAGTTGGAGCGCAAATAAGGGCGCGTGCACGCATGCTAAGAGTGCTAAGGCGCGCTTAAAGGGCATAGTTTTGGAGCACAAAAACGCTAAATACGCATGCTAAAGCCATCGCCACTAACACGCCATACACCCCATACCCCCCATTTAAATGCTCTTGAGGGTGGGGGTTAGCAAAGAGCATGGCTACAAATAAGCGCAAATAATAGACTGCGGCGATCGCGCTATTGATCACCATCACCACGCATAAAAAAACATTGCCCTGAACCAACAGACTTTGCAAAACCAACACCTTGCCCCAAAACATAGAAAAAGGGGGAATCCCGGCTAGAGAGCACATAAAGATCGCCCCTAACAAGGCTAATAGGGGTTGGGTTTTAATGAGTCCATTAAAGCGCGCATAAGGGTAGTCATAGCGCGTAGCCGTGCTATCAGTGCGACTGCTCACCCCCCAAAAGAGCGTGAATGCCCCGACATTAGTCAGCAAGAACAAGAGCCAGTAATTGAGCATAGCCTCTGGGCTCGCGCTAAAGACGCAGGCGAGCGCAAAGCCCGTGTGCGAAATGGAGCTATAAGCCATCATGCGCTTAGCGTCCTTTTGCAAGAGGGCTAGGAGATTGGGGATAGTAATGGTGAGCGCGACCAGCGCGTAAAAGAGGGTTTGTAAAAACGCAATTTGCGTAGCCAAGAAAAAAGAGAACACCCGCCAAGCCACCACCAAGCCCGCAATTTTAGGCACAATAGAGATGAAGGCGGTGAACACCGGGTTATTGCCCTCGTAAATATCGGGCATCCAAGTGTGGAAAGGCACTAAGGATACCTTAAAGCCAATCGCCCCTAGTAAAAACACGCAGGCAAAGGCGCACAACAACACGGGGCTAAAATTCTCTGTAAAGCTCATGTTAGAGAGTTCTAAACTGCCGGTCAATAGGTAGAGGATCATCGCCCCCATGCTAAAAAACACACTAGCTAATACGCCCATGGTGAAATACTTCAAGCCCGCTTCTAGTCCCGTATCCTTATGGTTGAGCGCCATTAAGACACACATGGGGAGCGAAGCGGTTTCAAGCCCTAAGAGAATCACTACGAGATGATCGCTAGAAACCATTAATTGGAAACCCGCCACCATGAATAAATAGAGTCCGTAAAATTCGGGAGTTTGGAATTCCTCAAAACGCTCCTTACTCCAGACCAAGAGCATGAGCAAGAAACTGGCGATCACAATGAGTTTCTGGGCTAGCAAAGAGATAGAATCGATCTCGAGGAGATGGGAGAAACTAAAGGTGGTGTTCACGGGCGCAAAGAGGGCGATAAAATCCAAGCCTAAACATAAAAGCACCAAAGAGATATTCAGATTGCGCGAAAAGTTCTTTTTAAAGGCGTTGAGCAAGAGCACATACACCCCCCCCAACGCGCTAATGAGCATGGGCAAGACACTAGGAAGGCTGAGTTCTTGCAAAGACAAAGAAGTATCCATAACTATCCTTAGGGAGAGACTGATAGGCGCGCGTTTGCGCTTTGCACCAAAGCTTGTGCGCTGGCTTCTATGGAATGTAACAAGGGTTTGGGGTAGATGCCAAAAAATAAAATGGCAATAATGAGCGCACCCAAAACCCCCTTTTGTCCCCAAGAGAGATCGCCTAGAAGGTGTTTTGGAGGCGCGCCAAAAAAGACTTTTCTGTAGAGATTGAGCATGTAGATAGCCGATAAAATAATGGTAATCCCTGCCACAAAGGTGAGCACGGGCGCGCGCTCAAAAAAGCCCAGTAAGCTTAAAAACTCGCCTACAAACGCGCTTGTCAAGGGCAAGCCCACATTAGCTAGAGCCACGATCATAAAGAAAGTTGCATACACGGGCATAAAATGGGCTAGCCCCCTAAAGGCAACAATCTTGCTAGAGCCCTGCCTGCTCACTACAACCCCGATGAGCAAGAAAAGCGCGCTACTCACCAGTCCATGCGAAATCATCGTAAAGATCGCGCCCACTACCCCCGTGCTATTAAGCGCATAAATCCCCACTAAGGCAACCCCCATGTGCGACATGGAGCTATAAGCCACAAGGCGTTTCATCTCGTGCTGAGAACATGCCAACCAGCCCGCATAAATGACCATACACAGCGCAAGCACGCATAGGGGGATAAAAAACGCGCTGATAAAATCGGGAAAAAAGGGCACAAAAAAGCGCAAGAGGGCGTAAGTGCCCATTTTAGAGAGCAGGGCAGCTAAGACGACAGAACCTATGATGGGTGCGTTCCCATAAGCATGGGGCATCCAGCTATGGAAAGGGAAAATAGGGATTTTCACTGCGATACCTATGAAGAAGGCTAGAGCGACCCAAAGGCGCGCATGCTCGGGCAAAACCACTTGGGCTAAACTATAGAGATCAAAACTCCAGCCCCCAGAGACGCTCGCGTAAGCGTAGCCACAATACAAAATCCCCAAGAGCATGAATAAGGAAGCGACAAAAGTGTAAAGAAAGAATTTAAGCCCTGAATAGATTTTAGCCCCTACTCCAAAACGCCCAATCAGATAGAGCACGGGCAAGAGCGAAACTTCCCAAAATAAGTAAAAAAAGATTAAATTGAGCGCGCTAAATACCCCCATGAGCATGCCCTCAAGCAATAAAAGCGCAATGATCATGGCTTGTTGGTGTGCGCGCACATAGAGCACACACAAGAAGATCACCAATGCGCTGAGCACCAATAAAAAGAGTGAAATCCCATCTACACCTACATGGTAGCTAATCCCATAATTCTCTAAAAAGCCCAAAGAACCCACTTCTTCAAATTGCATGCCCGCTTGTGTGGGATCAAAGAGTGCCCATAACCACAGAGTCAAACACAATTCTACAAAGCCCACTAAAACGCCATAGCCCTTGGCGTGGCGATCGGACATGCCAAATAGGGGTAAGGTTGCCACCATAGGCAAGAAGATCAACAGACTTAACAAATGCGAAGGGGGCATTAGTTGCAAATAATCCATGCTATCTCCAGAAACTCAAAATCGCCAACACCAGCATGACTACCACCCCAAAGCCCATCCACCTTAAGCCCGTGCTCAAATTGCCACTTTGCATGGGCACTAAAATTTGGGCTAAAAGCGCGGGGATTTTAGCCAGCGCGTCGATAGCGACATCTAGGGTGCGCACTTCTAATTTGCGCCATAAGAATTTGCCCAAGCGCAAAAAGCCTTGCGCCAGCCAAGCGTAGAGTTGGGGGATGTAGTATTGGTTGTAAAGAAGTTTGTAAAGAAAACCATGCCCCTTATTCTTGCAGACAATCCCGTGTTGGTATTTTTTAATCGCATAGATGATAGCGAGCAAGACCAGCCCTGTAGTGAGGGTGAGCAACAGCCATGTAGGCACGGGGTAGTCTAAAAAAGATTGGGGGATGACTTGTGAGAGGGCGTGCCAAAAGGGGTGTTCTACAAAGCCTGCTACTACGGCTAAGAGCACAAGGGGGCTCATCGCCACGAGCATAAATTTAGGGGCTTCATGGGGGTGTTTAATGCTATGCACTTGGGGGGCAAAAAAGACCAACATCAAGAGTCTAAAGCTATAAAAGGCGGTGAAGACCGCTCCAATGAGCAAGGCTAAAAAGAGTCCATGGTGTCCCGTGCCAAAGGCGACTTCTAAAATCTTGTCCTTAGAGAAAAAGCCTGCCAAAGGGTAGATTCCGCATAGTGCCACAGAGGCGATTGTCATAAAAATCGCGCTTAACTTTAAGGGTTTGTAAAGCCCGCCCATTTTGCTAATGTCTAATTCGTCATGCATGGCGTGCATCACATTACCCGCGCCCAAGAACAAGAGGGCTTTAAAAAAGGCATGGGTGAAGAGATGGAAGAGTGCCACCCAATAAGCCCCTAGCCCGGCAGCTACGAACATGTAACCTAGTTGGGAGAGAGTAGAATAGGCGATAATGCGCTTGAGGTCTTTATTGACTAATGCCATGCTGGCTCCAAAGAGCGCGACAAACGCCCCCAAGCACGCAATAGCATAGCCTAGTTCGGGCAGGGCACTATAAAGCGGGTGGGCGCGCACCAACAAATACACCCCGGCTGTAACCATGGTCGCGGCGTGAATCAAGGCTGATACGGGTGTGGGTCCCTCCATCGCATTGGCTAGCCATGTGTGCAAGGGAAACTGCGCGCTCTTGCCCATCGCGCCCACAAACAACAGCGCGCCTATGCCTAGCAAGACCCCATAATTTATGCTCTGAATATTGGCAAAGATCACTTCATATTGCAACGATCCAAAAGCCCAATAGAGCCATAAAATGCCTAGTAGCATGCCCAGATCGGCGATGCGATTCATCACAAAGGCTTCAATGGAGGCGCTATTGGCACTGCTCTTATGATACCAAAACCCGATGAGTAGATAGGAACACAAGCCCACCCCCTCCCAGCCTACAAAGAGTCCTAGAAAGTTATCACTGAGCACCAAAAAGAGCATGGAAAACACGAAGCCAGAGAGATAACTAAAGTAGCGGTTATAGCCCTTGTCTTCTAGCATGTAGCCAATGGAATACACATGCACAAGGAGCGAAACCAAAGTTACCACGACAATCATCACCGCGTTGATAGGATCAAGCATGAAGGAAAAGCCCACTTTAAACCCACCCACGGCGATCCAATCAAAGAGATAGGCGTTATAAGTGGCGTGATCGAAGAAGACACTCTTGGCAAGCACTAATGCGCTGACAAACGCGCCTGCCAAGAGTGCAGAATTGACAATCCCTACATGCACGAGTTTGGCATACCCTCCTAGCAAACCCGCATAGAGCGCGCCCAGCAAGGGCAAACATAGCACCGCTACTAAGAGCATTTGCGCACAATGGACATCTAGCATACTAGCCTTTCATGCGATTTAGTGTGTCAATGTCTAAGCTCTTGTGCTTTTTAAACCAGAGGATCACCAGCCCTAAGCCCACTGCCACTTCGCCCGCAGCAATGGCAATCATAAACAACGCCACAATCTGCCCGTTAATGTCTTGCAAATAATACCCGATGGCTACAAAGGCGACATTGATGGCATTGAGCATGATTTCTGTAGAGAAAAAGAGCATGAGAATATTCTTGCGGCGCAATAGCCCAGCCAAGCCTACACTAAACAACAAGGCAGAAAAGACCAAATAATGGGGTAACCCAATCACGCGCTTTCCTTTGGAGGGGGGTTAAAATGGCTTTTGCGCAAGGCGGTAGCAATGCCTCCTACCAGCGCCACCAAGAGCATCAAGCCACCCACTTCAAAGGCGAGTAAGTATTTAGTAAAGAGGGCATAGCCGACCAATTTTGTATTAGAAACCTCGCTAGGCGCATTATTCAGCGCGTCTTTGAGCAAAGAGGCGTATTGCCCCACAAAGGGCGCACCCAAGATCAACACCAACACCACCGCCATACACGCCCCTAAAAATACCACGACTTTAGGCGCATGCGCGCGCTCCACAACCTCCTCTGAAGCGTTGAAAAACATCATCCCAAAGGCATACATCACGATCACCGCGCCCACATAGACAATAATCTGCACCACGCCTAAAAACTCTGCATCTAACAAAAAGAAAAACGCCGCAATGAAGACCATTGCCACAGCCAGCGCACTCATCGCATACAAGATATTCTTTGTGGTGATCACCACCAAAGCCATGCCCAAAGTGAGGATCGCAAAGAAGTAAAAGGCAATGGTATCAAACATCTTTTTTTTCCTCTTGGCTGGCTTGTTCCTCTTGGCTGGCATAATCTAGGGGGGTTTGTTGTAAGCGTGTGTGTGCGTCTACACTGGGCGCACCAAAGCCAGCAAATTCTACATGGCTGTGATCTTGTGCGCTTTGCACATCGGTTAAAAACTCTGCCTTGCCTCCAAACTGGGAGCGTTGCACACTGCTATTTTCAAAGCGTTGCCCCATCACAATGGCTAGTTCGGGGCACACCTCCGCGCACAGCCCGCAATAAATGCAACGCCCTAGATTGATCGTGTAGCTGTCAATATGTTTGCGCTCGTCCGCACCCTTGTGCGTGATGATTCTAATACAATTACTCGTGCAAATCTTTTCGCACAACCCACACCCAATACAGCGTTCAGAACCCGATTCTAGGAGTCTTTGCAAGTGGTGCACAGCACGGTAGCGCGGACTTAAAGGCAACACTTCCATAGGGTAGTGGATGGTTACATCTTTGCTAAAGAACTCTTTAATCGTCAAGCCCAAACCCTTAAAAAGGTCCAGTCCAAAAGTAGATTTGAGCGTGCCTAAGAATTTTTGGGGGGCAGTGGTGGGTTTTTGTTCCTGCGCGATCCATTTATAGCGTTGTTGCGCCATGCTTTCTCCTTAGATTAAGATGACAAGCCCGGTGATCAAAATATTGACCAACGAGAGGGGTAACATGATTTTCCAGCACAAGCGCATGAGTTGATCGGGGCGCACATGCGGGAAGGTGGCGCGCGCCCACATCGCTAAGAACACAAAGAAACAGACCTTGAGCAAGATCGCTATGCCACCCGGAATAATCCACAAGGGATTATAGCCTCCAAAGAAAATCAAAGAGATCACAAAGCAAAAGGCAAAGAGGTGGGCGTATTCAGCTAAGAAAAACATCCCCCATCTTAACCCGCTATACTCCGTGCAAAATCCAGCCACGATCTCAGCCTCGTGTTCAAGCAGATCAAAGGGGGTGCGGTTGAGCTCGGCATAACTAGCCACTAAAAACAAGAAAAAGGCTAGGGGTTGTTTAAACACCAGCCAATGCAAGACCCCCCCGGCTTGGTAGTTGTTGATTTCAATCAAAGAGAGCGAGCCTACTACCATGATCGGGGCTAAAATGGTGAGCGTGCTCACCACTTCAAAGCTCAACAACTGAATTGCTGCACGCGCTGATCCAATCAAAGAATACTTGCTATTAGACGCTAGCCCAGCTAGCAAGGGCGCATAAATCCCTGCTGCACCCACAGCTAAAAAGAAGAGCAAACCGACATTGATGTCTGAGATAATGGGTCTAATGGTGTATCCAAAGAGGGTAAAATCCCCAAAAAAGGGAATGGGTGCCATAGAGACAAAGGCACTCACCATTGCGATCACGGGCGCGACTGCAAAGATAAGGCGGTTAGCGTGCTGAGGGATTACATCCTCTTTACAAAAGAGTTTGATCGCATCGGCGATCACTTGCAAGAGTCCAAAGGGTCCCACATAGGTAGGACCCAAACGGCGTTGGAAAATGGCTAACACCTTGCGCTCTAAATAGGTCGCAAACGCGCCCAAGCCCGCAAACACCAACACCACCACTAAAATTTTAATACAGGTCTCTAGGATCTCAGCACTCATGTGCGCTCCAATACTAGGGTGCTAAAAAGTCCTTGGGCGAAAATGCCCTGCGTGTCTAAATTGGGGCTTACCATGAACACTTCTTGCTCTAGGCTGTGATCCACATAGATAGCCCCGCTTAAACTCAAATCGCCTTTTTTCAAGCACACGCAAACCCCCTCCTTTAGCCCTAGCTTTTCTAGGTGTGCTGGGGAAACATAGACCCCCGCCTTGAGCTGTAAATTAGTGCTCTGCAAAGTGGGCGTGCCAAACTGGGTCTCGGGGTATTTACAATAGGCATTAAACTCGCTAGGCAAGATCGCTTGAATGGGCGTAGCGGAGGGAGGGGTGGGGGTGGCGTAGTGGGGCGTGTCTAGTTTGTAGCCTCGCTGGTTAGATTTATCATTGCTATAGAAGTTTTTAAGATGATCGTAAATAATGGGTTTATAGCCCTTCTCTTGGGGGAGTAAATGGGTGTAATCTATTAAACTCTCCCCCACACAGCCAAAATGCTGGGCGATGTCGCTTAGATCAAAACCTTCAAAGCGCAAGGCGGGTCTAATGGGCAATAAACGCCCTTCAAAATTAGTGATACTCGCCTCTAGTTGGTTAAAACTGGGCAGAATGAAATCTACTTTATGCGCGCCTTTGTTGTCGCAATCTAGGGTGTAATCCCCTTGAGTGCGCACACCCACACTAGGAGACTCCATTGTGGGCGCGTCCAAAGTACAAATAGAAGCGATGCCTAAGGCGTTCGTGCTAGGGGGCACTAAAATCACTTGGCAACGCGTGGAGAGTTCTTTTAATAGCAAGGCGATATTAGAAGCGCGTGGGTGGGTGTAGAGTTCTTGTCCGGCAATGAGCACGATTTTAGAGGCTTTGGCGATCAAGGCTTGCATCTTCTCAAAATCACCTTGAGCTAACCCGATGGATTCTAGCATGGTGTAGTAGGGTTTTTCGCCCTCACTTTGGGATTCTAAGAGAGGTTGTAAGCTGGGGTGTTCTAACCCTAGGGCGTGCAAAAACGCGCCTAGCACAATCTCTTCAGCTTGGGGGGCGTGGGTGAGGGGTAGGACTGCACGGCAGATCTCATTGATCGCCTTATCAGCGATGGGGTGGGCGTAGATAAGCGCACTGCCCTTATTGACCTTGAGCGCGTTAGCGATGGCGTATTTGATTAAAGGGTTTTCTGTGCGGATTTTAGAACCCAAAGTTACAATGAGATTAGCCTGCTTGATGTCGGCTAAATCTGCAAAGCTACTAGGTTGGAAGGCATTTAAAAAGTTTTGAAACGCGCGCACCTCTTCATTAACAAGTTTAAAGCCCAGTTTAGCGCGCAAATGCTCTAGCAAATAAGCCTCTTCATTGCTCACATCTCCGCTGATATGCACCACCTTAGCCTCTTGGAGTTTTTGCACGGCTTGCTGTATATGCGCGCTCCCCTTAGGGCTGGAATGCACATCAAAGGCAAAACGCCCCGCACCGCAGATGGGATTATGATAAAAGTCATTGCCCACACGGAAGATTTTGAGATCATCGCCCAAAGTGTCAAAATGGCGCACCTCATAGTCAATCAAACACCCGGCTGCACAATGCATACAAGTGGAGTCGATGTGTTTGAGCTCCCAAGCATTGGCACTATAGCTAAAATCCTTATAGACGATCGCGCCCACAGGGCACACGGCGATGCACTCCCCACAATCAAAACAAGGGGTATCGCCCACAAAACCGATCATCCCCTTTTGCTTGCGACTCCACACACTAAAAGGGTCTTTGGGCATGCTGGTTTTGAATTTATCGGGGGCGTACAAGTCTGCTTTGATCGCCTTTAAATTGCTATCCCCGATATTATCACTACATGTGGTTACACAACGCTCGCACATGATGCACAAATTAGGATCGTAAGAAGCCTGTGCCCAAAAGGCAAAGGGTTTCAAATTGTCGCGCACAGCAAAGGGCTGGGTTTCCACTTGCATGCGCATGGTCATATCCTGCAATTCGCACTCCCCGCTTTTATCGCACACCCCACACTCTAGCGGATGGTTGACATCATAGGTTTGCATGATCATCTTGCGCTCAGCTGCGATCTCTTTAGTGTTGGTCATAACCTGCGTATTGGGTTTAGCTTTGGTGTTACAGCCATAAACGCGTTTGCCATCCACCTCCACCATGCACATCTTACACGCCACAGTGGGAGAACACCCGCTCAAGTAGCAAATGGCAGGGATATACACCCCCGCACTTCTAGCGGCTTCTAGGATTGTTTGCCCCTCTTGAAACTCGATCTCTTGTCCATCAATATTAAAGACCATTAAGCCCCCTTTTTGACCACTAAGGTCCAATCCACACGATTAAAACGCAAGGAATTCATCAAGGTATCCCCCCTCGCCTTGACAAACTCCGCGCTCTGCTCCACCAAGTCAAAATCCACCACCTCTACCATGAAAATCACCACTTCGCCCGCGCTCACACTGCTATCTAAAATTTCTCCCAAGCGTTTTAACACCGCTTGGTTGGGCTCATCTCTTAAATGGCGCAGATCAAAACGCCTCATCGATCCACCTCCCCAAAGACGGCATTACTCGATCCAATGATCGTAACAGCGTCTGCGAGATACTGCCCCACAAGCACATCTTGCAACGATCCAATATGAAAGAAACTCGGGGCGCGGATTTTTAAGCGGTAGGCATAGGGTTGCCCTTCAGAGTGGATAAAAAAGCCCAGTTCGCCCTTGGGCGATTCAGTGGGCGCATAGACCTCGCCTTTGGGGGGGCGCATGCCCTGAGTTACCAGCACAAAGTGCTGCATCAAGGCGTAGTTTGAGTCATGATGTCCTCTTTGGGTGCGCTGATATAATCAGGGGCTTTAGCCATGATGGGCGTGTCTGTGGGCGCATACATGGGGATGAGCTGTTCTAAAATCCTTAAGGATTGCTCGATTTCATACATGTAGAGCAAGTAACGATCGTAAGAATCTCCATTAGAACCCACGGGGATATCAAAATCCAACTCGGGGTAGAGTTCATAGGGTTCTTCTTTGCGCACATCATAAGCGATCCCCGTGGCGCGCAACATGATCCCACTTGCCCCCCATGATTTTGCCATCTCTTGGGTGAGAGTGCCCACATTCTCCAAGCGCGCGCGCCAAATGCGGTTACTATCTAGTAGTCCGCTGATGAGCTTGTGGGTGGCACGCACCTCTTTAATAAAGCCCTGCAAACTCTCACACCAGTTAGGGGGCAAATCTAGAGGAACGCCCCCGATACGGATAGCGTTGTGTGTGAGCCGTGCCCCACAATAATCCTCCATTAAGTCTAATCCGTATTCACGCGTTTTAAAACAATAGAGAAACACCGACATCGCGCCCACATCTAGGGCATGCACGCTGAGGAAAAAAACATGGGAGATCACGCGGTTGAGCTCTAAGAGCATGGTGCGAATCACCTGCGCGCGTCTAGGGATTTCTAGCCCGATGAGTTTCTCCACTGCGTAGGCATAGGCGTAGTTATTGCTTGTAGAAGAGGTGTAATCTAGGCGGTCTGTGGTGGGCATGTACTCATTATAGGTCATGTTTTCGCCCAACTTTTCACACCCACGGTGCAAGTAGCCGATTTCAGGCGTGGCTTTGGTGATCTTCTCCCCGTCCAACTCTAAGATCAGGCGTAGCTGCCCATGCGAGGAGGGGTGTTGGGGACCAAAATTAACCACCATTTTATTGCCATCTTGCTCGAAAAGCACATTTTCAAACTGGGGTTTGAGCTTTGTAAAAATCTGTGCCATTAGGGTCGCTCTTTGAGTTCTGTGGGCTCGTTGGTGTGTAAGTCTTTGACAAATAAGGATTTTTGGAAGGCGTGCTTACCCGGGTTATCCTCAAGGCTCAAGCCCTTGGCTTGTTCGTGCCCTACTTTCGAGAAATTGAAAGTATCTTTCTCATCTACGCGCGCGCTATCGCGTTGCTCGGGTCCGATAATCTCGCGGTATTCCTTGCCAAAAATCTTATCCACTTCATACCACGCGGCATGTTCATCCCCCTTAAGCGGATAGGATTTTAACAAAGGATGCCCCACCCAGTCTTCTGGCATCAAAATACGGCGTAAATGAGGGTGGTTTTCAAAGACAATCCCAAACATGTCATAAGCCTCGCGCTCGCTCCACTGCGCAGACTTAAAGAGGTGGCTTAAGGATTCTACTCTCTCTTGTGCGCCCAAAGTGCATTTGACACGCACGCGTCTTTTGTCTGCAAAGTTAGGTAGGTAAGAGGCAAATTGATAAAAGAGTTCGAATTGATCGCGCTGTTCTAAAAAGTCAATGGCACTCATTTCGCTTAAAGTGCTATAGCCCACTTTTTTAAGCACCTGCGCAACGCTTACTAAATCCTGCTTTTGCACCCAAAAGACCGCACAATTAAGCTCAATATAGCTTTCTAAAATCTGGTGTTCATAGTTAAGGTGGTTGTAGATGACCTCATAGGGTGTGCCCACGACGGGGGTTTTGGGTGTGGATCTAACCACATGGAAACGATCGGAATAATGCACTTGTTTTTGCACATTGGCATTAGGGCGTTGTCTTCTAACCATGGGTGATCCTTGCTAGGCTTTTGCGTGGATCGGTTTTGATCGCCTTAGTGCGGCGGATTTTATCCTGCAAGACCATCAAGGCGTATTGCAAAGTTTCAGGGCGGGGCGCACAACCGGGCAAATAAATATCTACCGGAATGATGCGATCCACGCCCTGCACGGTAGCATAGGTATTAAACATCCCCCCCGTGTTCGCACACGAACCCATAGAGATCACCCATTTGGGTTCGGGCATTTGATCGTAAAGACGGCGGGTGAATTCGGCGTGCTTTTTAGTGAGAGTGCCCGCGATGATCATCACATCAGATTGTCTAGGTGAGGCTCTAAAAATAGTGCCAAAGCGATCAAAATCAAAGCGCGAGCCCCCCGTAGCCATCATCTCAATCGCACAGCAAGCTAGCCCATAGGTAAGGGGCCAGAGCGAATTACTGCGTCCCCAGTTAAGCAAGTGATCTAAGGTGGTGAGCGCGATAGGAAGCCCGTTGTTTTTGAGATAATTCACTGCATGCTGTGCCATTCTAATGCTCCTCTCTTTAAGGCGTAGACAAAGCCAATCCCTAGCAAGGCGATAAAGCTCAACATCTCCATAAAGCCAAATAACCCTAAGTCTTTAAAATCTAACGCCCAAGGGAACATAAAAACGATCTCCACATCAAAGAGGATGAAGAGCATCGCCATCACATAAAACTGGTGGCTAACGCGATTTTGTTGCTTGAGGGCTAGGGGTCCGCACTCATAAGCAGCCAGTTTGAGCTTTTCGTTCTTGCGTTGCGCCATCGCACGGCTGAGGTAGCGTTGGATTTTTAAAGTCCAATTAAACACCACAAAGCTAAAGACCAAGAGAACAAACACCCCAAAGTAAGGATGCTCTACCACGCTACTTGTTCCCACCGCTAGCTCCATATTCATGATCTAAACAGAGTATTAAAGCATAATTTCATTAATGCAAACTTTGATAAAAGGGGAATTAGAGAGCAAAGAGAGGAAACACACATGCCCCTTTAATCCTCCTTTCAAGCTTGAAAACAGGGTTTAGCCATCGCTAAATACGGGTTTATCAAGCAACACCGCAGGAGTTTTAAGATTGCCCATCTGAATCGTCCCTCTTAGGGCTTGCAACCACCCCTCTTTTAACTTTCTTTTCTCTTAGTTGGGCGTTTTGTAAAAGGCGGGCATGGGTGTTCTTAGCCTCACTGGGCCAATCTTTGCCCTGCTCTTGGATATTCCACTCGGGGTAACCTCCCATCATTTGTTGATAATCCAATAAACACGCATTTTCTAAAAATTTGTAGCCAAAGACGCTCACGGCATGCAAACCAAATAAACCCTTCACATCAGTTTTAAAATTATCTTGGTAAATCATGTAAAATTCTATCTTTTTACCCGCTAAGATAGTATGGTAAAGAAAATACCAAATCCCAAAACTGCGGATGCTAGCTCTCCCTTTCACACCCCCATCTCTATAAATTTCTAGGGTGTTTTTAATCCCCCCTTGTGCTTGAGAACCCCCGATTTTTTTTAATGACTCCATTCACGACAATTAAATACATCGGGGCGACATTTTTGCTCAAAATGCTTTGGGGTAGGGGATTGTTGTTTTCATCGCGCAAATCTTTAAGATAGTTGAAATTAAGCCTTGTGTTGTTTGGCACAAATTCTAATCGGCGATTTTAAAGGTTGTTTTCACTTTTGAAATATGCCTCACTCTTTAATGATTAAAAGCTCATGGGATTTTTTCACATACCCCACATCGCCCCGCTCAAGGCGGTTTTTACCCATCCGTGTTTCGCCCTGCCCCATTGTGTATTGCCACGCCAATTCAATGATATGAAAATCTTGATACGCCTCTCTTACAAAGGCGCAATCGTTATAGCTCAAAATAAAAGGCCCCGGGCGGTTTTTAAGCATTTGGGCTAATTGCTCATGGGCAAAGCCGTTATGGTGGATGGGGAAGTTGCGCATGGGGTAAATCCCCTTAAACATCTTGGAGTCGCCCTCTAAAAAATAGGGCGGGTCTAGGTAGGCAAAATCATTAGGGTAGGCTAAAAGCACCTCTTGAAAGGGAGCGCATCGCACGCTTAAAGTGGGGGCATCAAAGTTTTTTAACTTAGCTAGGGTGCTATGGTAGCGTTTTTCATCGGTATAAATCTTGCTCATCCAGCCTAAAAATCCCGGTCCATAGCTCAAGTTAAAATTAAAGTAATAATCCCGTGCCAAAGTGAGCGGATCTAACACGCACTCTTTTTGATAATGTGCCTTGAGTTCTGCCTTAATGGTGTTGTAAATTTCTTGCGTGGGCTTTAGCGCAAGCAAGGCTTCATAAAGACGCTCCTTATCTTTTAAGAGCACCTGCCAAAAATTCACCAAAATATCAAAAATGTCAAAGGCTAACACCTCTAGCCCCAACTCTAGCGCGCAGGCGATCTCCACACTCCCCCCACCCATAAAGGGGCTAATGACTCTTTTTAAATGTGTGGGGATATACTCTAAGATAAAGCCTACCGCTAAGGACTTGCCTCCACCATAACGCAGAGGGCTTTTAGTATAGCGTTTGTAGCGCAGTCTTTGCGATCGCAAACTCTCCAGAAAACGAGATTTTTTAGCTGAATACATAGCAAACCCCTCCTTGAACCCCCTCCAAAGACAAAGGCGAAACTACATCATACCGCCCATGCCACCCATACCGCCCATGCCACCCATATCAGGCATAGCTGGAGCAGGTTTATCTTCTTTGACTTCATGCACAGTGGCTTCAGTGGTTAAAAGCAAGCTAGAGACAGACACCGCATTTTGCAAAGCGATGCGCGCCACTTTGAGAGGGTCAATAATGCCCGCCTTAAACATATCCACATATTCGCCATTGCTCGCATTAAAGCCATAATGGGCTTCTTTGTGTTTTTCCACCTCATTGACCACCACGCCGCGATCATAGCCCGCATTAGCTGCAATTTGAGCGAGTGGGGCTTTAATGGCGCGTTTGATGATCTCATAGCCCACTTTTTCATCCTCATGCAATTCTAAATGCACTTTTTGAGCCGCACGAATCAAAGCCGCACCCCCACCGATCACAATGCCTTCCTCAACAGCGGCTTTTGTGGCAGAGAGCGCATCATCTACGCGATCTTTCTTTTCTTTCATTTCCACTTCAGAGGCTGCGCCCACTTTGATCACGGCTACGCCACCGCTAAGTTTTGCCAAGCGTTCTTGGAGTTTCTCCTTATCGTAATCGCTAGTGGTGGATTCGATTTGGGTTTTAATTTGGGCGATGCGATCTTTGACATCATGGGCTTTGCCTTTGCCATCTACGATAGTGGTGTTGTCTTTATCAATCACAATTCTAGCCGCCACGCCCAAATCGCTCACATCGGCATTTTCTAAGGTTTTACCTAGCTCTTCAGAGATCACTTGTCCGCCGGTGAGAATAGCGATGTCTTTGAGCATTTCTTTACGGCGATCGCCAAAACCGGGAGCTTTGACTGCTGCGACATTGAGCACGCCCCTAAGCTTATTCACCACTAGAGTAGTGAGTGCTTCGCCTTCAATGTCCTCAGCGATGATCAATAGAGGTTTGCCCTCTTTCATGGTGCGCTCAAGCAAGGGTAAAATGTCTTTCATGCTAGAGATTTTTTTATCTGTGAGTAAAATGTAGGCGTTTTCTAGCTGGGTGGTCATTTTCTCCGCGTTAGTTACAAAATAGGGAGAGAGGTAGCCACGATCAAATTGCATGCCCTCAACCACATCTAGCTCGTCCTCAATTCCTTTTGCTTCCTCAACGGTGATCACGCCATCTTTGCCCACTTTTTCCATCGCATCGGCAATGAGTTTTCCGATTTTTTCATCGGAGTTAGCCGAAATGGTCGCCACTTGGGTGATTTCCTCTTTGCCACCTACTTTTTTACTAGCTTTTTTAAGCTCGGCAATAATGGCTTCGCTAGCTTTATCCATGCCTCTTTTGACTTCAATAGGGTTAGCCCCAGCGGTGATGTTGCGCAAGCCCTCTTTGAAAATGCTGTAAGCTAAAACGGTGGCGGTGGTGGTGCCATCCCCAGCGGCATCGGCAGTTTTGCTAGCCACTTCTTTAACCAGTTGTGCGCCCATGTTGGCTACAGGACAGGCTAGCTCGATTTCTTTAGCCACGCTCACGCCATCTTTGGTAATACTGGGCGCGCCATAGCTTTTTTGAATGAGCACATTACGCCCTCTTGGACCCATTGTAACCTTAACCGCGTCATTGAGTTGTTTCACGCCTTCAAAAAGTTTATTGCGTGCGTTGTCTGAAAATTTGATTTCCTTAGTTGCCATTGTTTGTCCTTTTTTTTGTTGTATGAATGGGAGGGGCGCGCTAAACGCCCCCAAAGTCTAGCTTAGTGGCTATGACAGCAGTCGCCCTCGTGTTTGTGATCGCCTTTTTTATGCCCGTGCTCATGCCCATGGCAGCAAGAATCCACCACGCCTAGCACATCCTCAAGCTCTAAAACCATAAATTCTTTGCCATCTAAAACGATTTCTGTGCCTTTGTATTTGCCAAAAGCCACTACATCGCCCTCTTTGAGGCATTTGCACCCTTCGCTGATTTTATGGCTGACCGCTTTAACCACGCCCATTTGGGGTTTTTCTTTGGCATTGTCAGGGATAATAATCCCAGAAGCGGTTTTCTTTTCTTCCTCTAGTCTTTCAACTAGCACTCTCTCACCTAATGGCTTAAACATGTCGTCTCCTTAGTCCTAAAAATTAGCACTTAAAAATTTAAGTGCCAAATAATAGCAAAAATTTTGGGTAAGTCAAGGCTTATTTTAAAACTAAGCTATTTTACTTAATATACTTGATAGTGTTAGACTAATATTATCTATGCAATATACTATCAATAATCTTTTTTGACAAATAAGCCCATCTTGGCTACTATGCGTGCATGATTACCCAAGAGTCTTTAGAGCGACTCAAACAAGTCGCTGACATTGTAGAGGTGGTGCAGGGCTATTTAGAGCTCAAAAAAGCCGGTAGCCTCTATGTCGCCATTTGCCCTTTCCATGACGAAAAGACCCCCAGTTTCACCCTCAACCCCACGCGCAATAGTTTTAAGTGCTTTGGGTGTGGCAAGTCTGGCAATGCCATCACCTTTGTGATGGAGTATGAAAAACTGGACTTTGTAGAGGCGACCCAGAAACTCGCGCGCATGTTTTCCATCGCCCTAGAATACACCACCGCCCAACCCCAACCCCCCCAAGAGTTAGACCTCTTAGAGGAGATGACACGCTGTTACCAGAGTTTATTAGAGCGCAACAAAGAAGCACAAGATTATTTAGCCAGCCGGGGCGTGCTTGCTAAAAGCGTGCAAGAGTTTCGCTTGGGTTTTTGTGCAGGTCCAAGCGTGTTAGAGTTTATTAAACAGCGCAGATTAGACCAACAAGCCCTTTTAGACTTGGGAGTTTTAGGGCAGGACGAACACGGGAGAATTTACGCCCGCTTTGCCAACCGCCTGATTTTCCCCATCCACAACCCCAATGGCAAGATTGTGGGCTTTGGGGGGCGGGTGTTGCAAGATAGCTCCCAAATGGCTAAATACATCAACTCCCCTCAAAGCCGCCTCTTTAATAAATCTAAATTGCTCTATGGCTATTTTCAAGCGCGCACCCACATCGCCAAAAACCAAAAACTCATTTTAACAGAGGGGTATTTAGATGTGATCTTGCTCCACCAAGCCGGATTTAACACAGCAGTCGCCACTTTGGGCACAGCATTAACCCAGCAACATATGCCCCTGCTAGAGCGTTTTAATCCAGATATCATCTTGGGCTATGACGCAGACGAGGCGGGCAGAGCAGCTGCGCTGAAGGGGGCTAGAATGTTGGCTAGTAAACGCGGGGGGGTGGTGTTTTTTGAAGAGGGGCTAGACCCTGCAGAAATGATAGTCCAGGGCAAGCGCGCCATGTTAGAGACGATCTTCACTAAACCCATACCCTTTGTCGAACATGTCTTGCGCGCTCTATGTGTAGAAACAAGCGATCCCATAGCCAAAGAGCAAACTCTACAAGAGGTGCTAGGGTTTTTACACGCCCTGCCCCTACTCTTGCAAGAGCATTACCAAGAGATGATCGCCCATCTCTTAGAAGTCCCTGTTGCATTGGTGCGCTTGCGCGCACACAAACAGACTTCTTTCAAACTCCCCCCCCAATGGGCTACTCCCCCCCATGCCACACAAGAAGCCCTATTGCTCAAATACCTCTTAGAAGACGCGTCCTTGCTAGAGCGTGCGCGTCCTTTTTTAGAGGTGTCTTTATTTGAGAATCTAGCTAGCGCGTTGAGCGCGTTATTAGCGGGCAATTACGATCACCCTAAACTGGTCTTGATTCGCTTGGACGCTAGTTTGCCTGTGCGCGCCAATGGGTTTAAAAGTGAGTTGATCGCCTTTTTGCTAGCGCGCTTGCAAGCCCAACAACGCCAGATCAACACTTTACACAAACACCTAAGTCCTCAAGAACGCTTAGAAATCCTTGTGGATTTGCGCGCTAAAGCCTTGCAATTAGAACAACAAAAAGGAGAATACTATGAAAGCCTTAGCCTTATTTAGTGGGGGATTGGATAGTTTATTGTCTATGCACCTAGTTGCTTCTCAAGGGATTGAAGTTACCGCTTTGCATTTTAATATCGGCTTTGGGGGCAATAAGGACAAGAGAGAATACCTAGAGAAAGCCAGCGCACAGGTGGGGGCGCAAATCCTCTTTTGTGATATTCAAGAGCAATTTTTTGATGAGGTGCTTTTTAAGCCTAAATACGGCTATGGCAAATACTTCAACCCCTGCATTGACTGCCATGCCAATATGTTTAGACAGGCTTTTTACAAACTCCTAGAGTTGCAGGCGGATTTTGTAATCAGTGGGGAGGTGTTAGGGCAGCGCCCCAAAAGCCAGCGCAAGGAGGCACTAGGGCAGGTGCAAAAACTCGTGCGCGCCTTTGGGGCTGAAAAGTGTTTTGATGGCATTTTGGATCGCAGTGGCAATAACCCCAGTAAGCCCCAATTTTTAGATCAGCTTTTATTAAGACCTATGAGCGCGCAACTGCTAGAACCTAGTTTTATGGAGAAGCAAGGTTGGTTAGATCGCGCTAAACTCTGGGATGTGCAGGGGCGTAGCCGGGTGCGCCAGTTAGCCAAGATTAAAGAGCTGGGGCTAGAGTATTATGAAAACCCCAGCGGAGGGTGCTTGCTTACAGACACTAGCGTGAGTGCTAAGCTCAAAGACTTGCAAGCCCACCGCCAAAATACCCAACAACAAATGGTGGTGCAAGACAATGTGCTTGTGAAAGTGGGGCGTTACATGGTGGTGGGGGGGGCGCGCTGCGTGGTGGCGCGCAATGAACTAGAAAATGCCAAGTTGGACATTAAGCACCCTCTCATGGATCGCATCGAGTTGCTCGATTGCAAGGGACCCTTAGGGCTGGTTGAAAAGAGTGCCAGCGAACAAGAAAAAAATTTGTGCGCGCGCATTGTGCTAGGCTATGGCAAAAGCCAACTTAATGCCCTTTATCGCGTGCAGGTGGGCGATGCGCTCTTGCATCTAAACCCTTTGCATAGACAAGAGGCACAAAAATATCTTTTCATGGGTTGAGAGGGTGTATAATGGCATCTTTTGAGGAGCTAGAGATGGAGAAATTTATCGGTTTAGGGGTGGTGGGCAATTTTGCTAGACATTTAGAACAAGCAGGTGAGAGCCACACTTTTATCAATATGAAACACATTGAAAAAGACGCGCCAAAAGGGCTTTTCCCCTTTTATCTCCCCCATGATAGCGGGTATTTGGGGCGTTATTGCATTGACAACCACCGCATTATTCTGCCTGCAGAAATGGCAAACTTGCATGTGCAAGCCGAACCGGAGATCGCGCTAGAGTGTGAAATTATCTACAACAAAGAGGGTTTTGTAGAGAAGATAGTGCCTAGCCATTTCATGGCTTTTAACGACACTTCTGTGCGTAATTTAGACACCAAGAGACTTTCTGAAAAAAAGAATTTCTCTAAGGGCTCTAAGGGCATGGGCGAAAAATTGCTCATCGATCGCTTTGTCTATGGGGGGGTGTGTAATGACTATTCCATCGCGTCCTTTTTGACACGCGATGGCACTACCCATGTCTATGGGGAAAACTCTAAGCTCGTCAAATACGAATACTTCTATGACAAGCTATTGGGCTGGATTGTGGAGATTCTCAACACCCAAAAGGACACCGGGAGTTTAGAGGATTTGCAAGAAGTGTTGCGATCCCAACATTTGACTCCCAAGTGCATTATCACCATCGGGGCGACCCCCTACATGCCCTTCGCCCAAGAGAATTTCTTACAAGAGGGGGATTGTATTACCATCATCGCCTACAACCACCGCCGTTACAACTTTGACAAAATCTTTGAAGTGGTTTCTAAGCGACAACTTGGCAAAACCCGCCTCAAAGCCATCTCTTACATCCAACAAGAGGTGGTGATAGAGGGCAATCCCGCTTAGTTTCTTGCCAAATTATTTTTAATCACAAGAATAATACTCTTTTAATATTCTTATTAAGGGGGTTTTAAATCATTTTTTATTAAAAATAAGACTAAATTTTATAAACAGGGCAAGCCATGAAAACCAAAAAAAGTTCAGACCCCCAGCAGGAATTTAATAAACTCAAACAAGAATATTGGCAACAAGAAACCATGTATGCGATCTATCTCAAGGAAAGCAAACGCAATCTCTATGGTTGCAAAGACATCGCCACCCGCCACCAATTTTTTGTCAATCGCTGTCAAGCCTACCAACCCCTCAATGAGGTGTATTTGCGTTTGCGCGCCTTTTCTAAACGCCACAAAATCCCCATGCACCAGATTCGCGAATCCTTTGAAAAGTTTCGGCGCACTTACAATAATACCTTAACCTCTATTAGGCGTTATGAAGTGAAAATCCAAAAAATCAAAGAGGGCAAATCCCCCTCCGATTGGGATTAAAAAAGCTCGATTTTAAAAGCGTGCTTGGAGACACACGCCCCGATTGCACACGCCTCAATGCCCAAATCCCTCAAAGCCCTTAGACAAGTTTGCGCCTCTTTCTCCCCCAAAGCCACCAACAATCCCCCAGAAGTTTGCGCATCATAAAAGAGAATATCAGGGAGTTTGCTCTGGCTACGCACGCCTGCCTGCAGGGCTTGCTTATTGCCCACACTCCCCCCCGGATACACCCCCTGCTTGGCTAGCTCTAAAGCCCCCTCTAAAAGGGGGATTGTACCTGTGTTGATCTCTATGGAGATGGCAGGGTTTAGCATTTCGCACAAATGCCCCACAAGCCCAAAACCTGTTACATCTGTGCAGGCATGCACGCTAAAATCTTGCAAAACCTGCATGGCTTTAAGATTCAAAGCCACCATGCTAGCGATTGCTTGGGGGGCTTCTTTTAAAACTTTGCGCTTTAAAGCGGTGGTGATGATCCCACTGCCCAAAGGCTTGGTTAAAAGGATCGCATCCCCCACTTGTGCGCCATTATTGCGCCATAGATGCTTTTGCACCACCCCGGTAACACTCAGCCCAAATTTTTGCTCCACATCGCTCAAGCTATGCCCGCCCAAAAGCGCGCAGGAACACTCATTGAGTTTGTCTAACGCCCCTTGCATGATCGCGCGCACGCTTTCTACACTGACATGTTCTTGATCCCACGCCAAGACACTTAGTGCACTCAGTGCCCGCGCCCCCTTAGCAAAAATGTCGCTGAGCGCATTCGCGGTGGCAATCTGCCCGTAAGTGTAGGGGTCATCCACCACCGGGGTGATCACATCCACGCTTTGTACAAGTGTAGAATCCCCCACCTTGATCGCCCCACAATCATCGCCATCGCTAAAATCTAAAAGCACGCCTTCTAAACGGGGTTGTTTGAGCTTGGCTGTAATTTGTTTGAGATCCTCCAGACCCACCTTAGCCGCTCAACCCGCGCAACGCACAAATTGGGTTAATGCCTCTGCCAACTTACTCCTTTACAATCGTCTTAGCCTTTGTGCCCACCGCAGTAGCCCCGCTGGGCAAATCTGAGACCACCACCGCATTCGCCCCGATTTTAACATCATCTCCAATGCTAATAGCCCCCAAGACCTTTGCCCCCGCCCCCACCACCACCCGGTTGCCTAAAGTGGGGTGGCGCTTGCCCTTGAGTTTGCCCGTGCCCCCTAGAGTTACCCCGTGATAAATGGTAACATCATCGCCAATTTCTGTGGTTTCTCCAATCACCACACCCATGCCATGGTCAATGAAAAGCCCGCGCCCAATCTTTGCCCCCGGGTGGATTTCTATCCCGGTAAGAAAGCGCATCAGCTGTGAAAGCGCGCGCGCGATGAAGTAAAGCCGGCGCTTGTGCAGGGCGTGGGCTAGGCGGTGGGCAAGCAGAGCGTGAATCCCCGGATAGAGCAACAACACCTCCCATTTATTGCGCGCAGCCGGGTCCTGTTGCAACGCGCGCTCTAAGCTATAGTTTAGATCCATCATCATAGAGTCCGGTGGAGATGTATTTTTCTCCCCCATCTGGGGCAAGAGCTAGCACAGACTTGCCCTTGCCTAGTTCTCTAGCCACCTGCACCCCGGCAAAAATGGCTGCCCCCGAAGAGATGCCCACTAAAATCCCCTCTTTTTCTCCAAAGAGTTTTGCCATTTGGGCGGCATCTTTTTCATCTACGGCAATCACCCCATCCACCACGCTTTTATCATAATTGCCCGGCACAAAGCCCACCCCAATGCCTTGAATCTTGTGCGGGCTGTGCGTGCCCCCGCTCAAAATGGGCGACTGGGCGGGTTCTATAGCGATGATTTTAGCCGGGTGGTTTTGTTCTTTGAATTTGCGCCCCACGCCTGCAATCGTGCCCCCCGTGCCCACACCCAACACGAGCGCATCTACATGGGGTAAATCCTTTAAAATCTCCTGCGCGGTTGTGTCGTAGTGTTTTTGGGGGTTTGCCGGATTTTCAAATTGTTGGGGGATAAAATACCCCTCTTGTTGCCCTAGCTCTAAGGCTTTATCAATCGCCCCCTTAGTGCCCTTAGCCCCCTCAGTTAAAATCAACTCCGCCCCATAAGCCTTAATTAACTCTCTGCGCTCCACGCTCATAGTTTCTGGCATCACAATGATCACCTTATAGCCCTTGAGTAGCCCCATTAAAGCTAGGGCGATCCCGGTATTGCCACTGGTGGGCTCAACAATAGTCATCCCCTTAGTCAGTCGCCCGTCCTTTTCTGCCTGCTCGATCATCCCTAAAGCGGCACGATCTTTGACACTTCCGCCCGGGTTAAACTTCTCTAGCTTGACATACAATGCCGCGTCTTTGTCTTCTAGCAGGTGGTTGGTTTTTAAAACGGGTGTGTGCCCGATGAGTTCTAAAGCGTTGTGATAAATCATATGGTCCTTTCTTAAGAATTAAAAGGGATGGTCCTTAAATATTCTAGCCCCTTGGGTTCTCTGTGGTCAAAAAACACGCTCTGCCTTGTATCTATAGTGGCGATTTGGGCTAAATCCTCGCTATCTAGGCGAAAGTCAAAAATTTGCCCATTTTCTACAATGCGCTCTTTTTTGGCGGATTTAAACACCACAGAGATTTGGCGCTGAAGTAGCCATCTTAAAATCACTTGCGCGGGGGTTTTGTGGTGTTTTTTGGCGATTTGTTGCAAAATGGGGTGTTTAAAAATGCCGCTTTTGCCCTGCGCAAAGGGCGACCACGCTTGGGGCTGGACTTGGTGTTTTTGCATAAACTCTTGCTCTGGGTGTCTTTGAAAAAAGGGATTGATCTCAATTTGATTGATAGCTGGAGGGATTTCATTAAAAGCGATCAAATCTGCCAAGCGATCGGGGTAAAAATTGCTCACCCCAATAGCGCGGATTTTGCCCTCTTTGTGTAGGGTTTCTAGGGCACGATAAGTGCCATAATAATCATTAAAAGGCTGATGCACTAAGACTAAATCCAAATGATCTAACTGCATTTTAGCTAGCGATTTTTCTACAGAGGCTTTAGCTTTTTGCTCCCCGGCGTTGCTAAACCACACCTTAGTGGTGATGAAGAGCTCCTCTCTTGGCACGCTAGTTTTTTTGAGCGCACGCCCTAGCCCTGCCTCATTGCCATACATCTGTGCGGTGTCAAACAGGCGATAACCCATTTCTATCGCCTCCAACACCACCTTTTCACACTCACTATCTGGGATTTGAAACACCCCAAGCCCTAAAAGTGGCATTTTCACTTGGTTGTTTAAAATGACAGACTCCATATTACACTCCTTAAAAAGATTCAAACTTAACACAGAAAAGCTAACTTCTCTCTAAAAATAAATCTTTTTCACTAATTTGCGCCCCCTCGCTCAAAATCGCCGCGCGCTCTACCACAGAAAGTAGTTCCCTAATATTCCCATGCCATGTGTAATTGAGCATGCACTCTTTGGCTTGATCGCTAAAACTCTTTGCCCCCAAATCATAGGCGCACAGCACTTCTTGTAATTTCCACTGCGCTAAAGGTAAAATCTCCTCCTTGCGCTCTCTTAGGGGGGGGATTTTAAGCGGGATGGTGTGTAATCTAAAAAATAAATCCTCTCTAAACTCTTTGGCTTGGATTTTTTCTTGGATATTGGTATTGGTCGCGGCGATGAAGCGCACATCAATTTTAATAGGTTTGTGGCTACCAAGTCTTACGATCTCCTTTTCTTGGATCGCCCTTAAAAGTTTGCTTTGCAATTTCAAGGGCATTTCGCTAATTTCATCTAAAAACACACTCCCCTTGTGCGCGCTCTCAAACAAGCCCGCCTTAGCACTCGTAGCGTCCGTGAATGCCCCCTTTTCATAGCCAAAAAGCTCGGATTCTAGCAAATGCTCCGGGATAGCTGCCATGTTAATCGCCACAAAGGGTGCTCCCTTGCGCTTAGAGTGCTCATGGATAAAGTGGGCAAAAACTTCCTTACCCACCCCACTAGGACCTTGTAAAAACACGCTCGCATCCGTGGCTGCCGCCTTGAGGGCTTGTTTTTGTACCTCCTCTAGGGCTGGTGAAGTGGCGATGAAAAACTCTTTTTTACACGCCTTATTGACCGGATGGACTTTGTGAAACTCTAACACCTTTTTACTACGATAAATGGACTCTAAGAGCAATTCAGGCTTAAAGGGCTTTTGAAAAAAGTCTTTGACCCCCAAGCGAATGGATTCGATGGCTTTGTTGAGCGTGGCATTGCCTGTGATCACAATGGCTTCATAACGCCCCTCTAATTTGCGTAAAAACTCCAGCCCGTCCATTTGGGGCATGTTAATATCGGTAATGATGAGCTCAAAACTCTCATCTAGGGCTTTGAGCGCGTCTTTGGGGCTTTTAAAGGCGACCACCTCCAAATCCTCCTGATCGCTAAAAAAGAGTTCTAAACTTTTGCGCATGTTGATGTCATCTTCTACAATGGCAATTTTCATGCTATCTCCTTTGATAAACTTCTAACACCAATAACCCCCCCTCCAAGCGCACATTAGCGGGGGCGACCATGCGTAAAGTGGCGTGGTTTTGGTTTTGAGAATTTGTATTAAAGCCACTGCTTTCAATGCGCACTTCGCCTTGATACAGACAATCCACCACCTCATCTTGGTAACTTTTCAACAAAATATCTAGCAAAAAAGGCTCTTGTTTGGGGGGGAGTTTGGGTTCATGGACCGGGATTTCACATGTGTAATGCGTCTTGTTAGCATGGGTTTTTAGCGCGCGGGCGATCCCAAAGGCTTGGCGTTTAGCAATCCCATTTTGCACCTGCATGGCATAAGAGATCACAAACTCTTGTGCGTGCAAAAGCCCTACCAAACACAGCAAGAGAAAAGCTTTACTCACTCTCTTCTTTAGGGCAGGTGCTCGCATAGACCACCTCATCGCTTTGCACATTCACTAACTTCACTCCGCTGGCATAGCGTCCCATTTCATGGATACTCTCCATAGGCATGCGAATCATTTTCCCACTTTTAGTAAGCAACATCAAATCCTGCCCCTCATCCACGCTCACAATCCCCACCAAATTACCCGTTTTGGGCGTGATTTTCATCCCAATCACGCCTAGCCCACCCCGCCCCACATAGCGATAAGCCCCCGCTAGGGTTTGTTTGCCTATGCCCTTAGAGCTCACACTCAGCAATCTCTGTTCATCAGAGCTAACCCCCCCCGCCCCAATGACCTCATCTCCCTCTCTTAGGCGCATACCCCTAACCCCCCTAGCCGCGCGCCCCATTTCGCGCACACCCTCCACGCCAAAGCGAATACACATCCCCCTAGAGCTTGCCATAAAGAGTTCTTGCACACTAGAATCGATGATCTTAGCCGTTACTAGCGAATCATCTTCATCAAGCACAATGGCGCGCACCCCACCACGCGTGCGCCCAAAAGCGTTTAATGCGGTGCGTTTGACCATCCCATTTTTAGTGAAAAATACCAAAGATTTATCCGCATCAAAATCCTTAGTGGGGATAGTGGCTTTAATGCTCTCCCCGGGCTGCAAGTCTATCAAATTGACCAGCGCGCGCCCAATTGCACCCCGCCCCATTTCTGGGATTTTATACACCTTGAGCCAATAGAGTTGCCCGGTGTTGGTGATGAATAAAATGGTATCATGGGTGCTAGCGATGAAGAAAGACTCGATGAAGTCGTCCTCATGGGTGTTGCCCGACATCTTGCCCTTGCCTCCGCGCCTTTGTTGCTCATAGACCTTTAAAGGCACGCGTTTGACATAGCCCTTATGGCTCATGGTTACGACCATGTCTTCATGGGGGATCAAGTCCTCAATGCCAATCCCCTCATAATCCTCCTCAATCTGGGTTTTGCGCGGGGTGCTGAACTTCTCTTTGACCTCCAAAAGCTCCTCTTTGATCAAGGCGTTGAGCTTGTCTGCACTTTGTAAAATCCCCTCTAAGAGCGCGATCTTTTCTAGTAATTGGGTGTGTTCTTGTTGGATTTTTTCTTGCTCTAACCCCGTGAGGCGTTGCAAGCGCATATCTAAGATCGCTTTACTTTGCTCCTCGCTTAGATGGTGGGTTTGCATGAGCATGTCCTTAGCCCCCTGCGCGTCCGCACTCCCCTTAATCAAAGTGATCACCGCCTCGCTGTGTTGCAAAGCGACCTTTAGCCCCTCTAGGATATGCGCGCGCGCCTTAGCCTTTTGCAATTCGTGAATAGTGCGCCGAATCACCACGCTTTTGCGGTGCACTAAAAAGAGTTTAAGCAACTCTAAGAGATTGAAAATACGCGGCTCTTTATTGTAAATGGCTAGCAAGATAATGCTAAAGGTGATCTCCATATTGCTAGATTTGTAAAGATGATTGAGCACAATCTCAGAATACGCGTCTTTTTTCAGCTCGATCACCACGCGCACCCCCTCTCTATCAGATTCATCTCTAACCTCTGCAATGCCCTCCACTGCCTTATCACGCGCTAGATCGCTAATTTGCTCCACTAAACGCGCCTTGTTGATCTGGTAGGGAATCTCCTCAATGATGATAGTCTCGCGGTTATTGTGTTTTTCCACCCGACTCTTAGCGCGCACCTTAATGCGTCCGCGCCCTGTATTGTAAGCCTCTAAAATCCCCGCCTTGCCACAGACCACCCCTCCTGTGGGGAAATCTGGTCCTTGCACGATGTCTATCAGGTCTATCAACTGGGCTTGAGGGTTTTCTAGCACGCAGATGAGCGCGTCTATAATTTCATCGGGGCGGTGCGGGGGGATGGAAGTTGCCATGCCTACGGCGATTCCACTAGAGCCATTGATGAGCAAATTAGGCAGACGGCTGGGCAAAATGTCGGGTTCTTTGAGTGTGCTATCATAATTAGAGACAAAGTCAATCGTATCTTTATCTAAATCTTTTAAAAGTTCCTCACTAGGGGCTGCCATGCGCGCCTCAGTGTAGCGCATCGCAGCGGCATTATCCCCATCAATTGAGCCAAAATTGCCCTGCCCATCCACTAAGGGCAAGCGCATAGAAAAATCCTGAGCCATGCGCACTAAAGCTTCATACACCGCGCTATCTCCATGGGGGTGGTATTTCCCAATCACATCCCCCACAATGCGCGCACTCTTTTTATAGGGCACTTTAGCTCCTAAGCCCAGCTCGTGCATGGCGTATAAAATCCGGCGGTGCACCGGCTTTAGCCCATCTCTAGCATCAGGCAAAGCGCGCCCCACAATCACGCTCATGGAGTAGTCTAAATAACTCTCTTTTAGGGATTCTTCAATGCGGATATCTTCAATCTTGGGTTGCAAAACTTCTCCTAGAATACAAAATAAGCCCCCCACACGAGCGCAAAAAAGCCAAGCGCGACAAGCTGGGCGGCACTGCCCATGTCCTTTGCCTTTTTGGCTAGAGGGTGTTGGTGGGTGCCAGTAAAATCCACCGCGTTTTCAATGGCACTATTGAGTAATTCAACCACCACGCACAGCACCCCGGGCAAAACTAAGAGCGCAAATTGGCTAAAGCTGTGCGCCACAAAACACGCCCCCACAAGCCCCAAAAGGGCTAATAAGACGACTTGTTTAAACGCTGGCTCGTCGTGAAAAGCTGCCTTTAGCCCTGCCTTTGAGTAAAGCCATGCCTGTAAAATGCGCTTCATGGATGCACTTTTAGGCTCAAGTGGGGGAGAAATTCCCATGGGCTATTGAAGGCTTCTAGGGGTTTAAAGGCAGAATCCTTATTGTGTAGAGTAAAGCCAAAATGATCGCTCTTATTGGTAGCAAAGGCGTTAAAGGCTTTGATCAACTCTTGGGCGTGCATAACTTCTTCTTGCAAACCCGCTACCATCAAGCCCACAACTACCACACCCTGAAAAGATTTTTGAATCTGGGCTAGAGCCTTGTCATAATCCTTAGGGTCTTTGAGATCGCCGGATTCTTGCAAGAGAGGCAGTAAGATAGCCTTAAAATCCTTGCTTTTTAAGTCCACATCGAGGGTTTCTACATGCGCTTGCAGGGATTTGAGATCATTGGTTTGTAACAGGGCTTTGAGATTGAGGGGCTTTTTAGGGTCTTTGAGGCGCGCCTTTGCACCCAAAGTATAGTGTATATTCCCGGGGGCTTGGCATTGGCTTTGTGTGTTGAGCACCTGATCTTGGAGCTGAAGATAAATCTTGCAGCGCGCGCTGGTGGGGGCGTAGGTGCGCGCGCTGTGGATGTGTTCTATATCTAACTGGAATTGCAGACCATGGGATTTCACTTCAATTAAACGCACCACAATGGGACCCAAGCTAGGCTTTTGCACCCCTGCGCTCACGCATTTAATGCGCTTAAAGCCCGTGCATGTAAAGGGTGCGGTGTGGATATGGGGGGCTAGGTGGTTTAAACTCTCTTGCAAGGTCTTTTTGATGTCATGGCTTAATTTCAAGCCCACGCCTAGTAAAGCCACTGCCAACAAAGCCCCTACAATGAGAAAAACACGCAAAAACCGTCTCAAAACGCGATGTCCAATTCGATGCTACCAATATTATGGTTGCGCGGTTGTGCCCTAAAGGTCTTGCTCAAATCGATCGCGCTAAAGGACAACCTAAAACCCTTGTAGACAATGGCGATCCCCATTTCAGCGTTGTAAAGAAAATAGGGCAGAGTGGTGATCCCCCTTGTGGTGGGGCTATTGCCCTGCACAAAGACATCTAGGGGTTGGAACTTCCCTGTAGCCCCAAAGAATATGTAGAGCGAAAACGCATCGCTAATAGGCATCCCCCCACTAAAACCCGTGTTGATCTTATTGGGTCCAAAATCCACGCCTAAATTATACCCCAAGCGTAGCATAGAGCCCAGCTTAAAATCTGTGATGGCGTTGCCTAGATTCATGCCCACTCCAGCCAACATGTCCATGCTAAAAAAGCGCGTTGTAAGCAGGGGGAGTTTTTGTAACCATGTGTAGTGGAACTCAAAGATAAATTCATTGGCGATTTGGCTAGCCCAGCCTAAGAATTTGGGATCATGCCCCCATGTGTGGATCAAGTCTTGGGTTTTGCCCGCTAGCGCGCCCGGTCCTGTTGTCCCCATAGAAATGGCGATGCTCTCCAAAGTGTGCGCGCTTCTTTGCCATAAACCTAGTTGGGCGCGCAAATAGCCCCCATAGAGGTGATCGCCCCTTACCGGGGTGGTGAGCGCGCGGTGTTCTAGAGTGGGGGTGAACATGCTCTGGGTGAGATAGAGGGTAAAACGACTCATCTTGGGTTTTTTGATCTGCAAACTCAAATAATCCAGCCAAGCCATTTTGGAGTGGCTAAAGTCATATTCCCTGCTAGCCCACCCAATGCGCGTCCCGGCAGTGTAGTAGCGATCGATGTAGGGGTTGATGTAGCCATCGTTCTCTGTGAGCAAATCAATGTATTGCTTTTTATGCGGGCTAAGAGAGGAGGCGCCCAGCGCAGACAATAGCAAGAGCAAGGGGGGCAAACAACGCATAAACTCTATTATAGCAAAATTTCATGCTAACATGCCAGCTAGCTTAAACACAAGGACAGCCGATGTATTCCCCCCAAATCACCCAGATTGAAGAATCTAAAACCATCGCCATCACCACTCTAGCCCAAGAGCTCAAAAGCCAAGGCAAAGATATTTTAAGTTTTAGCGCGGGCGAGCCGGATTTTGACACGCCCAAGAGTGTTAAACAAGCTGCTATTGAAGCTATCAACAAGGGGTATAGCAAATACACCCCGGTTAAGGGTATCCCCGAGCTTTTAGCCAAGGTGAGCGCGAAATTCCAGAGTGAAAACCAGTTAGATTACCACCCTGATGAGGTGATGGTGAGCAATGGGGCAAAACAATGCCTCTTTAATGTCTTCCAAGCCTTGTTAAGCCCCGGGGATGAGGTGGTGATCCCAGCCCCTTATTGGGTTACTTACCCGGAATTGGTGCGCTATAGCGGGGCTAAAGCGGTATTTCTGCCCACCAGTCAAGAAAGCGATTTTAAAATCACCCCCGCCCAACTCAAAAGTGCGCTCAATCCCCAAACTAAAATCATTGTATTGACTAGCCCTTCCAATCCTACGGGCATGGTTTACTCAAAGGAGGAGCTAGAAGCTCTAGCCCAAGTGATCGCCACTTCTAACGCCTTTGTGCTCAGCGATGAGATTTATGAAAAGCTGGTTTATGATGGCGCGTTTTACGCCTTTGGGGCGATCCCGGGCATGTTGGAGCGCACCATTACTATTAATGGGCTTTCTAAAGCCTTTAGCATGACCGGTTGGCGCATAGGCTATCTAGGCACAAAGGATAAAGCTCTGCTCAAACACATGACCGCTTTGCAAAGCCATAGCACTTCTAATATCAATTCCATCACCCAATACGCGGCTTTGAGCGCGCTTAGTGGGGTGGCTAATGAGGATGTGGAGCGCATGCGCCTAGCCTTTAAGCAACGCCGCGATATAGCCTTTGAGGGGATCAACGCGATCAAGGGGCTTAGTTGCCTCAAACCTCAAGGGGCTTTTTATCTGTGGATTCACATCCCAAGCCCCAGCTTAGAGTTTTGCCAAAATCTCTTAAGGGATCAGGGGGTAGCCTTAGTGCCCGGGGTGGCTTTTGGTATGGAGAATGTTGTGCGCATGTCCTATGCATGTTCTTTGGAGCAGATTCAACAGGGCTTACAGAGATTAGCCAAGTTTTGCGCCCAAGTCTTGGGCTAGCAAGACTTCTTGGATCACATGGGTGTTGTTAATCTTAGCCACTTGGATCACCACATCGATCGCGCTTTTGGCATAGCGTTCCACCACGCTTAAGGGCAGGCGCGCTTGGCTTCCCATTTCTAAATTCAGCGCGATGGCTTCTAGCACTTGATCCACGCTATTGGCATGCAAGGTGGAGAGCATGCCTTTATGCCCGGTATTGCCCAAGCGCAAGAATAAGAGCGTGTTGCGCGTGTCTATCTCGCCGACCATGAGGCGATCAGGGCGCATGCGCACCGCCATGTTCAGCGCGTCCTCATAGCGCAAATTTTCTTCTGCCTTGCTCACCAATAACCCCACCGCGTTTTCAAACGCGCTTAAATCCAGCTCTTGACTATCCTCCACGCTCACTAAACGGGTTTGCTTGGGGATACAGGCTAATAGCGCGTTGAGCAGGCTAGTTTTCCCGCTGGCAGTGCCCCCACTAATGAGGATATTGCGCCCGCTTTGCGCCCACTCTTGCAAATGCGCATAACCATAGGCGCAACGCGCCCCCAAGCTAAAACTGTGCAAGGAAAAACTGTGCGCGCTGGGCACGCGGATATTCAGGCTGATCTGCTGGGTGGTGGTGATGCTAAAGTGATTGGCACTCACACGGCAACGGCTAAAAGGCAGGGAGGCGTTGAGCATGGGGTGGGCGGAGTTGAAAGGCAAGCCATAGTAACTAGCCAGCTGTTCGCAAAAGCGCGTTAAAAACTCTTTGCTAAGAGCAGGTTCTAGGATTTTTTGGCGGGTATGATCGCTCTTATAAAGCCAAATCTCCTTTTCGTAATTGCTGATCAACTCGCTGATTCCGCCCTGTAAATAGGGCGTAAACAGCGCGATCTGGGCTTGCAACACCCGGTGCGTGTTCAACATAAAACCCCCGCTTTTTTGGCTATTTTACACGCTTTTTTTAAAGTTTGGCAATGGCATGGATCGCGCCTTGCTTTCCTCTTGTTAGTGTTTTTTGTAGTATAATGGAGGGTTAGATGCAAAAAAGGGGTTTTGATGAAAAAAGTGCATCCTCTTAGCCTCAAATTCAGCCATGCGCTAGCTAGGCACATTAAAGCCAACCAAGCCCAGCGCGCCCAGCTTTACGCCTTTAGCCCGCGTGTCTTTGAATCCCCTAGAGTGGCTCCTGCGCGTAAACTCCCCCTTCTCCCCCTAGCCCCCCTTAAAAAAACCTCTAAAGCCGGAGCCTTATTGGCTGGAGCCTTATTGGCTGGGGGACCCCTCAAGGCTGTAGATGGATCGCACAATATGGGGGGGGGGTCGCTCACGCCCAAGGGCGCGCTTGTAAGCCCCATTACAACAACACCCCCTAGCCCTCAGTTGCAATACAGCGCGATCCCCTTGAGCCAGCAAGCCGCGCGCAACGCGCTTTGGGGTCCGGCTAAATTTGGTATCGCCCGCGCGCCCCAGCCTATGATGGCTCTAGTTTTACCCACCCAGTTAGCCACAACACCCGCGCCCCAGAATGTGTGGGACAAAATTTATAATCTTGGCAACCAAGATGTCAATGTGGGTAATGGAGGGATCGCCTATGTCGATCCGGGTAAAGGCACTCTTAGCACTTGGACTAGTTGGGCAGGAGGGCGATCCTTTAATGTAAATGTTACCGGGAGCAATCAAGGGACTTTAGTGATTGGTAACGACACGCCCAATGTAGCTACGGGTGGGACTATTTGGATTCCTAATGGGAGTATAGGTCCTATTTGGGGGACTTTCAAAGCACCTGACATTTATCTTACCAACACCTTTAAAACCGGGGTCGCTAGCGGTTCGGGTAAGGGGGTGATGAGTTTTGACGCTTCTAATAATCTCACAATGGACGGGCTTACTTATGATAACACGGAAACCATTCTTGGGGGGCGCGCGCTAGGAAGCGGTCCTAGGTCTAGTGCCACTTTCAAGGCTGGTAACGATATGAATGTTACCAATAGCAATTTTACAGACAATACATGGGGGACTTTTAATCTCAGTGCCAAAAACACCACCCTTACTAATAGCAGTTTCAACGGATACCACTCTAGCATTGCCCTTAGCGCGACTCAAAGCTTACAAGCCACCGGCACGCAATTTGACAACGCCTATGGCTCAACGAGTCTGAGCGCAGAGAATGGAATAACCCTTAGCAACACCAGCTTTAGTGGGCAGGATAATAGCGTGAGTTTGAGCTCTGCTAATGGTGATCTTAGCGTGAGCAACACCCAAATTAGCGACGCTAAACAGATTAATGTCAATGCCAATAGCGCAAGTTTCAGCGACACGACTTTTGGGACTACGGGACAAGCCCAAAGCACCTTTACAGCCAACGCTTTAAATTTTAACAACACGACATGGGATGGGTCTACTTGGTATAACTTTAACCCTAAGAGCGCACCCCAAACCACCACGACTTTTAGTGGGGTAACTACGATTAGCACCGATAGCACAAGTCTTTCTCCCTTTGCATCTCTTAAAGGGACGATCAATCTTAGCCCGGGCGCGATCATCAATATCAACCAGATTTTAAACTCTAATCAAAACTACACTTTATTTGACAGCGAGATCACATCTGGGGGTAAAAAGATAGAGGGCACACAGATCGCGCAGTTTTTAGAGTTTAATGGGATGAAACTCACAGCCGTAAACAATAATGGACAAGTGGCATTAGAAGACATGGTAGATGGGTATGATATTCTCAAGATCAAGGTGGATTTCACTGGTAATAAGGTCGTCTTAAACCCTATTCTCATGCCTACGGACATTTGGTCTTCTGTGTATTGCATGGGCAACACTAATCTAACTGGTTATTGTGCAAGCCACCCTGCACAGACGACTTTTAATGTAAATAATGGAATCGCCTTCATTGATCCCAATTTGAAAAACTACGCCGCCCCTTACTGGAATCCCAATGGCAATTTGTTAAACACCTATGCAGGCACTAACAATGGCATTAATATCGACATTAAAGGAGAGGGGGTTTTAGTCATTGGCAATAATGCCATGCAGGCTGCTACAGGCGGGGTGATCCGCCTTGGGGGAATGGGTATTAATGGCGGTCTT
Source organism: Helicobacter labacensis (assembly GCF_003660285.1). GTDB lineage: Bacteria > Campylobacterota > Campylobacteria > Campylobacterales > Helicobacteraceae > Helicobacter > Helicobacter labacensis. Next base: position 98,430 of record NZ_QXQQ01000001.1, on the reverse strand, counting down.
GTGGGCTATATCACGGATAGTTTTAGTGCTGCCAACATCTATATGACTAACACCTTCCAAACTGGCAATACCTTTAAAGATGGCGGGGGAGCTAGTGTTACATTCAACGCTACCAAGAATATTACTTTAGATGGACTCAATTACCAAAATCTACAAGCGGGCACGCAACACTCTCATACCTCTTGGGTTGCCGGACAAGCCATGAATGTCCAAAATTCTAATTTCATAGACCAGACAGGGGGAACTTTTAGTTTTAAGGGTAACGCTATTGATTTTGACAATAGCACCGTGCAAGGCACGGCAACTTCTGTTAGCCTTGCAGCGACCAATGCTTTATCGCTTAGTGGCAGTATTTTAAGTGGGGGATACTATAAGCTAAGTGGTGCTTCTATCGCGCTTGAGAACACGGAAATAGACTCCGCTGTTGCGCCCAGCACAGGAGTCAATGAGTTCAATGGTCCAACCACGATGTCAGGAACTAGCTCTGTTCGCTTAATTGGGAGTAATCTTGTAGCCAATAATAGCTTGACTTCAACGGACAACAGCCGTTTTTATTTGAGCCAAAGCAGCGATGTAAATTTCAACAGCACAGCCACTTTGGGGGGTAGCACAACCTTAAATGTAGAAAACAGCAAAGCCTACTTCAATGGTGTAACTAATCTCAATGACAACACGAATGTAAGCTTGACTCACCAAAGCCAGATTAATTTTAAAGGGACTACCAATGTAGGGGATAGCGCGGTTGTCAATTTGGATCAAAGCACCGCTTTATTTGGGGGTAGCACCAATTTTAGCGATGCCGCTTATTTGAGCTTGATCAATGGCAGTCAAGCTGCTTTTGATAACACCATGTCCCTTGCAGACAACACCGCTGTGAGTGTGAATAGCGGCAGTCAGGTGAATTTCAAGGGCGATACCACCTTTAGCGGGGAGGCTAAACTAGGGATCAACGGGCAGGGCGCGCAGACTAGCTTTGCCAAAGACGCGACTTTTAGCGGTAGCTCTAGCTTGGTGCTCACACAGCAGGCACAAGCCACCATGCAAGGCACGACCACGCTCAATAGTGGGGTGAATGTCAATCTCTCGGGGGGTAGCCAAATTAACGCGCAAACCCTCAATCTCAATGGGGCTGACATTGCCTTGATGGGGCAGAGCACGCTAAACGCGGGGGAAACCACCAGCACGGGCGCGAGCACTTTATATAGCACAGGTAATAGCGCGCTTAATTTTGGACCCTTTAATCTCACCGGGAGTTTGACCCTCAAGGGAATCCTTACCCCCAATTTCTCCAGCCCCTTTATGAGCGTCAAGGGGGCGTTTAATGTGGGCAACACGGGCTTGCTCAATATCTCCAATGTAGACCTCTTTACTAAGCTCGCCTTCCAAACCCCTAAGGTCTATGACATTCTCAACACTTCAGGGGGGATCAAGGGGATCAGCGGGGCGGATGGCTACCAAAAAATCGACTTCTATGGCATGAAAATTAGTAGTGCCACCTATAACACCTCCCAAGATAGCTGGAGTTTTGCTAACCCCCTCAATGGCGCGCAACTCATCACAGAGAGCATACAGGGGGGTAAATTAGTCGTTACAATCTCACAAAACCCCAACCCAGTCGCCACCTCGCTTTACAATATCGCGCCTGAGCTCTACTACTATAAAGAGTCCAAACAAAATGTCTCAGGCACACAGTATGATTACAGCGACAACCGCACCGGGACTTTCTTTTTGGATAGCAATTTAAAAGGGGTGTTCATCCCCCCGGCTACTTCGATGACCCAGCCCCTACAACCCCAAATCCCGGGCACCTATGGTCCCTACAACCAGCCCCTAGACCCCCTTTACATCTACAACCCGGCTATCACACAAGCCAATTTAGGCAGTTTATATAGCTTGGCTTCTAGTTTATGGCCCCAGTTGGAACAGCTCTTAAAAAACGGGGTGCTAGATAATCTAAACGACCCCACTAAGGTGCTCCAAGCCCTAGAAAACGCCCACATCACTCTAGACCCCACCCAAAAGCAAGAACTCTTAAATCTCATCGGAGGGCTCTCTAGCCAGATCAACCAGAGTTTTGCCAATGGCACTTTAGTGGTGGGGGGCACGCAGGTGGGCAAAACCCAAAGTAGTAGCGTGGTGTGGTTTGGGGGGAATGGGTATGCTGATCCTTGTAGTGGGTCTTCAAGTTGCCAAGACTTGCGCTCTAAGAATTTGGGGCAACTCTTAGAGGGGACTTCGGTAGACTTGGGCTATATTGAGGCGCATTTCAACGCCAAAGAGATTTACATCACGGGCACTGTGGGGAGTGGGAACGCTTGGCAGAGTGGGGGGAGCGCGTCTGTGAGCTTTAATAGCGCAACTAACTTAACCCTCAATGACGCGACCATCAGCGCGCAGGGCACAGACCAAATCTTCCCACTCTTGGGGCAGGCGGGCTTAGAAAAGATCTTAGCCCAAGCGGGCTTAGGGCAGACCTTAGGCAATATCATCTACCAGAAAGCCCAAGGCAAAACGCTCATCCCCTCTAGCATTCAGGGCTTGGGGGGGTTATTGCCCCCTAGTATCGCCAATGAGCCCTTGGGGGATTTATTGAACGCGCAGGACATGCAGGCTATCATGGAGTTGCCCGGATTCACCACTGTTATTAAAGACATTGTCAATTCCAAGACGGTGAGCGATGTCTTTGGTCAAAATGGACTTATCAGTAACTTGAGTCCTACAACGCGCGAAGAAATTGATAAGGAATTAGTTAAACAGATTGAAGCCGCTAAGGGTAATATAATAGGTGGCATCGTTAAAACAATCGGTATAAATAATGTGGAGAACTTCATTGATACTTGGTATGGAGATAAAACTCTTTGGAGTTTCATGGACCAATTCTCTCCGGTTAGTTTGGATCAAGCCCTTTCGCAAGCCAGTTCGCCCCAGGGACTCACTGGTTTAGAAAAATTCTTAAACGAAACCACTTTCGGGCAAATTTTGAAAAATGTCTTTGCATACAAGGATTTGATCAATACAGGCGTGTCTTGGCTAGGACCCCAAATTTTGAGCACCATGATGAACATGGTGATCCAAGATGCGCTCAACCCCCCCCCCGCCTTGAGCAAGATGTTAGCCAACACCACTAGCAAGCTCTTAAACCAGCTCTTGGGACCGGATTTAATCAACACCCTAAGCCAGCAAAAGGATCTCCAAGCCCTAGCTAACGCCTTGATGCAAGATAAGGGCTTGGGGGGGTTATGGTCTAAGGGCTTGGGGAGTGTGCTCTCCCCCTCTTTACAGCAGGCTTTGCAAAAAGTGGGCTTGGGCAATCTGCTAGCCCCCAAGGGTTTGAGTTGGTTGTGGGAAAAGGGTTATTTTAGCTTTTTGGCTAACCAAAATGTTGTGGTGAACAATAGCAATTTTAGCAACGCCACAGGGGGGGCGTTGAGTTTTGTGGCCGGCAAGAACATCATCTTTAGTGGCACCAATGGCATCAACTTCACCAATTACACAGGCACGCTCAATTTCTTTTCTAACAACACTTCTAATATTGAGGTGAGCACACTCAACGCCACCAATGGGCTTGACATCAACGCCCAATTCAACAATGTCTATGTCAAGCAGGGCACGCTCACCACCAATAACCAATACGAGGGGATCAGCGTGAACGCGCAGGATTTTGCTTATTTGGGCACGATCCAAGCTAAGGGCGGGGTGGTAGACCTCTCTAAAGTAACAGGGAGCACCTTACTAGGCACAATCGATCTCTCCCCTAGCGCCCAGCTCTTGGCTAATAATTTGAGTATCCAGCACGCACTCAACAACAATTCTAATAGCGCGGTGAGCATCGCCCAAGATTTTACCCTCTATTCAGGCGCGACTTTAACCACGAATCCCAATGGCATTGATGTGGGGGGAAGTTTTAACTCCGCTGGGAGCATGGTCTTTAATGCCAGCACGCAAAGCCCTAGCGCGCCCTTTATTAATGTAAAAGGCATCGCCACCCTCACACCCACAGCCAACACGCCCATTCTAGCCCTCAACACCCAAGCTAGCAACCAAGCCTACACCTTGATTAATGCCAAGTGGATCGACTACAATCTCTACAACCAGCCCTTTAACCCCAATAGCTGGAAGGACTATTTGAGTCTCTACACCCAGCTAGACATCAATAACAAGCACATGCAACTCAACGCGCAGGGCACGGGCTTGCTCTACAATGGTCAAGCGGTTAAGATCGCGGATAAAGGCTTGAGCGTGAGTTTCCAAGATGCCCAAGGGCAGACTATCACCTCCTCAATCGCCTATAATAATATCCAAGTGGGCGTGGGCAAACAGCCCAATATCGTGATTCCCACGATCCAAGAGTATATCCAGCAAATCCAAGGACAAACTAGCGTGGATAATGTCTACCAAGCTGGCGGACCCAATGTCATGCAATGGTTGAACGCCTTGTTAGTGGAGACTAAGAATACCCCCCTCTTTGCGCCCTATTACCTAGAGAACAATTCTCCCCAAACCCTTGTTAAAATAGCTAAGGACATCGCCAATAGCATCGACTTGATCGCTAGCCCCTCGCTCAAAAACAACTCCACGGATATTTTGCAAATCAACACCTACACCCAGCAGATGAGTCGCCTAGCCAAGCTCTCTAATTTCACAGCCAGCGTGCCCACCTTCCATGACTTCTTAGAGAATATCAAGGGCGAACGCTTTGCTAGCGCCGTGCCTAACGCGATGGATGTGATCCTAGCCTACTCCCAGCGCGACAAGATCAAAAACAATCTTTGGATGCAGGGCGTGGGGGGAGCTAGCTTTGTGGCTGGGGGCACGGGCACACTCTACGGAATCAATGTAGGTTACGATCGCTTTGTGAAGGGTGCAATCGTGGGCGGGTATGTAGCCTATGGCTACAGCGGTTTCCATGGCAATATCACCAACGCTAGTAGCAATAATGTCAATGTGGGGCTTTATAGCCGTATCTTTGCCAAGAACAGTGAGATCACCTTGAGTGCCAATGAAACTTGGGGGTATAATAAGAACTATATCAATGCCACAGACTCTATTCTCTCCATTGTCAACCAACGCTATAACTACAACACTTGGACGACCAATGTAGGCGCAAACTATGGCTATGACTTCTTTTTCAAAAATAAAAGCGTGGTGCTCAAACCCCAAATCGCCTTGCGCTACTACTACATTGGTATGACCGGCTTACAAGGCACAATGGATAACCCCTATTACGACCGCTTTAGGGCTAATGCCGATCCTAATAAAAAATCCGTGCTCACCCTCAATCTAGCTCTAGAAAGTCGGCATTACTTTGGCAAAAACTCCTATTATTTCGTGATCGCGGATATCGGGCGCGATCTCTTTGTGAGCTCCATGGGGGATAAATTGGTGCGCTTTATTGGCAATGACACCTTGAGTTACCGCAAGGGCGATCTCTACAACACCTTTGCGGGCTTGACCATGGGCGGGGAGGTGCGCTTGTGGAAATCCCTCTATATCAACGCCGGTATTGGGGCGCGCTTTGGGCTAGACTACCAAGACATCAATATCACGGGCAATGTGGGGATGCGCTATGCCTTCTAAGTTAATTTTAAGATTACATGCGCTAGTATGCAATCCCCCCTCCTTAAAGCCTCGAGGGTTGTCCCTTGGGGCTTGTTATCCCTTAGAAAGTTAGTCGTTGAACCCACCCCCAAACCCCCCTATCGAACGCGTGCATGTGATTCTCAAGCCCTTAACCCCCCCGGAGTCCTTGCGCGCGCTAGAGGAAGCCTTACGCGCTGTGGGGATGGGCTATGACTTCTCTCCTGAACCTGGGGGGGTATTATTGTGTCTGGGGGGAGATGGCACGCTTTTGGGGGCTTTGCGCAGCGGATCGGCTTGTTTTGGGGTGCATGTGGGGAATTTGGGCTTTTTGAGTGCCACAAATTTGGCTGGCGTAGCGGATTTTTTGCGCGCGCTCAAAGCGGGGGTATATCGTGTAGAAAAGCATTTGATGCTAGAGGCATGGTTAGACAACCAAGATCACCCCTTTGTATGCGCCAACGATCTGGTCATCACTAAAAAAGATGTCTATGGGATTTTAGAGTTGCGCCTCTTTGTAGAGGGGGTTTTAGCCAATGTTTACCAAGTGGATGGCTTGATTGTAGCCACCCCTCTTGGTTCTAGCGCGTATAATATCAGTGTAGGAGGAAGCGTGGTGCACCCCTTGTGCCAAAATATTTTACTCACCCCCATCGCCCCGCATTCTCTCACCCAAAGACCCTTGATCTTGGGCGCGCACGCCCAATTAAGCGTGCAAACCCAAAAAACTTGCTTAATCGTGCTAGATGGGCAAAGCCACCACCTCATGCGCCCCGATCAAGAACTCAAAATCCAACAGGCTATCCCCCAAGCGACCTTGCTCCAGCCCTTAGAGCGCAATTACTTCCAAGTGTTGCGCGAAAAATTCTCTTGGGGGGGACCCTATGCTTAAACTTGGTAGCATGCCCTCATGATAGAAGAAGTGCGTATCGAGCAGGGGGTGGTGTTTGAGCAGGCAGATTTGCGCTTGAGCGCGCATTTGAATGTGATCAGCGGGGCGAGTGGGAGTGGGAAGAGTGTATTACTAGGGTGCATTTTAGCCAGCGTAGGGCTAGCCCCCATGCGCGCGCGCTTTTTGCAAGCGCGTTGGCAACTGGCTAACACCCCCACAGTGATTCAAATCCACAAGCACAAACGCGCCCGTTGCATGCGCGATGGCGCGCCTATTAGCAAAAAAGCCTTGCAGAGCTATTTAGCCCCCCACTTACTCTATATCTCCTCCCACGCCCGCCCTCTTAACCCACAACTCTTCTTAGAGATCTTAGATAGTTTTATAGACCCCACCCTCCTCCAAGCCTTCCAGCAAAGCTATAAACGCTACACCCACGCGCGTGCGCAATTAGACAAGCTAGAACAAGAGGCGGACTCTTTAGAAGTCCTCAAAGAGATGGCGCGTTTTGAGTTGGCTAAGTTTGAGGGTGTGCTCTTAGAGGACGGGGCGTATGCGCGCCTTGAGAATCTCAAAAACCAACACAAAAACTGCCAAAAGAGTCGCGCGGCTATTAAGCAGGGTTTGGGTGTCTTAGAGGGGGAACACCACATTTATAGAGCGCTTTCTTGCACCAACGCCCCCTTTAAAGACGCGTTGCAAGAGCATTTACAAGAAGCTAAAGGATGGCTTTTGAATGAAATGTGCGCCCTAGAGGAATTAGAGCACATGGACATGGAAGCCCTGCTAGATGCGATGGGAAAGTTAGGGAGTCTTGTGCGCAAATACGGGAGTGAGGCGCTCGCGCGCGCCAAACAGCAAAGCTTGCGCCAAGATTACCAACGCTACTGCGCGCACGATCAACACCTCAAAAGCGCGCAAACACGCGTGCAAGAGTGCGAACACGCGTGCATGCAACTAGGCTCACAACTTAGCAAAGAACGCCAAATCCACCTAAGCGCGGTGCAGAGCATGCTAGAGAGTTACACCACACCCCTTTTGCTCAACCCCCCCCACTTATCCCTAGAGCCTACTCCCTTGTGTGCGCAGGGCTTAGAGAGTGTGCGTTTACTCCTTGGCAGGAGCGCGCATTGGAGCGCGGGGGAGAGCAACCGCTTGAGCTTAGCTTTGCTAGCCTTGCAAGCTAAGCAACAACAAACCCCCCATAAAACCCTCTTGGTGGACGAGTTAGACGCGAATTTGAGTGGGCAAGAGAGCGCGTGTGTCGCCCAAATCCTCAAGGAATTAAGCGCGCACCACCAAGTGATCGCCATCTCACACGCCCCCCACCTGCCCGGTCTGGCTAATCGGCATTTTCTAGTCTACCAACACGCCCAACAAGCCTCTATTAAATTACTCAGCAAGGACGAACAGGTGCTAGAGATCGCGCGCATGGTGGACGCTAATTTGGGGCAAGAGGCTCTAGCCTATGCCAAGATGAAGCTCAATTATGATTAGTTACGCGCTCTTATACCACATTGCCTTATTGTTAAAAACCCAAAGCAAGATCACCATCCGCGCCCATGCGCACTACATCACTCTAGACACCCCGGAGTATTGCTTTAAAGCTTGCATGGATAAATCCCAGAGTTATATCTATGTCGATCAGCACAGACACGCGATCTACCCTAAAACCCCTTTCAACCTCGCCCTAGAAAAGCACGCCTCCAACGCTAGGCTTGTGGACGCGTTTTTAGAAAATGAGGATCGTATTTTAAAGATTGTGCTAGAGTGCGCGCATAGTTACAAGAAAACCCAAGCTTCTTTGCAACTAGAATTTACCGGCAGGCACAGCAACGCCATTTTATTAGACGCGCAAGGGCGCGTGTTAGAAGCCCTGCGTTTTGTGGGCGCACAGCAGAGCTACCGCCCTGTGTTGAAAGCCCAAATCTTAGCCCCCTTGCTCAAACCCCCCTTTGCGCGCCCCCCCTTGCAAGAGATGCCACCAAGTGCCTTGCTGGACGCGCTGGCAAATTTGCGCGCGCGTGCGCAAGCCCAAAGCCTAGCCGGGCAAAAAGAAAGCCTCAAAAAAGGCTGGCTCAAGAGATTAGAGCTTTTACAAGCGCGTTTAGAGCGTCTGCCTAGCGCGCCCACTCTCTTGCAAGAAAGCGCAACGCAACGCGCGCACGCGAGCTTGATTCTAGCCCACTTGCACCATCTAGACTCTAAGCTCATCTACGCGCCAAGTATCACCCTAGAAGATCAAGTCATCAAGCTCCCCCCCCAAGCGCGCACCCTAAGCGATGCGGCTAATAAGCTATTCAAAATGGCGAAGAAAAACCAGCAAAGAGCCCAGCACATTATCTTGCAAGTGGAGAATCTCCAATCTAAAATCGCCTTTTTGCAGGCTAAATTAGCCCTCTTGCCTAGCGCGCGCTTGGAAGATTTAGCCCCCATGCGCGCCAAACCCACCCGCCATAGCCCCAAGACCACGCATTTAGAGAGTTTTGACATTGAGGGGGTGCGCGTGCTCATTGGGCGCAACCAGCAGGAGAATCGCGAAATCCTCAAAATGGCGCGCGCGCGCGACATCTGGGCGCATGCCAAAGACCAACCCGGGGCGCACATGGTGATTTTCTCCCACCCCAATACCCCCTCCAAAGAGGTGCTACACAAGGCTTGCGTTTTGTTAGCCAAACTCACCCACGCCCACTCCAGCGCGCAAGCCCTGAAAGTGCGCATCGATCACACCCAAAAAAAGCATGTGAAATTGGCTTCTCAAGCTGGGGTGCAGGTGTTTTACACCCACTTTAGCACGATGACTATTACCATCTAAGTTAAATTCAAGTATAATGGCATGCCAAATTTAGCCTGGACGATGCGTGTTTCTACTTTTGGTAAGTTCTTTTATACACACTAGCAAGGCTAGTTGTAGTGGCTTTTGTGTGATTTGGTATTTCCTTGCTGGATCTGCCACCTAAAAAAGCCCTCCTAGCCAATCCGTAGCTCTACTGAACTACGCAACATAGTAACGCTCGTTTGGGTGAACTTATAGGGTTTAAATGAAAAAAAGTATTTTGATCGTGGGGAGTGGGGCTAGAGAATATGCGCTAGGGCGCAAATTTAGAGAAGACGCGCGCGTGGGCGACATTTATTTTTGCCCGGGCAATGGGGGGACACAGAGCATTGGGATTAATGTTCCCTACCTAGATCACGCCCAGCTTGTGGATTTCGCCTTGGATAAAAAGGTGGATTTGGTGGTGATTGGACCAGAAAATCCCTTAGTGGAGGGCTTGAGCGATGCCCTAGCGCACGCGCAGATTAAAGTTTTTGGACCTAGCCAACAAGCTAGCTTGCTAGAGAGCTCCAAGAGCTTTACCAAAGAATTAGCCCAAGCCTATGGCATCCCCACTGCGCCCTATGTGTTAGCTTCTAGTTACCAACAAGCCTGCGCGCAGCTGGGCACCTACCCCATTGTGATCAAAGCCGATGGGCTGTGTCAGGGCAAGGGGGTGATCATCGCCCAAGATGAAAAGCAAGCCCTGCAAGCGTTAGAACACCTCTTTACAGACAAACAGCAAGAAAAAGTGCTCTTAGAGCAGTTTCTGCCCGGCTTTGAACTCTCCATTTGCGCTTTAGCCCACCACCAAAACTACCTCCTACTACCCCCCTCCCAATCTTACAAACAACTCTCTGGCGATGGTCCTAATACTGGGGGAATGGGGGCGTTTGCGCCCTCTAGTTTGTGTAACCACGCCCTGCAACACCAGATTGCCACCCAGATCATCGAGCCCATTTTAAAGGCGATGGTAGAGCAGAATAAACCCTTTATTGGGGTGTTGTATGCGGGTGTGATGGTGGTGCAAACCCCAGAGGGCTTGCAGCCCTATTTGTTAGAGTGTAATGTGCGCTTTGGGGACCCGGAGTGTGGGGTGCTATTGCCCTTACTCAAAACCCCCTTACTAGATCTGTGTTTGGCGACCTTAGAAGACAAACTGCTAGATTTGCAATTAGAATTGCACCCCCAGCATTGCTTGGGCGTGGTCTTAGCTTCCAAGGATTACCCTTATAAAATTTCAGGGGGGCAGAGTGTGTATATTGATCCCATTGATGAGAAAAAAGGGCATGTGGACTTGGGGGGGATCGCGCAGGAAAATGGGGTGTTCATGGTGTCTGGGGGGCGTGTGGGGGTGTGTATAGGCATGGGCAAATCCTTGCATGAAGCCAGAGAGCACGCCTACGAATTGGTGGGTAAGGTGCAGTTTGAGGGCATGCAATTTAGAGAAGACATTGGACACTAAACCGGATTGTGGATTTGGAGTCGTATAAATTAGAAGAAGTGCTTTACAAAGAACGCCTTGTCTTGCCCCCGTGGTGGTGCAGGGTGGGGGCTTATGGTGTGGATGTGTTGTTAGTGGGACTGGTGGCATGGGATTTCAACACGCACTGGTTGGATACTTTAGGTTTGGGTTTTGTCTTACACGCCCATGGGATTTTGCGTTACTTTTTGTTGTATACACTCTTGCACTTGCTTTACGAACACTTGGGCATGGGGGGTTTTGGGGTGAGTGTTGGCAAGATCGTCTTCCACTTGCGCGTGGTGAGTTTGAAGACCTTGGATAACCCCCCGTGGACCCAACGACTCAAGCGTTGCGCACTCAAAGAACTCGCCTTGTTATGCCCCTTGATCTACTTGGCTAGAGATAGATTCCAGCGCGTGTTTCACGACAGACACGCCCAGACTTTGGTTATCATGACTAAATGAATGCGCTGGTGGTTATTCCTTTTAGGGTGGTTATTTGTGGTGGGCGCGCAGGCTAAACAGCAACAAGTCGCTGTGCAGAAATTTGACAAAAAAAACCATAAGATTTTTGAACTCTTGGCTGATCGCGTGGACGCTAAAGATAATATCGTAACTGCCACCGGGCATGCGATCTTGCTCAATTACGATGTCTATATTCTAGCCGATCGCGTCTCTTATGACACCCAAAAGAAGATCGCGATTTTAGATGGGCATGTCAAAATTTACCGTGGGGAGGGACTCTTGGTGCGCGCCGAACACATCAAAGTGCAGATGAACGAGAAATACGAGCTCATCTTCCCCTTTTATGTGCAAGACAGTGTGAGCGGGATGTGGATTAGCGCGGACATCGCGCATGCCAAGCAAAACCAGTATTACATCAAAAACCTCACCGCCTCTGGGTGCAGCATTGACAATCCCATCTGGCATGTCAACGCCAGCTCAGGGCGTTTTAACGCCGATAAATCCCACCTCTCACTCTTTAACTCCAAAATCTATCTGGGCAATATCCCGGTTCTCTACCTCCCCTACGCCTTCACTTCTACAAGCACCAAGCGATCTAGTGGGCTACTCTACCCAGAGTTTGGCACTTCTAATTTGGCCGGTTTTATTTATTTACAACCCATTTACATCGCCCCTAGGGATTCATGGGACATGACTCTAGCCCCCCAAATCCGCTCTAAAAGAGGCTTGGGGCTCAATTTTGAATTTAGGATGATCAACGCCCATCAAGACAAGTTTGTCTTCAACATGCGTTATTTCCGCAACTACAATAGCTACACGAAACGCTATGATTTGCGTAACCAAAATGTCTTTGGCTTTGAAACCCAGAGCGCTAGCAGACAGGCGTTCCAAAAATACTTTGGGTTGAAAAACAATTTAGATAACGCCTATTATTTGGATTTTCTTTACATGAACGACTTAGACTATGTGCGCTTTGAAAAAGTCAACAAACGCATCACCGATGCCACCCATATGTCCCGGGGTAATTACTATATCCAAACCAATAACCATTACTATGGCTTTAATTTGAAATACTTCCTCAATCTCAATAAAATCAATAACGATCGCACTTTCCAATCCCTGCCCAGCTTGCAATACCACAAATACCTAGCCCCACTAGGCTGGAAGCACTTACTCTATTCGCTAGATTACCAATTCCATGACATTGTGCGCCAAGTGGGCTATGGTTATGTGCAAAACACCATCAAAGTCCCCCTAGGGGTGCAATTTTCCCTCTTTAAAAATACCTCTCTGTGGGCTTGTGGAATAGTGTCAATCTGAGTAATGTGGCGATCATGAACACGAAAAACAGCTATGTGCCCGATATTCAAGGGGTTTCTAGGGCTTATGGGAACTACTTTTCTAGTGCCTACGCCCTATATTTAAACAGCGATCTAGCTCGCGAATACAATAAACTTCTGCACACCGTGCAATTAGAAGCCGTGTTACAAGGCACTTACTACAGCTTTGCAGACGGCTTGTTTAACAACCAAATGTATGTCCTCAGCGCGCAAGCGCGCAACGATTTCACTTCTAATACCTTGAGCGATTATGACTACCGCGGGCAGATTTACGATTCAGTGTGGAATCCTTCAGCCATCATCGAACGCAATCCCCCTAACAAACAACTGAATTTGAATCTCACCCAATACCTCTATGGAATCAATGGAGAGGAGTTGTTTTACTGGCGCATCTCCCAATCCTTGGATTTCACCGATAAGGTGTCTTTTTTGCGCATGCCTATGGAAACCAAGCTGGGTTTTTCTCCTCTCAAGGGACTCAATATTTATGGCACGCTCTTTTACTCTTGGTATTACCACAGCCTAGATGAGGTATCTATCAACGCCAACTACAATTACAAATTCCTCAATGCCAATGTTTCCTACTACCTTAAATCCAACTTTAACGACAATGGGATCAACAAGATTGTAGAAAACAATTCTAACTACCTCAAGGCCGGCTTTAGCAACGATTTCAGATGGTTCTCTCTAACTAGCTCCATAGGTTATGACATCGCGCACAATGTCGTGTTGAACTGGGATATTGGGATTTTTAAAAAAGTGCGTTGTTTTGGGATCGGCTTGATGTTTGTGAATCGCCGCCGCCCTGTATTGACTAGCAACCCCAATGACCCCCTTAGAATCTACGAAAACAATTACATCAAATTGGAGTTGGACTTCTCGCCCATCACCAAAACCAATATCACCTACCGCCAGTTGAAACAATGAGCCCGATTCTCTTTGAAGACCACCAAGACGCTTTGCATAAACTCATGAACGAAGTGCTAGTGCGCCATCTTAACACCCACAACGCCATCATGCTAGCCACCAGCCTCAAGGGCTTGCAATTTGCTTACGCGCTCGCCTTGAAACTACACACCGATTTGGATTTCCTCTTCAGCGGTTCGATTTACGCGCCTTTGAATCGGGAGTGTGAGATCGCTTTGGTGAGTGAGAGCATGGGGATTGTCATGCATGAGAATTTGATTCAAAGCTTTGAGATCAGTTTGGACTATGTCTATGGGGAAGCCAAGCGCATTTATGAAGAGGAGATTCTCTCTAAAATTTATAAATTCCGCAAGGGCAATATGCTCAAGCCCCTCGCGCACAAAAATGTCTTCATTGTGGATCAGGGCATCGAAACGGGGGTAACCGCCGGGCTAGCTATCCAAACCTGCATGGAAAAGCGTGCCAAGAGCATTATGGTGTTAACCCCCATTGTGCCTAAATCTGTAGAAGAGAGTTTGAATCGCATTTGCGATGGGGTGGTGAGCGTCTACCATCCTGAACACTTTGTGAGCATCGCGCATTATTACAAACGCCCCCTTGAGCTAGATTTAGCCCAGATCGAGCGTATTTTTGATTCTTCTATGAAACCCACTTAAGGAGCACTATGACAATTCAAAGCAATGGCGAAACCTACCAACTCCATTATGTAGCCAAACAAGCCACCAGCGCGCTTTGGTATAGCTATCAGGGTTGCGTGCTATTAGCCAGCGTGATGGTGGATAAAACCCCTATAGAAGGGGATTTTTTACCCCTAAGCGTGCAATTTAGCCAACGCGCCTATGCTATTGGGCGTATCCCGGGGGGTTTTACCAAGCGCGAGGGTAAACTTAGCGAGTTTGAAACCTTAACTTCGCGCCTCATCGATCGTAGTTTACGCCCCCTATTCCCCCAACACTATGCCCACCCCATACAAATCACGATCTTAGTCCTAAGCCATGATCAGCAAAGCGATTTACAGGTGTGCGCCCTGCACGCAGCCGCTAACGCGCTTTATTTAGCCAATATCGGAGTGGATCAAAATGTCAGCGCGGTGCGTATCGCCAAGATCACCGGTGAGATTGTCATTAACCCCAGCGTTGCGCAATTACAACAAAGCAGTTTAGATCTCTATGTTTCGGGCACTAAAGAGGCTCTGCTCATGGTAGAGATGTGCGCGCTAGAGGACATAGCAGAAGCAGAGTTATTAACTCTATTAGGGCGCGCCCAAGAGCATATCGAGCACACCAGCGCGCAATTTGAACGCGATTTCACCCCCCATAAAAACCCCCCTAGTTTTGCGCCCCCTTCGCCCCAAAGCCCAGATGTCCCCCTAGAAGCCTTGATTCAACAACACTTCCACACCCAAGTCTTAGAAGTGATGGCGCAAATGGCTAAGAGCGAGAGGGAGGCGGATTTTTTGAATCTAGCCCAGTATGTGGCAAACGCTTTACAAGAACACGGGCATTTCTACGCCCTAGAGCGCGTCCAACGCGCGCTTAAACACTATATCCACCAAGCTATCCGCTCCCAAATTCTCAACACAAAAACGCGCCTAGATGGGCGTAGTTTAACTCAGGTGCGCCCTATTAGTATAGAAACCAATCTATTGCCACACTGCCATGCTTCCACGCTTTTTACCCGCGGGCACACCCAAGCCCTAGTGGTGTGCACTTTAGGCGGGAGTAATGACGCTAGAACACAGGAGAGTTTGGACTGTAAAACCCCCCTAAAAGAAACCTTCATGTTTGATTACAATTTCTTGCCCTTCAGTGTGGGGGAGAGCGCGCCTTTGAGCGCACCTAGCCGGCGTGAGCTCGGACATGGGCATTTGGCTAAACGCGCTTTACAAGGATCAATCCTAGAAACCCCCCAAACCATCCGCCTTGTGTCTGAGATCTTAGAATCCAATGGCTCGAGTTCTATGGCAAGTGTGTGTGGGGGGTCTTTAGCCCTGTGCGCTAGCGGGGTGAAGGTGCGCGCCTTGATCGCAGGGGTGGCGATGGGCTTGGTGGTGCAAGGGGATCGCCATGCCATTTTGAGCGACATCAGCGCGTTAGAGGACATGCAAGGGGATATGGATTTTAAGATCGCAGGGAGCGCGTTAGGGGTGCTTGCCATGCAAATGGACACCAAGACTCAAGGGCTTAAATTAGAACTCTTTGAGGGTATTTTAAGCCAAGCCAAGCAAGCTAGAGAATATATTCTAGCGATCATGCAGGAGGCTCGAGAGAAAATCGTGTTAAATCCCCAAGCCCTGCCCGCTTTAGAGAGTTTTTTCGTGCCCCCCAAAAAGATCGCCACCATCATTGGGACGGGGGGTAAGATCATCAGGGAGATCATCGAACGCTTTGGGGTAGCCATAGATTTAGACAAATCCAGCGGAGCGGTGCAGATCACTAGCAAACACGCCCAAAATGCCAAAGAAGCCAAAGCTTATATTTTAGAACTCACCCAGACACAGCCCTATTTTTTGCACGAGATGTTGGAGGTGGAAGTTAAAAAAATCGCGGATTTTGGGGTGTTTGTGCGCCTGCCCAGAGGAGGCGATGCGCTCTTACACAAGTCTTGTTTGCAAAAACACGGTTTGCGCGTCGATTCCTTTGCACAGAACACACGCCTACAATGCCAAATTAGCGCCATCCATGAGAGTGGCAAGATCGATGTCATTTTGGCTTGAAAATTAAGTTTGGAAATGCCATAATCGAGTTTTGCGCCTAGCAACATTTTTCAGAACGGGAGTTGTCCATGAGGTTTCTTGCGCTTTTGTGTTTAGGTATGGTTGGGCTAGCTTTTGGAGCAGAGGTAAACGGGCTGGACATGATTAAATCCTACTCCATCGTGGGAGCGGTTGTGGGCTTAGGGGTAGCTGCTTGCGGGGGAGCCATTGGGATGGGAAATGCCGCTGCTGCAGCCATTACAGGCACGGCACGCAACCCGGGAGTGGGAGGCAAACTTCTCACCACGATGTTTATTGCGATGGCAATGATCGAAGCGCAAGTTATCTACACTCTGGTGTTTGCCATTATCGCGGTCTATAGCAACCCGTTCTTAGCTTAAGTTTCAAGGGGGGGTTTTGCACTGGTGGTGGAATTGGTAGACACGCCATCTTGAGGGGGTGGTGAGGCAACTCGTGCGAGTTCGACTCTCGCCCAGTGCACCACGAACGCGTAGCATTTGTGCCAAAATGGTGGAATTGGTAGACACGCTAGACTCAAAATCTGGTGGAGGCGACTCCGTGTCGGTTCGAGTCCGACTTTTGGTACCATTATTTACAAAATCCGTCTAAAATTTTATTCCTATTCAAATATTAAGCTCAATTTCAATAAAAACAAGATAAAATGATGTGTCTTTACATTAAACTTTTTAGGAAAGGGAATTTATGCGTCGTTTTCTAGGCATTGTTATGATGGGAGCGTTGGCATTAGGCGTAGCTCATGCGGAGGATTATTCTAGCTTGAGCGATAAGGATTTCATTAAATTGGCAGGCACTTTGCACAGTGGCGAAGAGGTGCTGGACTACCAAGAGGAGGTTTACAAACGCCTTAAAGAGAAAAAAGGCAAAGCCAAGATGAATTTCAAAGTGCAGGTGCATAAGACTTACAAAGCCAACTTGGCGAAGATGAGCGCAAAAGATTTTGCAGCCTTGCGTAAAGAGGTAGCAGAAGCCCTAGAAGAGAAGAAAAAAGACCACGATCCCAAAGAGCTAATGAGTATGGGCTTAGATGTGGAAGTGTGTAAGGGTAAACAACGCGAATTGCTCTGCTCACGCAAACATGGCAAAAAGCATGCCAGCAAACATGGTCAAGAACATGGCGAAAAACACGGGCATGAGGGTATGAAACACGGGGCGCAGGGGGCTTCTAAGGGCGAAGAACACAAAGCTAGCAAGGCTCCTGCTAAGGCTGAGGAGCACAAAAGCGAAGAACACAAAGAAAAATCTGAAGGCGCTCACGAGTAGAAATGCCTGCGAAGTAGGCGTTTGCTTGAGTTCAGGTTACGCTGTGGCGGGGGTTGAACGCCACGCCTAAAGCCCTAAAGAGGGTTTTTAAAGAGGTATGAATAGCTTGGGGGTCTAAGTCCTTGAGGATAAAGACTAATTGGGATAGGCGCTCTTGGGTGGGGCTTAAATGGGTGGGGGGATAGATAATATGTTGCACGCCATTGAGCGCAATGCAAGCCTGCTCTGTTCTAATAATGCCCTTAGTGCGCAAAATGCGATCCCCGTATTGATAAAGCAAGAAACTCAGCCACAAGCTAAAAGCACTCCAGTCTATGCGCTCTTCAAACTCCAAACATAGGGTTCTAAAATATTGGTGTGTGTGCTGAGGGGGAGTAGCACAGATAGGGCTAGTAGGGCTTTCTTGGAGCAAACACGCGACATCTATGCGCGCTTTATCATAAAGCGTAGCGGTGGGGTTGGTGCTAGCGACCAAAGTGCTAAGTTTAGCAAATGAATCTTGTAAGTCTGTTTTGGTGATCACCACCACATTAGAGATAGCGATCTGGTGTTGCGCTTCTACATTGTCCTTGAGATGTGAGAAACCATGCACCCCGTCTAAGCAGGTGATCACATTGTGGGGAATAAAATGCTGGCTTAAAAACACATCGTGCAAGAGACTAAAGAGAATGGGCGCGGGGTTAGCAATTCCGCTTGTTTCAACCACCACATGATCTATACAACCATCAGAAATCAACGCTTTTAGCGAATCGATCAAATCTTGGCGGTAGGCGCAACACACGCACCCCCCCTGCAACAGACGCATTTTCTCTGGGACATAGCGCAGGTGGGCTAAAACCTGTGTATCCAAACCCACTTGCCCGCATTCGTTCACCACCACCGCGATCGCCCGATTGGCACAACGCTCCAATATTTGGGCTAAAAGTGTGGTCTTGCCACTGCCTAAAAAACCCGTCAGAATGCTAACAGGGATCTTAGCCACGGCTTAAGAAATCTAGCAATTTAGGGTCTAAAATGTCTAGGGGTTTGGGGCTTAAAGCTTGGGCTTTGTAGCACAGATCGCCCAAATCTCTGACGAGCTCTTGGTGCCCCTTTTGATCCTCTAAGAGAAATTGACTCCCCCACACGCGCAGTTTCAAACCATAGAATTTTAAAATTTTGTTTGCCACCTTGAGTTTTTGTATCCGTGCGCGCACGCGCTCCCCCTGCAAAGCCCCCACCACTAAGTTAGCTCCCATAGGAGCACCCACATCGCTCCAATGCAAGGTGGTGTTCAAATCCGCACACAGCACACACATTATTTTTTTCTAGGACAACGGCGCATGAAATCATCGGCAATGGTGTTGAAGTTGACCCAATGCACGCCCTTATGGCGGTTAATGTATTGGATAATGCGCTCATGCATGCGCAACACTTGGGGGCGACCGCTCACATCCGGATGGATGGTCATGCAAAAGACCGCATAATCCATTTCGTGGTAAACCCAGTCAAATTGTTCTAACCACAGTTCTTCAATATGGCGGGGTGGGATGAAACCAAAGCTATTGGGGGCTTTTTTGATAAACATCATGGGAGGTAAATCGTCCAAATACCAACTCCCCGGGATTTCTACCAAATCAGTTTCTGTGCCACGCACCAAGGGCTTCATCCAATCCTTTGCCTCTAGGCTATAATCGATCTTAGTCCACGAATCCCCCACGCGCACATAATAGGGCGTGAAATCGCGGTGCATCAAAGAGTGATCGTATTTCACGCCATGCTTTAAAAGCAGTTCATTAGTTACGCTAGAAAACTCCCACCACGGCGCGACATAACCGGTAGGGTTTTGCCCAGTCAGATTTTTAATCAGCCCAATGGTTTTAAGCAAGACATCTTCTTCTTGTTTGGGAGTCATCGCGATAGGGTTTTCATGCGAGTAGCCATGCAAGCCAATCTCATGCCCGGCCTCTACGATCATCTTAACTTGATCAGGGAAGGTTTCAATAGAGTGCCCGGGGATAAACCAAGTGGCAGGGATGTGGTATTTTTTAAATAGATTTAAGAGCCTAGGAACCCCCACTTCGCCCGCAAAAATCCCCCTTGAAATGTCATCAGGGGAGTCCTCACCCCCATAGCTCCCAATCCAGCCAGCCACCGCGTCAATGTCTACACCATAAGCCACAAAAATCTCTTTTGCCATCTTTTGCTCCTTTTAAGATAAATCCACAAGGTGTTTCAAGGTTTTTTGATTCAATGCCAAGTCCAAATCCCTCAAATAGGGGATGTTCTGCCTTTGGGCTGTGATTTCGCCCAAATCCAGCACGCCCACCAGCACGCCCTCTTGATCGCCTAATTGCTCCACAATCTCCCCCTTAGGATTGACAATCTTAGAGTGCCCACAAAAGGTGAGCTCTTTATGGCTGATCTTAGAAATCTCACTCCCACAACGATTAGCCGCCAAAACAAAGACCCCATTTTCTAAGGCTCTTGCCTGCCCCCCCAAATCCCACGCGTAACTGCGTATCTTAGAAAACGCCGCGCAAAAACACAGGAGTTCAGCCCCCTGTAGGGCTAAAAACCTACTCCCCTCACTAAAACCCACCTCATAGCAAATCTGCAACCCCACTTTGAGGCTAAAATCCCCTAAGGGCAACTCAAACACGCGATACTCCTGCCCCCTAGAAAACCTCTGTTTTTCATCGCCCCACAGATAGACCTTTTGGTACTTCCCCACCACCCCCTTTTCCCCCACGATGTAAATGCTATTAAACAGCGCGCCTCCCTCTTGCTCGATACTGCCAGCAATGAGGTAGGCTTTATACTCCTTAGCCAGAGCTTTTAAACCTTCCAAAGTGGGTTGTGTGGGATCGCTAAGATCAAGCCCAAATTCTAAATCGCGATCCTCCACGCAATAGCCACTGTCAAATAGCTCGGGCAATAACACGATCTTAGCCCCACTAGAGAGGGCTTTTTGTGCCAGATTCAACGCGTGTTTGAGGTTTGTTTCCCTCTCATAAGATCGAGGAGAAAACTGCACCGCCGCCACCTTGACTTTTCTTTCCATCACCGCGCCCTTTCGTTTTAGCCTATTTTAATGCACTTTAAACGCGCTAAGGTAAATGTGGGCTTGTTCTAAAACCTTGCAGACTCTGAGCGCACACATAGACCGGCAATACCACCACACTAGGCGCGGGCACTGGCACTAAAGCCTTGGTGAATCTATGGGATTATGGAGAGTTATATCTCTAACACTTCTTGCACGCAACACACCAGCGCGGGTATATCCTTTTCAAACAGCGCGCAGACATCTAGCACCACGCAATCAGAGCGCACCACTCCAGCCACGCCCCTTTTATAAAGGGCGTGATAAAGGGCTTTGCCATCCATGCTAGCTTGTAGTTGCACCCCAAAACTCTCTAAATCCTGCATCTGCACGCCCCCACCCACGCGCGCGTGTGTGGGGATCACAAAGGCTTTTAGCCCTGCTATTTGGCTTAAAGCGCGGTGGAGTTTTAAAGCTTTATTGAGCAATGCGTCCTTATCCTGCTCTAAGAAAGTTTGCAAGGGGGTTTTTTGATCTTGTAAATAGCCCTGCAAACTCTTAGTGAGTAAAAAGAGCGTGATCTTATCCACCCTAAAGGCGCGATAAAGCGGATGGGCGCGCAAGATTTCTATATATTCTCTCTCTCCTAGCACAATCCCGGCTTGCACGCTCCCTAATAATTTATCCGCGCTAAAGCTCAAAAGATGCGCGCTTTTAAGGGCTTTTCTAGTCTCCTGCACGCCTTGCACACTCCCCAAGTCCTCATAAAAGATCAAACCCCTTTCTTGGGCTAGATTAAAAAGAGATTTAGAGGGCACACTCGCCACAAAGCCCTGCATAGAAAAATTACTCCAATGCACGCTAGCAATTAGCGCGCTAGCATTGCTACAAGCATTCTTATAATCGCGCAAATAAGTTTTATTGGTGCTGCCCACCAGTTTAAGATGAGTTACACTCTCTAAGAGTTCATGGGCTCTAAAACCTCCCCCAATTTCTACCAACTGCCCATAAGAGAGCAAGGTTTGTTTGCGCTTAGACTTAGGAGCAAATGCGCTAGCCACCAACACCAACGCGCTCGCGTTGTTATTGAGAATGAGTGCGTCCGGGGCGTTGAAAATTGCCTTTAAAAGATTTTGTGCCTGAAAAGCGCGCTCAAAACGCCTAGCACTCTCTAAATCCACCTCTAAATCCACATAAGAGCTTAAAATTTCTAACTCCCTGAGCGCGCCACTCTCCAAAGGCGCGCGCCCTAAATTAGTGGAGAGCAACACCCCCGTAGCGTTATAGACTTTTTTAAGGGGGGGGGCTAAAAGCGCGTAATAGCGCGCTTGGAGCGCATCACACCATTGGGTTAAGTTTTCATAAGCGCGCTGATTTTGTCGGCACTCTTCTAGTAATTCATTAGCTAGAGTTTTTAAGATCGATCGATCATAGCCTTGAGCAAAACAAGGGGCGTTTAAAAGAGTGTGCATAGCCGGTAAGGATTTCATGGGGGCATTGTAGCACAAGTGTAAGGGTTTAGGGTTTGCGTTTTAACAATAGAGGAATTTTTGGAATTATGGCACACGCGTTGCGACGGGCGTTTTAACACGAAAGTTTTAGGCGATTTGGCATTTTAGGGATTTAAAAATCTTGTTGTGGTGCTAGGCATTGGGCATAAGCATGCTTTTATGATCCAAATCCAAGATATAATGTTGTGTGATCTTGTAAGCTTTTGGGTAATGGGCGATCAAGTGATGGCTGTAAAATATGAGAAAAAACTCTTAAGGAGACAGGATGTTCTATCTTTTTGCACTCTTAGCGGGCATGGCTCTTGCCTTACAAGCCCCTATCAACGCCGCATTGGCTAGAGATATGGGAGGCGTGCGCGTCTTTGCCGCGTTTTTCTCGTTTTTTGTGGGGACCTTGTGTCTTTTGATCTTAGCCCGTGTGCTGCACCAGCTCCAAGGCGAAACCCTGAAACTCTTAGCGCATCAAGAATGGTGGAAATACATAGGCGGAATCTTGGGGGCTTTTGTGGTATTCACTACAATCATCAGCGCGCCTAAAATAGGATTAGCACCCATGATTGTCTTTTTGCTCGTGGGGCAGTTGTGTATGGGGTTGTTTTTAGATTCCCTAGGGGCATTTGGGTTAGCGCAAAAAACGATCGGGCTATCTAAGATGGTTGGGCTTGGGGTGGTGATTGTGGGGATTTTTATCTTTTTTTATCCAGACCTCTTCCAAAAGGGCATAAAATGAGGCTTAAGAGGCGCGGGCACGCCATAATCTCCACTGAAGTTTGCTTTAGTTTGGGGCAAGCATAGGGGGCGTAGCGTCTTTCTATGCTATGGCTACCTTATTTCTTAATCCTGCTTTAGAGTCCTATAATCTAGCGCACTCAAGGTCTTTAAGCTTTAGGGTAGCCAATGAGGGGATCAAAGCGGTGATAATGCCGATGCGCTTTTGGTGGTTGTTGGTTAAGGTTGCCTCGTATGTGGGTTTTGGCTTGGTTGTCTGCTCCGCCTAAAGCGATGAGATAGATCAAAGTTAACATCTCTTTAAAGAGGTTTCAGCGGCTTTAAAATCCCATATCCCCTCTAAAGACTGGTTACTGACACAATAGACTTTCCCTTGTATCTGACAATAGAGCACACATCACTCCTTTTCTTTATCTAAAAAGACAAAGTCATTGAGTCTAATTAATTCTTTATATTGCATGGTCGTTTTAAGCTTTCTTTTTGAGATTAAAAATACCTTAAACTTTGCATAAGTGCCTTGCCCTTGTAGCTTGTTGGGGTCAATGGATATTTCATAAAAGTGGTAGCCAAAAAACAAAAGATAGGGGTTAAAATAGGAAAATTTGCCCTTGAGGATTAAAAGATAAATGAGCGCAAACACCACGATAAATATTAGGCAATTCTCCAAACTGACCGCAATCACAAAAAAGGCAATATAAACGGGAATGTATTTAGGTTCGGCCACTTCCACCATCTCCACAGCGCGCATTTCATCGGAGGGCAGGATATGTTTTTCAACAAGGCGCATGTAAAGCCAAGACAACAGAACGCAAACAAGCCCCCCTAGCAAAACAGAGGCAAATTTTAAGAGCGTAAAAGTCGCGTTGTGCAAGTAAAAAATGATTCCTGCAGGCGTGAGCGCTATGAGCACATAGACAAAGTAAAACAAGGATAAAAATACTCTCACGCCTCTATGCTCTCAATCATGCAAAATACACTGATACATCTAACATGTGGAGATTTAAGGCGCACATAAAACCTCTAAAACTAACAGATTGTGGCGATGTATGCGCCTAGCTTGTTCTTAGCTTTGTTGGTGAAAAAACTAACCCTATGCGCTTGGTGGTGTGGGGGATGTTGTGCTATGTGGGGGCGAGTGTTATCGCGCTTTATAGTGTTAGTTTTTTAGCCTTTTGGCTTTGTTTGGTGTTGGTGGGAGTGGGTTGGGCACTTGTTCATGTTTGTAGGCTTTTTCAAAAACTTTTGCAAGGCTTTTAAACTCGTTTCCACTTAAACAGGTGATGATTTTGATCGCGTGCGCGCATTCATCGCTAGCATAATCAAAGAGAAATAATTTCACCTGCGCGTTGGGTAATTTAATGGTTTCTAGCAACATGCTATAGGTCAAGAGAGACCCACCTAAAAGAGGTGAAGGCATATTTTAGTTGCATAATAGGCAATGCAAGAGAAGAAGTAAGCCACTGCCGTTGTAAAGACAAAGAGATAGAGCACAAATTTAATCCCCCCTGCCTCTCTCCCAAAGGTAATTGTGGCAGCAAAACAAGGGATGTAAAACATCACAAAGACAATAAAGGCGATAGCAGAGGGCACGCTCACATGGTTTTTGAGCGCGTTGCGAAACGATTTAGACTCTTGGCTAGTGTCTCCTAGAGAGTAGAGCACGCCCAAAGTGGAGACCACCACCTCCTTAGCCATAAAGCCCGTAACTAGAGAAATAGAGAGCCGCCAATCAAAATCCATGGGCTTAAACAAGCCATCAATGCTACGCCCCACACGCCCCACAAAGCTATTTTCTAAGATGTCTTGCTGTTTTTTCTCCTCTAGGCTAGCTAGGGCTGTTTGTTTGGCTGTGTCGTCTAATTGGCTAGCTTCAATGCGGGCTTGTTGGGCTTGGTAGCTCTCTAGGGTTTTACTATCTCTAGGGTAGGCAGAGGCAAACCAAATAAAAATCGCGCCGGCTAAAATATAAGTGCCCGCTTTTTTGAGATAAGAGAGCGATTTTGTGTAAATGCTATACCAAATCACTTTGGGGCTGGGCATGCGGTATTTGGGCATCTCCATCACAAAGGACTCTTCTTGCCCTTTAAAGACGCTAAGTTTTAAGAATTTTGCCATTAAGAGTGCGACAAGCGCGCCCAAGACATAGATCAAAAAGAGCACTAAGCTAGCGTATTTATCCGGAAAAAACGCCCCCACAAAGAGCACATAAATAGGCAAACGCGCGCTACAGCTCATAAAGCCGATCACAAAAAGGGTAATGAGTCTTTCATGTTGGTTTTGCAAGGTGCGGGTTGCCATATAAGCGGGCACTGAGCAGCCAAAACCCGTAATTAAGGGGATAAAACTCTTGCCATGCAAACCAAATTTATGAAAAATCCCATCGAGCAAGAACGCCACTCGACTCATATACCCGGTGGCTTCTAGCAGAGAAATCCCCAAATATAACACCACGATTAAGGGCAGAAATGAAAGCACCGCCCCCACCCCTCCAATGATTCCATCGCCCAAAAGCGAGCCAATTTGGGCACTTGGTGCGTGCGCCTTAATCGTGTCGCTTAACAACGCGAATCCATCGTCCACATAGCCCTGCAAGGTGCCCCCCACCAAGAAACTCAAAAAGAAGACCACAAACATGAACGCCAAGAAAATGGGAACGCCATAAATGGGGTGCATTAAATAGCGATCGATGCGTTGGGTGTATCCGGGCGCGTTTGGTGTGTGGCGCGTTACCTTACTGGCTAATTTGTGGCAAAACTCAAAGGTTTCCTCTTTAGATAGAGGGGTGGAAGCCTTAGAAGTTTGGGC
This sequence comes from Helicobacter labacensis, assembly GCF_003660285.1. Classification (GTDB taxonomy): domain Bacteria; phylum Campylobacterota; class Campylobacteria; order Campylobacterales; family Helicobacteraceae; genus Helicobacter; species Helicobacter labacensis. Next base: position 72,889 of record NZ_QXQQ01000001.1, on the reverse strand, counting down.
GTTGCGGTGCAGGTTGATGAGGCGATCTAAGAGTAAATTGACATTGAAATGCGCGTGCGCAGAAGTGGGGATACATGGCACGCCTAGATTTTTAGAAAGCGTGTCTACATCAATGTGCAACCCCTCTTTTTGGGCTTCATCCCACATATTGAGCGCCATGATCACCTTGTGGGGCGTGTGGAGGAGTTGGGTGCTTAGATTCAAATTGCGCTCTAAATTGGTGCAATCTAGCACATTTAAGATCAAATCAAAGCGTTCGTTCTCTAAAAACTGCCGGCTGACTTTCTCTTCAAGGGTGAAATCATTGAGGGCATAAATACCGGGCAAATCCACGATGGTGATTTTGGTGTTGTTATAGGTTGTGCTCACTTGGGTTTTTTCCACTGTAACCCCGGCAAAATTGCCCACTTTTAAATGCGCCCCACTGATCGCATTGATGAGCGAGCTCTTGCCCACATTGGGTTGCCCCACTAATGCCACCACAATTTCTTCCATGGACCAACTCCAAAATTTAATCTTAATTCTAAAAATCAATCGCGGATTATAGCGTGTAAGCCTAAATGTTTTATAAGTCTAAAGATACCCCGCGTTGGCACTGATCAAAGCCTAAATGTGTTAAACTCGTTTAAAAAGGGTCTAGAGTGCAACTTGTCCTTCATAGTTTGTCTTATTGTGGTTCTAACACCCTAAAACCTCTGCACCCATTGAGGGTAGAGAATTTGAGTTTCACGCAACACACCAGCACAGCCCTTATTGGGAGCAATGGGGCGGGTAAATCCACTCTCCTAGGCGCATTATTGGGCTTTCGCCTACTAAACTCTATGATAGCCTGTCAGATGGGCAAAAACAACGCTTGAAGTTAGATTTGAGTTTGGGGCATCACCCCGATCTCTTGATTTTAGATGAGCCCGAATCGAGTTTAGATGAGCCCACCACCCAGCGCGTGGCAGAGAGCATTAGCGCGCGCAATCAAGATTCAAGGACAACTCTAGTTGCCACACATAACGCGAGTGTGTTAGAGAGTTGTGCGCGGGTTTTGTGCTTGCATCAAGGGCAAGTGATCCAGCATGGCTCTTTGGCTGAAGTGATTGAGGCATTATTAGGCGATCTGGCTTTAGAAGTTTGCTATGAAAATGAAGCCGAGTGTGAGAGTATTGCACAAACTCTCAAAGATAAATACCTACTAACAATGCGCCTAGACACCCAGCACGCTGTATTCTTTGGCAACACAGCTTTAAAAGAGTGCCTAGAACTAGAGCCCCTATCACACAAGCGCATGGGGCTTAATTTGCGCCCCACAAAGGCGCAGGATTTGCTTTTGGCTTTGAATCACTGGGGAGCTTAAAGGACAAACATGCGCCGTATTTATGCGATCTTTATCTTGGAGTTTAAATCCTATATCACTAACCGGGTTGCCCTTTTTTGGACTCTTGCCTACCCCATTTTGATGTTAGCCTTTTTAATTGGGGTTTTTGAGCATACCTATTCGCCCACTTACCGCTTTGCTAGCACCATCGGGTTAGTGATGCTCACCCTCATCTCCACGGTTATTTTTGGGATAGCCCAAGCCTTGTGTGATTCTAGGGCGTTTAAGGCACTCCTCTTTTATATGGCAACACCGGCAAGCTATTTAGAGATCGCGTTGGCAATTATCTTATCACGCTTAGGCATCGTGTTAGGCTTTAGCGCGCTCTTTATTGTGGGGAGTTTTGGCGTGTTGGGGATTTTGCCCCTTTTGAAGGTAGAGTTATTTTTCTTGGGCTTGTTGGCACTGGGCTTGGCGGGGGTGTTTTGTTCTAGCTTGGCTCTATTGGTTGTCAAACACTTCAGCAACACCTGGAGCTGTTGCCATCTCCAATGTGTTAAACCTCTACATCATCATGTCCTCTAATGTCTTTGTGCCCTTGCAAAGCCTGCCTAGTTGGAGTCAAATTTTCATCACTTCTTCGCCTTTTTACCATCTTAACAACATGCTCATTGCGGTGTTTTCAGGGCAAAATTTAAGCTATGCTCTAGGGGTTTGTGGCGCGCTCTTTGGGTTGGGCGTGTTTTTGATTATCTTAAGTGCCACGCGCGCTTTTCTAGTAAGCACGCCTAAATCGCGTTGAAGGAGAGTAGGGTATGCTCATTTTAAGTGTGCTAGCCGTAGGGATCACCTTTTATTATATTCTCAAGGGCTACCATCCCATTTTTGTATTCTTGTGCGCGGGGTTGATCTTGGTGATTATGGGTTTTTATCTTACGGGCGCTCCCATCCCCAAAAGCCCGCCCGCGCACAATTTTGCCCAAGTGCTTTTAAACGCCTTTGCCTTCATCGCCACCACTTTTAAAACCCAATTAAGCGGGGTGGGGCTCATTATTATGAGTGTTGCCGGTTTTGCTGCCTACATGAAACACATCCACGCCTCGGCAAAACTGGCGTATTTGAGTAACCGCCCACTGGGCAAAATCCGCAATAAATATTTAGTCTTAAGCGGGACTTTTGTCGTGGGGATGGGTTTAAAAATTGTGATCTCAAGTTATACTGGGCTTTTGCTCTTGCTACTTGCCTGCATTTATCCGGTGTTGCTTGCGCTTAAAATCCGCCCCATTAGCGCGGTGTGTGTGCTCTCTTTGATCGCCCTAGATTATGGACCCAAAGATGGCAACACCATCAACATGGCAGACATGGTGGGGCAGAAAGAAAATATTGTCGGGCTGTTTTTGCATTACCAGCTTTGGGTGGTGTTGGCTTACACGCTTGTGATGGCTATCTTGATCCCCTTTTACTTCGCGTGGGTAGATAGGCGCGATTTGGCGCGCAACCAGCTTTGTGAGCAAGCCCAAATCCTAGAGATTTCTAACCCTCCCTGCCCTAATTTCTATGTCTTATTCCCGTGGTTGCCCGTGGTTTTGCTCTTTGGGGCGTATTTTGCGGGGGTAAAATTAGATGTAGTGAGCGCGAATTTTATGAGCATCGCCTTTGTCTTTGGGGTGGAGTTTGTGCGCCACAAGGATGCTAGAAAACTAGGAGAGGGCATGGGGGCGATTTTGCGCGCGATGGGGGATATTTTTGTCAGTGTAGTGAGCATCATCATTGCAGCTAGCGTCTTTGCTACCGGGCTAAAGAGTTTAGGAGGGATTGGAATTTTAGCCCAAAGTTTAGGGGCATTGCAAGGCTTGGGGGGTTTAATACTCCTTATGGCACTTTTGGGTTTTATCGTCTATGGTTTTGCGGTGATTATGGGGAGTGGGATTGCTGCATTTAATGCCTTTGGACGGCTTGGTTCTGATATTGCCACTAAAATGGGCATAGAACCCATCCATTTGGTCTTACCCCTAGAGATCGCCTCTTGTTTGGGGCGGGCTAGCTCGCCTATTGCTGGAGGGATTTTAGCCCTAGCCGGCTTTGCCAAAGTTGCGCCCCTAGAGATCATCAAGCGCACCTACCCTTTATTGCTGGTGGGTATGGGGGTTAATATTGGGGTGGGAGTGGGGTTAGCCCACTGGGCGATTTAAGACTTGGCTTTAAAATACTCCACAATCGCTTCTGCTTTGTCTGTGTTTTCCCAGCTAAAGCCCTCGCGCCCAAAATGCCCATAAGTGGCGGTCTGGCGATAAATGGGACGCAATAAGTCTAGGCTTTGCATGATCCCCTTGGGTGTGAGCTTGAAAAGAGCACGCACGCAAGCTTCTAGAGCTTCTGGGCTGTGCTTGCTGGTGTTGTGGGTGTTGATATACACCGATACAGGATCGATAATCCCAATGGCATAAGCTAGTTGCACTGTGGCTCTAAGGCATACCTTGCTCGCCACCAAGTTTTTAGCGATGTAGCGCGCCATGTAGGCTGCGCTGCGATCCACCTTTGAGGGGTCCTTGCCACTAAATGCCCCGCCCCCATGCGGACAACTCCCCCCATAAGTATCTACGATAATTTTGCGCCCCGTCAAACCCGCATCCCCCTGTGGTCCGCCAATCACAAATTTGCCGGTGGGGTTGATGTGGTAGGTGATATTGTCATTGAGAAACTCTTTAGGCAACACCTTATAGACAATCTCCTCAATCACGGCTTCACGCAGGCGTTTTTGATCGATCTCAGGGGAGTGCTGGGTAGAAACCACAATGGTGTTGATCCCTACAGGCTTATGCCCCTCATATTGGATGGTAACTTGTGCCTTGCCATCAGGGCGTAAAAAAGGCAAGATCGCGCTCTTTCTAGCTTGGGCTAGTGCGCGCGTGATCGCATGGGCTAAGTAAATGGCTAGGGGCATATAAGAGGGGGTTTCATCGCAGGCATAACCAAACATCAAGCCCTGATCGCCTGCCCCCACCTCGCCATCAGCGCGATCCACGCCCTGATTAATGTCTGGGCTTTGCTCGCCAATGCCATTAAGCACAGCCGCACTGCGGTAATCAAAGCCATAGAGCGCGTCGGTATAGCCAATATCGCGCACCACTCCGCGCGCGATCTCTTGCATGGGGGCATAGACGCGGGTTTTAAGCTCGCCAGTGATCACGCAAAACCCATTAGCTAGCAGAGTTTCACACGCCACGCGCGCGTGCGGGTCGCGCTCAATAATGTAATCTAAAATGGCATCGCTGATCTGATCTGCCATTTTATCCGGGTGCCCCTCTGTAACCGACTCAGAGGTGAAAAGATAGCGATCCATTAGCTAATTTGTGCCGCCACTTCGGCTGCAAAATCCTCTTGTTTTTTCTCAATGCCCTCGCCCACTTCAAAGCGCACAAACGCGCTAATGCTCAAAGTGTCTTGTAGCTCTGCTCCCTTTTCTTGCAGCACCTGCGCGATGGTCTTTTTATCATCCATCACAAAAAACTGCCCTAGTAAAGTCAAGCGTTGATCTAAAAGGGTGTTATCAGCAATGAATCGTTCCATCTTGCCCGGAATGATCTTATCAAAGATTTTTTCGGGCTTGCCCTGACTTTTAAGCTCTTGTTTATAGGCTTGCTCTTGTTGGTTTAGCACCTCTTGGGTTAATTCAGCGTGGCTTACAAAAGTGGGGATATGTTTAAGAGGCTTGCCCAAGCGTTTAGCCTCTTCATTTTCCTTTTCCAATTCAGCCACTAGGGCTAATTTTTCTTGGGCGATAAACTCGGGGCTAAAGGCATGGTGATCGAGCACAACGGGTTTCATCGCTGCGGCATGCATAGCAATTTGGCGGGCTAATTCTCTGAGCTTATCAGTATTGGCAGGGTTGGTGTGGGCGATTTTAACGATCGCGCCCACGCGGTGGTTGGCGTGCAAATAGCCATTTAGCACTTCATTTTCCTTTGCACTTTCGTGGGCTAAACGCCTCACGACAATATTTTCCCCAATCTTAGCGATCGCGCCGTGTAGGTAACTCTCATAGCTTTGCCCCTCTATCTTGGCTTGATAGAGTGCCTCTACACTCTCTACACTATGACTTTTAGCCACCTCCAAACTCTGAGCCACCAACGCCTTAAAGTGATCGTTTTTAGCCACAAAGTCCGTTTCGCTATTGATCTCTAGCATAATAGCCTGCGTATTATCCACGCTCAAGGCGATCACACCCTCACCAGCTATGCGATCGGCTTTTTTCACCGCTTTACTCAAGCCCTTTTGGCGCAGATGTTCGATCGCTTTTTCTAAATCCCCCGCGCATTCTACCAATGCCTTTTTGCAATCCATCATGGGCGCGTCTGTGATCTCGCGTAATTGCTTGACTTGCGCGGCACTAATTTGACTCATTTTGTTCTCCTTCTTGATACACTTCTTCTAACACCTCTTGGTGTTCCTGCGCGCTCACATGTTCAACCTCTTCAAGGTTTTCTTGAGGTCTGCCCACCAATTCGCGCCCCTCCGTGATCGCCTCTGCCATTTCCTTACAAAAGAGGCGAATGGAGCGAATCGCATCGTCATTGCCCGGGATAGGGTAATCCACCAAATCCGGATCGCAATTAGTATCTAGGGGGGCGACAATGGGGATACCCAAACGGCGCGCTTCTGCCACCGCGATTTTTTCTTTCACCACATCCACCACAAACATCATGTCTGGCATTTGTTTCATATGGCGCACTCCGCCTAGATACTTTTCAAGTTTCTCTTTCTTGCGCAAGATCATTAGCTTTTCTTTTTTGGTGAGCAAGTCGATCTGCCCGCTAGTTTCCATGTCTTCCATGATTTCTAGCTTGCGCACAGATTTTCTAATAGTGCTAAAATTGGTGAGCATGCCCCCTAGCCAGCGGTAATTCACATAGGGCACATTGACCTGCATCGCGTATTCTTTGAGCGCATCGCTGGCTTGCTTTTTAGTGCCCACAAACATGATTGTTTTGCCCTCTGCGCTGGCATCGCGCACCACATTATAGGTGTAGCGGAAGTAACGCAAGGTTTTTTGCAGGTCTATAATATGGATGTTCTTGCGCACCCCAAAGATAAAGCGCGCGGTTTTGGGATTCCAACGCCTTGTCTGGTGCCCAAAATGCACCCCACATTCTAATAAATCTTTCATGGTGATCATTCTTTACTCCTTAAAGTTTGCCTCCACGCCCCCTATGCGATCACTTTAAGGCGGGGCGTGTGTGGATTGATGAAAGGCAGGGGGATATTCTAACGCGCTTCAGATAAAGCCAAGTTTAAGAGAGTTAAAAGAGTCCTAGTAATTTAGCCACCCCCAGCAGGAGCAAGGATAGTCCCCAAAGCCAAAGGAAGCTATAGGCGATGTGTTTGCCCATAGAGAGTTTGGCAAGCCCTAGACCTAGCCAAAGTGCGGGAGAAAAGGGAGAGATAAAAGTGCCCAAAGTCGCGCCCACAAGCATGGCATACCCCACGCTTTGGGCTTGTGCACCATGCAAAGCCGCTAGGTGCGCTACAATGGGGTAAAGGGTAAAATAATAACTATTGGTGTCTAGTATTAACTTAAAAGGCACGCCCAAGGCGGCAATAATCCAATACAAATGGGGTAAGATAGACGCGGGCAAATAGTCGGTTAAGTGTTTAGCAATGGCTTGCAACATGCCCGACCCGCTCAAAATCCCAATATACATCCCCGCACTCAGCAAGATCAAGACCATAGAAATCGCCTCCGGAGCGCACTGCTTGATTTTCTCCATGCGCGCTTTGGGGTTGGGGTAATTGACGAGCAAGACCACGCAAAGCGCGATCAAAAAGCAGAGTTCGGGGGGTAAAATTTTACACACAACGGCTAACAACGCCAACAACGCCACGCCTAAATTAGCTAAAAAGTGCCTTGTTGCGCCTAAGTCTACACTGGGGGTGTCTTCTGGGTTTTGGGGAGGCGTGTTTCTCAAACGCCTCTGTTCTCTCCAGCCCAAGATCACCGCCAAAAGCAGCGCGCAAACTAGCCCGATGGCTTGCAAGGGCACTAAAGAGGAATACAGCGCGCTCGTTTCTACCCCTAAGACACTTGCTACACGCCCCAAAGGTCCTCCCCAAGGCAAGAGATTAGCCAAACCCGCGCTCATCGCCACCAACAACATCAAAAGATAGGGGTTGAGATTGAGGCGTTTGTAAATGGGCAAGAGAGGGGGGATCACCACTAAAAAAGTGCTCGCTCCCGAGCCATCCAAGTGCGCGAGTGTGGCGATCACACAAGTGCCTACACAAATGGCGATGCTATTCCCTTTAGAGAGCGCGATGATGCCCTTGATCAAGGGGTTAAATAGCCCGACATCATTGAGAATCCCAAAAAAGAGAATAGCAAAGAGGAACATGAGCGCGATATTAAAGACCTTGCCCACCCCCTGTCTAAAATACGCAACCAAAACTTGGGCGTGATCTTGCAAACTATGGACAATGGAATGGGTTTGCAACATCGCTTGTAAGGCGGGTTCAAAGGGGGCTTGGATTTGCAGGGTTTTTAGACCGGCTTGGTAAGCTTGGGTAATTTGTGTGGCGTTGAGTTGCGGGTTTTTTGTCTTGAGTTTGAGGGCTTGGGTGGCTGCGCGCTTAAAGTGCCCAAGCGCATCGCTGGGCAGGGGTGCGGGGGTAACTTGGTTTAAAAAGCGTTGGATATAAGAATCCTGCAAGAGATAGGCGTAATTACTAGGGACAACTTTAGCCCCAACAAGCCCACTCACTCCCCAAAAACCAAGCAAGCCCACTAAGGGCACAAGAGTCAAAGCGACCATGGGGGATAGGCGTTCGCGCAAGAGCGTGTAGATCAATGTAGCGATGATCACACACGCAAAAAACACCAACATTACAAGGACCTCTAGCGCGCCCCCTTAAGCGGGAGGCACGCGCCATGAAGAATTAAGAGTGGGCGTGGGCGTGGGGATGGCTTGCGTGAGGGTGAGCAGAGTGGGCGTGGGGAGTCTTATCCATCGTGTGGGGATTGCCTTGCGCGCCCACATAGGTGATCCTGCCATGCGCATCGATGTCATAGGCTTGACCAAAACCTTTCACAAAGCGCCCGCGCACAAACTCAAGCTTGATGAGGTGGAAATCTTGCATGTGGCGGATGGTTTCTAAACCACGACCTTTGCCATGCCTAGCTAGAAAATTGTCATACACTCTGTCAAACTCCGCACCCCTTTCTACGAAGTGCACACGGGTTTTATAGCGTAGGCGTTTGCGCAAAATGGGGGACTTCGCGCTGGCTTCATCTTCTAAGAACATGATTTCTACATTCTCAGGATGGGCTTTAAGACTGCTGAAATGCTCAGCCACTTCGCTCACATAAATGTAAAACTGGGTGTGATCGCCTTCTTGGCAAGAGAGCAGGGCACTATAAGAACACACCACTTCATTGTGGGGGTTGAGGCTAGCCACACACACGCTACTAACGCTCTCTCTAAACGCCTCTAAATCCGCGCGCACTTTCTCTAAGTCTGTAGTCTGGGGGACAGATTTACACAGCTCAATAATGGCGTTTTTAATGTCCTCAATCTTAGCCACCTTAGCGGGGTAGTCAATTTTTTGCACTTGCTCCTCTGCTTTGTCTTTGAGTCTGTAGGCGATCTCAATGCATTCGGTGGTGGCGTTTTTCAAGCGCACATCGATCGCGTCCTTGATTTGACCAAATTTGGCAAGCAAACCTTTCATATCCTGCACATGGTTAGCGTTCATGTGATCCAAGATAAACTTTAAATCCATTGGAAAACTCCTATGTCAAATTTTTAAGGCGGTGTATTGTAGCATAATAATCTTAAAATTGCGATCGCTTAGGAGAATATTATGGTGCATGTGATCTTGAGTGGGGGAAGTGGGAAACGCTTATGGCCTTTGAGCCGTAGCGCGTTCCCCAAACAATTCCTTAAGCTTTACCACAACCAGAGTCTATTTGGGCTGGCTTTGCAACGCCTAGCTAGCCCCCAATCGCGCTTTTTAATCGTGTGTAACCAAGCGCATTACTTCCATGCCCTAGAAGAGGTCAGCCAAGCGCATTTGGAATCGCATGCCCGCTTTTTGCTAGAAAGCGCGCCTAAGAACACTATGAACGCGCTCATTTTAGCCAGCCTAGCATGCGCTCCTGAGGAGATCCTCTGCATTAGCCCCACGGATCACCTCATGGATCACAGTGCTTTGCAAAACGCGCTTGCGCAAGCCTTACCCCTAGCCAAACAGGGCAAAATGGTGCTATTTGGGATTGCTAGCGCGCCCAGCAGTGAATACGGTCTCATTGAGTGCGCGCGCTCTGGAGAGATTGTAGGCTTTGTGGAAAAGCCCAGCGGGGCGCAAATTGCCCAATTGCAAGCCCAAGTAGATAGAGAGTTTTTCATCAATAGTGGCATGTTTGTGTTCAAGGCGGGGGCGTTTCTACAAGAGTGCGCCCTGCACGCCCCTGCCATGTTGCAAGCCTGCCAAGAAGTCTATAAACAAGCCAAACGCCTGCCTAATCTGCTCAAGTGTGATGGCATGGAGGCATTGCTAGAAGGGAGTGTGGACATATGCCTGTGGCAAAAATCCCAAAATCTAGCCCTTGTGCCCTTTGAGGGCGCGTGGCGCGATGTGGGGCATTTTTTGAGCTTGAAGCAGAGTTTAAGTGCAGATGAAGAGGGCAATGTCTGCCACCAAGGCGCGCTAGAGAGTCTTGAATCCACGCAAAACTATGTCTTTAGCGCGCCACACAAATTAGTGGGCTTGCTAGGCGTTCAAGAGTGCGTGGTGGTGGACACTAAAGACGCGCTCCTCATCGCCAAAAACAACCATTTAGATCAACTCAAGGATTTTCTCCAGCAAATCCAACAGCGCAACCCAGAGTTGTTGCAAATTTATCCGGTAGAATACCGCCCTTGGGGGAGTTTTGAAGTGCTTTTAGAGCACCCTAGCTTTAAGGTCAAACTCTTAGAGATCACCCCGCACAAACGCTTGAGTTTGCAACGCCACCAACACCGCAGTGAGCATTGGGTCGTGGTGGAGGGGGTGGCTAGCGTGGTGTTAGAACAAGAGAATTTGAGCGTGCGAGCCAATGAGAGTATTTTTATCAAACAGGGGCAATTGCATAGATTGGGTAACGCCACTGACCACCCTTTAAAGATTCTAGAAGTGCAATGCGGGCTGTGCGATGAAAATGACATCGAACGCTTAGAAGATGATTACCAACGCCCCTAAAGGAAGAAAATGAAAAAAGTTGCCTTGATCACTGGGATTACCGGTCAAGATGGGAGTTATTTAGCGCGCTATTTGTTGGATTTGGGCTATGAAGTGCATGGGATCAAAAGGCGCAGTTCTTCGTTTAACACCGCCCGAATCGATGCCATTTACGAGGATGTGCATAGCAACCATGCGCATTTTTTCTTGCACTATGGGGATTTAACCGACTCTTCTAACATGATCGCCCTGATTGCTAAGATCAAGCCTAATGAAATTTACAACTTAGCCGCCCAAAGCCATGTGCAGGTTTCTTTTGAGATGCCTGAATACACGGCTAATGTGGATGCGCTGGGGACTTTGCGTATATTAGAAGCGATGCGCTTGCTAGGTCTTAAAGACACGCGTTTTTATCAAGCCAGCACCTCCGAACTCTATGGGGAGGTGTTGCAAACCCCCCAAAATGAAAACACCCCCTTTAACCCGCGAAGCCCTTATGGCGTGGCTAAACTCTATGCCTACTACATCACCAAAAATTACCGCGAGGCTTATGGGTTTTTTGCGCTCAATGGGATTTTATTTAACCATGAAAGCCCCGTGCGCGGAGAAACCTTTGTAACCCGTAAGATCACCATGGCGGTTGCGCGCATGCTCTATGGTTTGCAAGATTGCTTGTATTTGGGGAATTTGGACGCTAAGCGCGACTATGGGCATGCCAAAGATTATGTCGTGGCGATGCATTTGATGTTACAGCATGACAGCCCTACAGATTATGTGGTGGCTAGCGGGCAGACAATGAGTATCCGGGATTTTGCACGGGCTTGCTTTGAAAAAGTGGGCGTGATTGTGGCATTTCAAGGTCAGGGTTTAGATGAGGTGGGTGTGGTGGTGGATCTCAAACCCAGCCCTCTTGTGGATTTTACCCACCCTTTAAGCCCTAATCAAATTGTGTTGCGTGTGGATCCACGCTATTTTAGACCTACAGAGGTGGATTTATTGCTAGGCGATTCTAGCAAGATTGAGCGCGAATTAGGTTGGAAACGCCAATTTGGGGTTGATGATCTCATTTTGGACATGCTAACTAGCGATTTGCTATTGGCTAAAAAAGAAGCTCTATTGGTCTAGGGCACAAAGCGCCCGGGTTTTTTCCACCAACCCTGTTTGTAAGCCCAAAAGAACACCCCCGCGCGCACATAGGTTTCTACACAGATAATGGCAAAGAGCCACCTGACATCCAAGCCCGCCTTGAGTGAGAGATACATAGGGATAATGCGCAAACTCCACAAACTCCCGGTGTTGATGTAGAGCGAAACTTTAGCCATCCCAGCACCCCGAAACGCCCCATCTAGCACGAACAAGAAGATCAAGGGCACTTGGGAGATTCCCACAGCGCCTAAATACCACGAAGCCACACGCACCACATCGGCATTGTGGGTGAAAATGGAAGCAAAGGGTTTAGCAAAGATCACCATCAACACCCCCAAAAGTCCCAGCAAAGAGCCGGCGACTTTAAGGGTGGTGCGGATATACTCTTGTGCCATTTGGACTTGGTTAGCCCCTAGATTCTGTCCCACTAACACCATGCACGCGATGGTAAAGCCTAGCCCGGGCATGAAGCTAAAGGTTTCTACGCGCAAACCCACCTGCATGCCTGCCAAGATCGCATCCCCGTAGCTAGCGACAAATTTGGACACTAATGCCATAGAAAATAAACTCAGTAGCCTTTCAAAGCCAGAGGGCCAACCCACATGCCAAGTGCGCTTGAAAAATTTCCAATCGAATTTCCAGCGGAATTTCAAGGGGGTGTTTTTACACGCGATCACCCCAAATAAAATCCCCAATTCCAAAAACGCCACGATCACATTAGCCCATGCCGCCCCTGCGATGTCTAAGCGCACAAACCCCCAATCTCCAAAAATCAATGCTTGGTTGAGTAGCAAACACACCCCACTCATCAGGGTTTTAATAAACAGGGGGGTGAGAGTATCAGAGAGACTAGCCAAAGCGGCTACCATCACATTTTTAAGAAAAATGGCCGGCATCGCAAAAATGAAAACTTCTAGGTACTGCCTAGCTAGCGCGCTGGCTTGGGCACTCAAACCCATCCAGCCCACAAAGAGACCAATCCCTCCAAAACCTAGCGCGCACGCTAACACGCAGAGCACACTTGCCCCTAACAAGATGCTAGAATAACCCAACGCCACGCTTTCTAAATCCTGCGCGCCTACTAGGCGGCTTAACACCGCGTTCGTGCCAATGAAAAAGATCGAATTGAGCGCGTAGAACAAGAGGATGTATTGCAAACCCACCCCCATCGCTACAATGTGGCTATCTGAGAGTTTTCCCATAAAAACAATGGAGATCGCCATCACAAAGATTTCTAAAAAATTATTGCTTGCAGAGGGCAGGGCTAATCCGAGAATTTTTTTGAGTTTTTCCATGTGTGTATGCTAGCACATCTTCACCCAATAACCCAATAATAAGTTTGCATGGGGTATAGTGGGAATCATCAACATCTCTTAAGGTGGATACATGCATAAAGACACGCCCATTTCTCTTGGACGCAAGAAAATTTACAACCCCCAATCTGTAGAGCTAGCCCAAGATCGTAGCATTTTTGGGGGCAACCCTACGGGCATGTTCGATCTCAACCAGATCAAATACCAATGGGCGCACAAGGTGTGGAAGACCATGTTACACAACACTTGGTTTCCCGAAGAAGTGAGCATGCACGGGGACAAAACCCACTACCTCAAACTCAGCACGCAAGAAAAAATCGGTTATGACCGCGCCTTAGCCCAGCTCATTTTCATGGATAGTTTGCAGACTAATAACTTGATTGACAATATTAACCCCTTTATCACCAGCCCTGAAATCAACCTCTGCTTGGTGCGCCAAGCCTATGAAGAAGCCTTGCACAGCCATAGCTATGCGGTGATGGTGGAGAGTATTAGCGCTAATAGCGATGAGATTTATGAGATGTGGCGCACCGATGAGGTCTTGAAAAACAAAAACGATTGTGTGGCGCAAGTGTATATGGATTTGTCCTGTGAACAAACAGAGCGCAATTTGCTCAAGGCGTTGTTTGCTAACCAGATCTTAGAGGGCATTTACTTTTACAGCGGGTTTAGTTTTTTCTACGCGCTGGCTAGAAGCGGGAAGATGCTTGGATCCGCCCAGATGATTCGCTTTATCCAACGCGATGAGGTAACCCATCTTGCCCTTTTTCAAAATATGATCAACACCCTAAAAAAAGAGAGAAAAGACCTCTTCACTCCCGATCTCATTGAGGAAGTGCGCGCCATGTTCGCGCAAGCCGTGGAATTAGAAAGTGCATGGGGGCGCATCATCACCCAAGATGAGATTTTAGACTTAAACCCCACCAATTTGCGCGCCTATATAGAGTATTTGGCGGACACGCGTTTGCACGCCGTGGGTTTACCCAAACTTTACCATACCAAACACCCCATTAGATGGGTGGATCAGTTTGCCAGCTTCAACGATCAGAGATCGAACTTCTTTGAGGGGCGGGTGAGTAATTACGCTAAAGGCGCGTTGAATTTTGAAGGGTTTTGATGCACCGCATCCAAAACGCCCACATGTGTGCGGCCATTGCCAAACACTTCCCCCTAGAGGAGAGGATCAAGCAGGCTATTTGTGCGATCCCGCGCGAGGAGTTCGTGCCCTCTAAACAACTTGCCTATAGCCTAGATGCCTTGCCCATGGGCGCAGATCAGTTCATCAGCTCTCCTTTAACCGTGGCTAAGATGACGCAATTTTTACAGCCCTACCAAGTGGATAGCGTGCTAGAGATTGGCTGTGGGAGTGGGTATCAGGCTATGGTGCTCTCCAAACTGTTTAGGCGGGTATTTACCATTGAGCGCATTGAAAAACTCTTGCTTGAGGCAAAAGAGCGTTTTAGAAAACTCAAGGTAACCAATATCCACACCAAATTAGGAGACGGGCAGGCAGGTTGGCAGGATTATGCCCCCTATGATCGCATTCTCCTTTCAGCGTGCGCGTCTAGTATCCCTAGCGCGTTGGTGGATCAACTAGAGGAGGGTGGGATTTTGATCGCGCCCATAGGGGAGGAGCAAAGCCAAAGAATCACGCGTTTTGTCAAACAAAAGGGGCGTTTGGAAGTGCAAAGTGTGTTAGATAGCTGTCTGTTTGTCCCTATTGTCAATGGGGTTAAGCGAGGGGTGTGAGCGGTGCGCGTTGCTAAAGGCTATATGCTCAACGCCATAGCCCAAGTTTTCTTTTCTTTCTTTCTGGTGCTCTTTTTCATCGCTTCAATTGTGATGCTCATTAGTATCGCCACGGTAACTTTGGTGGTGAAACTCAGCGCGTTGGATCTCTTGCAACTCTATTTGTATCTCTTGCCCGGGACGATCTTTTTCATCATCCCCATCACTTTTTTTTAGCGCATGCGTGATCGGGCTGGCTAGACTCTCTTACGATCACGAATTGCTGGTGTTCTTTTCCCTAGGAATCGCCCCTAAGGAGTTGGTGAAAGCCTTATTGCCCCTGTGCGTGGTGGTGAGCGCGATCTTATTGGTGTTTTCTCTCATTTTGGTCCCGGCTTCCAAGAGCGCTTATTACTCTTTCTTGCGGGATAAAAAAGAGCGCGTGGATGTGAATATCCAAGCGGGGGAATTTGGGCAAAAGCTAGGAGATTGGCTAGTGTATGTGGGTAAAAGCCACAATGGAGTCTTTAGCGATTTGGTGCTTTTTTCGCACAAGAGTTTGGTAACGGAGAGTTTTATCATCGCTAAAGAGGGGCGAATCCGTAACCAACAGGGGCTATTTGAATTGGAATTAGACCATGGTAACGCCTATTTTGCCACTAAAGATCAAGTGCGCAAAGTGCATTTTAAAGAGCTCATCTTAAAGAACAGGCCGGTATTTTCTAGCCGTTCCAACTCGGCTTACTTGCATGGGCATGATTACATAGGCTATTGGAAAAAAGCCTTTGGGGCGCATCCGGATCAAAACCAACAAAGGCGTTTCACCCAAGCCATCTTAGTCGCGCTCTTTCCTTTAGCTAGCTTATTTCTCATCCCCTTGTTTGGGGTTGCTAACCCGCGTTATGCTAAAAATCTCTCTTATGTCTATGTGTTGGTGGCTGTAGGGTTGTATTTTTTAAGCATGCATGTGGTGAGTCAAGATGCGCCTTTGGTGGGCACAATCACCTTGCCCATTGTGTGGTTTGTCGGGGCGTATGCGCTCTATAGGCGCGTGGTGGTGCGTTTTTATTGATGCGCCGCTTTAAAATGGTGATCGCTTATGATGGGAGCGCGTTTTGTGGTTACGCTAAGCAACCCCATCTACCCAGTGTGCAGGGGGTTTTAGAGGCTAGCTTGCACGCCTTGGGGATTGCTAGCCCCTGCTTGAGCGCGGGCAGGACAGATAAAGGTGTGCATGCTCTAGCCCAAGTGATCTCCTTTTGCGCTAGCCTGCCCCTAGAGACTTTGCAAAGACACCTCCCTTCTAAACTCGCTCCCCACATCACTTGCAGATGCCTGCAGATCGTGCCTCTAGAGTTTCACCCGCGTTTTTGCGCGCTCAAGCGCACCTATGTTTATGTCTTCACTCAAAAACTGCATAATCCTTTCTTAAGCCGTTACATCGCTTGCTGTGAACATGGGGATTTAACGCGCCTACAACAGGCTTTAAACGCGTTTATAGGCGTGCATGATTTCAAATATTTTAGCAAGCAAGAATCGCGCAACACCCAAAGGCAGATTTATAAAGCCAAGTGTGTTGCGCGTTCGTTTTTAGGCGTGCCCTGCGGGGTGATTTACATCAGCGCGCCCAGCTTCTTACGCGCCCAAGTGCGCTTGATGGTGGGCGCGGCGTTGGCACACTCCTTGGGACATCTAAGTTTAGCGCAACTACAAGATCAAATTGCTACCCAACAACGCCACCACAACACCCCCGCTCCCCCCCAAGGGCTTTATCTAGCGCGCGTGGACTATTAACCCCCCTAAAAGGATTGCTGTGTTTGTATGGCTGTTGTTGCTTCTATGTGGCGTGGGTGAGGCGCGCTCTTTATTGCAAACCCCTACCACTTTAGTGCCCTATAAAAAGCAGTCTATCACGCTTCTAAGCGAAAATGACGCGTATTTACACCCCATCGATCGCTACTACACGGCGGGTAACCGCGTGGGTTATGTGAGTAAAGAATACAATTTCTGGGGGGCGGCTTACGCCAAATCTTGGCTGGCATGGAGTCGTTACGCCAGTCTGCTCTACAAATCCCCTAAAATGACGCGTTTTGCTCTCTTGGTGAGTCAAAGCATTTACACCCCCTTGCTAGAGCATTACCGCCAACAAGCTATAGTGCCCGGGGATCACCTCTATGCCGGCTGGCTTAAGGCAGATTTGGGGGTTTTTCAGCGTAGCGCGCACAGCTTAGAGAGTTTATTTATTTCCTTTGGCACCGTAGGACCCCATGCCTTTGCGCAAGAAATTCAAGATTGGGTGCATAACAAACTGGGCGACAAGCGTTTTTTAGGTTGGCAACACCAAATCCGCAATGAATTTACCTTTGAGATCGCCTACCAATGGTTGCGTAAAATCCCCCTGCTACAAACGCGCTTTCTTAGCATAGACTTAATCCCGGGCATAGACATCACTCTGGGCAACGCCATCACGCACGCACGCTTAGGCTCTCTATTGCGTGTGGGTTATAATTTAGATGTGGATTTTGGACCCAACAAGATCAACTCCAATCTAAGCGGGGGATTCCCCTATAGCAACAAATTATCTTTTTATATCTTTGCGGGGGTGTCAGGGAGCTACCAACCCATTGACATTTTTATCCAAGGCAATAGCCCCCAAACACAGGGTATCACACACCTCCCGGTGGCACTCTACGCCTTAGAAGGGGGAGTCGCCTTGCTTTACAAGGGCTTTAGAATCGCCATCATCGCCACCAATTTGAGCAAAACCTTCCGCGAACAACCCGAAAGCCACAACATCGGCACGGCTGAAGTCAGTTTTGCTTTTTAGAGTGTGGGCTATCTTCTAGGATTGGCTTCAGTAACGCGGATAGTTCTACCCATAAAATCCGTGTTGTCTAGAGTGCTGATCGCTTTGAGCGCGCCTTCGTCTTCCATTTCCACAAACCCAAATCCCTTAGGTCTTTTGGTTTCTCGATCTAAAATGAGTTTGACAGAACTCACCGCCCCAAACTGGCTAAAGAGCTCTTCTACCTCTTGCTCTGTAGCGCTATAAACCAAATTCCCTACATAAATATTCTTCAAAGTGCTCTCTCCGCGAAATTTCTCTTTAGCTGACGCTAAAAGACGCGCCCATTCTAGCGCAATCTAGCTTAAATTGTCCTATTCATTGCGCAACACCGCTAGTGCATTTACGCTGGCTGCCTTGCGCGCGGGGTAGTAAGAAGAGAGCGCGACAATCAAAGTAGCCCCAATGAGTGTGCCTAGAAAATCGCCCATCGCCAAATCCAGGGGCAGTTTATCCATGCCATAGACATCAGCAGGCAGAGAAATAATAGGGAAATGCGCCAACAAGCCCATCGCCAAAAAAGCCAAGATCACGCCCAAGATAATCCCGCTCCCCCCAATCACACTCCCCAAGACAAAAAAACTCTGCTGAATCTCCTTAGTGCTAGCCCCTAGACTGAGTAATAGAGCGATCTCTTTGCGGCGGTGCATCACCACCATGAGTAAAGAGCTAATGATGTTTAAAGAGGCCATTAAAATAATGAGCATCAACACGATAAAAAGCGCGCGCTTTTCTAAAGCCATTGCCGAAAAGAAGTTCCCATTTTGTTGCCACCACCCCTCAATACCTATGCCGTGATTGGGAATCTCCTTAAGTGCTTCTTTGATTTTGTCCATATCCTCCATTGCATGTTGTGAATACACATGGATTCCATCATATACCCCAGCAGGCAAGTTTCTGATTGCGCTCAGGGCTTTTAAATTAGTGTAAAGATAGCTATTGTCATAAGCCCTAAGCCCGGATTCAAAGACCCCGTCTACCTCAAAGCGTTTCATGGTGGGGGAGAGCACAAAGCCAGTGGGCTCTAATTTGGTGAAAAATAGATCCAATTTCTTGGCGTTGCCCAGTAAAAGCGATTCTTTTAAGGTTTTACCCACAATGAGGTGGAAGGGCGTGGATTTAAAGCGTTGTAAACTCTGTGTATCAAAGCTTTTTTTTAAAATGGTGTTGATGCGCAATTCCCTGTCTATGTCCACCCCAAATAATAGCCCTCCATTCACCATGCCATTAAAGCGCGCCACAACCTGCATTTGCAAGTAGGGGCTAAAGAGCAAATGGGGAAACTTGCGTTCTAAGGCTTCTAAAGTGTTTTGTTCAATGCCCGCATAACTTGTTGTATACAAAGTTAAAGGGTAGTTCATCACAAATAGTTTGGCTTCGAACTCCTTATTCATGCCATTCATGATCGCCATCGCCACAATGAGCACCATCACCCCCACCCCCACCCCCAAAAAAGCCAACAATGCGGTGATGCTAATAAAGGGCTGGTTTTTATCAAAGCGCAAATAACGGCGCACCAAGAAGGGCACCAAAGAGGGCGCGATCACACTCATTTGGGTTTGGCAAAAATCCCTTTTTTAGGACCACTCTTGGCATGGCAATGCTTGTATTTCTTCCCGCTCCCGCAAGGACAGGGCGCGTTCCTAGAAATGCTCTTGGGCACTTCTTTTTCTTCCATCTCCCAATTACTCAAAGCCAACTCAATTTCTGAATTATTAAAACTCAACTCCTCGCGGGCTTCCTCTAGGTCGCTAAAGAATCTCTGGGTGTCCTCATGGGTGCTACGGCTCAACTCTAGCTTATGGAAAGTCTTGATCGCCTCTAGCTTGATCGAGTCGATGAGTTCTAAAAAGAGATTGTAGCTTTCTTTTTTATACTCCACCAAGGGGTCTTTCTGGTTATAGCCTCTAAGCCCGATCCCGGTCTTGAGATTGTCCATCGTGTAGAGATGTTCGCGCCACGCGTTGTCCAAAATCTGTAGATAGATGATGCGCTCGATCTTGTTGCGATCCTCTATCCCCTCCATCTTGGCTTGGTATTGCTCTTCTAGCGCGCCAAGAATAAACGCCTCCAAGCTAGCTAAACTATCCTCCTCCAAGTCCTCAAAATCAATATGGGCGTTGAACTCCTCCTGCAAGACATGGGCGATACTCTGTAAATCCTGCGCGCTGAAGTCCTGCGCCTCAAAGGCTTGTTGGCTTTCTAAAATCTTCATCACCGCGTATTGGCGATTCTCCTCGATGCGCGCGCTGATGTCGTAATTATCATCCAACAATTCGTTGCGGAATTTGTAGACGGTTTTGCGTTGCTCGTTGGCTACATCATCGTATTCTAGCAAGTGTTTACGACTCTCAAAGTGCAGGGCTTCCACTTTCTTTTGGGCGTTCTCTACCGAGCGTGTTACTAGCTTGGATTCAATGTATTCCCCATCTTTCAAGCCCAATTTCTCCATCACCCCCTTAATGCGATCGCTCCCAAAAATGCGCAACAAGCTATCCTCTAGGCTCAAATAAAATTGACTAACCCCCGGATCGCCCTGCCGTCCGCTACGCCCTCTAAGTTGGTTGTCAATGCGCCTGCTCTCATGGCGTTCTGTGCCAATGATGTAAAGCCCGCCTAATTGCTTGATCTCCTCACTGAGCTTAATATCCACCCCACGCCCAGCCATGTTAGTGGCAATAGTAACAGCCCCTTTGAGTCCGGCATCCTTGATGATCTCGGCTTCTTTGGTGTGCTGTTTGGCGTTTAAAACGGTGTGGGGGATGCGCTCTTGTTGCAACAAAGCATGTAAAACCTCGCTTTTTTGGATGCTCGCTGTGCCCACCAGCACGGGTTGCCCCTTGGCGTGCAATTCTTTGATCTTGGCGATCACCGCTTCAAATTTCTCCCTCTCACTCTTATAGATGAGATCGTTTAAATCCTTGCGCTGGATGGGGATATTGGTGGGAATAGAGATCACCTCCAAATTATAGATTTCTAAAAACTCCGTGGCTTCTGTTTGGGCAGTGCCCGTCATGCCCGCTAGCTTGTCATAGAGCCTAAAATAGTTCTGAAAAGTGATGTCTGCTAGAGTTTGACTCTCTTCTTTGATTCCCACTTTTTCTTTTGCCTCTAGGGCTTGGTGTAAGCCCTCACTAAAGCGCCTACCTTCGCTCAAACGCCCGGTAAATTCGTCCACAATCACCACCTCTCCATTAGAAACCACATAGTCCCTATCTCGGGCAAATAAGTAATGCGCCTTGAGGGCTTGATCCAAATGGTGGGAGAGAATGGCGTTATCTAGGCTGTAGAGATTATCCACCCCAAAGAGATTTTCAGCTTTCTTAATGCCCTCTTCGGTGATGAGAATCACGCGGTTTTTTTCATCAATGGTAAAATCTGTGTCAAGTTGCATGTTTTGGGCGACCATGTCCGCGCGTTCGTAATTCTCCATGCGCTTATTGACTGGTCCTGAGATGATTAGGGGCGTGCGGGCTTCATCAATCAAGATCGAATCCACCTCATCAATGATCGCAAAGGCGTGTTCTTTTTGCGCCTTTTGATCCAAAGAATACTTCATGTTGTCGCGCAAATAATCAAAGCCAAATTCATTATTCGTGCCATAAACAACATCATTGGCGTAAATCTCTAGGCGTTCCTCATCAAAACTTCCCCCCACCACCACGCCCACACTATAGCCCAAAAAATTATAAAGAGGCTCCATCTCCCTAGCATCCCTTTGGGCTAAATAGTCATTCACAGTCACCACATGCACACTTTGCCCGCTCATCGCATGCAAAGCCACTGCCAAAGTCGCCACCAAAGTTTTCCCCTCCCCGGTTTTCATCTCAGCGATCTTGCCCTCGTGCAAAACCATGCCCCCGATGAGTTGCACATCAAAATGGCGCATACCCAACACGCGCTTAGAAGCCTCCCGCGTGATCGCAAAACTCTGGCATAAGACCTCATCTAGACTTCTTTCTTGATGGCGCACTTGGGCTTTCAAACCCTCAAAGGCTTCTTGCAACTGCGCATCGCTAAACACGCTACACTCTTTCTCTAACGCATTGATTTTTGCTACGCGTTGTTGGTAAGCCTTGATGGCGCGCTGGTTTTTCGTGCCGATAATTTTATTCACAAGGGTTTTAATCATGCGAGTATCCATGTTGTTTTAAAGCCTAGATTCTAACAAAATTTTATACAATCGCGCCTAAAAGAAAAGACAATGCGTTGGATCGTGTTTTTATGCTTGGGCATGGGCGGGCTTTTGGGGTTGGATTTAAAATTCCAGAGTTTTAGCGCGCATTTTAAACAGGTGGTGTTGGGTGAGGGACCCAGCCCCGTGTATGAGGGCGAGCTCTTTGCCAAACTCCCCGATTCAATCAAATGGGTTTATTACAAGCCCTCCAATAAAGAGATTTACATGCGTGATAAGCGTGTGGTGGTCTATGAACCCCAGCTCATGCAAGCCACTCTCACCAAACTAGACAAGTCTTTAGATTTCTTTAGCATCGTTAAAAAAGCCAAACTCCAAAAAGATGGGCGTTACAAAGCCAAGATCAAAGACACCACCTATTATCTCACCTTACAAAATGGCTTGCCCTACTTGCTGGAGTTTGCCGACAAACTGGACAATAAAGTCCAAATCACTTTCAGCGCTGTGCAAACCAATGTCCCCTTAGAGGACTCTGTATTCACCTTTGTGCTCCCTAAGGGGGTAGATTTGGTGCGTCAGTAAATGCGCTTGAAATCCTCAATGACCTCTTGATACATCTCTAGAGTCTGCCTGATAGATCGATCTAAAGTGTAATTTTGTGTGCTTTGCGCGTAGGCTGTTTGCATTTGGGCGCGCTCTGTGGGGTGATCTAACCAATAGTCAATTTGGCGCGCCAAATCTGTAGGATCATTGGCTTTAAATAAAGAGCGATCATCTAGGGCAAATTGATTGGTCGCGCTGATCTTGCTATCTGAAATGATAGGCACAATCCCACAACTCATCGCTTCCAAACAGGCGATCGCCTCTCCCTCCACATCAGCACTGTGCACATACAAATCGCATTGGTAAAGCAATTCTACCAAGGCACTAGGTTCTACAAAGCCAAAATCCACAGAGTGGGCTAACTTACGCGCTTGCTTTTGCAACGCGTCCAAACAAGGTCCCTGCCCCTTGAGGTGTAATTGGATTTGGGAGCGGTGTTTGCTCAAATGCACCGCGTCAATAAGCACTTTTTGGTTTTTTTCAGGCGAATAACGCCCCACCATGACGATGTGGTAGAGATCGTCTGTCTTGGTATTATGGGTGCGGGGGGTGTAAAGAGGATCAAAACCATTGGAAATCACATATTTTTTCCCCCCATAGGCATGCCTATTTAATTCGGCTTTAATGAGCGCAGAGGGGCAATGGATATGGTTGAGGTGTTGGTAATAATTCTGCCTAAACCACCAAAAGATCGCCCGGTTTAACCACGCTAACCTCTCTAATTTGATATTATAAGTGATGTGTTCTGGCTGTAAGTGAAACGCCCCCACAAAGGGGATTTTCATAGCACGGGCTACTTCTATGGCAATCTTTTCTAATTTAAAGGGTAAAAAGAGATGGATGATGTGTGCCCCTTCAAAGGCGCGTTGCAACACTTCCTTTTGGGGTTTGCCAAAGAGGATATGTTGTTTATGCGCGATTGGGGTTACTAAAGGGATATGGCGTTCAGGCACGCTATAAAATCCCTCTCCTTGCACGAAAGGCGCGACCACGCGCACCTCATGCCCATGTTTTTGCAGGGCTTTATAAAAGCGGTAAGCCGTCATAGAAGTGCCATTGCTCTTGTTTTCAAAACTATCCACCACCAGCACAACAACCACTACTCCTCCTTAAAGTTGAACTTAAAGGGGCGTTTTTCAAAAACTAAAATCTCAAAATCCCCCTCAAACACCTTGATCTCCATAAATTCCCCCTCCACACGCACAGACACTTTTTTAGAGCTAGTGTGGTTGATGGTGGCGTTGAAATAAATCTCTTGTTTTAATTCAATGGGGGCAAGTAAACTGAGCTTGATCGAACTAATGAGGCTATTTTTTTTGTTGAGCGCGCACAGGGCTGCAAAACTTGCTGCTCCCACGATAAAGCCCGCATGCACCACATCTTCCTCACATAACATGAATTCTTTAGGAACGAGGCAAACTGTAGCCCGCCCCGATCCAAAAGAAATCAAATCCGCGCACAAGGTTTGCTCTAACCTAGAACAAACCACCAAACCTTCCTCAAGGGGGGGGGTATCACTCATGTCTAGCCTTTTGTTAAGATGAAATAACCCCGCACGGGGGGATCATAGCCCTCAAGAGTCTTAGAGCCACTAGAGTCTAAAAAATGCTCCAAACTCAAACCCTCAATCCACGCGCTCTTGTGTTGTTCTTGGGTGGTGGTGGGGCATCTAGCAAACAGATCACATGCGCTAAAACCCGCTTTAAGTGCCCAATTTTGCAAAGCACTAGGGCTAGGGATAAAATAGACATTGCGCATCTTGGCGTAAGTGCGCGGGCAAAGAGCCACCTCTAGGGGACTCTCGTAAATGAGGGTGTCTAAAACCAACACACCCTGTTTATTTAACCCCATGTGCAAGGCTTTGAGCGCGCTATGGGGGTCTTTTCTATGGTAGAGCACGCCCAAGCAAAAAATCACATCAAAACGCCTAGGGTAAGCGCGCAAATCCTCCACTCCCAAACTCTCATAGAGAATATCAAGCCCCAATAATGCGTTTAGATACGCAAATTGGGCTTTGTAAAGCGCGCTAGGATCAAACCCGGTTAAACTCGCGCAAGCCTGTTTAGCCATACAAAAGAGATGGTAACCATTATTGCAACCCACATCAGCAACATGCTTGCCTCTTAGCTCTAAGCAATCTTTGAGAAGTTCCCATTTAAAATCGCTCCGCCATTCGCTTTGGATTTTAAAGCCCCGATCGCGCCCCTCTAGCATGAAAGGTCCCTTGCGCCAAGGGCGCAAAGCCCATGCCTTTTCATAGAGTTGATCCAAATCCACCCCCTCATTAAGATAGATACGCAAGCCCTGATCCACACAATAACTAGCCAAATAAACTCCCTTGTTGGGGTTTGTCCATTAACAGCGCGCCTATATCCACATCCCCTAAGATAAAGCCCAAAGTGAAGGGGGCGCGCAACAAGTATCTGAGATGATCTGCATTGTTGTAGAGTTGGTGGGCGATTTTTAAGGGAGTGGGGGTAAAAATCTGCATTCTGTGCCAAGGGGCGCATTGGCGCGCGTAAGCAAGCCATGCAGGCATTTCTTGGGGGCTAATTCCGCCCACTAGCACCTTAGAGCCATGCGCGCAGGGTTCTAGCGCGTCATTAGTATGAAAAACACGCAGGGGTAACATGCCTAAGTGTTCTAGTTGGGCGCGCTCTCCTAGTGCCTGACAAGCGCACAAAGCGCGCTTTAGTTGCGGAGCATAAAAGCTAGGCAATTTGAGATCAAAGCGCACGCCTTGATAGAGAACACTCAAACTAAATAACGACTTGGACAAGATTTGGAAGGGCGCAAAATCCTCTAATTCCAATTCTGCTCCAAACAACCCCCGCAAGGCACTCGTGTGCGCCACAACGCAAGAAATTTCCAAAAGGGATAAATTCAACAACGCCACACTCTCCCCCTCGAAGAATACCACACTTTTAGCATGCAAAATTTTAGAGAGAATGGCAAATTCGACACGGGAAACGCAAAGCAAGCGCACCCCCAGTAAGTGGTAGCGCAACAAGCGTTCTAGGGCTTTAACCACTTGGGGGACAACAATCCAAGCGATCTCAGAGTCGCTAATAGCTATGTCTTGATCGCAAAGCACTCCATAAGCCCCATTCTCCAGCGCGCACGCGATATTATGGGGTTGCAGGGCGACAAAGAGCCCCCCCCTAGTGTCTTTAGGATCGGTGCTGATGTGGCTGAAGGCGTGCACGCAAGGCGCGCCTTTAAGCACCCCCCGCGTGATCTCCACCACCTCAGCCACATGCACTAGCTAATGACACTCCCATTTTTCATGGGGGCTAGGGGCGCAATTAACCTTAAGTTTTCTCCATCTCCTGCGCTCAACACCATGCCCTCACTGAGCACCCCTAACATCTTACGCGGTTCTAAGTTTAGCAAAGCACACACCTGCTGCCCCTCTAGAGCTTTGGGGTCGTAATGCTTGGCAATTCCAGAGAGAATCACGCGCACTCTATCCCCAAAATCCACACGCAACAATAAAAGCTTATCGCTTTGCTGGAGCTTTTCTGCGCTCAACACCTGCCCTACACGAATCTCGAGTTTTTGGAAATCCTTGAGAGTAATAGGGGCGCGGGGTTTTGGGGCTTTTGTTACTAAGAGTTCTAGGCGGGGAAAAAGGGGCTGGGCTTTTTGGATCACAAAAGAGTCTAGAAAAGGGGTTTTTTGCAGGCGCACAAATGCGCTAGCTTCCAACTCTAAACCCAAAATATCGGCTAACTTGCGCGCGCTCTGGGGGATTACCGGGTAAAGGTAGTAAGTGGCTTTGGCTAGTAGGGTAGCAATTAACCCCAACAACGCCATAATCTGGGCTTGATTGTGCATTTTCCATGGCTCCTCGCGTGCGATGAGCGCGTTAGCCCCCTCGAAGACTTTCCATAAATCCTCTAGGTATTTATGGGGTTGCATCTCTTGCATGCTCGCTTCTAAAGGCTCAAAAAACCCATTTAGAGTGGTGTAATCTTGGGTGTAGTATTGCAAAACCTGCGCGCTCTCAATGCGCCCTTCAAAATAACGCCATGCCATTCCGCTTAGGCGTTGCACCAAATTACCTAAGGTGTTGCTTAAATCCGCATTGGAGCGGCGTAACAACGCCTCAAGACTAAAATCTCCATCTTGCCCTAAGGGCACTTCACGCAAGAGAAAATAACGCAAGGTGTCCTTGCCATAATCTTGGGCGACCTCTTGAGCGTTGATCACATTGCCAATACTCTTGCTCATCTTCACGCCCTCAATGGTCCACCACCCGTGCACGCACAAATGCTTAAAAAGAGGCAATTTCAAACTCATCAAAAAGGCGGGCCAGTAGATGGCATGGAAGCGCAAAATATCCTTACCGACCACATGGATAGCGTGGTTGAAATAGCCCATTTTCTCCCCCTCAGGGTAGCCTAGCGCGCTCACATAGTTGAGCAACGCGTCCAACCAAACATAAATGACATGCTTGGGGTCTTTGCATGCGGGGGGGAGCTTGATCCCCCATTCAAAACTGGTGCGTGTGATGGAGAGATCGTGTAAGCCCTGCTCAATGAAGCGCAACACTTCAGGCATGCGGTTGGTGGGTAAAATGGCTCTAGGGTTTTTAGCGTAAAATTCTAACAGGGGTTCTTGGTATTGGCTCAATCTAAAAAAATAACTCTCTTCTTCTAAAACGCTTGTTTCTCTCTGGCAATCCGGACAACGCGCATGGCTGGCGACAAAACTCTCACAACTCACGCAATAAGAACCCTTGTAAGTGCCCTTGTAAATGTCGCCTTGTTCTAGCATGGTAGCAAAAGCGCGTTGCACGGCTATGGTGTGGGCGTGATCTGTGGTGCGGATGAAGTGATCGTAATCCATATTAAAAAAATCCCATTGCGATCTAAAATGCGCGCTGATTTGAGAGGCGTACTCTAGGGGGCTTAGACCATGTTTTTGCGCGCTTAGGGCGATCTTTTGCCCGTGTTCGTCCGTGCCGGTTAAAAAAAAGACCTCATGCCCTCTAAGGGCGTGGTGCCTCTTTAACATGTCAGCGATGATTGTGGTGTAAGCATGCCCTAAATGGGGGACATCATTGACATAGTAAATAGGGGTAGAGATTAGGGTTTGCATGCGTTTGCCTTTAAGTCTAAAAGCATATAATAGCACAAAAGGATGTCTATGTTAGCCAAGATGCTTTTAAAATCCATGTTTAAACGCTTTAAAAATGGGGATTACCGCGTGATTTTTTGGGATAAGGACATTTATCAAAACGGCACAAAAACCCCTAAATTCACCATCAAATTCAACCGCCCCCTTACAATGGGTGATGTCAAAAAAGACATGTCCCTAACCATCGCGGAAGCCTACATGGATCGCGTGATCGACATTGAGGGTTCTATGGATGAAGTGGCGCGCGTGCTGTATCTACACACCAATTATGCCCATCTGCACAAGCATGACAGAGCCATTCCTTTCCAGCAACCCACCAAAGAGAGTTCCAATATCCAAAGCCATTACGATTTAGGCAATGATTTTTACAAGCTTTGGCTGGATGAAACCTTGAGTTATTCATGCGCCTATTTTAAAAAACATGACGACACCCTGCACCAAGCCCAATTACAAAAACTCGATCACACGCTCAAAAAACTCGATCTCAAACAGGGCGAAAAACTTCTAGATATTGGCTGTGGCTGGGGTTATCTCTCGATTCGGGCGGCTCAAGAATACAGCGTGGAAGTGGTGGGGATCACCATCTCAGAAGAGCAATTCAAGCAGGCTAGCCAACGGGTCAAAGACATGGGTTTAGAAGATCGGGTTACTATCCGTCTTTTGAATTATCAAGATTTAGATGGCATGCACGAGCGCTTTGATAAGGTGGTGAGTGTGGGCATGTTTGAACATGTGGGTAAGGAGAACCTGCCTTTTTACTTCAAAAAGGTCAAAGAGGTGCTAAAAGTAGGGGGCGTGTTTTTACTGCATTCTATTCTGTGTTGCTTTGAGGGCACAACCAACGCGTGGATTGATAAATACATTTTCCCGGGGGGGTATTTGCCCTCTTTAAGAGAGGTGATTTCTATTAGTGCAGAGAGTGATTTTCATTTAGTCTTAGCTGAGAGTTTGCGCTTGCACTACGCTAAAACCCTAGACATCTGGTATCAAAACTTCCTAGCCCACCAAGATCAAATCACTAAGATGTATGATGCGCGTTTTGTGCGCATGTGGGGGCTGTATTTGAATAGTTGCGCTTCGGCTTTTCGCGTGGGGAGTGTGGATCTCTACCAACTCCTATTCACCCACAGCGTGGATAATAGCATCCCCTTGACCCATGAGTATATTTACAAGAGCTAAGCCGCTATGGGTTATCCTCTTTAGAGTTACGATAGCTTTGATCAAAACCAAATGAGTCTCCCTATTCTCTTAGCAAGCACCCCCCATTTTGCTTGGTGCGCTCTTTTGTATCGCCAATCTTGGCTAGCCCTCTGCTGGGTACCAAATGTGTTGTGAACCAGCAAAGACGCTAGCAAGCTTTAACCCACATCGTTAGAGCATATTTTGGCTATGCCACCACACTTTTCAAAGCCAAAAGATCAAACGCGTGCCAAATACAGAGCGTCCTCCACGCCCAAAGCAGGTTAAAGACGCTTGTCTAGCTGTTTGTAATGGTATAGGGCGATGGCGCACAACAAGCCAAAGGGGAGCACAATCCCTAATTCGGGGTAAAATAGACCAGCGATGCTAAATTTTCCCAGCGCAAAGAATAAGCCCCAAAGAATCAAAGAGAGGATGATGAATTTCAAACTCAAGAGAGCAAGATTTTCATAGCGCGCTAAATTGGGGGTATAACGCGCAATGAGGATTGCTGTCAGGGGCACAAAAAAGGGCAAGAAGATAGACACATACAAAAAAGCGCGCACCTTTTTAGTGTCCCCGTGTTGGGCATAGAGCACACGCAGGGAGCGCAACGCATCTGTGATAGAAACAGCCGGCTTATTTTGGTAGATAGTGTCTAGCACTTTGGGGTGAAAACCCTTCAAGGTTTTAAGCAAAGCACTATTTTCTAAGCGCAAGCCCTGTTGCCCTAAGACTAGGGGGGTGGGGAGTGTGGCTGTGCTTGCGTCATGCAAAACCCAATACCTGTGTTCAAACACCGCATGGTTAGCTTGGGCGACTGCGCTGAGTTGGTTGTGGGTGAGGGTAAAAATTTTGATGTTTTGGGCGCTTTGCAAGAGGGGGTTAATCTTGCCAAAGTAGACATAGTCATCGTTATACTTCACCAAGAGATTTTCTGAAATATTGGTAGGACCATCCTTGTAGATGATGGCTTGGGCTTTCTCTTGCATGTAGACAAAGGGGGTGGCATTCAGACCAATGAAGATGAGGATTAACACCAAATTGATGACCAACATCGGTCTTAGAACTTGTTTGATAGAGTAGCCAATAGCCAGCAGGGCACTATATTGGTTGGAACGGATAAAGGCGATGTAAAAGAGCACCAAACCTAAGAGCAAAGAGATAGGGAGGGTGTAGTTAAGGGCATAGAGCGCATCGTAGACAAAGAATAATAAAATTAGATTAGCTGCATCGGGGAATTTGTCTGCATACTGCAGGCTGTCAATGCCAATAAAGAAAAACTCTAAGGCGCACAGAATAATCCCGCAATACTTCAGATAGTAAGAACCTACAAAGAGCCAGAGTCGCATGGGGAGGATTTGTGGGGGTTGTGCGTGAAACGCGCTTGCATGCGCGCAAAATCATCGTGTTCTAAATAAAAGCACAGGGCTTGTAAAGCGCGTTGGAAGACTTGTTGTTTTAGGGGTTCTTCTTGGGCGTTAAAACCCTCCAGCACATGCGTGCGCGCATCCTCACCCCGCCCGATCCCAATTTTGAGCTTGTAAAAGGGGTGTGGGTAGTGCGCCTCTAGGGATTTGAGCCCATTATGCCCCCCAGAACTTCCCTTAGCCTTGAAACGCAAAGCCCCCAGGGGCAGATCTAGATCGTCATGCACGACCAAGAGCGCGCGCACGGCATGCGTGCGCAAAAACGCGCTCAACGCTTCTCCGCTAAGGTTCATGTAAGTCATGGGTTTTAAAAGATAACAAGAATAGGGCGCGATTGTGGCGTAGTGGTAATTAGGGGCACTTTTGAAACGCGCCCCAAATTGTTGGGCTAGCAAATCCAGCACATCAAAACCCACATTATGGCGCGTGTGCGCGTAGACCAAAGTGGGATTTCCCAAGCCCACAAGTAATCTCAAGGGTTATTTAGCCTTAATTACACCCACTACAGCGTTATGGGGGTTTTCTAAGAGTTTGACAGAATCGGGCACCTGCAAATCCCGCACCAAGATCACATCGCCTACATCTAGGGGCGCGACATCTAGCTCGAAACTAGAAATGAGATGTTCTGGGGCGCACTGCACATGCACGCGCTCTTTAGAGAGCATCAAAATCCCCTTGTTTTTCAAGCCCACAGGAATGCCATGCACTTTCACGGGCACATAGAATTTAGAGGGCACCCCCGGATTTAAAACCAGCAAATCCACATGCATCAAGGCGTTGCTCACGGGGTCCTTTTGGTAGCTTTGAATCACCACATGGTAAGCTTGCGCGCCTACCTTGACTTGAAAATCCAAATGGGGCTTGTTTTTGACAAACCGGATAAAATCATTGCTCTTAAAGGTGGCGTAGACATTTTCTACCTTATTGCCATAGAGATTAGCTAGCAAATAGCCCTCTTTTCTAAGGGCTTTCCTTTGGGATTTGGATAGCACTGCGCGCGCCTGACCCTCTAACATCATTGTCCTTCATTAAAAAAGATAAACTCGAATTCTAACATATCCTAGCTTAAGTGGCTAATTTATGCTAGGATCGCCAAAAACTTTAGGATGGCAATGAAGTGGTGGTGCTTGGTGTGGGCGTTGGTGGGGAGTTTAGGGGCTAAGAATTTAAGCTACATGTCCTCATCGTATCAAGGGGGTATGGTTGTTTTAAAACAGGGGCACGACCAAGCTCTTACAAGGCGCGTCCATTTCTTGGGGCTATGAAATCAATCCCAAACACGATTGGGCTTATGGACGCTACTATGTATTTGTAGATTATGGGAATGTGCTTTTAGAACCCCATTCTAAAAGCCAAGTCAATCTCTTCACCTATGGGGTGGGGGGGGATTTCATGGTGGCTTACAATAAAAACCCCATCAATTCCTGGGCGTTTTTCTTTGGTTTACAGCTTGGGGCTAACACTTGGATCGTGAATCAAAGGGCTAGCGACATCGTGCTGAACACTTGGAATTCTTTTAAAGAGTTGGTATTTGGTCCCTACCAATCCACCTATTTTAGGGCGATTGGGACCTTTGGGGTGCAATTTCGCACCATCGTAACCTGGCACATCGTAGATGTAGAGGTGGGGATGAAAATCTTTTTAAATCCTGAACCCAAAAGTGCCTTTGAGAGGAGTGTGGTGTTCTGCATCTCTCATGCCTGGCACTTTTAGACTAGGGCTAGAGGCGGCTGGCGTGATCCCTAAGGTATTCTTGCACACCTTCATGGGTGGGTTTCATGCCCGCATCGCCTTTGCGCCAACCAGCAGGGCACACCTCGCCATTTTCTTCAAAGAACACCAAAGCATCCACCATGCGCAACATTTCATCTACATTGCGCCCTAGAGGAAAGTCGTTAATGACGGCATGGCGGACTTTTTGGTGTTTGTCGATCAAAAAAGAGCCACGCAGAGCGATCGCCTCGTCAAAGAGCACTTCATAGCTCCTAGCGATCTCCTTTTTGACATCAGAAACCATAGGGAAGCTCACTTGCCCGATCCCCCCATTTTCTACAGGGGTGTTTTTCCACGCGTAATGCACCACTTCGGTATCAATAGACACCCCAATTACATTGAAACCCCTGTCATGAAAATCTTTAATGCGGTGATCAAAGGCGATGATCTCAGAGGGGCACACAAAAGTGAAGTCTTTGGGCCAAAAGAATAGCACCGCGCCATTCCTCCCTAAGTTTTTAGAAAGCTCAAAATTATCGTCCACTTGGTTATTGGGCATAATGGCGGTGGCTTTGAAGTCTGGGGCCAATTTGGTAACTAACATGAAAACTCCTAGTGATTATTTGTCAAAAGACGCGCCACTATAGTCAAAATAGCCTAAATAATCAAGAGTCCTTAGTTATACTAGCCCAACTCTTCTTCAAGGATTGGCTTGAAACAACGCTCTGTTAAGCTATTTTGGCGTTCCCTAAAGCAACTCTTGTCTTTCTTAAACCGGCGCGACAAGAAGATCGCGTTTTTCTTAGTGTTGATGTCCATAGGCTTATCCCTCCTAGAAGTGCTCACCATTAGCATGATCATGCCCTTCATCACTTTGGCTAGCACCCCTAATCTCATTTTGAGTCATCCTTACAGCAAAGCCTTCTATGAATGGCTGCACTTCAAAACCCCCCTGCATTTCATGTTTGCCTTTAGCCTCGCTCTAGTGGGACTGTATTTATTCAGGATGGGTTATAGTGTGCTTTTTACCTATCTCAATAGCCGTTTTGCTAACCAAAAAGCCCATAAGATCGCCCAGCAATTATTCTTGCGCCATATCCAAGCCTCTTATTTAGAACACACCAACTTGCACTTAGATCGCATCCGCAACACCATCACCACCAAAAGCAACCAGACAATGGAAGGGTTTGGGGCATTGTGGAATTTGCTCTCAGAGAGCATGATCATTGTGTTTTTATACATTTTGCTTTTGTTGACAAATTGGAAGATGACTTTAGTCTTGAGCGTGTTGCTCTTATTGCAGGTGTATTTTATCACCAAACACATGTCCAAGTCCATCCAAAAAAAAGGCCAAGTTGTCAGCACCTCAGGCGAATACTCTTTAAAGGTGCTCTCCAAATTCTTTGGTAACTTCAAACTCACCCGCCTTAAAAATAACCACCTAGAAGCCTGTGAGCGTTTTTCAGAATATAGCCTTAAAAGCGCGCGCGCCAAGGTCGCCTACCAAACCATGCAGGTGATGCCCAATAAAATTTTAGAAACCATTGGTTTTATTTTATTGATCTTGGCGGTGGCTTATGTGCTTTACAAATACGGCGAAGCCCAAATGGTCTTACCCATCATTTCCATGTATGCTCTAGCTCTCTACCGCATGCTGCCCTCTGTGAGTCGTATTTTAAGCAGTTACAACGCTATTGTCTACCACCAACACGCTATCAATGTGGTGTTTAAGGAGTTCCACAAACCCATCCTAGAAGAAGGAGATACCCCCCTGCACTTCAAACACAGTGTCCGTTTGGAAAATGTGTCCTTTGCCTACAAAGCCCACCATCCCGTGTTGCAAAACTTCAATCTCACGATCCACAAGGGACAAAAAGTGGCTTTCGTGGGGCCTAGTGGGTGTGGAAAATCCACTTTAGTGGATATTCTCATGGGCATGTTTACACCCAGTTTGGGCGCAATTTATGTGGACAACCAAGTCTTAAGCCCAGCAAATATCAAAAGCTGGCGGCAGAAATTTGGTTATATCCCCCAACATATTTATCTCTTTGAAGGCAGTATTGCAGAGAACATCGCCTTTGGTAGCCCCCTTGATGAGAAAAGAGTGGTAGAAGTGTGCCAAATAGCGCGCATTTATGATTTTTTAGCCCAGCACGAGGGGGTTTATACCCAAGTGGGCGAGGGAGGGGTGAAGCTTAGTGGAGGGCAAAAGCAACGCGTGGGAATTGCGCGCGCGCTGTATGACAATCCCGAAATTTTAGTGTTAGATGAGGCCACTTCTGCGCTTGATACCTTGACAGAGAGTGAGATCATGGAGGAAATCTACCAAGCCACCCAAGATAAAACTCTCTTGGTGATCGCGCACCGCCTAAGCACGATCGAGCGTTGTGATGTGGTTATTGATTTACAAAATATCTGCCACAATCCTGCAAGTTAAAGTCTTGGAAACTCTCAATATAACCACTTCCAAGCCCCTTTAACGCCTTGAGCGCGGGGTTGTTATAGCCCAAAAAGGCGATGCCATTAGAGCGCGCGCTGGTGTAATCATTTTGGCTATCCCCAATCAACACCATCTCTTTGGGCGTGTAGCGATACGCCTCGATCAAGCGTGCTAACACCTTGACCTTAGCCGGGGGACTCCCTGCAATGCTTTTAAAGTAGGGCGTGATCCCTAAATAGCTACAAAGTGATTGCAACTCCGTATGCAAAGCCGCAGAGGCGACATGGAAAGGATAGTGTTGGTAATGCGCTTGGATAAAGCCCATCACTTCTGTATTGAGATGACTCTTAGAAAAGAGTTCTTTGGCGATGATTTGACCAAACTCTAACACCAACTCCTCTATTTGGGAGGACTCTAAGGGCGTGCCTAAGATGTGGCGGTAGAAATGATCGATTTTCTCTCCCCTAGAGACTCCCCCGCTTGCGTAGTGGTATACCTCAAAGGCTTGCCATGCTTGGGGGTCTATATCCCCAAAAAGACGCTTATACCCCATGCACTTCAAATGCATGCTATCAAAGATCACTCCGTCAAAATCCCACACCACCACTTTAAATTCCATCAACACTCCTTGAGATTGAAAATCTAACACAATCAAATTAACCGCCCAAATTTACGCTCTCTTCGCTCAAACAACGCGATGATCTCTTGCAAATGTGCGGGAGTAAAATCCGGCCACAGCACCGGACTAAAGAAGAGTTCAGCATAGCTAGATTGCCAAAGCAAGAAATTAGACAGGCGCATCTCCCCACCCGTGCGCACCAACAAATCTACATCGGGCATGCCTGCTGTGTCCAAATGCGCCCCAATGAGCTCTTGCATATCTGTCCCCTCTTTTTTGTGGTGTAAAATGCGCGCGCAAGCCCTAGCGATCTCATCGCGCGCACCGTAATTGAGGGCTAACACTTGGGTTAGGGCACTGTGGTGGGCGGTATCCTTCTCGAGGGCTAAGATGGTTTGGCGCAAAGCGGGGTTAAAGCGTTCTAAATTGCCAATGGCTTTAAAACGAATCTCGTTCTCTAAATAGGTGGATCGCTCTTGAATCAAGTATTTTTTGAGCATGCGCATTAAAAAATCAACCTCTGTTTTAGGGCGACTCCAATTTTCTGTAGAAAAAGCATAGAGGGTTAGATAGGCAATGTGGTTTTGAGCGCACCAAATGGTGATATTGCGCAGGGCGTTAATGCCTTGTTGGTGTCCATGTGTGCGGGGTTTGCCCTGTAATTTCGCCCACCTGCCATTGCCATCCATAATAATTGCTAGATGTCTTAAGGCATTCATTGCGCGCAAATATCCACTAAATAGGCGATGTGTTGGAAGGGGATTTTAGTCTGCTGGCTCAAGCCCACCTCACATGTGCTAGAGCTACAAAACCCGCGTTTTAAATGTTTATCCTTGTAAAAGCGCGCTAAATCTAAGAGGGCGTGTTGGTTTAACTCGGGAGTTAAAAAGCCCTTATTGCCTGCAAAGCCACAACAACCCGTATCGCTGTGCTCTAACACCTCCCCCTGCACGCATGCTTGGGCTAGATCGCGCATAGATTGGCTAAACCCCAATCTTTTAGAGGCGCACATAGCATACAACGCCACACTCTCATCTAAGGGCTTGATTGTGAGGGATTTTAGCAAGATTTCATAGATAAAAATAGGCATGTCATAAATGGGCAAACCTGTGCCGTGTAAATTCTCTATCAAATGCGCGCTACACGCGCTGTGATCGAGCACAATGGGGATCTGTCCATTGTCTGAGAGGCGTTTTAAAAGCTCGGTATTATTGCGCGTGTTTTGTGCGCTCAAGTCTTCATAATTGATAAAAGCCTTGCCACAACAAAATTTGGGCAATTCATGCGGATAAATCACCCCAAAGCCCGCTTTTTTGCACAGCGATTCAAAGACTTCTTGCAAACTGCGCGAATCGGGCATGCGTTTGGAGGGGGCAAAGGCGCGATTGATGCAAGTAGAGAAATAGAGGACATTTTTAGCTGAGGGTTTGCTGTGCAATTTATAGGCATTGGAGCGGGGCATGTAGGCAGAGATGGCTGGTGTGCCCAGTTTGGCATGGGCTTGCTTGGAGAGTTCTTGCAATCTCTTAGGACCTAAAACCACTTGCCCTATTTGTGCCACGCTTAAACCTACTTTAAGCGCGCTAATGGTGTTGTCCAAATGTTTTAAAATCTCTTTGGCAAGCAGGGGGGCTTTTTCTTGAGCACGGCTTTTAAGCGCGATGGTTGCGCTATCAATGCCCAAAGGGCAAAGAGTGGAGCACATATGACATGCCGCACAGGTTTCATCGCTCAAATAGGCATACCCCTCTAATAACTCCTCTAGCAAGGCTTGATCGCTTACATGTCCTTCTTGAGCGCGCTTTGTCAAATGGGCGATCTCTCTTTGTAGCACGATGCGTTGGCGGGGCGTTAAAGAGAGATAACGACTCGGACAAATGCGCTCACAAAAGCCACACTCCATACAAGGTTCTAGCTCAGGGGTGATAGGCACACTCTCTTTTAAGTTTTTGGTGTGGATGTGGGGATCGTCTGAAATAATGACATCGGGATTAAGCAAGCCTTGCGGATCAAAGAGAGCTTTAATGCGCTGGCAAATGTTATAAGCCTTTGTCCCCCACTCTAGCTTGACAAAGGGGGCAACCATGCGCCCGGTGCCATGCTCGGCTTTGATCGAACCTTGCAAAGAGGCGACCATGTGGGCTAAATTCTCCATCAGCGCGCTAAATTGTGCCCTCTCTTGGGGGTTTTCTAGTAGGGGAGTGATCAAAAAGTGCAAATTCCCACTTAGGGCATGCCCAAAGATCACGCTGTGCTCTTTAAAACCATGCTTTTCTAGCAACTCTTGTAAGTGGGCGATCCCCTCTTGCAAATGCGCCATGTCAAAACATAGATCTTCTGTGATCACGCTTGCCCCCATGCGCCTGCGCCCCGCTACGATGGGGAAAAGCCCTTTGCGGATCTTCCACCAAGTGTTGTATTCTTGAGGCTTGGAGCTTTGCGCAAGGGGGAGGATTGTGCCCACAGCTTGTAATTTTTCTAGCACAAAGGCGCTATTTTTCTCTAAGGTGTTGGGGTCTGCGCTCTCTAGCTGGGCTAAAATGCAAGCATACCCGGGTTTGACTTGAGCTAATACGCTGGGCATCCCCTCCACGCCCTGCACACTGGCTAAACAGGCATAGTCCATCAATTCGGCGGCACTGATTTTATCCGCATTTTGGGCTAAAATGCGCACCGCCTCTAAAGCGGCGTTAAGAGTTTCATAAAAGAGTAAAAAGCAAGTTTTAAAAGGCAAATCGGGGACACAATGGAGCTCACAGCTAGAGATAAAACCTAGCGTGCCCTCTGAGCCAATGAAGAGATGGCTTAAAATCTCAATGGGGTCTTCAAAATCAATGAGGGCGTTTAGACTATAACCGGTGGTGTTTTTGATCTTATATTTCTTGGCAATGAGGGCGTGTAATTCTGTGTCCTCTAGGATTTCTTGGCGCAAATCTAAAAGAGTTTGCAAAAGGGGGGCATGGCTTTGCTTGAAGTTGGCTACACTTCTAGGATCGCTAGTGTCCAAAAGCGCGCCATCGGCTAAGATCAGGCGGATAGATTTGAGGGTTTGATAACTATTTTGCGCCACTCCACAACACATCCCACTGGCATTATTGGCTAAAATCCCCCCCAGCATTGCTGTAGCGATGGTCGCTGGGTCTGGTCCTATTTTTCTCAGGTAGGGTTTTAGGGCATTGTTAGCTTGTGCGCCGATCACACCACAACCCAAGCGCACACTTGAATCCTCAGGGTTGATTTGGATGTCTTGCCAACCCAAACTAGCCATCACCAAGACTCCCTCAGAACATGCTTGTCCAGAGAGTGAACTACCTGCCGCGCGAAAAGTAAGCGGGGTATGGTATTGACGCGCTAGGGCATAAATACGCATGATCTCCGACTCACTCTGTGCCTTGATCACAAGCTTTGGGATATAGCGATAACATG
Organism: Helicobacter labacensis; assembly: GCF_003660285.1. Lineage (GTDB taxonomy): Bacteria > Campylobacterota > Campylobacteria > Campylobacterales > Helicobacteraceae > Helicobacter > Helicobacter labacensis. The sequence continues at coordinate 34,654 of NZ_QXQQ01000001.1, read as the reverse complement.
AAGCATCGATGCCATAGACCACGCGGCGTAAATAATCCTTGTAAATTCGATCGCCTAAAAACTGCTGGGCTTCTTGGTAAAAGGCGGTGTAGTTAGCCTGCATGAGATTGAGCCTTTGAAATGAGATAAGGCATTTTAGCACTTCTAGTTGTCTGTGCGTAGGGGTTTTTACATTCCAAACATAAATGTGCTAGAATTTGGGAAAAAATAAAGGATAGTGATGCATGAATACGCCCACCACCGCGTGGATTTACAGGATTTCAACCCTAAGGATTGGTGTATTATAGACATTCGAGATGCACAGGCTTACCAAGAGGCGCATTTGAAAGACGCGATCCACCTCAATGACCTAGAGGCTATTAGGCAATTTGCCCTAGAACGCCCCATGAGCAAAATTCTCTTGCAATGCTACATAGGGCGCAGTGCCGCCCATTATGCTAGCCTATTGCACGAAGCAGGGCTAGAAAATGTCTATTTTCTAAAGGCATGTGTGGAGGATTTTGAAGCGCATGGTTTAGAGATGGTGCGCGCCTAATTGCAACCTAGTATCGTGGTGGTAGGGCTTAGACCGTATGAGGACGATTTGCAGGTCCAAAGCCTTGTTTGCAACACCCTAGAGTATCTGCCCCTTGGTGCGCAAGGTGTGAATATAAGCACACCCCAAGGGGTGCTAGATGTGAGTGGCATCGGCGCGTTGCTATTCACCTCTAAAAATGCCCCCCTAGCCCTAGAACATAGTCTGCAAAACACGCATGTTTTGGCGGTGTTGAAGAGCTTGCCTAGCTTTGTGCTAGCTCCCCAAAGCGCGCGTTGGGCTCAAGATTTAGGCTTCCAAGTTGCCTTTGTCGGGCAAAGAGCCCAAGGCGCGTTATTCGCTCAAGAAGTGTTGCCCCACTTACAGGCGTGCTTGCAAACCAAAAGCGCGTTGTATGTGCGCGCCCAGCACAGCGCGTTCAATTTAGGGGCGTGGTTACAAGCCCATGTCAGCGTGCAAGAACTCATCGCCTACACCAATAAACCCCTAAAACTATCCGCCCATCTCAAGCCCCCACCCCACTCCATTCTCATTTTTAGTGCCCCGAGCGCTTACAAAGCCTTTGTGTTTAATTTTGGCTGGGATACAAGTTACCGCGCCATCGCCCTAGGGGAGAGCACCTACCGGGCTTTTGAATCCCATGTGCGCGCTCTCATTAGCCCTGAACCCAGCTTGCAAGCCAGCGTGGCGTTAGCCAAAGAATTGGCTAGCTGTGTTAGATTGGTCTAAAAAGGAGAGTGGCATGGGTATGGTGGTTTGGGCGGCTTTGGGGGGGGCTTTGGGGAGTTCTTTGCGCTATTTGGTGGGTAAAGTCGCCCCAACACGCTTTTTAATGTGGGAGAGTTTCCCCCTAGGCACTTTCAGTGTGAATTTGATCGGGTGCTTTGTGATCGGCTTTGCGGGGCATTTAGCCACAAGGGGGGTGTTAGGAGATCGCGTGGGGGTATTTTTCATCACGGGGGTGTTGGGAGGCTTTACCACCTTTTCTTCTTTTGGGCTAGATACCCTAAAACTCTTGCAAAAGCAGGCTGTCAGCGAAGCCCTAGCCTATGTGCTAGGCACAAATCTCTTAGGGTTAGGGTGCGTGGCGTTGGGCTGGGGCTTGGCTAAGCTGGTGGGTTAGCCACCTGCTTTTCTTGCGCCTTGATCTCTAAGAAATAGCGCGTTAAGATAAGGGTCTGCAATAAGGTAGCAAAGAAGTTAAAGACGGGGATTAAAGAGAAGAGATAGGCTAAAATCGCCACCTTGTGGAGGGGGATTTTGTGATCCCTTAGCACTTGTGTGTAGCGTTCTTGATTAAAAAGAGAAGTGGCGATGTCAAAACAGAGGGTGTTCTTAAAAAAGAAGTAATGGGGGATTAAAGAGAAGAAGACTCCAACAAAGGGGATGAAGTAAAGCGGGATACACACCAACAAAAACATACACAAATAAGCCAGCTGTTTGAGGAAGTGTTGTAAGCAAAAGTTAAAATCTCCAAAGCCCTCTAGGCAGAGGTCTGGGTAGTCTTTCTTGCGCACGAAAGAAACCACGATGGGGGTGTAAAAGATCGCCACTAGCACATTGCCAACCAAGCTTAAGATCAGCACAAACAAGCCCAGTAAGATGTAAACAAAGGTTTTAAACAGCAACAAGAAAAACGCGGGCATAAACCCCCCGCTGTGCGCGTAACGATACCAGCTAGTGGGTAAAAATCCCTCTATAATGCGCACCAGATTATCCCCAAAGTAAAAGAGCAAAATCCCCCAAAACAACAGCCCGACAAGCACAGGACCCAAATTTAAAAGCAACATTTTCCAACTCAAAAAGTCTTTCCAACTCTCTTGGATGGTGCGCAATGGACCTTTCATGACTCCCTCTTTCTTATTTATTTAAGTTTAGCATGCTAAAATGCAAGCTTATGTGCGCTTGCTGTAGCAGGCTCTCATTTTACAATACTTTGGAGAATTTTATGGTTAAAAAAAGCGTGTTGAGTGTGGTCTTGGCCGGTGTGCTTGGCGTGGGCATGGTGGGGGCAACCACCCTAGCGACCGTTACTTTTCCGAGCGCGCAAACGGGCAAGGCAAATAAAAAGACCAAAAAGGTTAGCCAACCCGAAGTGGTGGACATCACAGAGAGCGATTTTGATGTAATCAAGCAGAGAAACCCCAATTTTGACTTTGACAAGCTCAAAAAAGATCAACAAATGAGCTTGCTAGAACAAGCGATTAACAATCTCTTAATCGAACGAGAAGCTAAAAAAGAGAACTTAGAGGACACCCCAGAGTTTAAGCACAGCATGGAGAGCTATAAAAAGCAACTCTTAGTAGAGATTTGGGCTAAGCGCAAGGCAGAGGTTATTGGCAAAGAGGAAATTCCAGAAGCGCAGCTCAAAAAGTATTACGAAGCCAACAAGTCAAAATTTGTGCAACAAGAGGCACAGGCTAGGCATATCTTGGTTAAGACGGAAGCCGATGCCAAGCGCGTGATCTCTGAGCTCAATAAAGTGCCCAAGAACAAATTGGAGCACGAGTTTATCAAAATTGCCAACCGCGACTCCATTGATCCCAACACCAAAAACACCAAAAACGGAGGCGATCTAGGTAAATTCCAAAAAAACCAAATGGCACCCGAATTTTCTAACGCGGTTTTCTCTCTTAGACCGGGCACCTACACCAAAAAACCCATTAAAACAGAGTTTGGTTACCATGTCATCTACTTGATGAAAAAGAACGAACCTGTAACCCCTACCTACGCGCAAGCCAAACAAACCATCATTGGGATCATCAAAGAACACCAATTCCAAGAGTATGTCAAGGGCGAGTTAGACAAATTGCGCAAACAAGTCAAGATCGACATCAAATAAACCCCTGTTAGGAGCACCCCATGTTAGTCAAAGGCAGTGAGATTCTCAACAAAGCCCACCAAGAGGGCTATGGCGTGGGCGCGTTTAACTTCGTGAATGTGGAAATGTTACGCGCCATTTTTGAGGCAGCAGATAGTGCAAAATCCCCCTTAATCGTGCAAGCCAGTGAGGGAGCGATCAAGTATCTGGGCATTGACATGGTTTTAAGTCTCGTGCAAACAATGGTTAAGCGTTATCCTCACATCCCTGTAGCCCTGCATTTGGATCATGGGACGACTTTTGAGAGCTGTAAAAGAGCCGTGGATGCGGGCTTTACCTCTGTGATGATTGATGCCTCCCACCACCCTTTCAAAGAAAACCTAGAGCTCACTAAGCAGGTGGTCGATTACGCTCACTCTAAAAATGTAAGTGTAGAGGCAGAGTTAGGGCGTTTGATGGGGATTGAAGACAATATCTCTGTAGATGAAAAAGACGCGGTCTTGGTCAATCCGGACGAGGCTGAAGAGTTTGTCAAAATCAGCCATGTGGATTATTTAGCCCCAGCCATAGGCACAAGCCATGGAGCCTTTAAATTCAAGGGCGAACCTAAATTAGATTTTGAAAGGCTTGTAGAGGTCAAAGAGCGCACCAATATCCCTCTAGTCTTGCATGGTGCTAGCGCGATCCCCCAGAAAGTTAGCCAATCCTTCCTAGCCACAGGGGGGGATTTAAAGGGAAGCAAGGGCGTTCCCTACGCGTTCTTGCAAGAGTCCATCAAGGGGGGGATCAACAAGGTCAATATAGACACCGATTTGCGCATCGCTTTCATCGCGCAGGTGCGCAAAGTCGCCAACGAACACCCTAGCGAATTTGACTTACGCAAGTTTTTTACCCCGGGCATTGAGGCGGTCAAAGAGGTCATTGTAGAGCGCATGCACCTACTGGGTAGCGCTGATAAAATCTAGGAGGATTTGATGGCTATTGGGATGAGTGAGCTAAAGAAAAACCTCAAGATTGAGATTGCTGGTGTGCCTTACCGTATTGTGGAATACCAGCATGTCAAGCCGGGCAAGGGGGCAGCTTTTGTGCGCGCCAAGATCAAGTCTTTCCTAGATGGCAAGGTGATTGAGAAGACTTTTCATGCCGGGGATAAGTGTGAAGAGCCTAATTTAGTGCAAAAACCCATGCAATTTCTCTACTTTGATGGCACAAGCTACCAATTCATGGACACAGAAACCTATGAACAGATCGCTTTGAGTGAGGATCAGGTGGGCGAAGCTCCCAAATGGATGCTAGAGGGCTCGCAGGTGCAAGTGCTATTCCACAACCAAAAGGCGATCTCTGTAGAAGTCGCCCAAGTGGTCGCGCTCAAAATCGTGCAAACCCCCCCCAATTTCAAGGGCGACACTTCCAGCGGCAGCAAAAAGCCCGCCACCCTAGAAACCGGCGCGGTGGTGCAAGTGCCCTTCCACGCCCTAGAAGGAGAGGTGATCAAGGTCAATACCCAAACCGGGGAGTATTTAGAAAAACTCAAAGCCTAAAAGGGGGGGGTGCTCACATACTCTTTGGGACCTGCACATCGTCATAGTCGATCGCTTGATCGAAGACCTTACTAACGCCACGCATGATCTGCTGGATCGTCTTGTTGTCAAGCACCTCGATATTGGTCAATAGTTGTTGCAGGCGCGCTGGGTTGTAGCTATTAACCCGCACCAACATAAACACCTCTTGGTTATTGGGGTTGATGTATTCGCCTAGCTGGATTTCCTTGCCTAAGCTCGCTGCGATGGCTTGGGTGATCATCTTGAAAATCTCGCTATCAAAGGGTTTTTGTTCTGCGTTCTGGGCTACAGTGTAAGCCCCCTTGATTTTATCTGCGATGTGGATCGCCACGCGGAACCTAGCGCGCTCCCTAGCGATCTTTTCGGATCGCTCCACCTGCCCGTTGATGACATGGGAGCTGTCTATCCCTTGGGTTACAAACATGCTCCTATCTTGGATCATCCACATAGGCATGTTTTGCAAGAAGACCTGTTTTTGGTGTTGGGGTGCGCACGCACCTAGCCCAAAGACTCCTACCAGTGCTAAGGTGCTGATTTTCCAAGTCATCGACCTACACACCCCTACGCCAAAGCACCCTTGACTTCATTGACCCACGCCTCAATGCGCCCATCGGTGAGATCGTCTTGGTTGTCTTCATCTAAGACTAGCCCCACGAACTTACCCCCCTCTACAGATTTAGAAGCCTCAAAGGTATAGCCATCTGTGGAGGTGAAACCTACAACTTTACCCGCCTTAGCTTTTTCATACAGATGATAAATTCCCTCTGCAAAGGTCTCAGAATAGGTGTCTTGATCGCCCAACCCCACTAGCGCGATGGTTTTATTGGCAAAATCGGCTTCACTTAGAGTGCCCAAAAAGTCCTCCCAATCGCTTTGTAAGTCCCCAGCTCCTGCTGTGGGAGCCACCAACACCACAGAGCTAAAGCTATCAAAATCCGCCTTAGAGGCTTTAGCCACATCAAAAACCTTAGCCCCGCCTAGTTTTTCAGAAAGCTTATTGCTGATAGTCTCAGAATTCCCGCTATCCGTTCCATAAAAAATCCCAACTGCCATAACTATCCTTTAGCGAAATTTAGCATCAAGTGCTCCCCCCATTGTAGCCAAGTTTAAAGAAAATATCAAGCCCCCTTAATGTCCCCCGCGTTCCTTTGTGAAATCATGGTGGGTTTGCGCATCGCTCTCCAAAGCCACCTCTTCAAAGATTTTTTTGACACCTAACATAACCTGCTTGATTGTTTCTGGGTCTAAGAGACTGATCTCTGATAACGCCTTGCCTAAACGCTCTGGGCTATAGCTATTAACCCGCACTAGCATAAACACCTCGTGATTATTGGGGTTGATGTATTCGCCCAATTGCACTTCCTTATCCAAACTAGTCGCAATGGCTTGGATCACTTCTTTAAAGACTTCGTTGTCGTAGGGCTTTTGCTTAGAATTTTGCGTAACATTGAAGACATCTTTAAGCCTGTTGGCGATGTGGATTGCCACGCGGAATCTAGCGCGCTCCCTAGCGATTCCCTCTGAGCGTTCCACTTGACCGTTGATGACATGGGAGCTGTCGATCCCTTGTGTGATGTGCATGCTTTGATCTTGGATCATCCAAGTGGGCATGTTTTGCAAAAAAGCTTGTTTCTTGGGGCTCATCGCGCACGCCCCCAGCATGAGCGCGCCTACCAGCGTTAGGGTGATACGCCTAGACATAACTTTCCTTTAGGTTTGATAGAGGATTGTAGCGTATTTTTAGGCAGAACTTCAATAACAGTGCGCAGAGAGTTTAAAGGGGTTATGGCGGTAAGGATAAGGGTCGATACTCCACTCAAAAACGCGTTCTTGCTGGCGCGCTAGGGGGGTTTTAAAGGTTTTCAAATAGGTTTTGGCAAAGAGCCAATGGGAGAGAATCTCTTGCAACTTATTGTGGAAAGGATTCAACACATCCAGGCGCAGGCTACATTGCTGGAAATCCAATCTCCCTTCATTTTTGATCTTCACTTGCGCGACAAAGGCATTCGTGTAGACAAGCGCAGCGGCATGTTCGATGCTGGTTTGGATTTTCAAGAATTGGTCTTGGGTAACATAGCGCACCCCAAAGGGCGCGCCAAAGAGCGCCACAAACGAGAGCCCCAAACACAGCGCAGAGATCACCCCCCTAAAGACAATCCCCATAGAAAAAAAGCATAAAAAGAGAAAATAATGCCCTCCAAACACCCATAGAGCTAAGGGGCTGGTCTGCGCCCAAAAGGCTTGTAATGTCTCCAAAAGGTGTTGCAAAATGGCGTTCATGGCTATTTATGCGCCCCTTGTGTGGCTAGGGCTTTGGGTTTACTCTTGGTGTCTAGCCAAATATTGGGCACAGCCCCCCCGGGGGTAAGTAAAATCTGGGCGTTTTGGTTGGCTTTAAGCGCTTCATTAAATTGCCCTTGCACCTCAATTTGGCGTAAGCTTAAGAGCTTATCGGTCAGGCTTTGGGCGATACTCAAATTAGCTGCGGATTTAGCCTTGGCTTCAATCACGATCGCATCAGCCACCCCTTGGGCTTTGATCCGATTGGCATCTGCTTCCCCCTTAGCTAAGGCTGCTAACTTCTGTGCCTCTTGCTTGGCGCGTTCCACCTCATACTTCACTCTTTCAGATTCCTGCCTAGCAATCTGCACCTTTTCAATCTGTTCCTTGATCTTTTGGGGCAACACAATCTCTCGAAGCTGGATTGAACTAAGTTCTACGGGGGCATTGGGCAATTTGGAAACCTCTTTATTGATGTCGGTATTGATCAGCGTGGCGATTTCATTGCGCTTGATGGGCAGATCTTCTGCAGGGTAGCGCCCCACCACGGAGCGCACCACATCGCGCACCACCGGGTTGATGATCTTTTGCTCCCAGCTCAAGCCATAAGTGGCGATGGTTTGGGGTGTGGTTTGGGCATTGAGGCGATATTGCACGGTGAGCTCAATAGAAACCGTCAAACCCCTAGAATCCATCACATTGATCGCGTCATTTCTAAAAATGCCTTGATTCTTGCCCACAATCCCCATATCTTCCGTGCGGGAAAAATTAATCGTGCGCACGCGCGTATCGATCACCAAAATATCTTGCACTAGGGGGATGAAAAAGTGAATCCCGGGCTGTAAAGGCAGGGGATCGTATTTCCCGGCGGTGATCTTGATGCCAATTTCACCAGATTGGATGATGGTGAAGGGCTTGGCTAAAACCAACAACACCAACACGATCACAAAAACCACAAAGCTGGTGAATTTCTTAGATTGCAAGAAATTAGGAGGTAGGGTGGGTTTAAAAGGAGGAGGGTTCTTAGGCTGGTTGGAATTTTTCGAATCCTCAGGGCGGGGATTGGATTGTTTGTTTTTGAGATGCTCGTTGAGATCAATGGGCATGGCTGTCCTTGCGCGCGCGGGCTAAAATGGCTGTTGTCATAAACTACCTTTGTCTATACCCTTGTCGTGGGGGTTTATGAGTCTTAGAGTGGGATCTGGAGTGTTGGTAGGGTTTTTTGGAGGGGGGGCGATCTAGGGCATGTGGGTCTAGGGCGATCTTTTGGCTTTTAAATTGTAGGCTCAAGAGTTTTAAGGTGAGTTGAGCGGGTTCAAATTGTTCCATGAGTCGCTCATACACGCTCACCACCTCTTCATCGACCTCTACCTTAGAGAGCGCGCGCACCAAGCGATCTTCATCCATGTTGGGGATTTCATACAGTTCAATGCTAGAACCGATCTCTTTTTGCATGCGCAAGAGTTCTTTATACTCTAGGGGGGTTACTAGAGTGATGGCAATCCCCTTTTTGCCCGCGCGCCCCGTGCGTCCGATGCGATGGATATAACTCTCAGTGTTGAGGGGCAAGTGGTAGTTAAAGACATGGCTTACATCGCTAATATCTAACCCCCGACTGGCTACATCGGTAGCCACCAGCACATCGGCGCGCTTAGATTTAAAAGCCTTGATGGATTCTTGACGCGCGCGCTGTTCCATGTCCCCATGCAAAGGTGTGGTCTTATAACCTCTCTCCACTAAAAATTGGTGCAACTCGTCCACTTCGCGCTTCATGCGCATAAAGATGATGCTCTTGTTGTGGTTTTCTTTATCTAGCAAGCGCATGATCGCCTCATTGCGCTCGTGTTCGTTGATCACATAAAAGCGTTGTGAGATGTCGGCATTGGTAACATGGCTGGGCGCGATGTGGATAAAGGCGGGGTCTTGTAAAATTTTGGTGGCTAATTCTTTGATGGGGGGGGGCATGGTGGCTGAAAAGAGTAAAATTTGCGCGTCCTCGGGCAGGTAGTCAAAGATTTCTTCAATATCATCTAAAAAGCCCATGTCTAGCATCTCATCGCTTTCATCTAATACGACTACCTTAGGCGCAAAATTTTTTAACCTCTTGTGTTTGAGGTGGTCTAAGAGTCGCCCGGGTGTGGCGATCATCACTTGGGGCTTTCTCTCTAAAAGCTCGCATTGCTTGCGGATACTCTGCCCACCATAGACGCAAATAGTGCGCGTGCGCGCGCTCTTGCCCAAGCGGAAAATCTCATCGCTAATTTGCATCGCCAATTCTCTAGTGGGCGTGATGATGAGGGCTTCTACACTTTGGTCGTTCTTGAGATTGTGGATAATGGGCAGAGCAAAGGCGGCAGTCTTGCCCGTGCCCGTTTGGGCTTGGGCGATCACATCTTTGCCCTGCAAAATTAACGGGATAGCCTTTTCTTGAATAGGGCTAGGTTGCACAAAGCCCACATCCGCAATGGACTTCAAAATCTTGGGATGCAAACCCAAATCTTTAAAACTCACAGAAGTTTCTGGCGCGCTGGAATGTTCTGTTGGCATGGATAAAAACAACCTTTGTTGGGATTTTAATGGGGATAATCCTAAAGTAAATTCACGCTATTATAGCTAAAAAACCTTAGGATCGTCCATGCTAGAAAATGGTCTCTTATCTGTTTTTGATCAAACTCCCTTGATCGCCTCTTTTTTAGCCGGGCTCTTGGCTTTTTTGAGCCCCTGCGTGTTGCCCTTGATTCCTGCCTATCTCTCCTACATTAGCCAAAGTTCCCTAGAAGAGATCAAAAACGGGCGGGTGCATCGTTTTGGGGTTTTGCTCAAGGCGGGGTTATTTGTGCTAGGCTTTGGGATCGTCTTTTGGCTCTTAGGCGCGTCTATGGCGCGTATTTTGCATAATTTCTTTTCGAATGTGTGGGTGCGTGTGCTGGCCGGGGGGGTTGTCTTGCTCTTTGGTTTGCATTTTTTAGGGGTGTTGCGCTGGAGTTTTCTCTACCGCGCTAGGGTGCTTAACCTCAACATGGGGGCGCAAAATACCCTTTTGCGCCACTTATTACCTATTGTGCTAGGTATGGGCTTTGCGCTGGGTTGGACTCCTTGCATTGGTCCCATTTTCACGAGCATTGTGCTCTTAAGCGGGAGCGAACAGGCTTATGGCTTGACGCTTTTAGGGGTGTTTATCGCCGGGTTTGGGATTCCTTGGTTAGTGGTGGCTTTGGCATTGGATAAGGCTTTGAATTTGCTTAAAAGCGTCAAACCTTACATGCGCGCTGTGGAGATAGGCACTGGGGCGATTTTGTTACTTATGGGTGTGCTGATTATGAGTGGCAAGATGGAATCCTTGGGCGCGTGGTTGGGCTAGGGGTGTGGCGTGTTATTGAAAAATGCGTGTGTCAATGGGGTTTCTTGTTGTGTGCGTGTGTTAGATGGGATCATTGCGCAGATAGGCACGCATTTAAACCCCCAAGCCCAAGAAATGTTTTTAGAGTGCGGGCATAAGACTTTATTACCTAGCGCGATAGATTTAGGGGTGTTTTTACACAGCCTAAGCGCGTCCACCTACACACATCTTAAAGCGCAAGCGTGCATGGGGGGGGTGGGCTCTTTAATGGGTGTGCCTCTAGCTCCGCTCTACTCTCTTAAAGAAGCGCATATGGAGCCCCTAGAGTTCGTGCAAGAGTTTAGCGACAACGCTTTTAGCCCCCTAGATTATGGCGCAACTAGGCAGGCTATCGCGCACAAAGACATCGTCTGTTTGCACCCCCTAGACACCAACCAACGCCTGCAAGATTTAGCTCTATTGCGCGCCGCGCTCCCTGACTCTATTCGCGCATGCTTGTATCTCTACAACCTAGAAGGGCAAAAACTTCTGCCCGTGTTAGATTACGCGCGTATGCTCGATCTCAAACTCATTTGCGGGGTGCGGGGTTATGAGGGGCGTTTTAGCATGGGGATAATGGATCAAACCTCCTTGGCTTACGAGCTAGGTTTGCCTAGTGTGAGTCCGCTCATCCAAGTTAAAGAAGTGGGTAAAGTGGGGGCTATGGCTTTGCACACAGGGTTGGATATTTTGTTAGATAGCGTGGTGGAACCCGATGCTTTTAATGTCATTAGGGCTTTGAAAACTCTAGGCGCTCCCCTGTGGGTGCAAACCCCCCTACACCATTTGGTTTTAGATGAGAGCGTTTACCAACACTACGATCCGCGCACCAAAATTCTCCCCCCTTTAAAAACTAAAGCCACCCAAATGCGCTTGCGCGCCTTGCTTGCCACAGACATTGACATCTTGACCAGTTTACACTACACCCACCCTCTGCACTTACACATCTTCGAGGACGCGCCCTTTGGGATCAGTAGCATTGACGCTTTTTTCCCCTTAGCCTACACGCACTTGGTTAAAAGTGGCTGTATTAGTTTGTCAAGATTAATAGAGCTCATCGCCACGAATCCGGCACGCTTTTTAGGGCTCAATTGTGGGAGAGTCGAGGTTGGTCAAGAGGCGCGCTTAATGCTAGTGGATTTAACAGCCCAAAGCCAAGTGGATAACCCGGCTAGCATTTACCATAACCAAGTGTTAGACGCGCGCATAGAGTGGATCATGCAAGGCGATGAGGTGGTGTCTTTATGCAAGAGCTAGAGATCATTGGGGCGCGTGTAGTGGTTACTTGCGATGCCTCTTTTAGGGTGATAGAACATGGGGGCGTGGCGATCTCTAAGGGACAGATTATAGAGGTAGGATCACTAGCGCGTTTGAAAAGCGTGTATGCGCGCGCACGCGTGGCTTTTTACAAACATGGTCTATTGATGCCAGCGCTCACCAACGCCCATATCCATTTTGAGTTTTCCAGCCATAAAAACACCTTTACTTATGGGAGTTTTGAGAATTGGTTAACTAGCGTGATCCAACACAGAGATTTGGTGTTCCGCCACGCCCAAAGGCATATCTGCCACGCCCTGCGCGCCCAAATGCAAAGTGGGGTGGGGAGTGTAGGGGCTATTAGTAGCTATGGCTTAGAGCGCGAAATTTTAGCCCATTCGCCTTTAAAAGTGGTCTTTTTCAATGAGTTGCTTGCCAGCGCACCCCTAGAGCAGAGTTTTCAAGACTTCCAAGCGCGCTATGCCCAAAGCCTCAAGCACAAAAGCGCGCGTTTTATCCCGGCTATTGCCATCCACGCGCCGTATTCGGCGCATAAGCAACTCGCTCAACGGGTGTTGGAGGGTATAGATAAGCGCACCCCTGTTTGCGCGCATTTTTTAGAATCGCAGGCTGAATTAGAGTGGTTAGAGAATCAAGGGGGTTGGTTTGCGCGCTTTTTTCAAGAAGTCTTGGGAGTGGCTAAACCCATGCCTTCTTACACGGGAGTGCTAGATTTTTTAAACCTGTTTACCAACAAACACCTATTGCTTGTGCATGCCCTCTTTGCCCGTTTGGAGCATCTCAAACACGCCCAAGAGATCGCCACCCAAGCCCACATCATCACCTGCCCTAGGTCTAACCGCCTTCTAAGCGGGCATCTGCTAGACCCTACGCGTTTGCGCCCTTTGGATTTGCCTTACGCGTTGGCTACCGATGGGAAAAGTTCTAATTTAGATGTGAATCTCTTAGAAGAATTGCGCCATGCCCTCTTTGCCCTACCGGGTAATCTAGAAGACAACGCCTTAGAACTCTTGTTAGCCTGTAGCGCACGCGCTAGCCAAGCCTTGGGCTTGAATAATGGGAGTTTAGAAGCGGGCAAGGACGCGGATTTAGCCATTTTCACATGCCAAAAAGCCCACACCCCCCTAGAGATCGCCCTAAGCCTCATACAGGCTAAAAAAGCCCGCGCTCTCTATATCCAAGGAAGGCGCGTTTTTCCCTAGTTTTAAGCCAAATTCAGCTACACTCGAAAACATTGTGAATAAGGGATTTGATGGAATTACACCTAGCCAAACAGAGCAGAAAACACACCAGTAAGAGTCTCAAGGTGCGCCTAGAGGACTTGCTAAACAAATACCACCACCATAACGAACATGTCTTCTACTTCGCGCCCACCAACACGCACAAGGACATGTTAAACGCGCTTGCTTGTTTAGAAAAGCAGGGCTATAAGGCGTATTTAAACGAAGTGAAGATCAGCGCGGACGACAAAGATTTTATTTACGCCCTACATATCATTTAGGAGATGTATTTGCAAAAGACCCTTTATATTGAAACGATGGGTTGTGCGATGAATGAGCGGGATAGCCAGCACTTGGCTGGTGAGCTAGCCAAAGTGGGCTACACCCAAATTGATGACCCCAAACAAGCCGATTTGATCTTGTTAAATACCTGCAGTGTGCGCGAAAAGCCTGAGCGCAAATTGTTTTCAGAGATTGGGCATTTTGCTAAGATCAAAAAAGGGGGGGCTAAGATCGGGGTATGCGGGTGTAGCGCTAGCCACATGGGGGCTAGCATTTTACAAAAAGCCCCCAGCGTGGATTTTGTGCTAGGAGCGCGCAACATTTCCAAGATAAGCCAGATCATCCACCAGCCCAAGGCTGTTGAGGTAGCCCTAGATCATGACGATAGCCATTATCTCTTTGAGAGCACCCAAAGCGCGCTCAAAGCCTTTATCAATGTGTCCATTGGATGCGATAAACATTGCACCTATTGCATTGTGCCCCACACACGCGGCAAAGAGATCTCCATTCCCCTAGACTTGATCTTGAAGGAGGCTAGGCGTTGCGTAGAGCGAGGGGTTAAAGAGATCATCTTGTTAGGGCAAAATGTCAATAATTACGGCGCGCGTTTTTCTAGCGCGCACCCTAAGGTGGATTTTAGCGCGTTGCTATGCGCTCTGTGCGCGATTGAGGGTTTGGAGCGAATCCGTTTCACTTCTCCCCACCCCCTGCATATGGACGATGCTTTTTTGGAGTGCTTTGCGCGCCACCCCAAAGTATGTAAGAGTATCCACATCCCTCTGCAAAGCGGTTCTAATGCGATTTTAAGGGCGATGAAACGCGGGTATACCAGGGAGTGGTATTTAAATCGTGTAGCAAAATTGCGCACGCTTGTGCCCGAAGTGGGGATTGGCACGGATATTATCGTGGGTTTCCCCGGAGAGAGTGAGGCGGATTTTCAAGACACCCTAGATGTGGTGCAACGCGTGCAATTTGACACCCTCTATAGTTTTGTTTATTCCCCCCGCCCCTTGACCCCGGCAGCCCATTTAGAACCCAAGGTGCCCACCCCCATTGCCAAAGATCGCTTGCGCCTTTTGCAACAATGCCACCAAGAACTATTGACCCAAAAAGCCAAGCGGGAATTAGGCAAGGTCTATGAAGTCTTAGTGGAACACATAGAACAAGGGCGCGCGCAGGGCAAAAGCGATCAAGGGCGTTTGTTGAGTTTTGAAGCCCGGGGGGTGAGTGTGGGGGATTTGGTGGCCGTGCAAGTGGTGGCGCACCACAAGGGGAGTTTGCAAGCCCAACGCTTAGGGGCTTAATTTGTGTTAAAACGCTTGCGTAATGGAGTGGTGCTAAAAGCCTTGCCCGTGCTATTGTATTGGGTGTTGTGGCTGTTATTCAAGACTTGTAAAAACCGCTTTTTTTTAGCGCAGAGTCTGCAACGCACCTCTTTTATCGCCAGTTTTTGGCATGGGGAGATCGCTATGTTGCCCTTTGCTTACCTACGGCTTAAAAAAACTCCCAATCTCTATGTGATCGCCAGCCAACATTTTGATGGCTCTTTAGCTGCAAGGCTCTATGAGTGCTTTGGCTTCCATGCGATTCGAGGTTCTAGCAAAAAAGGGGGGGTGAGAGTGCTTGTGGAGGGGATCAAACACCTAAAGGCGGGAGCAGATGTGGGGTTAACCCCAGATGGTCCTAGGGGACCTTATCATAGCATCGCCGATGGTGTGGTGGCTTTAGCGCAAAAAAGTGGGGTGGGCGTAGTGGTGTGCCGTGTGATCTTTGCTAACGCCTTCACCTTTAACACTTGGGATCGCTTCCAGCTCCCTAAACCCTTTTCAGAAGTGCGCTACTACATGCAAGAACCTTTCTTTATCCCTAAGGACATGGCTTTAGAGCAGGCTAAGGCGTTAGTGGCGACACGCATGCAGGAGTGTGGCTGATGTGGCGCGCGATTAAGGGGATGTTCTATGACACCATTAAAGAATTGTTCTTTTCTGATGTCTTTATCTGTTTCAATGTGGATCATGAGATTTTAGTGGGGCGGGTGGAACATCTCAAACGGGGCAAAACCTTAGAAGTGGTGAATAAAGTCTACGCGCTCAAAAATGGGGTGATCCCCATTAAAGCCCTGAAGGACGCTAGAAATTTCACGCGAATCTACCCCTTTTCTTATCTGTGTGGCATGGCTAAGAGTTTGGATCAAGGGGTGTGCCCCAAGGAACATTTGGAGCACTATGCCCCCGTGCCTAAGAAAGAGTTGGTGTTTTTAGAAATAGATCAGCATTACTTTTTCATCCCTAAGAAATCCCTCAAAGAGGAGATCGCCTTCTTTGAAAGCGCGCTCTTCAAGGCAGACTATATTTTTTCGCCCTTCTTACTCATGTATGGCTGCATCCGCCCTAATTTACAAGAATGCGCTACCTTGTATGCTATGTTGGAGTATTCTAGGCTCTGTGTGCTCATCACGCACCACAAAAAGATTTGCTACGCGCAATGCTACAATCTAAAAATCCCCGAACATTTGAGTGTGGACACTAAGGAGGAACAAGAGGACTATGCCCAAGAGGAAGTCTTTTTAAAATCCCTATTGAGTTCTATGGAAGCCAATTTGACTCACATGGGCGATACCGCCCAAATGCACGAGCAAATCCCGGGTGAAAACACGCCCTCCTCTTCAGCCCAAGAGATCAAACTCTTAGAAGAAGAAAAAGCCACCCTTGGAGAAATTGTCAGGCTTCTGCAAGACAGCCTCAAGCAGGCTTACAAGCACCCTGTTTATCCCCTAGAGGACTTTGTGGAGCAAGCCTATATCCTCAACACCTACCAGGTAGGATCGCGCATGTTGGAGAAATTGCAAGATGAGTTGATGTTGGAAGTGTCTTGTATCCCCATTTCTGTCGTGGAACAATTGAGTCTATTTGCCCGCAGAGAACAGAACGATGATGCGCTATAGTTATAGTAAACCCCACGCCAAACACATGGTTAGCCCACACACGAAGGTGTGGGTATTTTACATGGTGTTGGCGGTGGGTTTAAGCGTGTGGATGGCGCATTTTTTAAACCAAGAAAGCCGTGTAGCCAACCACAGAAGTGAGATCGCCCAAGTGGAGAGCAATATCTATGGGCATGAGAGCCAACGGGTGCGCAGCAAACACAAGCAATTGGAAAAAAGAGTCCAAGAAGTGGATCACAAGAAAGTTTACATTCTCAATGTCAGGGATTCAATCAAGGGCATTTTGGAGATCATTCCAGATTCCATCACGATCCAATCCATCACCATTGATTATTCCAGCCTCACCATTAAAGGGATCGTGCCCTCTAAAGAAGTGTTCCAATTGTCCTTACAGCAGCGCCTCAATTCCATTTTTGAAAATAGCCAAGTTAGCTTCTACCCCATGGGGAATGGGTCATTTAGGTTTGTGTCCAATAATTCTTCTGTCATACCCTTCATCGACAAGGACCCCAAATGAGCAAAGAAGCCCAAGAGAGCAAACAGGAAAGCCACTTTACCGAGAGCGTAGCCTTTGAGAGGCTGGTTAGAAACTCCCTATTCACTCTGATGTTTTTCCTCTTGGCGATCCTCTCTGTGCGTTTTTTGGTATGGGACAATTTAGAGAAGTTTCGCTCCCAACATGGCGATGAAGTGCAAAAACTCATGATCATGGCGCACAAGCAAAAAGCCTTTTTTGAAACCTTTGCAAACTACCAAGCCTACAAACACTCCATCGCGTCCAAACTCGCCCACCCTAGTTACCAAGATAGTATTAACACACTCAACCAGCTTCTCAAACAACACTTCACCCAAGTGCAAATCCAAGCGGGCACTGAGGACAAACACTCCCAAGCCGACATTATCCACGAAATTTTCTACATCAAAGCCCATGCCCACTCTTTAGACGATCTATATACCTTTTTAAAAAACATGCTCAATATCAGCAATTATGCCCAAGTGGCACTTCCCATCAGTATCACCAAACAAAAGCACGATTTGGCTTTAGAGTTTAGGATTCACATTGAATACAGAGTTACAGAGTTTTAAATTTGACCCAAAGGCTTGCGCTTCTTGCGGGGCGCGTTGTTGCAAGGGCGCGGGTTATGTGTTTTTGAGTGTCATGGAGATACAAGAGATCGCGGCATTCTTGCAGATGTCCCTCGATCAATTTGGGAGGCGCTATCTTAGGCGTGTAGGGCATGCCTACAGTTTGCTAGAGCGCGCAGATAGCCAAAAAGCCTGCGTGTTCTTAGACATCCCAAGCCAACGATGCCAAATCTACCCCGTGCGTCCCAAACAATGCCGCACCTACCCTTTTTGGCACAATGACAAAACCCCTCAAGAGCGCGCGTTAGAGTGCCCGGGGGTGGTGCTTGAGTAAATCAAATGTGGAGGATTTATGCTATATTTTACTAAAGGAGCCAACATGAAAAAAACGACTTCTTTTAGGCGCAAAGGCGCGCTATTAACCATGACGCTTGCTAGCATGCTTTTTGCCCAAAACTTAACAGAAGACCAACAAATTCTCATCACTTCCGATGCGTTCCATCGGGGCGATTTTGCCACCGCCAAGCGGGGCTATTTGCATCTCTACAAGGAAACAAACAACATTTTATATGCCAAAGAAGCGGCGATCTCTGCGGCAAGTTTGGGCGACATTGGCACCGCCGTGAAACTAGCCATGCTCTATAGGAAAATCACCAAGGACAAAAAGGATGTCTCTATCAATAAGATTTTAGTAGATGGCTATATCCAAACCGGGCAGACTGACAAGGCGATCGCGCTCTTGGAAAATATCCGGCGCGAAGACAAGTCCTTGATGTTAGATGATGTGCTAGGTTCTTTGTATTTGAGCCAGAAACGCTACGACAAGGCGTTTTCTCTACTCAACCGCTTTTACAACCAAACCCATAGCGAAGATAGCCTAGAGAAACTCATCACCATCTATTTCATGCAAAATAGCCACCAAGAGGCGGTGAGTTTGCTCAGTTCGCATCTAAAAAATTATGGCTGTTCGCCCGATCTGTGCCAACGCGCCTACAACACTTTTTCGCAACTCAATGAGTTGGACAGGGCTAAGGATGTCTTTGGGGCTCTGTATGAGAGAGATCCCATCGTGCAAAATGCCCAACTCTACATCGCTGTGTTAGTGGCGCTCAAAGAATTTGACAAAGCCCAGAAGATTGCCGAGAATTTCCCCTTTGATCGCCGCTTGCTTTTAGACCTCTACACCGCGCAAAAGAAATTCGCTCTAGCCGCCAAACAAGCCAGCCTCATCTACAATGAGAAAAAAGACCCTAGCTTTTTAGCCCTAGAGGCTATTTACACCTACGAGCATCTCAACGCCCTGCACACCCCCAAGAAATCCGAAGTGGTGAAAATCACCCAAAAACTAGAACGCGCCATCGCCGAGCGCACCCAGAATCTCAAACGCACTAAGGGGGATATGAATCCCCAAGACGCGTTTTTTTACAATTTCTTGGGCTATTCTCTCATCGATTACAATTTAGACATCAAAAAAGGCATCGCCTATGTCAAAACCGCCCTAGAGTTAGAACCCGACTCTATTTTCTATTTGGATTCTCTAGCGTGGGGGTATTACAAATTAGGCGAGTGCACGCAGGCTAAAGATGTCTTTGCTAAGATCGACTCTCAAGAAGTCAAAGCCCAGCCCGAACTCAAAGAGCACGCCGATGCAATCGCCAAATGCCACTAGATTTAGACACCCTAAAGCGCTATCTAGAGAACAAACAGGCTTTAACCCCCCTAGAGGTTTTGGGGCGCACTCTAGCTTATAACCCCTATGTGCCCAGACTCAAGGCTCAGGATTTACGGCGCGCCCAAGATCATCCCCAGCAGATTGTACGCCTCAATGCGGGTCTAGAACTGGAAGTTTTGCTAGAGCGTTTGGAGTGTGTAGCCAACGCCCTCTTGCTGGATTTCACCCCCCTTTACACCCCCACACCCCCCCTAGAGAGTTTAGACCTGCTAGGCTATGTGCGCCGTCTAAGCTCTAAACCCCTCATCCACCAAGATTATTTTTTAACCCCCTACCAACTCTTAGAAAGCCTAGTGCATGGGAGCGATGGGGTGCTCTTAAACGCACAACTCTTGGGCGCACAGCTCAAGGACATGTGCGCCTACGCAAGCCGTCTAGGGCTATTAGACATCATAGAAGTGCGTTGCAAGGCGGATTTGAAGGCGAGCGTCTTGGCTAGGGCGAGCGCGCTTTATTTGAGCCAAGATTTTGCTACCCTTTTAGAACTCACCCCCCAACGCTTCCTCATTCTCAAAAACTTTGACGCGCACGATTTGGAGCATTACGGCGTGGACGCGCTGGTTTACCCCTAACTCCCAGCGATTATTTTTTTCACAGATGTAATATATTATTTATTTATTCAATAAGAGTTAAGCTTTTATTATATACAATCAAAATATATTACTAAACAAGTTAGGATTCATAAATGAAACAAGTTAATCAAAATCCTAGTGTGCTTTTAGGAAAGAATCAAACACCAAACACGCTCCCCTCTTTGGCACGCGCCCTCCTGACCTTGAGTTTAGTGGGAGTTGCAAGCCTCTATGCCGAGCAAGAAACCCATACCCTAGGCAAGGTTACCACTTTAGGCGAACGCACCTTTGAGTACAACAACAAGATGTATATCGAGCGCAAAGAACTCCAGCAGCGCCAGAGCAACCAAGTCAACGATCTCTTTAGAACTAGGGCTGACATCAATGTGGCCGGGGGAGGCTTGATGGCACAAAAGATTTATGTCAGGGGCATGGAAAGCCGTCTACTCAGGGTTACCATCGATGGGGCAGCCCAAAATGGGAATATTTTTCACCATGATGCCAACACCGTGATCGACCCGGGCATGCTCAAGGAAATAGAAGTCATCAAGGGGGCAGCCAACGCCTCAGCAGGACCCGGGGCGATCGCGGGGAAAATGGCGATGGAAACCATCGGGGCTAATGACTTCTTGCGTAAAGGGCAAAATTATGGGGGTAGTGCTGCGGTGAGTTTTTACACTAATTTTGGGATGCGCTTTAACACCATTGCTGCTTATAGGGCTGAAAAGTGGGATATACTGGGCTATTTCACCCACCAAAACATCTTTTATTACCGCGATGGGAATAACCTGATGAAAAATCTCTTTAACCCCACCTACGACCTTAGCGACCCCTTTGCGAGCGATAAAGTGATTGGTAGCCCTAGCGAAGAGAACAATGTCCTCTTTAAGATCAACACCTATTTTAACGACAGGGACAGCTTGGCGGTGAGCTATAACATGACGCGTTACAATTCTACGCGTCTATTGCGCCCTAATACCACAAGCGCGATGAGTAAAGCCAATGATCCGGGCACCCAGCCTGCGCCCTTTGTGATAGACTTTGGCAAGGAACTTGCCCACACGATCAACTCTAACAATAATCTCTCTTTCAAATTCAACCATGAGGGTGGGGAGAGTTTCGATCAACCCCGTATCACTTCTACCGCTTTTTTGAGTGTCCGCAATGGGAATTACAATCCCGTCAATAACCCCTTTGCACTCAGCTCTGTAGAACCCACCAACCCAGAATACATCGCCAATGTGCAAACATGGTGCGCGCAAAACCCTAGCGAATGCACCAAAGGGAGTATCACACCCCTATCCACAGGGGGTTATCGCATGACAGATAATAGCACGGGGACTCAGATGGTGCCCAAATACCCCGAATACCACATGGCACCCCCCACCAGTGGCACAAATGGCTGGACCTTGGGCAACGCGGATGCAGAGGGCACTCTGCAACGCGATATTTTCTTGATCAACTCTGGGGTGAATGTTAAGGTGCAACACCCCATTAGCGAGGATTATGGCAATGTCTTTGAATACGGCGGGATTTACCAAAATCTCAGCGTGTTCTCTGGTCTGCCAAGGGGCAATAATGGGCTTTACAAGGGCAATATTAACCCTAATGACCCCACTGGTCCGGGTCTGCCCTATCGCCACTACTATGTGGACCCGGGCACAGAATACCAACAAAACATGAGCTCGCCCAATGCGATCTACCGCGGGTTGCCCCAAAACTCCTATGCCATCGGGCATATCATCGGGGGCTACATGCAGGCTAACTACAATTTCTTAAAAAATCTCATCGTGGGAGCGGGGACGCGCTATGACATCTATCTCTTGCAAGATAAGGATGGTCAGCCCCATATGACTTCTGGGTTTTCTCCCAGCGCGACTATTCTTTATAACCCCATTGACGCGTTGGGCTTGAAACTCAGTTATGCCTATGTAACTAAGGGCGCGTTACCCGGCGATGGGGTTTTGATGCGCGATCCTTCCGTGATCTACCAAAAGAATTTGAAACCAGCTATAGGGCAGAATGTAGAATTTAACATCGACTACAACAACCCCTATTTCAATGTGCGCGGGGCGGCTTTCTACCAGGTCATTAACAACTTTGTCAACTCCTATGGGCAGGACACTTCCAAAAATGGGGGTGGGAACGCCACAGCCAAGAACTTGACGGGCAATTTACCCCAAACCATCGCCATCTTTGGGTATGAGATCAGCGGGAATGTCAAATACAAGAATTTCACGGGCACTTTCTCCTTTGCGCGCTCTTGGCCTACAGCAGCTAACCCCACTGGGTATCCCAAGGGGTATTACTTGCTAGCAGACACCTACGCGCTAGCGGCCACCTATGGGAATGTGGTGATCTTAAAGGGGGATTACACTTTCCCTAGAGCCGGACTCACCTTCACATGGCTTAGCCGTTTTGTTACAAATATGTTTTACAATGGCTATAGTATCTACTACCCGGGCTATGGTTTGATGAATATCCACAAGCCCGGCTATGGAGTGAGTAGTATCTTTGTCAACTGGTCGCCTCCGTCTGGACGCATGAAGGGTTTGCTCTTGAGCGCGGTTTTCAATAATATCTTCAACAAGCAGTATGTTAACCAAACTTCGGTGTGGCAGGCTAGCGCAGACGCGCCCCATGAAGATATGATCGCCACAGCCGGGCATATCCGCATGGCTTTGCCCGAACCCGGGTTTAACGCCCGTTTTGAGGTTTCTTACCAATTTTAATGCGGGGAAACCCGCCCGCTAAAGAACCCCCTCAATGGAATTTTGTTACCATGCGCTCCAAATTTTTTTAAGGAGTTTGTATGCTTTTTGGTGTCATTGGGGTGGGCGGGTTTATCGCCCCCAAACATTTACAGGCGATTCAAGAATTAGGGCATGTATTAGATTGCGCGATGGATGTCCATGATAGCGTGCGCATTTTGGATCAGTATGGGCTAGATTGTGAATTTTTCAACGATCTAGAAGACTTGCACCAATACCTGCAAGATTGCAAGGAGCAAGAGAAATATTTGGACTACATGGCAATTTGTAGCCCTAACTACCTGCATTTTGAGCACATAGAATTTGCCCTCTCGCATGGCGCGCATGTGATCTGCGAAAAACCCCTTGTGCTAGACCCTAGCGAAATTGATGAGATCGCCGCGTTGGAAAAAAAATACAATAGGCGGGTTTTCAATATTTTACAATTACGCCTGCACCCCAATATCATCCAACTAAAAGAGGATGTGCGCGCCGAATTACTCAAAATCCCGGACAAGATTTATGAGGTGTCCTTGACCTATTTGATCTTGCGCGGGAAATGGTATCTCAACTCTTGGAAAGGCGATGAAAACAAGAGTGGGGGGCTGGCGACCAATATTGGAATCCACTTCTTTGACATTTTGCTAGATATTTTTGGGGGCGTGGTAGAAAATGTGGTGCATGTGCACCAAAATGATTGCATGGGCGGGGTGTTGAGCCTAGAACACGCCAAGATTTCGTGGTTTCTCTCTATCAATCCCGAACATTTAGGCGTGCACCGCGACAACGCTTATCGATCCTTAGTGCTAGAGGGCAATGAAATTGACTTTAGCGATGGCTTTGACGATCTGCACACCCAGAGCTACAAACAGATTTTAGAAGGGGAGGGGATAGGCATTGAGAGCGCGCGCCCGGCTGTTGCGCTCGTCAATGCCATTAGGTGTATGCCGGTTAGCGATTTAGACGAAGAGTGCCA
The DNA here is from genome assembly GCF_003660285.1 of Helicobacter labacensis. Taxonomy (GTDB): domain Bacteria; phylum Campylobacterota; class Campylobacteria; order Campylobacterales; family Helicobacteraceae; genus Helicobacter; species Helicobacter labacensis. The sequence goes on along the minus strand of NZ_QXQQ01000001.1, from coordinate 11,237 downwards.
CCCTCTATGCCACAAAGCCCTAAGCGATTCGCCAGCACCCTAATCGCGCAGGGGTGGGTTTTAGTGTTGGGGGCGTTGTTATTGGGTGGGTGCGCTAAGCAGGCGTATTTAAAGAGTGCTAACAAAGCGCGTTATGCCCAAGACTTCCAACAAGCCATTGCAGACTACCAAAGGGCTGGGGAGTTGGGTAGCGCACGGGCGTATGAAAATTTGGGCTTTTTTTACTGGGAGCGCGCGCCCAAAGACATCACAAAAGCCGTTGTTTCTTTTAGAAAAGCGTGCAAGTTAGGCTCTAAGCAGGCTTGCGCGCTGGTGGCACGCCCCTCTGAGAGCCAAGCACCCACCTATTTAGAAGGCTTGCTCCAAGCCGGTTATACTAATGATCGCCCAAAGATTATGGCTTATTTAAACAAGATGGCACAAATGGGGATCGCACGCGCTTATTTGGCTCGTGGGCTACTAGAAGAGAGCACTAACCCTAAGCAAGCCCTCTTGGACTACCAACAAGCGGGTAAAATGGGGGATATGCAGGCTTACCACACTTTGGGCTGGATTTATGAGCGGGGTTTATTAGGGGTGCACAAAGACATGCACCAAGCGATCAAATATTACAAACGGGGCGCAAAACTAGGCGATCCTTATGCTTGTCATAGCTTAGGGGTGATTTATTGGACTGCTCAAGGCGTGTCCAAAGATCGCAAAAAAGCTAAGAAGTATTTCCTCAAGGCTTGCACACTAGGCTTTAAAGGGGCTTGTGATATGCTCAAAGTGGAGTGGGGATCTGTGCGTTTTTAAAGGTTTTTATCTTGTTTTGATCTAGCCCATTGGTATTTCTCACACTCTTTTTAGGGGATTGGTGCTTGGTTAGTCTTCTTGTATTAGAGTGTGCCCCATGCTAGGTTCTTTGTGTAGATTTTTGATCTTAATATCGTTAGGGGGGTGCTTGATGTGTGCCAAGCCCAATATTTACATTTTAGCCACAGGGGGCACGATTGCGGGGAGTTCTGCAAGCGCGCTCAGTAGTGCTTATAAGTCAGGCTCGTTGGGCGTAGATAGCCTCATTGGGGCGATTCCACAGGCTAAAGAATTAGCCCATCTCAAAGCCGAACAAGTGAGCAATATCGGCTCTCAAGAGATGAATAACACCATTTGGCTTAAACTGGCTAGGCGCGTGCAGACTTTACTCTCTGAAAAAGGCGTAGATGGGGTGGTGATCACGCATGGCACGGACACGATGGAGGAGAGTGCTTACTTTTTAGACTTGGTGATCAAGAGCCATAAACCCATCGTGATGGTGGGCGCGATGCGTAACGCGGATTCTCTAAGTGCTGATGGTCCGCTCAATCTCTACAACGCCATCGCGCTGGCTTGTAGCCAAGAAGCTAGGGGTAAGGGGGTGTTGGTGCTTATGGATGAGAATATCCATGCCGCCAGAGAGGTGAGTAAAACTAACACGACCAGCGTGGCTACTTTCAAGTCGCCCAATAGCGGTCCTTTAGGACAAGTCCTCTATGGGCATGTGCGCTTTTACATGCAACCCTTGCGCAAGCACACATTGGAAAGCGCGTTTGACATCGCTGAAATCCACGATTTGCCCCGCGTGGATATTCTCTATAGCCATGCCAACGATAGTGCAGACTTTGTGCAAAATGCGCTAAAACACGGGGCTAAGGGGATTGTGAGCGCAGGATTAGGCAATGGGAATCTCTACCCAGCCGTGCTAGACGCGTTAGCTGACGCGGCTAAAAGAGGTGTGGTGGTGGTGCGCTCCTCTCGTGTGGGGAGCGGGTTTATCACTAATCCCGGGGAGATTGATGATGCGCAATATGGCTTTGTGAGTGGAGACAATCTCAATCCCCAAAAGGCTAGAGTATTGTTGATGCTAGCCTTGAGCCAACATGCCAACCGCCAACAAATCCAGCATTACTTCGACACACATTGAACCATTAGGATTTTTGGCGTATACTTCTAGGGACTTTTTTAGTAAGGGGTTATTCGTGTTTGTGGAGCGTTTGTTAAAAGTTTCTTTATTATCCTTGGGTTTGTGCGCGTCCTTGCAAGCTGGCAAGCCCAAGCCCATCAACCCACAGGACTTGATCAAAAAAGCCCTACAGGCTAATTTGATGCCCATGCCAACAGGCAAGGCTTTGGACAAATACCTCAAGGATAAGGTGCATAACTTGGGGATTTCTTACAAGGGAGCAGTGCTCACAAAAGCCCAAGTGGAATTAGGGAAGATGCTGTTTTTAGACCCTAGAATCTCCACTTCTTATCTCATCTCCTGCAACACATGCCATAATTTGGGGCTGGCTGGGGTGGATATGGTTTCGCGCGCGGTGGGTGAGGGGTGGAAACCCAACCCGCATTTTTTAAATTCTCCTACGGTTTATAATTCCGTTTTTAATGCCGTGCAGTTTTGGGACGGGCGTGCCGCACATCTAGATGAACAAGCCAAAGGTCCCATCACCAATCCAGTGGAGATGAACGCCGATCCCAAAGTCGTGGAGGCTAAGATCAATTCCATGCCTGAGTATGTCAAGGCTTTTAAGCGCGCTTATGGGAATCATATCAAGATCGATCTCAACCTCATCGCCGATACCATTGCCATGTTTGAAGCCACTCTTAACACCCCTAACCGCTTTGATGACTTCTTGCGGGGCAATGTCAAGGCGTTGAGTCTCAAGGAACAAGAAGGTCTTGCCCTCTTTTTGGAAAAAGGGTGCACAGGATGCCACAATGGGATCAATTTGGGCGGGACAATGCAACCTTTCCAAGTGGCTGCCCCTTATGAGTTTGCCAATGTGGGGGATTTCAAGGGGAATAAAGATGGACTCATCAAAGTGCCCACCTTGCGTAATATCTTAGAAACCATGCCCTATTTCCACAACGGGCAGTATTGGGATATTAAAGACGCGATCAAGGCGATGGGCGCGGTGCAACTAGGAATCCATATCAGCGATGCGGACGCTGCCAAGATCGCTACTTTCTTTGGCGCGCTTACGGGTAAAAAACCCACTATCACTTACCCCCACCTACCCACCATTACAGACAGCACCCCTAAACCACAGGGGATCATGGAAAAGGATATGCCAGCTAAAAGCACCCCGGCAAAAGCACCAGCTAAGAGCACTCCCGCTCCAGCTAAAAGCACCCCGGCAAAATCCTAATTAAGCACAAAGACGCGCGCATTAGGTTATAATGTGCGCTTTTAATCTAAAGGAGAGTTTATGGCTCGTAGATGTGATGTAACCCTTAAGGGACCCATGGTAGGCAACCATGTCAGTCATGCAAACAACAAGAGCAAAAGGCGTTTGCTCCCCAATTTGCGCACGATTCGCATCACCTTAGAAGACGGCACGAAACAAAAAATCCGTGTGGCAGCTTCCACTTTAAGGACCATGCGTAAAAGCCACTAGTCCGTAAGGACGATGTTTAATTTTAAGCCGCTATTCAAGAAGAAATCCCCTAAAGACGACCCCGCGCACCAGATCAACGCGGAGCTTTACGCCCATCTTAAGCTCTTTGCCCCACCGCTGGTGCTAATCCAGCTCTTCATTCTCTTAGGCACTTTGGGCTATTTAGGCTTAGAGAATTACTCTTTAATGCAGGCTTTCTTTCAAACTTCCTACACTTTCACGGCGACCGGGTTTGGAGCCTTGGATGAAAGCAAGTTTGGGACATGGAGCATCTTCTTAAGCGTGCTGATCATGTTTTGTGGGGAAGCTTTGATGACTTTCACGGTCGCCGTGTTGATTGGGATCATCAATAAGGGGGTTTTAGCCAAACTCATTAGGGAGAAAAAGATGATTTACAAGATCGCGCGTTTGAAAAACCACTATGTGATCTGCTACCACAATGAATACACCATAGAACTTGCCAAGCAATTTAGAAGCGCGCAAATCCCCTTTGTGGTGGTGGACGATAACCCTGAATTTGAAGAAGAAGCCATCAAATACAAATACCCCTACCACATCGTGGGCGACCCACACACCAATTTGAGCATGCTCAAAACCAATTTAAGTAGCGCTAAGGGGGTGGTTACCTTTTCTAAAACCTTTTCCGTGAACATCTCTTTGATCGCCAATGTGCGCTTACTAGAAAAAGAATTAGGGCGTAAACCCTATTACATCATTTCCAGCGCGCACAATGATGAGGATTTAGAAAAGCTCAAGAAGCTAGGCGCGGATAGTGTGGTTTCACCCACAAAATTGATGGCGCAACGGGTGAGCGCGATGGCGATTCGCCCCGATATGGAAAATATTTTAGAACGATTCATTTACAAGAAAGACACCTTGCTAGACTTAGAGGAAGTGATCGTGCCTAAAGAAAGTTGGCTGGTGCAACGCAAACTCAAAGAAGCGCATTTTAGAGAGATTACTAAAGTCTTTGTGATCGGGATTATCCAAAAAGACGGGCGTTACATCCCCATGCCCGAGGGGGATACCATCGTGGCGAGCGAGGCGAAGTTGTTGGTGATTGGGACTTCTGAGGGGGTGGCTAAATCCAAAAACTTGGTGTTGCAACACCAACGCCCCAGAGAAGTGGATTATGTAGCGCTGTAGGCGCGCAACAAGCGTTCTTGCTTGAAGTGTTGGTAATCTTGTGTGGCGTAGTTGGCAAAGGGGGTGATGGTGATCCCTCCGCGCGCGCTAAAATACGCCTGCACTTCTAGGTATTTAGGGGCTAAAAGCGCGACTAGATCGTTTAGAATTTTACCCACACAATCCTCCCCAAAAATCCCCTCATTGCGGAAACTAAATAAGTAGAGCTTGAGCGATTTGCTCTCTAGCATTTTCAAATGCGCGATATAGGCGATACGCACGCGCGCAAAATCGGGTTGGGCAGTGATGGGGCATAGGCTGGTGAACTCTTGACTTTCTAGGCAGGTAAAAATGTCCTGCCCGGGGTGGGGGTTGTCAAAAGCCTCTAGCAGGTGGGGGCTGTAGTGTTGTGCGTAGCTGGTCTTACCCCCCAAGTGGCTAAGGGAATTAGGCATGCAAGACTTCTTGGCAACGCCCACACAGGCTACCATGGGAGGCTAAAAAACGCCAACAGCGCGGACATTTCTCTAAAGAGGCTTTGGTTAACACGAACTCGGGAGTGTCCAATAGCACCTCTTTAGCACTCCCCTCCCATGCGCTAGCGCAACTGACCATCAACCACTCCGCATAATGGGGAAATTCCATATCCTTGGGATCTTTGAAGTGGATTTGCACCTCTAGAGAGGTTTTGACTTGCTTGCTTTTCTTGAGCGCGTCCAAGCCTTCACTAAAACGCGCGCGCAATTCCAAGGGACGCTCAAACTGGTTTAACACTCCCTGTGCCCCCTCAAATAAAACGGGCATTTTTAGATCAAAGACTCCCTCCCCAGCCAAAGCCACCTCTTTAAAGAGATCGCTAGCGTGTTCTAGCACCTCCTCAATGGTGTAGGTGAGAACGGGGGCAAGCGCAAAGCTCAAATGGTGGGCTAGATAAAGCATGGTGGTTTGGATCGCGCGCCTAGCGGGGTTATTTTGATCGTCGCAATACAAGCTGTCCTTGCAGATGTCCATGTAAATGCCGCTTAAGTCGTTAGCGATGAAGGTGAATAATTTTTGCAAACCCTTCACAAAATCAAATTGCTTGAAATGCTCTTGCACCTGCATAAAGACCTTAGAGCTTAGGGCTAAAATCCACGAATCGATCAAGCCCAATTCTGGCAAGGGGGTGAGGCTTTTTAGTCCAGCGGTGTTAGCCAGCAAAAAGCGCAAGGTGTTACGCACTTTTTTGTAGCCTTCCGCTGTTTGGGCGAAAAACTCATGGGAAACGCTCAAATTGTCTTGGTAGTCGTTCATCACCACCCATAGGCGCAAAATGTCGCTCCCATAAGTGCCCAATACATCATTGAGGGAAAAGACATTGCCCTTAGACTTGCTCATCTTATGCCCCTTAGAATCCACGGTAAAGCCATGGGTAAGCACCCCTTTAAAGGGCGCGCGCGAGTGCTTGATGCAACTTAGAAGTAAAGAGCTTTGGAACCACCCGCGGTGTTGGTCGCTCCCCTCTAACACTAAATCGCTGGGGTAAACCCCTAAGCGCTCCTCACACACCGCCTTAAAGGTGCTCCCGCTATCAAACCACACATCTAAAATGTGGGTGTTTTTTTCTAAATTAGGGGCTAGGTGTTTGAACGCGGGTGGCAAGAGCTCCTCCACGCTTTGCTCCCACCATGCGTTACAGCCCTTCTCTTTGAAAATGTTGTAGATGTGCTTTAACACCTCTTCTTCTAGCAAGGGTTCTTGGGTGCGCTTATCTAGGAAGAAAGCCATGGGCACGCCCCAATTGCGCTGCCTAGAAACACACCAATCTGGGCGTTGCTCTAGCATGGTTTTAAGACGATTTTTGCCTTGTTTGGGGTAAAAGGCGACATCTTCAATGGCTTCTAAAGCCACTTGGCGTAAGGTTTTTTCACTCCCATCCTCTTGCTTAAAGGGCGTATCCATCATGATAAACCACTGCGTGGTGGCGCGGTATAAGATGGGCTCATGGGTGCGCCAACAATGCGGGTAGGAGTGCGTGATAGTGCTGTGGTGCAACACATGATCGCCTAGTAGCTCGATGATCTGGGGTTGGATTTTAAGCACATGCTGACCCAAAAACTCTTGGGGCAATAGTTTTTTTTGTAAGATTTCCTCGTTGTAGCGCCCGTAATCATCTACAGGCACCAAGACCTCCAAGCCATATTGCAGGCACAAACGATAGTCCTCTTCCCCGTGCCCGGGGGCGGTGTGCACCGCGCCACTTCCCTCTTCTAAACTGACATGATCGCCTAGTAAAACCACCGAATCGCGCTGGTTTAAAGGGTTGGTGCTCAGTGTTCTGTCTAATAATTCACTCTCAAAACTCCCGATGATTTCCCCGCTTAAGATGCCTTGGTTGAGTAATTTTTGGGCTAAATCCAGCGCGGCAATATGCCCCTTGGAGGTGATCGCGTAGGTGGTTTTGGGTTTGAGCGCGATGCCCACATTAGCCGCTAGTGTCCAAGGGGTGGTTGTCCAGATCACAAGGGCAAATTCCTTAGGGCTCTCTTGCGTGCTAAAATGCGCCTGCTGTGCGAGCTTTTGTGCGCTTTGGGGCTGGAGGGGAAAACTCACAAAGATCGAATCGGACTGCTTGTCTTTGTATTCTACCTCCGCTTCGGCTAGCGCGCTCTGGCACGCCCAACTCCAATAGACGGGTTTAAAGCGTTGTTTGAGCAAACCCTTTTTGGCAGCGATGCAAAGCATTTCATAAATACTAGCTTCAAATTCATATCTGTAGGTTTCATAGGGTTTTTCATAATCCCCCACCACCCCTAAGCGCAAAAACTCCTCGCGTTGCACATCAATGAACTTTTGGGCGTGTTGGTAGCAACGATCGCGAAATTCTAGGGCATTTAGAGAGTGGCGTTGTTCAGGGGGCAACTTGTGTTGTGCGGCTTTAAAATCCTTTTCTACCTGTTGTTCTATAGGCAGACCATGGCAATCCCATCCGGGGACATAATCCACCTTCTTGCCCAAAAAGTATTGGTGCTTGACAATGACATCTTTTAGGATTTTATTGAGTGCGTGCCCGATATGCAAATGCCCGTTGGCATAGGGGGGACCATCGTGTAAGATGAAGCTTTGGGGCGCGCTTTGGCGCTGGGCTAGCATGTGTGTATAGACTTCTTGTTCGCGCCAGCGTGCGTAGAGCTTGGGGGCGTTGGCGATAGCGTTGGCTTTCATCGGAAAGGAAGTTTGGGGGAGAATCAGACTATCTTTATAATCTTGCATAAAAAAACCTTTGTGTTGGGATTATGGCAACTCTTCCACATACAAGTGGCTTTGAGCTTTAGGGATGGTTTTGAGTGTGGGGATCGCTAGCACGCGGTAAGACTTAGTGCGATCTAAATAGCTAATGGCTAACACATCGCCCACCTTGACCTCTTTACTGGGCTTGATCTTCACGCCATTTAAAAACACCACGCCCTCTTTAAGCATGTCCAGCGCGATCGCGCGTCTTTTTGTGATATTGGTCGCGTTTAAAAATTTGTCAATACGCATGCGCTATTGTAGCACAACACGCCTAAATCTGTGCTAAGATCGTCAAGGGATTTTGTTGCCTCCAGCGCGCTTTTATCCACTCAATGGAGGCTAAAGATAACAATCGAAATACGACATAATACTTTAGACAGGTGTTATCGTGGGGTTGGAGTGGAACGCATTAACTTTTGGAGGTTACGCTTTGCTTGTGGATGTTTTCTGGAGAACTGTCATGTTTTTGGGGAGTAGTGCTAGGAGCGTGTTAGGGCGTGTTGTGTTTGTCAGATGTGCGCTTATTTTGTTCGCTTTTATGTGTCTGGAAGCTAAAGATTTTGTGATTCACTGCCAAAAATGCATTATCACGGCTAATCTTAGCGATGCAGAGATTGCCCAAACCAAAAAAGAAATGGGCGAGGAGGCTTTTTATGTGATGGCTGATGATGTCAATCATGACCAGTATGAAATTAGGCGTTATGCCAAGGCTAATCATATCCCTTGTATTGTTGTGGATGAGGAGTATAATTATTTGGTTACACCCAAACAAAGAGTCAAAATGGAGAATAAATGGGGTTATTGGCTCTATGCGCAAGGCAAGCCCATCAAGTTTTTCCCCGACCTTTTTGAAGAGGACATCAATGCTTATTTTGCCATCAAACACCCTAAAACCCCCCAATAATTTACTCTGGGCTTAAAAACCCAAACTATGCTAGAACCCATGAAAAATACACGAGCAATTTTTACAAGGGCGTTATTTTTAATTCTTAGTTTGTGCCTTTCTTGGCACAGCCTGCACGCCTTAGAACTCAAAGAGGCGCAAGCGGTGGTGAAAAAATGGGTGGATGACTATTGGAAGCAGAATGCGGATGTGATATTAAAAGGGGAGTCATGTATCCACAATGATGCTAGCGAGCAGTGGAGCGAAACGATCTATGATCAAGAAGATGCCCGCACATTAACCAAAGGCAAACCCGACAAGTCTAAAGCCTACACCCTGATCTTTTATCAAGGTTGTATTATACCTATAGGGGCTCATCCCGATGATGCTTTGCACACATGCATGGGCATTTTGCATAAGGGGCAATTATCTAAGGGGTTTTGCACCGACACGCCCCTAGACATTGAGGTTAAAAATAATCTCTTGGTGATCTCAAAACAATACCAAGAGGTTGGATTCGATGATCATTACTCCGCCGACCAATATGCCTTTGAAATGTTGCGGGGGCGTTTTTATCTACGCACTTATAGCAAACAAGTTTTTTCTTGCCACGATCCAGATAATGCGCATGGATGTCCGGATCCGGGTCTAACTTATCTCTACTATTTGGGAGGCGATCTGATGAAATTGCTGGGTAGCCATCTTTATTACAGCCAACCTAGGGACGATCCACAGGGCAAATTTAGAATCTCTATGCAAGATTTTTTATATTTTTGGGGCAAGGAGGGGCTAGATGATTATGTAGGAGGAGATGACACGGATTTTTTTGGCAAGGGTGCACTCTTGTATAAACTAAGAAGCGCGTGTTTTAGGAGTCAAAAATGTAAGCATCTTAATCTCAAAGCCTTGCACAAAGTGTGCGACAATAATGATCTATACACGGCAGGGTATTGTTTAGATAGCACTGATTAAAGGGGGTTTTATGCGTTGGGTTGTCATTTTATTATTGTGTTTGCAAATCGCCCATGCCTTTAGTTTTGAGCAAGAGGTATCTTGGCTGGGTGATGGCAGATGGTCTAATTTTGAAACCGCCTACCCTGAATGGTTTTGTGATCGCTATAAAGCTAAAGATCAAGCCCTGCACGATCAGGTGATTTGTGATGTTTCTGATGTAGGCATGACAGAGTTTAGCAACATTGCCCTAACCATGCTCCATCGCTTTTATGCAGATTATTACCACTATGTGCGTGCACGCGTGCGCCCAGAGGATCGCCAAAAGGTGCGCCAAATCTCTTTAAAATACATTTATAAGGAGGGTAAGGAGTGCAGTGCTATTATGCATGAGCAATACAGCTTGGCAGAAAAAGAGGGCACCAATCCACACACCATGCCCCTTTTTGAAGAGATTAGATGCATGGAGGAGAATTACACCCGTGCTTTTCAAGAGATCACACGCCTACTTTTCAACAACCCGACATACACGCCCATTTTTGCGCAATTTTTCTACCCTGATGCCTCTAAATACTACAAACTCATTTTTGTGAGTAAAGACCAAGAGGCATTAGCCAATGAAGACCCTACTGATAATGGTTACTCTGATACTTTCATGGGGCAGGTAGCACAGGATAATTTGATCGATCAAAGAGGCAGATGGCTCAAGCCAGAGCTTAAAAAAGCCCATGACAGGGTGCAACAATGGTTAGCCACTTATTTAAAGGGCAAGCACACCAAGAAATTCACAGCCAACATGCAAACCATGACACACCACCAAGAGACTTACACCTTTATCTTTGCGGCTTTTAACTATGGAAGCTCGCATTATTACACCTGCATGGGGATTTTGCATGCTAAACACCTAGAGCGCGGGTTTTGCACGGATAGAAAGGGCTTTGATGTGGGCATGCAACTTTTCATTAAAGGGGCTTTTTTTACTCTCCGTGTGAGCGGTCGTTTAAAGCCGGGTGATCGTGCTTATAGGGATTATTTCACTTTCAAGCTGGTTAATCATTGGTTTTATTTGCACCAATATAGCCAAGAAGTGCTTACCTGTAGGGGGAGTTGTTATAATTTGGATTATGACGCATCAATACTACGCACCCAAATTTTTTACCGCCAAAGTAGGGACGACCCCCAAAGCCAACACCCTATTTCTTTGCAAACTTTCTTTGAGAGCCTGCGCAATAACAACCTTTGGAATATGTTGCATCCAATTAAAGCTTCTATGCCCTAGATGCCAAGGGCAATTATACAGATCATGCCTATATTCCCTCAAATACCCTAATCTTTACATCTACCTCCATAGCACTAAAACCCTCTTAGAAACCATTTATAGTCTGCAAGGCTAGTTGCAATTCCCACAAGACTCACAGACCCACATGCGGGTGGAGATTATTTACTAAGGTGTCTTTGCGCTGGTTTTTTAGTGGCTAGAATGAGCTATCCACCCCTTAAGTGTCCAAAGTGCAGGGCACCTCTTTTGAGTTTTTTCATCTACCCCCTAAACTTAGCCACCACTAAGACCTCAAATTCGCCTAGTGGCA
>NZ_QXQQ01000019.1 GCF_003660285.1 Helicobacter labacensis | reverse complement strand
AGATCATATCCCTTGTCTATACCGCAAGATACACCAACAAGTCCAAGTCTTTAAGTCTAATAATGCGCTATGCTTGGCGTTGCAAAAACATTTAGAAAAACACCCCCCTTCTTTGTAATGTGCCAAAGACCTTACTCTTAAAAAATGGACTCTGTGTGCCGACTTTAGCCACTGAGTTAGACTTTAATCTCAAGCCCTCTTGTTTTGCCCTCGTCTTACCCGTGTGGTGGTTTAGATTAAAAAGGAGGACAGATTATGCCCCAAATTGCCCTTTAAAACCCCTAGCCATAGGACTTAAAAGCCTTAACCTTTTATTTAGCGCGCTTTTATCGGTGGCTTTACCTTTGGCGCGCCTTTAAGCTTTTTAGAACACCATATCAGCGATGCTTTTCCACTAACTACCCAAGACCATTAGCCAAAATAGCATTGGCACCAAAAATTGGAAAAATGTGGTTTGCGCTTTAGCTAGAATAACCAAATTGAAACTCTAGCGTGAATCCAAATACTGTCTAGAGCAATCGGCGTTTTTGTAAGGCGCGTAGGAAGTCTAGCACTACCCCTCTTTTGATCACCTTGAGTTTGTCTTGGTTGCCATCTAGCACCCCCATAAAAACCCCCTGAGCGTTGAAAAGGGGGCGACCAAGGGGGAGGTTTTGCAAGCTGGGGTCATGGAAGTTATGCAGGCGTTGGACTTCAAACGCGTCCTTGGAATCCACCTGGGGGTAGTAGAGTGTGTTTGTGTTAGGCGCATGGCTGTAGGCTAGGAGGTCTTGGGCGTATTTCTTATAAATGCGTGCGTGGTAGTAACTCTCTGGGCGTGTTTGGCAATAATCGTTAGTGAAGCTGTAAGTGCCCAATAAAGAAAGCCCGCGGTTGTGATCGATAGCCTTGACATGCAGGCGCGCGACACAGATGAGCATGGGCGCGCTGTCATCTTGCATTCTAGCCATGATGGTTTGGGCATACATGCCTTCATCGAACACTAAACTAGCGACACTCAAGTAATTCCCATTTTGCAATAACAAGCCATAGCCCTGTTTGTAATGCCCATCGCTAAAATAAACGGTTAGAAACGCGCTGCTGTAGATCCAACGCGCCGAGACGCTGGGGGCTTTGGGGCTTATTGGTTTTGTGGGGGCTTTGGTGGCGCGCTTTGCAAGCTTGGGGTTGCGCTTTTTAGAGGGGGTGGGTTTTTTGGCTTTAGCCCTCTTAGCCCTATGGATAAGCGAGGTGTTAAGCACTTCAGCCCCCTGCAACACCCCCAAGCCCAGCCATAACCCCAAAAGCGCGATCACCAGTGCTCGCATACATACCCCATTTAATAAATTAAGTTGAAATCGGTAAAATGCTCGAATCTTTTAACCCTAGTGAGGATTTATGGAAGCACTCAAAACCTATGATCTTGAACCCCATGTGCTAGACACCTATAATTACGCCACGATTCACACCAATAAAGGCGCGATCAAGATCCATTTATTTGGCAAGGACGCGCCCCAAGCGGTGAGCAATTTTGCTACTCTAGCCCAAGAGGGCTTTTACAATGGCTTGAGTTTCCACCGCGTGATCGCCGGTTTTGTCGCCCAAGGGGGTTGCCCTTATGGGAGTGGCATGGGTGGACCTGGGCATCGCATCAAGTGCGAGGTGCAAAATAACCCGCACAAACACAAGAGGGGGGCTTTATCCATGGCGCATGCCGGGCGCGACACGGGGGGGAGTCAATTTTTCTTGTGTTTTGCGCCCCAACCGCATTTGGACGGGGAGCACACGGTGTTTGGGCAGATTGAGGACGCGCAGAGCCTCAAAGTGCTAGATTCTCTCAAACAGGGCGATGTGATGGAGAGTGTGCAAATTAGCGCACATTGAGGTAGCGGTGTTAATTTTAGCCAGAAAGCTAGGCGAGGGGGTGGTGATTGGGGAGGATATCCACATCAAGATCATCTCCATTGACAAGGGGAGTGTCAAGTTAGGGTTTCAAGCCCCCGCGCACACTTTGATTTTACGCTCTGAACTCAAAGAAGCCATCGCCACAGAGAACAAGCGCGCCTCAGCAAGCGTGAACGAAGAGGTGTTAGCCAACATGGGGAAGACTATCCAGCTAGGCAAATTGAAGTGAATCCCTTTGGCTTTGCAGTTTGCCCCAAGGTGAATATCTTTTTGAAAATCAGTGGTTGTGAACAAGGCTACCACCTGCTTGACTCTAGGCTGGTGCTGGTGGCTAATAGCTTTAAGGATTATATCCAAGTCAAGCGCGCCTCTAAGTTTAGCCTCAAGGGTGCTTTTGATTGCCCCTTAGAGCAAAACACAATCTTCAAGGCTTGGCAGGCTCTAAAAGCCTATTGGCAGGATAAAAAGCAAGGGGACTTAGCCTTGGAGGGTTTGCAAATAGAGGTAGAAAAACACATCCCTAGCCAAGCGGGTTTTGGGGGGGGGAGCGCGGATGCGGGGGGGTTTTTAAACGCGATTAACACGCATTTAAACCTAGGTCTTGGCTTAGAGGAGCTCTACCAAATTGGGGCGCGCGTGGGGAGCGATGTGAATTTTTTCATCTCAGGGTTTAAAAGCGCGCATGTGAGTCATTTTGGAGAGGTGGTGCAGGGTTTTGAAGAGCCCCTTTTAGACCTGGAGTTATACGCCCCCAAGATCGCCTGCTCCACAAAAGCTATCTATCGTGCCTTTGAGCGCTCTACTCCTCTTGATATCCCCACACTCAAGCGCACCCCTAGTCTAGCCCTATTGCAAACCCACCCACGCGACGCGCTCAACGACTTGCTAGCCCCGGCATTGCAAATCACCCCAGAGTTAAGAGAGTTAGAGGCTAGATTGGGTCCCCAGTGGTTTTTTAGCGGGAGTGGGAGCGGGTTTTTTGCGCCCAAAGGGGGGATATGAAAGAGATCGCACGCAATAAAAAAGCCTTTTTTGACTACGAAATTTTGGAAAGTTTGGAGGCGGGGATCGTGTTGGTGGGCTGTGAAGTTAAAGCCATTAGGGCGGGGCGGGTGAATCTCAAGGATAATTTTGTTAGGATCGTGCGGGGCGAGGCCTTTGTCTTTGGCATGCACATCGCGCACTTGCAGACGGTCAATGCCTATTACAAGCCCGAGGAGATGCGCGCGCGTAAATTGCTCCTGCACAAAAGACAGCTTGCCAAATGGTCCCAAGAGGTAGGGCAACAACGCTTGAGCATTGTGGCTTTGAAACTCTATTTCAACCATAGAAATAAAGCTAAACTTCAGGTGGCCTTGGTTAAAGGAAAAAAACTTTACGATAAAAGAGAGAGCATGAAAAAGAAAGCGTTGGAAATGGACGCGAAAATGGCGCTCAAAAATCATTCAAAGGGGTCTTGATGCAAGATGTTATGATAAAGCAAATGATCGATTATGGGATTTTAGGGTTTTTGGCGTTTTTATCCGTGATCGTGATCGCCATAGGGATCGAGCGGGTGTGGTTTTATGCCACCGTGCGCGTGGACGACTACAACGACAAGCGCAAACTAGAATTAGACTTGCACCGCCGTTTAACCTTAGTGGCGACCATTGGCTCTAACGCGCCCTATGTAGGCTTGTTGGGCACGGTAACCGGGATTATGCTCACCTTTATTGAATTGGGGCACACCGGTTCTGTGGACACTAAGGCGATCATGGTAGGGCTTGCGCTCGCACTCAAGGCTACGGGCATGGGCTTGATTGTGGCGATTCCTTCTGTGGTGATCTACAACATGTTGGTGCGCAAAAGTGAGATCATCGCCACCAAGTGGGATATTTACCACCACCCTGCTACACAGGACACCGGTTATAACCGCCTAGACACGGATTTTTAGGGAGTAAGATGAAAAAAATCGACTCCATGAATGTGGTGCCCTTCATTGATATTATGTTGGTGCTCTTGGTGATTGTGCTCACCACCGCTTCTTTTGTAACCACTTCCAGACTCCCCATTAATATCCCCAAGGTGGATCAAAGTTCGGATAAATCCCAAGATGTGCTCAACAAAAAGCAGGTGAATATCGCCATCTCGCACAAGGGCGAATTTTACCTAGACAAGCGCAAAGTGAGCTTTGAGACGCTCAAACAAGCCGTGAAACGCTACGCCAAGGACACCCCCATTATTTTGCAGGGCGATAAAAACAGCAATTTGGACAGCTTTGTGAAAGTGGTGGATCTCTTGCAAACCAATAAGCTCAATGAGCTCTATATTTTGGTTGAAGACAAGAATCAAGAACGCTAGTTTAGATAGTTTTTAGCCAATATGCGCTAAAGTAGCCCTTTTGAAAATTTTAAAGGACACACATGAAACGCACTTACCAGCCCCATAACACCCCTAGAAAACGCACGCATGGTTTTTTAGTGCGCATGAAAACCAAGAATGGGCGTAAGGTCATCAAAGCTAGAAGGGCAAAGGGGAGAAGACAGCTCGCTCTTTGATGGTGCAGTCCTTAAAAACCACGCGCCAGTTTAACTATGTCTATAAGAAGGGTGTTAAAAAGCACCGTGGGGTTTTTATGCTCTATTGTCTCCCCCTAGAACCCTTGCACCAAAGATTTTTAGGCGCGCATGGGCTCTTATTAGGCTTGAGTGTGTCTAAAAAGGTGGGCAATGCGGTGCAGAGAAATTTGATCAAACGGCGCGTGCGCGCGATTTTACGCAATGCCCCTTTAAAAATCCCCCAAGCCATTATCTTTGTGGCTAAGGTGGGGGTCGTGCAATTAGATTACGCCACCTTGCGCGCGCATATTTTGCAATGTCTGGAAAAACGCCTCAAGGGCTCTAAATGAAGATATTCAAAATGTTCTTGCGCCTCTATAGAGCACTCTCTTTTCTCAAACCCTCTTGTTGCCGTTTTTACCCTAGCTGTTCGACTTACGCGCTTTGGCTCTTAGAGCACGAACGCCTAGATAAAGCCCTTTGGCGTAGCGCGCGCCGCCTATTAGCCTGTAACCCCTATTGCCAAGGCGGGATAGATTACCCCATAGGCTCCAAACCCCTGCAACCCAAATTCAGCGCGCCCATCACACCCCTTTACTTTTTAATCCCCAAACACCCTAACACTTTTATTCCTTACTATATTCTCAAGGTTTCTAGTGAAAGACAATAATCTTCGTTTGATCTTGGCTGTCGCGCTCTCCTTTGTGTTCTTGAGCCTTTATAGCTATTTTTTTTGCCCCCTCCAAACCTAATACTCCCCCCCTACAAGCAAACAGCGCGCCTAGCACCCCCAGCGCGCCCAACATCGCTCTAGAAAGCACCACCCCTAAAGCCCCACAGAAAAGCGCGCCCATCATCGCGCGCGTGCATGCCCCCTCTATGGAGATTGAGATCGACCATCTTGGGCGCATTGCCCAAATGTATCTCAAAGACAAGAAATTCACCACCCACAAAGACGAGGGCTTTTTAGAACATGCCAAACGCTTGGTGGGACTTAGCAAGCAACCCTTAGAACCCTTGAGCAAACTCCCCCTCTTGGGTCCAGACGCGCTCAAGCCCTTAGAAATTAGATTTGTGGACAGCCAACTCAATCAAGAAGCCTTTAAAACCCCCTATAGTGCCTCGATAAGCGATCTCAATTTAGAAAAGGGCGCACAAAATCTCACCCTCACTCAAGAGCTCTCTAGTGTGGTGGTTAAAAAAATCTTAACTTTCCATGCCAATTTGAGTTACGATCTCAAACTAGAGATCACCCCCAAAACCCCCAATGCCAATAGCACCTATCTTCTCTCTAATGGGAGTCGCCCGGTGGCTGATGCGGACGGGTATGCTTTCCACGGGGTGTTATTAGGCACTCTGGATCAAAAGATTGACAAAATAGAAGATGGGGATATTAAACAAGCCAAATCCTTTAGCCATATCGCCTTTGTGGCTAGCGTGGATCGCTACTACACCACTTTATTTTTCTCTAACACCCCCCTAGAGATCATCATAGACAGCCAAGCGGGCACAAAGAACCCCCTGCCCTTCATTTCTTTAAAGGGGGATGCCAATTTGCATGGCTACATTGGTCCTAAAGATTACCGCCACCTAGAAACCATCGCGCCCATGCTCACCGATGTGGTGGAATATGGCATGATCACCTTTTTTGCCCGCCCCGTGTTCTTGCTTTTGGATTTTTTGCACACCTATACGCATAATTGGGGTTGGGCAATCATTTTGTTGACGCTGGTTGTGCGCATCATTCTCTACCCGCTGAGTTACAAGGGCATGGTGAGCATGCAAAAGCTCAAGGATCTCACCCCCAAAATGAAAGAGTTGCAAGAGAAATACAAGAGCGATCCACAAAAATTGCAAATGCACATGATGCAACTTTACAAAAAGCATGGGGCTAACCCCTTGGGGGGGTGCTTGCCCTTGATCTTACAAATCCCGGTGTTCTTTGCTATTTACCGCGTGCTTTACAACGCTGTTGAGCTCAAAAGCGCGGGTTGGATGTTTTGGATTCACGATCTCTCTTTAATGGACCCCTATTTTATCTTACCCTTGTTAATGGGGATTTCTATGTATCTCCAACAAGCCCTCACCCCCAATACCATCACCGATCCCACCCAAGCTAAAATCTTCAAAATGTTGCCCGTGTTTTTCACGATTTTTTTGATCACTTTCCCGGCCGGGTTGGTGCTCTATTGGACGGTGAACAATGTGTTTTCTATTCTCCAGCAATGGCTCATTAACCAAGTGTTAGAACAAAAGAAGTCAAAAGAGATTCAAGAACACAGGCATAAGAGTTAAGATGAAAAGCGTTGTCGCCGATAGTTTAGAGGAAGCTCTCTTCAAAGCCGCCACAGAGTTGGATTGTTTGATCTCAGATTTGCAATATGAGGTGATCCAAGTGCCCTCCAAGGGCTTTTTGGGCTTTGGCAAAAAGCAGGCTATTATAGAAGTGTGCCAAAAACTAAAACCCCCCCCACCCCCACCACCTGAGCCAACTAGCGATCCCCACTCTAAAATTACAGAAATCCAAAATGAAGTCCGCGCGCTATTGGCGCGTATCCCCTACCATATTGATTTTATCCAAGTGGAACTCTACGATCCTAAGACCTTGTTGATTGAGATCAATGGGGAGGATTGCGCCTTGCTCATCGGGGAAAAGGGTTACCGCTACAACGCTTTGTCCTACTTGCTCTTCAATTGGATTCATCCCAAATACGGCTATAATATCCGTCTAGAGGTGGCACACTTCTTAAAGAAACAAGAAGAGATTATGGAGAATTACCTGCAAAGTGTGATCATGGTGGTGCATGAAGTGGGGAAAGCCAAGACCAAGCCCTTAGATGGTTTATTGCTCCATATTGCCCTGAAGCGTCTGCGCGAAACATTCCCTAACAAGTATGTAGCCTGCCAAAGCAACGCGGATAACCAACGCTACATTGTCGTCAATGACTTCCACAAACCCTAATTCTAGCACCATTGTGGCTATCGCCACCCCCCCGGGGCTAGGCGCGATCGCCATCATCAAGCTAAGTGGTCCCAAAAGTCTAGAGATTTTGCAAGCCCTCTGCCAGCAAACACATTTCACCCCTAGACATGCCAGCTTAGTGTCTGTTTACGACACCCAAAGCACTCTTTTAGATCTGTGTCTAGCCCTGTATTTTAAAGGTCCCCATAGTTATACGGGCGAGGATGTTGCAGAAATCCAATGCCATGGGGGCATGGTGGTGGCGCGCTTGATCTTGCAAGCCTGTTTGGATTATGGGGCTATCTTGGCGCAAAATGGGGAGTTCACCAGGCGCGCGCTTTTAGGGGGCAAAATGGATCTCTGCCAAGTGGACGCGCTAGCTAAACTCTTAGAAGCCAAGAGCGCTAATTACGCTAAGGCGATGGCTAAACAACTCAAAGGGGCTTTAAAAGACTTTGTTAAGCGCATCCGGGGTGCTTTATTGGAGTTATTAGCCAGCGCAGAAGCGCTCATTGACTACGCCGAAGAAGATTTACCCCTAGATTTAAACACACGCATGCAAACCACATTGCAAGAGACTCTCAGCGCGCTCCAAAACACCTTAAGCGTTTCTCAATCCAAGGGCGCGCATTTAGAAGGGTATCGTCTTAGCATTGTGGGAAAACCCAATGTGGGGAAGAGCTCCTTTCTAAACGCCCTGCTTTTGGAGGAACGCGCGTTGGTGAGCGAAATAGCGGGCACTACTAGGGACACGATAGAGGAAGTGATCAGCCTGTATGGGAGTTCTTTGAGAATTATAGACACAGCTGGCATCCGCCCTACTGAAGATGCCATAGAACGCTTAGGAATCGCTAAGAGTTTAAAAAGTATGCAAGAAAGCGATGTGATCTTAGCCCTCTTTGATCTCTCTGCTCCTCTAGATGACCAAGATCAACACCTCTTAGAATTGTTGCAAGCCCAAAACTCTAAAACGCTCTGTGTGATCTTCAATAAAAACGACTGCCCTCCCCAGCTAGACACCCAAGCGATCTTAAATGCCCTGCCCTTTTTAAGTCTACCCCCTCTGTATATAAACACCAAAGAACCCTGTTTAACCTTGCTTAAGGATGCGTTGCAACCTCTGTTGCTGGAGGATAACCCCAATGATGATCTCATCTTGACCTCTTTAAGCCAGCAACAAGCCCTAGAACACACGATCGCGCACCTAAAGGAGGCTAGTCGCACTCTAGATACCCTAGAATTAGAATTGTTTTCCTACCACCTCAAAGACGCTTTGGAGAGCATCGCTACTCTTAGCAAACCCTACCAAACTGAGGAAGTGCTAGATGCGCTCTTTGCGCAATTTTGCTTGGGCAAATAGCTAAAACACCCAACCGTAGTTGAAAAAGACATTGAAATGGCTAGCCCCATCGTAGAGCACCATGTTCCCTGTGAGATTCTTGCTGTGGATGCCAAATTTCAAAGGATTTTGAATCAAGGGAATGGACACGCCTAGACTGTATTTAGAGTGTTCAAAGCGGTAATTAAAGCCCACTACCGCGTTGAGGTTGCCCGCGCTTTTGTAGATAGAATTGAGCACATAGGAATCCCATAGGGCGCGCAAGCCAATAAAACTCCCAAAGGCACTTTTTAGGCTCTTGTTAGCCAGATGAGTCGCTCTGTGTTTGCGGGTGCGTTGGGTTTTATAAGTGGTCTTAAAATCCAAGAGTAAATCCGTGCCCACTCCAAGCCCCACTTGTGAGATCGTCTTGATATAACCCATCCGCTTAGAGAAATTATACTTGAGGATACCATAGTAGGCTAAACCCACCACATCGTTAAAATACTGCTGGTAACCGCTTTTTAGATCAAAGCCCACCATCGCATCCGCGCTTGTGCCCCCGGAGGGCAGGGCGTTAGAGAGGGCGCGCACAAAGCTAGAGTTATAAATAGGGTTAGGGACATGGGCGATTTGATCGTAATTAATGGGGAGTTGGTTGGTCTCCCCTAATTGTTTCCATGCTTTGATTCCTAGTTCCACTAAACCCGTCCCATTCTTGCCATAGGTCATGTTGCCATCATGCCCATAGTTTTTGGTGTGCCCGAATTCGTGCAAAATCACCTCCATAGGCAACGCGGAGCCATTTTGATAATTTGTCCAAATAGAGGCACTCTTGGGGTTGATCAAATAGGGTTGCACCCCTAATATGCCCGGTCCCCCCAAACCCGCTATTCTACTCTCTCCTGCCTTGGGGCTCAAAATCCCCAGCTGCAAATTCGCTTTGGCGCGGTAGGTTTCTAGCACCTTTTGGGGAGAGATGACAGGTTGTCCGCTGGAGGTGTTGTAAAAGGGAAAGGGAGCATTTAGCACCGCGTCCCCAAAGGCTTTTGAGCTCAATAAAGCGGTGAGATTGAGCATCGCATCGGTGAGTTCCTCAGCCTGCTTAGGGGTGGGGGTGAGCCATTTGGCATCAGGGGCTTTAGCAAAACTCAAATTCAAGTCCACGCTAATTTGGCTTAGAGCGTCCAGCACGCGCGTGGTGGTGGGGTCTGATTGGGGGGTGGGTTTGACACTAAATTGCGCGTCAGCAGGCGCATTGGCTAAAGCACCCAAGAGATTAGGGTTGACATAGGTTTGGGTGAATTTAGGCAAGGATTGCACGCTGGCGACTTTCACCTGCCCCTGGGGAGTTTGCATGTAAATGTCAATATTGCTCAGTGTGTAGGGCAGAAAATTTTCAATCTGCAAGCCCTTGCTCCCCAAAGTGATCTTCACGGGCGCGGTGGTGCTAAAGCGTGTGATGGGGCTAGTAACATCGCTTGTAGTGAATAAAGGGGAGGCATTTTGCATGATCGCCTCAGTGCACAAAATAGAGGGACCACAAAAAGGGTTATGCTGGATATACTCCACACTTTTTAGCATGCCCGTCATCAAACCTCCCTCCACAAACACCCCATCTTTAGGGTGTGCCCCGCACTCATGCCAGCTTATAACTAGAGATAAGACAATCCACTTACGCAAGCGCACCTCCGATTATATAGTGATAATTATACCCAACTTCCCTTAGGGCGCGCCTAGATCGTAGGGGGGTTTAAACGCAGAATCCATCGCTATCGTTTCGTTGAGAAAGTGCAGTTGGCGCGTGAGTTCTAGGAGTAATTCTAATTGTAGGGCTTGGGCTTGCTGGTGGTAGTGGCTATAGGCGCGCGCTTGGGCGTTAGGGGTTTTGGCTTCTAGGAGTTGGGTAAGCAAAGTATTATTCAAAGCCTCCAAACGCCCCTGTAACGCGCTAGGAGAGAGAAATTGGCGCATTTGTGCTTGGCGTTTGGCAAGGGCAGCTAAAGCGCTTTGGGCGTGTTGGGCTTGCTTGTGGCGCAATGCTTTTTGCGCGCGGGCGTGTTGTTGGGCTAGAGAGCGGTAGGCTTTAAAATCCCCCTCTAAAAGCGCACTCTGCATGGCTTGGATTTGGCTCTGCTGGGCGCTTTGGGCGTGCGCTTGCAGGCTATGTTCGCACAGCAGAGTGGCTAAGATAGCACCGCTTAATCTAGGGGAGTGCTCTAGCAAATCTTCTAAGAACGCTTGGGCTTGTTGGGCTTGTTGGCTAGAGGGCTGCGTGATCACCCCGCGTTTAAAATCTAACCATGGGCATTGTTTCTCTAAGCGCGCGCGCTTGCTCTCTATGAGGGTGTTATGGCGTTGCATGGCAGTCTTTAGATGGTTTTGGCGTTTTTGTAAACGCGCGATCTGCTCTTTGAGGCTGGCTAGTGTGGAGTCTTGGGGAGGCAGGGTGCGCGCGTGGGTGAATTCCTGCGCGCGCTCTAGCAAGGCTTGTAATTGCTGGAGTTTGGTGAGTTTGGCTTGGGCGTGGGTGATGAGCTGGTTATAGAGGCGTAAACTCTCTTGTAATTTAGCGATCATGGTGCTCTCATTGGCATTAGAGGTGGCAAGTTTAGCATTAGCTTGGGTGTCTAGGGTGATCACCGCTGCCCCTTGTAGCCATGTGGCAAAGATCAAGAGCCATCGCATGCAAAATCTCTAAACAACGCCCCGATGTCTATGCCATGCAAACTTAAGGAGGCGTATTGATCTAGCATGTTATGCGCCCCGCGCACCAAGATGTCGCTACGCACGCCATGGGCTATGGACATTTTCGCCTCAATAAAGGCGCTGAGTTGATCGCAAACTTTCAAGAGAGTCCCGCACACACTCTTGTATTGGTCATGGTTATAGGTTTGCCATAGGGTGTCTAAGCCTACTTGGTGGATTGCTTGACTCTGGGGGTCGCGATAACGATTGGCAAATTCTTCTTGGGTAAAATAGAGTAAATCCTCTTTAAACTCTACGCTCACATAACGCAATAGCTTATTCTCCATCTCTTGGGCTTCTATTTCTTTAAGATACGCGTCCAAGCCCTTGACTCCGTGCTTAATGGGTGAGATAATATCCCTAGTCAAAATTTCGGGCAAATCGTGAAAAAGTCCGCCTAAGAAGTGGTTGATACGCATGCTCTCACACGCGCCTAGATCAAAACTGAGTAAAAAAGCGCACAGCGCGACATACAAGGTATGCCCTAGCACGCTAGTAGCTGGCACTCTTGGGGTCTGACTCCAGCGTTTTTGGAAGCGCAGCTGGGCAAACATGGAGGCAAGCAGTTTAAGATGGGGGACTTGGCTTAAATATTGCCCATCTAAAAGCAGGGCGTTATCCAAACTATCTTTGATCTCTTGGACTCCATACATTCTAGGGTTAAAATCGTAGATGAGGCTAAACTCCCATGCGGACACATAATGGTGTGCGGCGTGCAAAAGGGCGGATTCTAAATCCTTTGGAGGGTAGCATAAATAGGTATGCAGGTCTTTAAAAAGCGCGTATCCCTTGACCTCCTCTTGTATTTCCTCTAGCACATAGTCGGCTAGGGCTTGGCGGTGGGTGTCTAAGAGTTTGTAATAAATGGGGGGTTTGATGTCGGTGAGCACCACGCGGTTTAAAAATTCAAAACAGAAGTAAGTAATAAGGCGGGAGTAATCCACGCGCTCTAGGGAGTGCTTGGCTAACAAGATCGCTACCATCGCCTTATGCGCCTGCTTGTCTAACTCACTAAATTCCACCGGGCAGGCTTGATCATTCCAACGCCGCATGGACGCGGCGACAAAAAAGCGTTTTAAAAGTTCGGGGGTGAGTTTGGGGGGACTCAAAGGTATTTAGGCACAGACTGCCCTAAGAGCCCTTCTAGTTTGTCATCAGCCGTAGGTTCGCCAATGGCGCTAAACTTCCACTCTTCATTGTGTTTGTAGAGTTTGCCTAAAATCATCGCCTCCTTACCCGCAAAGGTAGCATCTTTGGCTACATTGTAGGTAGCAAAGACATTGTTCACGCGATCGGGTGTGCCCTCATACAAGCGGATACTCGCAAAGGGGATTTTGTCAAAATCAATGTGGGTGTAGGAATTGAGCACAAAGACTAACTGCTCGGTCGCTGTATCCAAGCTATCTAGCGCGATACTAATGACCTCATTGTCTAATCCATCATCACCGCCCACATCTCCGGTGCGATCGTCCCCGCTGTGTTTGATCCCCGGGGCACTCTGTTTGCCAAAATACACGCAATCCAGCAGGCGTTTCTGCCCATCAAAGAGGGCTACGCTCAAATCCAAATCCACCGCCTCGGTTTTGGTGTTGCCAAAAAAGCCCTTCTTGCTGATCGCGCCCCAGTTAGCTCCCACACAAAAGACCCTAAGGGCGTTCCCGTCCTCTTTTTTGAGTGAGATTTTTTGCCCCTTAACTAGGTTAACTGCCATTAAAAGCCCCTAAGAAACCGCCACGCCAAATTGTTTGCAAAAGCCTGCCAAACCGTCCTTAAAGCCCGTGCCCACAGCGGCGAACTTCCATTCATTGCCCTCGCCACGATATAACCTGCCAAAATTCAAAGCGGTTTCTACAGAGAAATCCTCTTCTAAATCGTAGCGCACGATTTCTTGGTTGTCATTTTCATCCACCACGCGCACAAACGCCTTGCGCACCATGCCAAAATTCTGGTGGCGCGCATCGGCTTCATGGATGGTTACCACTACATGGATTTCTGAAATGTCGCTAGAGACTTTAGCTAAGTCCACTTTGATCACTTCATCATCGCCCTCACCCTCACCGGTGCGATTATCCCCGGTGTGCACCACAGAGCCATCTTTGCTGGAGAGATTCCCATAAAAGACGAAATTTTTCTCATCATTGACCTTGTTAGACGCATCGGTCAGAAATACAGACGCGTCCAAGTCAAACGCGCTCCCAGTGTCGCTGGTATTGACATCCCAGCCCAAGCCCACAAGAATTTTAGAAAGCCCGGGTTTTTCCTTGCTCAAAGAAACGCGCCCACCTTTGCTTAAACTAACAGCCATAAAAACTCCTTTTGAAAAATTAGAGCCCTATTCTAGCATGATTTTCCCCAAAACACATCGTTAAGACATTCTGTGATAAAATATTACTTTAAAAAATTTTAAGGTGGTTTGCGTGCGCCAGTGTTTGCCTTATGCGCTGTTCATCGTGTTTTTACACATCTTGGGCTTGGTGTTGCTGGTGATAGCCAATGATGTGAGGTTTTACAGTAGCGCCTCCTTTGCCTATCTCTTTGGGGCTAAACATGCCTTTGATGCCGATCACATCGCCTGCATTGACAACACGATTCGTAAACTCTCCCAACAAAAGCAAGACGCTTTGGGGGTGGGGTTTTATTTTTCTCTAGGGCATTCTAGCGTGGTAGTTTTAATGACGATTGTGAGTGCTTTGGCGGTGCATTGGGCTAGCCAAAATACCCCTATGTTAAAAGAAGTGGGGGGCGTTGTGGGGACTTTGGTGTCTGGAGTGTTCTTATTGGTGGTGGGGGTTTTAAACGCAGTAATCCTGCTAGACTTGTTCAAGGTGTTCGCGCGCACCCGCCACAATAAAGACTATAACCAAGAAGCCCTAGAAGCGATGTTGCAAGATCGCGGTTTGATGAATCGCTTTTTCAAACCCCTCTTTGCCTTTGTATCCAAGAGTTGGCACATTTATCCTATTGGGTTTCTCTTTGGGCTGGGCTTTGATACCGCTAGTGAGATCGCCCTTTTAGGGCTGGCTAATGCGAGTGTGAAATTGAGTATTATGGGGATGCTCTCCTTGCCGATTTTATTTGCCGCTGGGATGAGCCTATTTGACACCTGCGATGGAATCTTTATGGTCAAAGCCTACGATTGGGCGTTTAAAACTCCGGTGCGCAAAATCTATTACAATATCACGATCACAGCTCTAGGGGTGGTTGTCGCTTTGGGGATTGGTTTGGTGGAGCTCTTTCAGGTGTTGAGCGAGAAAATGCATTGGGAGTTTAGTGGGGTGCTAGGGCATATCCAAAATTTAGACTTTGGACATTTGGGCTACTACTTGGCGGGGGCGTTCTTGCTAGTGTGGGCGATCTCTTATGGGATTTGGAAATTTGGCAGGATTGAGGAAAAATGGAGTCCACCTCTAAGATAATGTGTAAAAACAACACCCACTAGCTTCCTTTTTCTCTTAAATTAGAAAATAATAACTATTCTTATGTTAAAATCTCTTAAAAGTTCATGGAGATTTTATGCGTTCGTATTTACCTTATATTTTAGTCATCGCTTTTTTACATCTGCTGGTTTTGGTGTTGCTCTTCCTTGCGGATAATCCGCTCTTCTATGGGACCGCGCTCACAGCCTATATCTTAGGTAGTCGGCATGCCTTTGATGCCGATCACATCGCCTGCATTGATAACACCGTGCGCAAGCTCACGCAACAAAAGCAAGACGCTTTGGGGGTGGGGTTTTACTTTTCTTTAGGGCATTCTAGCGTGGTGATCTTGGTTACCATTGTGAGTGCCTTTGCGATGCATTGGGCGCGCAAACACGCCCCCATCTTAGAAGAAGTGGGGGGTATGTTGGGGATGGTGATCTCAGGTTTGTTCTTGCTCTTGGTGGGAATCTTAAATACCAGTATCTTGGCTGATCTCTTCAAGGTGCTAAGGACTACACGCCAAAACAAACACTACACCCAAGAAGCCCTAGAACACATGTTAGAGGAAAACGGGTTGATGAAACGCTTTTTTGGCTCTCTATTTGCTTTCATCTCTAAAAGCTGGCATGTCTTCCCCGTGGGCTTTCTCTTTGGGCTAGGTTTTGGCACAGCCAGCCAAATCGCCTTGTTAGCCCTAGCGGGTGTGGCGGTTCAAACCAGTGTTTTAGGCATGTTGGCTCTCCCTATCGCCTTTGCTGCGGGGATGACTCTCTTTGATACCTGTGATGGAATTTTCATGGTCAAAGCCTACGATTGGGCGTTTAAAACTCCGGTGCGCAAAATCTATTACAATATCACGATCACAGCTCTAGGCGTGGTTGTCGCCTTGGGAATTGGGTCTATCCAACTCTTTCAGGTGCTCAGTGAACAAATGCGCTGGGAGTTTAGCGGGGTGTTAGGCTATATCCAAGGTTTGGATTTTGAACACTTGGGCTATTACATCGTAGGCATGTTTGTGCTGGTGTGGGCGATCTCTTATGGGATTTGGAAATTTGGGCGCATTGAGGAGAAATGGGGGTTTCCTAGCGCTTAACCCCCTAGGGGGTCCTAAAAGGACAAAATCTTAACATTAACTTTCTCGCCACGGAAAGCGCGGATGAAGATGATGTTATTGGCGTTGCTACAAACTTGGTTGGGCTGTTTGAGCATCTTGGCATCGCAGGTGGTGAGGGTGAAGTGCTGGTTTAAAGCGTCAATGCCCACACTAAAGCTACTCGCGCGGGCTTGGTGGTTTTCCAAGCTGGCTATATAGATCGTATTGGGGAAGATAGTAGAACTGCGCGTGTCCGCTGCAGTGGTGGCTTTGTTGGTGGCGTGCATGATGGATCCAGCGATACCCGCGGCTAATCCTCCATAGCCCGGGGCTAATTCCCCGGCTGTGTTTAACGCAGCCTCTGTGCCCGTTTTCAAGATGGCTGAAGTGATCGCACGGGTTTTAATGGCGGGCAAAGTCTTTTTGTACTCAGCCTGCACCACCCCATTGAAATGGGATAAGATTTCAAATCTGTGATTCTTGCCCCCTGTGGAAAGTTCAAAATTGCTGTGGAAATTCATCCCGGGTTGCAAGATGGGTAAGGCGTAGTTAAAGGCTGTGTTTTTATATTCCCCCAAAGTGGGCTGTTTACCATCTTCTATGATGATCCAAGTCATCTTCTCCTTAGCATGCCGTTCAAAGCGTTTGATGTCTTGAGCAATAAAGGGGGCTTTGCTGATGGCATAGGCTTCTTTGAGGTAATCTAAACTCTTGCTGTGATCCCCATTGAGCCCGTAGAACAAGCCAGCGACATAGTTCACTAGAGGGTTGATAAACCCATCATAAGCCTCTAATTGCTTGAGATTGGAATAACGCTTGCTCAACTGCTGATCAAAGTCTGAGAGACTGGCTGTCATGCTTTGCAACTTGTTCGCATCCTTTTTCTTAGCCGCAGCGTTCATCTGATCTAAACTCTTTTGAATCTCCTTAGTGTAGATTTCTTTAATGCGGCGTTGGCGATCCAAAGTGCGGTTAAATTCCACCCTAGCGTCTTGGAAATTCCCCATAAACGCGTAATCTAGCGCCATGTAATAGTTGGTCAACTCCCATTCATAATAATGCCCTTCATAGGGCACATTGATCGCGCTCCCATAAGTGGCTGCCCCTAACTTAGCAATCCCTTTTTCTAAGTTTCTAGCATGGGTGTCAAAGGCTTTATTTGCCTTGTCTAGCACTTCTAAAGAGCCCTTGTAATTGCCCATCATAAACTCATTGACCCCATCTTGTAGTTGCCATAGGGGCGCG
Source organism: Helicobacter labacensis (assembly GCF_003660285.1). GTDB lineage: Bacteria > Campylobacterota > Campylobacteria > Campylobacterales > Helicobacteraceae > Helicobacter > Helicobacter labacensis. Next base: position 15,558 of record NZ_QXQQ01000019.1, on the reverse strand, counting down.
TTGATCTGCTTTTGATCCTGGGCAATAATACTCTTAGCGAATTGATCGGCTTGCTGGTTTTGTTTGGCGTAATAGGCGTTGTGGAAGCTGGCTAATTGGTCGCGGCTTTGCGTGTTGGCACAACCTAGCAAAATCACTCCCAAAGCCATACACCCATAAATCCCGATGCGCGTTTTCATAAAGACTCCTCAAAATGTAATATGGATGAAAGTATAGCACAATGCAACACCTTTAGCCCAACAGAAGTTGCGAAATGGCTTGGCGCAACTCTAGCAAAGGCTCAGAGCCACAAGCTAGAGCTTTGAGGCAGAGGTTACTATAGCCTTGTGGCAGGCAGGAGGGCAAAGCGCTAAGCCCGCCATTGAGTTTAGACTCCTCTAAAAGCTTTTGAATCGCCTCCTGTTGCAGGCATTTGGTAAAAACCACCATGTTAAGATAATGGGTATAAGAATCGAACATGCACGGGTTGGTTAAATCCATGTGCGCGGGGTCTAAAATGGTGTTATCCACAAAGAGAAGTTTAGATTCTTGGGGGCTTTGATAAGAGATCTCCAGCGTGGAGTGAATCTTATAGAACGCAAAGCCTCTCCATGTGCGATCCGCCCTGCAGCTATGATCTCGCTATAGAGTAGCTCAGAATTAGGGTGTAACACGATTTGGGTGTGGTTTTTAAAATGCGCGTTGGCAAAGGGAATAACGGGTAAGGGAGAAAAATCCAACAGGGCGTTTTCCTCCACCACCACATGCGTATCGCGACTAGCATACCCATCCTCTGTATCAAAGATTTTCTCAAAACTTTGAGAAGAGAGCTTGAGTTGGCAACCCTGACCTATTTCAATCTTAATATCCTGCGCATCGCCTTTGAGCATGCCTGCGCCCACAACCAAGAGCATGATTTCGCTCAAAGAATCCTTTTCATGGAAAGCGGGCATGAGCTTGAAGGGGGGGGTAAAATAATTATCCGCGATCACGCAACGCCCATGCGCCCCGATGGCGGTTTTCAAATACAGCTTAGAAGCTTGGGCGTAAGTAGTTTGGTGTGGCATTAGTCTTGCAATAGCGCGTATTTTTTGATCCAGCCAATCACAGCATCTAAGCCTTCTTTAGAGCGGATATTGGTGAATAAAAAGGGTTTATCCCCGCGCATTTTCTTAGAATCGCGATCCATCACGCCCAAATCTGCCCCCACATAGGGAGCTAGATCGATCTTATTGATGATGAGCAGATCGGAGCGTGTGATGCCCGGTCCCCCTTTTCTAGGGATTTTATCCCCCTCTGCTACATCGATCACAAAGATCGTAAAATCGGCTAGCTCAGGGTTAAAGGTGGTGGAGAGATTATCCCCGCCACTCTCAATAAACATCAGTTCAATATCGGGGAATTTGGCATGCAACTCTTCGACTGCCTCCAAATTCATGGACGCGTCCTCTCTAATGGCGGTGTGGGGACACCCTCCTGTTTCTACCCCGATAATCCTCTCTCGTGGCATCACCGAATTTTTACATAAAAATTCTGCGTCTTCCTTGGTGTAGATGTCATTGGTGATCACCCCGATGCTATATTCTTGGCTCATCGCGCGCGTGAGGGCTTCGATCAACGCTGTTTTACCACTGCCCACAGGTCCGCAAACCCCTATTTTAACCATGAAAATCCTTTATATTGTGATGGTTTAAGACATGTAAAGTCTAGAGTATAAATGCTCGTGTTGCATCGCTTTGATGTCGTTATGGATGCTCGCTGCGCATAAATACGACTCGTCCAAACCTTCTAAGCGTTGTAAAATCTCTGTAAAACTTTCTTGCAGGGCTAATAAAATGCGCTGCCCGTCATTTTGGGCTAAGGGGATGGTTTTCACACAGTTAATGACCGCGTTTGAGCTTTGGGCATAGAGATAGTGCTTTAAGCTCATGTCCAAGTCTAAATCCACACACGCGCAAAAGACTCCATAGCCGGTCGCATGCGTGGGAGTGGTGCTTTTTTGGGTGTAGGCGTGAAAAAAAGCATGGGGGGGCAGGTCTAAGGCTAGAAGAGTCTTTACAAAGCGACTCCCCAACTTTTGATTAGCGCTACGCAACTCTAGGGGCGGGGTGGCTAGGGCGATGCGCTCCTCCATAGCTAAAAGAGGTTCTAGCGCGCCCTCTTTAGCATAAGTGTAAGCTAATTTCAAGCTGAGTAGATCGCTATAGAGAAACTGCGTGCTGAGGAATGCGCGCATATAGGTTAGTGCGCTTGCCTTGTCAAAAACTTGTTTGTGTTGGATATAGGTTTCTAGCCCAAAAGAGTGGGTGTAACTCCCAATGGGAAACATAGCATCATTAATTTGCAGGAGCATAAAATCTGTTTGCATAGCTATCTTTTAATCACAACCAATTGGTCGCTATCTTGGAATTTCAAGGGTGCGCTCACACCCAGTGGATCGGCATGGGGCGCGCTCACACTAATGCGCTGTGCGCTGTCTAATTTGCTTTGTAAAACCTCATGGGCAACCCCTAATTTCTCAAAGAGAATTTTTAAGGGCTTTTCAAATGGGGTTTTAAAACTCAAATCTTGATCCCCATAGTAGAGAGAGGCATGGCGGTTACCCACCTCATAGCATACCTTAGCCACTTGCGCGTAATCGCGCGCATGGACACAGATCACCTCAGTGGGCACAATGTTGATGACCACCACGCGCGCAGGGTCTTCAAAGAGAATATCCCCATCGCGCAAGCCCATCACAGGAGACTTAGCCAGCTTGAGCGCGATCTCTAGCCCCCCTCGCGACACCCAACGCCCCATTTTTCTTTGGGTATCAAACCACTCTAGGTCAATGTAATCTAACTCTTTGGAGCTAGGTTGTTGGTGCAAATTGCCTAAAATGGCTTGGGCTAGAATCATATCACACCCAGTGTTGGATAAAGAGTAACCAAGCAGGAATCCACGCGGTTACAATCCCTTCCACGATAGCAAGCCATGGGACAAAATTCCCCAATTTGATCCCTAAAACCTCTTCAATCCAGCCAGTGAGCCACAACACGCCCCAAGCTAACCAGATGAAAGCCCACCAATCGCCCTCTGTGATGCCTAGCATTTTGTGATCGTCAAGCATATCAGAGTAGTGGGAGAGAATAGCCGCAGGGATGGTGTTGATGGTAACAAAGAGACAATACCAGCCATAGGGTCGCCAATCTAGTTTATAAACATTGTTGATGGCCGCATACAAGTAGGTAAAACCAAACAACAATCCAGTTGCCGGACCATAGAAGTTAATTAGATGGTGGGACACTTGGGCGACATCTTCAGGACCTGTTACCCCGGGTGTGGGATTGAAAGTTGAATAGACAATCGCCACGATATTACAGACGATAGAAAGCCCACCCACGAAGAAATTCATCACAGCCTTGCTCTTGGGGTCCACCCCAGAAAGACCGGAAACGCCGTTGCTGATCAGCACGATCGCAACATACAACAGCACGAGACCTAACATTACCATCCTTTTGGCAAGATTTGAGGGTTTCTAGTGCGGAGAAAAACCCGAAAAAAAACCTCTCTTGGGTTCATTATAAACTAGCAAAGTAAATCAATGACCCCTCTAAACTAACCCCTCTATTTTAAAATCCCCCTCCTTTAGAAACGCCCTAGAACAAATTGTAGAGCTGGGCTAGGCTCAATTCATCTGCCGCTTTGGAAGTAACTTCCTTGCCATCCACTTTCACTTTGTAGGTTTCAGGGTTGACATCAATGTGTGCGGTAACATCGTTGAATTTGAGATCCTTTTTGGTGATGTTGCGGCAATTTTTCACGGGCAACACCACGCGTTCCAAGCCAAGTTGTTCCTTGATCCCCTCATCATAAGCCACTTGGGACACAAAAGTGATATTGGTGTCAAATTTGTTTTTACCATGGTGTCCAAACATTTCGCGATAATAGACAGGTTGGGGAGTGGGGATGGACGCGTTAGCATCACCCATTTGGGAGAGCGCGATGAATCCGCCCTTAATGATCATATTGGGTTTAATCCCAAAGAAAGCCGGACTCCAAAGCACGAGATCGGCGTATTTGCCCACTTCCACAGAGCCCACATAATCAGCGATCCCATGCGCGATAGCGGGGTTGATGGTGTATTTGGAGATGTAGCGTTTGATGCGGAAATTGTCGTTGTCGCCCTTTTCTTCTTTCAAGCGACCGAACTCTTTTTTGTTTTTGTCCGCAGTTTGCCAAGTGCGTGTGATCACTTCTCCAACACGCCCCATCGCTTGGGAGTCAGAGCTAGTGATAGAGAAAATCCCCATGTCGTGGAGTTGGTCTTCAGCCGCGATGGTTTGGGGGCGAATTCTTGAATCGGCAAATTGCACATCTTCTTTGATGCTTTTATCCAAGTGGTGGCAAACCATCAACATGTCCATGTGTTCGGCTTCAGTGTTTTTAGTGAAAGGGATTGTGGGGTTAGTGGAGGCCGGAAGAATATTGTATTCCCCGGCCATTTTAATCACATCTGGCGCGTGCCCGCCCCCAGCCCCTTCAGTGTGGAAGGTGTGAATCGTGCGCCCGGCAATGGCTTCTAGGGTGTCTTCCACACAACCGGCCTCATTGAGGGTATCGGTGTGGATGGCTACTTGCACATCGTATTCATCAGCCACATTCAAGCAATGGTGGATGGCTGCAGGTGTGCTACCCCAGTCTTCGTGGATTTTAAAGCCGATCGCGCCCGCATGGATTTGATCGCGCAAAGAGGGTTCGTAAGACACATTCCCCTTAGCCAAGAAGCCCAAATTCATGGCGTATTCCTCAGCAGCGCGGAGCATGCTTTTAAGATTACCACGCCCGGGGGTAATAGTGGTGGCGTTTGTCCCATCCGCTGGACCTGTGCCCCCACCAATCATAGTGGTGATCCCACTAGCAAAGGCGGTAGGGATTTGTTGGGGAGAAATGAAGTGGATGTGGGTGTCAATCCCGCCTGCTGTAACAATGAGCCCTTCAGCGGCTAGCGCTTCAGTAGCAGGACCTACACAGAGGTTGTTGTCCACACCATCTTGCATATCCTTATTGCCCGCCTTACCAATGCCCGCAATTTTGCCATCTTTAATGCCAATGTCGGCTTTGTAAATGCCGGTGTAATCCACAATCAAGGCATTGGTGAGCACCAAGTCTAGCTCATAAGAGCTAGGACTATTGGTTTGGCTCATCCCATCGCGGATCGTTTTCCCGCCCCCAAATTTGATCTCTTCGCCATAGGTGGTGCAATCATGCTCGACCTCTAGGATCAAATTGGTGTCGCCCAGCCTAACACGATCCCCTGTAGTGGGACCATACATAGACACATATTCTTTTCGTGAGATTTTTTTCATGGTTTCTCCTTGTGATTTACTTTTTAGACGCTTCGCAACAAGCAGGCACAGCCCCAAAGCCTTTTTCTTTGGCGCGTTTCAAGCCGAGCTTTTTACCATCGGCATCGGCTTGGCGATCCACTAGAGAATTAAAGCCATAGACGCGTTTATTACCGCCGATGTCAATGAGTTCCACGCTTTTTTCTTCCCCGGGTTCAAAGCGCACGGCTGTTCCGGAGGCGATGTCTAGGCGTTTGCCAAAGGCTTTTTCGCGATCAAATTCCAAGAGTTTGTTCACTTCAAAGAAGTGGAAGTGTGAACCCACTTGCACAGGGCGATCGCCTTTGTTTTTCACTTTCAAGCTAATAGCCTCCTTGCCGGCATTAAGAGTGATGTCGCCTTCTTTTAGGAATACCTCGCCGGGGGCTAATTTTCCATTGTCTTCTACAGGAGTGTGGATGGTAACAAGCTTGGTTCCATCGGGGAAGTTGGCTTCAATCCCCACTTCGTGGATCATGTGTGCCACGCCGTCCATCACATCCTCTTTTTTTAGCAGTGTCCTGCCCTCTTGCATCAAATCGGCAACACTCTTCTTACCCGCACGCGCCTCTTCCATCACATGCGCGCTAATCAGTGCCACTGCTTCGGTGTAATTGAGCTTAATGCCTCTTGCTTTGCGTTGCTTCGCCAATTCACCCGCATAATGGAGCATCAATTTATCTAGCTCTTTGGGGGTTAACTTCATCCTAAACTCCTTTTAAGATTTTCTATTGGTAGCCAAGCTATCAACAAGGCGGATCATAGTCTAAATTTTTCCAAATTTTGTTAACATTTTTAAACGGCTGGATAATATTATTTATTCTTTGTTTATCTTACGGAGTAGTGGCGGAGAGAAAGGGATTCGAACCCTTGAAGGCTTGCACCTTACACGCGTTCCAGGCGTGCTCCTTCAACCACTCGGACATCTCTCCAAAGTGTTCATGCTAGCACGATCTAGCTTAAGCGCGTGTAAGCCACTCCATGAAGATCACCCCATCTAGGCGCATTTGTAAGGCTTGTGTGATTTCTTCTTGCGCGCTAATGGGCATAAGGATTTTAGAATCCAAGAGATAGTCATTGGCTACGCTTTGAAAATCTTGGGCGTGCGCGGGGGCGATGATGTAAGTGGGCGCAAAATTGATCATCAAGGCAAGATCGTAGGTGTTAGACACGACTACCGCGTATTTAACCCGTTGTGTGTAACAATGGTAAGCTAGATCACAAGCGTTTTCTAAGTGGGCGTAGAAATACACGATGATGTCGTTAGTGCTTTGGGCGATCTGGGCGATCTCGCTTATGGATTTAAACATGGGGCATGGGATTTTAGGGTGTCCAAGGATGAGCATCAATCTCCCTTTTGTAAACAATGTTGGCTACAGAACACGCGTCCCTGAAAAAAGATCGCCTCTTTGCTAGAAATGTAAGTTTTGCAATGCGCGCATTCTAGCAAGTTTTCTACAGAGGAGGTAGGGGGGGATTTGGGTTTAGCGCGTTTGAATAAAACCCACACTACCCAGCCGATGATAAGCAATAAGATCAAGACACGCATGCGCTCTCCTTTTGGCGGTAAAAATACACCCTTTTGCCATAAACAAAACATTCACTCGGCAAACAGGCGATCTCTTCTTTTAGCAAACTTCCCTTGTAAAACAAGAAATACCCCCCCACTTTTAAGAAAGGCGCGCTAAGTTTGAGGAGTTCTTGCGCGCCCATTAGTGCCCTAGAGGTGATGAGTTCTACGGACATAGGAGGTAACTCTTGTAATCGCGCACGCTTGAGGATTACATTGTCTAGTCCTAATAGCGCTTTGGCATGGTGTAAAAAGGCGATTTTTTTGGCATTAGGCTCTACAAGAATAAAACGCGCATGAGGACAAGCGATGGCTAAAGGGATACCCGGAAATCCCGCCCCGCTCCCAATATCTAAACAAATTTTAAAAGATTGGATAAACTCCAACACCCGCACGCTATCTACAATCTGGGCTTGGATTTGGGCTAGATTCTTTACCCCGCTTAGGGCATGGGTTTGATTCCACTCTAACAACAGCGCGCCAAAGTGATCCAATAGGGTTTGTGTTCTCACAAGATCAGCATCGCATCGCCATAGGAATAAAAGCGGTAATTATGGGTGATGGCGATCCCATAGAGTTCTAAACACTTTTGTAAACCCACCATAGAAGCCACCAACATAATAAGAGTGGATCCGGGCAAATGGAAGTTTGTCAGCAAGGCATGCACATGGGTAACCGGGTTGCCCGGGTGCAAGAAGAGATCACAGGGTTTAAGGGCATTACCACGCTTGTAATGCTCCACCCCTCTGAGGGCTGTCGTGCCCACACAGAGGACATAGGGCGCGTGATCTAGGGCATGCTGTGTGTCTTTAGGGATAAACAACGCCTCAGAGTGCATGGGGTGCTCTCTAATGTCCTCACATTCTACACCTAAAAAAGTCCCTGCCCCTACATGCAGGGTTAAAAAAGCGTGGGCAAAATGGGTTAAAAGGTGCGCTTTGGCATGCTCTGAGAAATGCAGTGAGGCGGTGGGTGCGGCAATGGCTCCGGGATGTTTGGCAAAGACACTTTGATAGGTTTGCGCATCTGTAGGGGTGTCTGGGCGTTTGAGATAGGGGGGGATGGGCATATGTCCTAGCAATTCGAGCATGGTTAGCACTCCCTCCCAGTTTAAAGGGTGTTGGTGGTGGTAAAAGCACACTTGGCGTAAACTAGCAGGGGGGCTTAGCACTTCACAAGAATACTCCTGTCCTAGATGAATAAGACTCCCTTGAGAGATACGCCCCCTAATTTGGGCGTTGAAGTGGTGGAGATTGTGGGGATTGTGGATCAATAATTCTATCTTGCCCCCGCTTGCCTTGCGTCCATAAAGGCGTGCTTTGATGACTTTTGTATCATTGAGCACGATAAGCGCGTCTTTGGGGAAAAAATCAAAGACATGGGCAAAATGGCTATGAGTAATACGCCCACTACCACGCTCATAGACCAAGAGTTTAGCCTGCTCTGGAGGTAATAAAGGGGTGGAGGCAATGTATTCAGGAGGTAGGTCATAATGATAGCTGGAGAGCAAAAACTCTTTGGGGATTTCAGGCATTGGAGTCTTTGGGGGCAGGGTTAACCCATTTGGCAATGAGAATGGAGAGCCCATACAGACCAATTAGGGGCAAAGCCATGCAGACCTGACTCATCACATCCGGAGGGGTGATGATGGCGGCGATGATAAAGATAATCACGATGGCGTATTTGAAATAACCCTTGAGCGTGGCATCTGTGATCAAGCCCACTTTAGCCAGAAAAAAAGCCAAGACCGGTAATTCAAACGCCACCCCAAAGCCTAAAATCAGCCGTGTGAAAAAACTCACATAGCTAGAAGCTGAAATATTGGCTTCAAATACCGCGCTCCCAAAATTAGCCAAGTAGTGGATCACAAAGGGAAAAACCACATAGTAAGCAAAGCACGCGCCTATAGCAAACATGATTGTAGCAAAAAAGACAAAGGGTAAGACCATCTTTTTTTCATGCTTGTAAAGACCCGGGGCAATAAACAGCCAAAATTGCCAAAAGATCACAGGCATAGCCACCACCAAGGAGGCTAAAAAACTCACCTTGATAGCCACCATGATCCCCTCTATGGGCGAAATTTGGATCAATTTGCCTGCATAAGAAGCCCTAATCCATGCAAAAATACGATCCCATAGGCTAAAGCACAGGATAAACGCACCCACCAGCACAGCGATACAGATGATGAGGCGTTTACGCAACTCTTCAAGATGGGGTTTTAGATCTTCAAACATCGCGTCTATCTGGGAACGGGGGTTTATCTAGGCACACTTTGGGGCGGGGGGCTTCATCGGCTTGCACCTCATCACAGAGCGCGTCTAGGGGGTTAGCATGCGCGATGCTACTTTTCAGGTCGTCTTGGACTTGTTGGAGCTCTTTTATTTCTTTGTTAAAAGTGTCTCCTAGCTTGTGTCCTTCTGCATCGAAGAGCTTTTTATACTCTAAACTCTCTTGTTTGAGGCTTTCTACATGCAATTCCTGATTCAAGGTTTCCTTAGCGTCATGGAGGGTTTTTTTCAGTGCCCTGAAAAAGCGCGCTAAATCCACCATCGCTTGGGGGAATTTCTCTGGTCCTAAAAAGATAATAGCAACAACTAAAATCACTACAATTTCAAAAAAACCTATTCCAAACATGCGCGCATTATAACTCATTAGTCTTAATATTTTCATAAGTTAATTTTTACTATAATGGGTGTGTTTTCTCTTTTTTGTGGTTTACCACAATCCAAGTCAGACAGGATCGCTATGGAAAAATCCGATAAAACCCCCAAAAATCCCCCCAAAGTGAGTTTTCAAGAAGAGTTGGAGCACATCTTCAAAACAGGCGAACAGAGCATTTCTTACGAACGGCTCTTGGATGTGTTTCAAAAAATCCCCACCTCTTCTCAGGTGAAAAAGATCAAAGAGCTTGCGATCAAATACAACAAGTCTTTCGTGCATTCTTCAGAGTGTGCCCTAAGCTCACTCTCTATGGATCGCAAAACCCCCCGTAAGAAATCTAAAACCCTTGAAGAGGATACGGAGGAAAACCTAGACTTCATCAAAGAAAAGGATTTCACCGAGTGGTCTAGAAGCGATAGTCCCGTGCGCATGTATTTGCGCGAGATGGGCGAAATTCCTCTACTTAGCAAGGAAGAAGAAGTCGAATTGAGCAAACAGATCAAATTGGGCGAGAACATTATCTTGGATGCGATTTGTTCTGTGCCCTATTTGATTGACTTCATCCACAATTATAAAGACGCGCTCATTAATCGCGAAAGACGCGTTAAAGAGTTATTTAGGAATTTTGATGACGATGAAAGCAACACCAAGAAGGAAGAGGAAAGCGAACTAGACGAGGAAGATGAAGGCACCATTGAGGTTAAAAAGAATCTCTCTGAAAAAGATCACAAACGCGTGCAGAAAGTGATCGAAAGTTTCAAAGCCTTGAATAAAGCTAAAAAAGAGTGGCTTAAAGCTCTCAACACCCCCGTTCAAGAGGACGAGCTCTTGCACGCTTTGAGCTTGGCTTACAAACGCCGGGTGCTTAAAGAAAAACTCTACGATCTAGGTCCTACAAGCAAGCTCATTGGGGAATTGGTCAAGGCGATGGAAACTTCGCTTAAAAGTGGCGATGGGTTTGAAAAGGAGTTAAAACGCCTAGAGTATAAACTCTCCTTGTTCAATGAAGCCTTGATTGAAAACCACAAGAATATCTTAAAAAACATCACCAACATGAGCAAGGAGGAGATCGCTAGCATGGTGCCTGAGGCGACCATGATCGCTAGCTATATGGAAATTAAAAAACTCTTCCAAACCAAAGAGGCGAGTGAGGATGGCTTTGATCTAGAGCCTAGCAAACTCAAGGAGATCTTGGAGCAAATCAAGCGGGGTAAACTCATTTCTGATAAAGCCAAGAACAAAATGGCGCGTTCTAACCTGCGCTTGGTGGTGAGTATCGCCAAACGCTACACCTCGCGTGGGTTGCCCTTTTTGGATTTAATTCAGGAGGGTAATATTGGCTTGATGAAGGCGGTGGATAAGTTCGAACATGAAAAAAATTACCGCTTTTCTACCTACGCCACTTGGTGGATCAAACAGGCAATCAGTCGTGCGATCGCCGATCAAGCCCGCACGATTCGCATTCCCATCCACATGATCGACACCATCAACCGCATTAACAAGGTGATGCGCAAATACATGCAAGAAAATGGCAAGGAGCCGGATTTAGACTTGGTGGCTAAAGAAGTGGGCTTGCCCCTAGAGAAGGTGAAAAATGTCATCAAGATCACCAAAGAGCCCATTAGTCTAGAATCTCCTGTGGGCAATGATGATGATGGCAAATTTGGGGACTTCGTGGAAAATGAAAAGGTGGTGGGGTCTATGGATCACATCATGCGCGAGGATCTGAAAGCCCAAATTGATGGGGTGCTCGATCAGCTCAACGAACGCGAAAAATCCGTGATTCGCATGCGTTTTGGTTTGCTTGAAGATGAGAGCGATCGCACCTTAGAAGAAATTGGCAAGGAGCTCAATGTAACACGGGAGCGCGTACGCCAAATTGAGAGTAGTGCGATCAAAAAATTGCGTAGCCCCCAATATGGGCGTTTGCTTAGAAGCTATTTGCGCATATGAAAGCCCCTAAAAGCCTCTTATTCTTGTGTTTAGGCAATATCTGCCGTTCTATGTTGGCTAGGGGGATCGCCCAGAATGTGGTAGAAAATAAGGGTTTGGATTTACGCGTAGATGGGGCTGGCATTTCTGCTTTCCATCAAGGTGAACCTCCCCATCCCCCCATTATCCAGCTCGCCCAACGACATGGGCTTGACATCTCCCATTTTAAAAGCAAACCCATCACCCAAGCCCTAGCTAATCGCTTTGAGTGGATCGTAGCGATGGATAAGAGCAATATAGAAGCCTTAAAAGATTTGGGGATCACCCACCCCCATGTGTGTAAATTAGGCGATTTTGGCTTGGGAGGGGCGGATATTCCAGACCCCTACACCTTTACGCGCGTGCAGGACTTAGAAAGAGTGTATGCCATGGTTGAACAGGGCGTGGGGGAGCTATTGGCGACCTATGGCACTTAAGGGCTTTTTACTCAGTCTAGCCGTGATTCTCAACGCACAAGAGAGTCTTTTAGACCTCAAACTCCCCCAAGAAGCTAACTACTATCTCCCCAAACACGCTTTCCCTATCCCAGATAAAGACAAACTCAAAAACGCGTATTTAGCCCAATGGTATGCCCCATGGACGGGTATGGAAGTGATGCGCGACACCCAAGAAGTCTTTTGGATGCAAGACCTCTTTAAAGCGCGTGGGTTTGATGCAATAGGTCAGCCCAATGATCCCAAAGCCCTAAAAGCGCTTTGGGAGAGTATGGACACCCCGCACTACCCCAGCCACGCACTCAAAGCCCTAGTGGTTCAAGACGCTGATGTGCGCGCCGTGCCCACAGACAAACCCTACTACAATAAAGTGGGATCTCCCTTTGATCGCTGGCAGAATTCAATGATCTTTGCGGGCACGCCCGTGCTCATCACCCATTACAATACGGACAAGACTTATGCGCATATCCAAAGCAGTTTTGTCTATGGCTGGATCAAGGTGGAGAAACTCGCTTTAATTAAACCCGCTACGATTCAAACCCTCATGAATAGCCCCCATTACATCACCCCTCTTCAAGATAAAATCCCCTTGTATAACCGCGCGCACCAAGTCGTCGCGCTCACCCATATGGGCGAGATTTTGCCCTTAGTCAACTCCAGACAGGTATACACTTACGCCAAAGATTCACAGGGTTTTGCCAAACTCATCCCTACGCCCTTTAACCCGCGCCACTTCACCCCTTTTCCGCGTCCCTTGAGCGCGCGCGTGATGGCTGCCGTAATCGACACCATGCTAGGTCAGCCCTATGGTTGGGGCGGGACGGATCAAAATCGCGATTGTTCCGCCTTTACACGCGATAGCTTTGCTAGCTTTGGGATTTTACTCCCACGCAATTCCCTAGCCCAAGTGCGTTACGCCAATAATATGGTGGATTTGAGCGCGATGGACGCTTTGCAAAAAGAAGCCTATATCATCAAACATGCCACCCCTTTTGCTACCATTCTTTGGCTCAAAGGGCATATCATGCTCTACTTGGGCACGCACGCACGCAAGGCTATTGTGGCGCACAACATTTGGGCGATCTCTGTGGAGAAATCTGGAGACACGCACACCTATAACATTGGCAAAGCCGTGATCACTACCTTAGAATTAGGCAAGGAAAACAAGGACGCGTCTTCTAAGACGCGTTTGCTCATCGATCGGATAGAGGCGATGTCCGATCTCTATGATTACAGCTTAAAGTTGGCGGCGCATTGATTATGCTACAATCCGCCTTTTTAACCCAAATAAAGGAAATGTATGAAGCGGGATTTTGATGTGATCATCATTGGGGGCGGGGTTTCTGGTTGCGCCCTGCTTTGGACCTTGAGTCAATACACAGACTTGAAAAAAATTGCCCTTGTAGAGAGAGAGAGCAAAGTTGCTAGAGTGAGCTCTAATGCTAAAGCCAATTCTCAAACTATCCACGATGGGGCGATTGAAACCAATTACACCGCCAAGAAGGCTAGAAAAGTCAAACTAGCGGCCGAGAAAATCCGCCGTTACGCCTTTAACAAAAACCTCCAAAATAAAGCCATTTTTGAAATGCAGAAAATGGCAATTGGGGTGGGAGATAAAGAATGCGCCTTCATCGCTAAAAGACATGAAGAATTTAAAGAAATCTACCCGGGGCTTACTTTCTTTGACAAAGCTAAGGTTAAGGAGATCGAGCCTATGGTGATCGCCGAACAACACGGTCTAGATCGCCCCGAAAATGTGGTGGGAAGTGGGTTTGAAAAATACTGGTGTGGCATGAACTTCGAGCTATTGAGCGAAAATTTTGTGCAAGAGGCGATGTTGTGCAATCCAGAAAACCAGACTTTTTTCCGTTTCAAGGTCGATAGAATCGAGCGTTGTATAGACGAATGGGCGGTGATCTCCACGGAGGGCGATGAGATTTATGGCAAATTCGTGCTAGTGGACGCGGGGTCTTACTCCTTGCCTCTAGCCCAATCCATGGGTTATGGTTTGGATTTGGGTTGTTTGCCCGTGGCCGGGAGTTTTTACTTTGTGCCTAGCGAATTGTTGCGCGGTAAGGTTTACACCGTGCAAAACCCCAAATTGCCCTTTGCAGCCTTGCATGGCGACCCAGATGTGTGGATTAAGGGCAAAACCCGCCTAGGTCCCACAGCCCTAGCCATGCCTAAGCTAGAGCGCCATAAAACCTCTTGCTTGAAGGGCATTAGCTGGGAATTATTCAAAATGGACTTCAACATGGATGTAATGGGAATCGTCTTTGATCTCTTTACAGAGAGAGACATTAGAAATTATGTCTTTAAAAACATTGTCTTTGAAATCCCTTATGTGGGTAAGCGCAAATTCTTGCACGATGCGCGCAAAATCATTCCCTCCTTATCGCTTAGCGACTTACAATACGCCTCCGGATTTGGGGAAGTGCGCCCCCAAGTGTTGGATCGCTCCAAGAAAAAGCTCATCTTAGGTGAGCGCAAAATCATCACCCATCAGGGCATCACCTTTAACATGACTCCCTCTCCGGGCGCAACTAGCTGTTTAGAAAACGCCTTGACAGACGCTAAGGAAATCACGCAATACCTAGGTGCACATTTAGATGTGGAACGCTTCTATGAGGAACTCTCACCTGAGGAGCTGAACACAACGGTATAAGGGGTCGCAAGGGACGCTTGTTTAAGTAATTTTTGACCTTGATCCATCTGCTCCATATGGGGGTTTTGGAACCTATCTAATCGCGTTACCGCACTTTAAAGAGTGCCCATGCCCTAGTTCCTCTAAGGGGCGTTGTGGCCTTGTGTATGCGGGCAATGAATCTCTCCCCAGTCCAATTAAATGCATAAAGGCATCTAAATTGTCTGTAACTTCTTTGAGCGCGTCGTTAAGTTGCAAATCTATGGCGCGCTTGGCTGTCTAGTATGCTCTCATTCGTGGGTGTGTCGCCCCCACGCCCTGATCCCATCGTCCACAAAGCACACAGATAACCTCAAAGCGCGCAATCTATCCGCCTCGCAATCTTGCCCATTGATGTATTCAATGCTATCTACAATGCCTACTACCCCATCAATGGCGCGGTTAGAATAGGTCTTAGCAAAGCCAAACTCCCCCTCCCCCATTACCTTAGCATAGAGGGCAATTAAAAACGCGCTTAAGGGGGCGTTCTTCTTTTTTTGTGAAACTATTTTCTAAACTTTTATTCAAAGCTTTTTCGCTAGAGATTTTTTTGATTCCATTGGTTGAACCTAGCAACTACTCCCGTCTCTTTTTCATAATATCTTTATTGAAAATAGGGATTAGACTCTGCCTTAGCTCCACCCTAAGACTTTTTATATCTGTAGTCCCCTCCGTCTTATATTCAAAGGATTTTGGATCATCTGGGGGCATTCCCCCCTCAATCTCTCTAATAAGGGCTTTGGTGGCGTTGTCAAAGTCCTCTCTGCTGGCTAAAGCGCGCAAGTGGGTTTTAAACTCGCTGACACTATGGGACTTGTGTAGCGCGCTTTTTAGATGATGCCTTAAAGCTGCTCCGCTCACCTTATCGTTTAA
>NZ_QXQQ01000018.1 GCF_003660285.1 Helicobacter labacensis | reverse complement strand
GGTTTTTCATGCTTGACTTTGGTGGCTTCTTTGGGCTGTTCTAGCGGGGGTTTGGGGTGTTGGGGTTCTATTTTTAAAGGAGGAGGTGGGGGGGGAGTTTTATCTAGGGGGCTGGTGGGGAGCACAATGGGAGGTTCTGGCACTTTTTGCACTTGCTTGGCTTGGATATCCTTGACAATTTGATCGAACTTGTCCTCCTCTTTTTTGGGGGTGGCGGGTTCTAAAGTCAAGTTTTCAAAGCCCTTTTGATCAAAGTTATTGTCATGGAGATTGCCCACCTTTGACAAATGCTCTTCATGATTCCCAGCACTTTTAGCCGGCTCGCGCGTGCTCTTGTAAAACACTACTAGCACCACCCCCAAGATAATAAGACCTACTGCTAAAATGAGTAAAGTCTTCTTGAGTTTGGAGCTCTTCACTTCGTGCTCGTCTAGCGCCTCATTGAGTTGTTTGTTGAGATCCTTATTGAGTTCTGAATTATCCATGAGATTGTCCTTTTGAGGTTTTAAAGTCCATCACATATGCCTTGCCCAACTTGAACCCCTCTCTTTGGCAAAGACTCCATAGGGCAAGATCAAAATATTGAAAAGCAAGGGAAGATCGCTATTAGGAAAGGTGCGCCATTCATTGGGCAGGTTTTGGGCTAGTTTCATGGACAAAGTCTTGGCTAGCCTATAGCCCTCACTTAGCTCCGTGTGCCCCTTGTGCACATACAAATGCAAATGCCCGGGGGTTTTGCTCTCGTAGGCAGTAAAGTTGATATAACCCTCTTCGCGCAGTAAGAGTTGCGCCTTGTGGTAAAAGCGATCAGGGGTGCGCCCATTGTAGTCAAAGACGATATTTTCTACCTTGTTATTAGGCAAGATCAAATTATGCGCGATGGTGGTTTCCTTGCGCCAGTGCTTTTGGATCAGCACAGAAGTCAAACTAGCTTCTACCTTAGCAAACTTGTCGTAAAAACAACGCCCCAAATAAGTTATGCGTTGCCCCAAACCGGGCTGTTGCACGAAGTAGTGGCTTGTTTGTAACTTGATGAGTTGCAAATCCATTTCTACCATGCGACTCCCTTAGAAAATTGGACTTTCATAGCTTTTATAGCGCTTGGAAAACGCGATGATTTCCTCTTTAATGCGGGCGTGTTGCGCGCTATCTTGGATATTCTCTAGCACTTGGGCGATCTTGTGTGCGATGAAGACAAAATCTTGCTCTCCCATGCCCCTGCTGGTGAGCGCGGCTGAACCCAGTCTTAACCCGCTAGTAAACATCGGGCTTCGTGTATCCCCGGGCACGCTGTTTTTGTTGGTGGTGATCCCCGCGTTATCTAGGGCGATTTGCGCGTCTTTACCACTATACCCATGCAAGCGCATCACGAGCAAGTGGTTATCACTCCCCCCACTCACCAACTCAAACCCATGCCCTAGTAAAGCTTGGGCGAGGGTTTGTAAATTGCGCTTGACTTGGATCGCGTAAGTTTTCCACTCTGGTTTGAGATTTTCTAAAAACCCTACGGCTTTAGCCGCGATCACATGCACCAAAGGTCCACCCTGCAAACCCGGAAAAAGCGCGCGATCGATTTTGCCAGCAATTTCTGGATCATCACTTAAAATCAAGCCCCCCCTAGGACCTCTAAGAGTCTTGTGCGTGGTGCTGCTGACCACATGGCAGTGGGGGAAGGGGTGGGGGTGCTCACCAGCCACGACCAACCCAGCGATGTGGGCTATATCGCCCATCAAAAGCGCGTCTACCTCGTTAGCGATCTCTCTAAAACGCTTGAAATCGATCTCCCTAGGGTAGGCTGAATACCCGCACACGATGAGTTTAGGACGCACGACTTTGGCGATCTTTAACACCTCATCGTAATCAATCCAACCCTCTTCATTGACTCCATAGAAAAAGCCTTGAAAATGCTTGCCCGTCCAACTCACAGGTGAGGCATGGGTTAAATGCCCCCCACTGCTAAGTTCCATGCCCAAAATTCTGTCATGGGGTTTTAATAGGGCGTGGTAGACTACCATATTGGCTTGGCTACCTGCATGGGGTTGCACATTGGCAAACGCGCAATTAAAGAGTTTTTTAGCCCGCTCAATAGCTAATTCTTCAATGCGATCCACCACCTCACAGCCCCCATAATAGCGCTTGAAGGGATACCCCTCCGCGTATTTATTGGTGAGCACGCTCCCCATCGCCTCCATCACGCTCTCAAAAGTGTAATTCTCGCTGGCAATCATCTCTAAATGTTCGCTTTGGCGTCGCCACTCTTGAAAGATGAGATCAAAAATTTGCGGATCGTTTGTTTGTAAATGGGAGTCCATATCACTCGCTTTGGTTGGATTTTAAAGGTTTCATAGCTGGGAAAAAGATCACATCTTTAATGCTTTTAGAGTTGGTGAGCAACATCACCAAGCGATCGATGCCAATCCCCTCCCCAGCTGTGGGGGGCATGCCATGCCCTAATGCCCACACATAATCGCTATCCATAAACTGCGCCTCTTCATCCCCGCTCTCTTTGGCTTTAACCTGTTCTTCAAAGCGTTGGTGCTGATCTAGAGGGTCGTTGAGTTCGCTAAAACCATTGGCGATCTCCTTGCCCGCGATGAAGAGCTCAAAGCGATCGGCGATGCTAGGGTCAATGTCGTTGCGCCGTGCTAGGGGGCTAATTTCAATGGGGTAATGTGTGATAAAAGTCGGGTTGATGAGCTTGGGTTCTACAAAGGTGTCAAACGCCTCTGCAAGCAAATGCGCGCCCCCCAACGCGCCATTCACATCCACGCCATTTGCTTGCAATAACGCGCTTAACGCCCCAGTGTCCTCTAGCAAGGCGTGGGTAAGCCCCCCGATCTCCACTAAAGCCTGTTTGAAAGGCATACAAGAAAACGCCCCAAAGTCAATTTCTACATCTCCATAGGGGAGTTTTGTGGGCAAGCCCAAATGCTCTAGCAACACGCCAAAGAGTTCTTTTGTCATGGCGATCAAGTCTTCATAGGTCTTATACGCCCAATAAAACTCCAGCATGGTAAATTCAGGGTTATGGGAGTGATCCATGCCCTCATTTCTAAAATTGCGGTTAATTTCAAACACCGCCTCAAACCCCCCCACTACCAAGCGTTTTAAATACAATTCTGGAGCAATGCGCAAATAGCGCTCTACTTCTAAAGCATTGTGGTAGGTGATAAAAGGGCGCGCATTGGCTCCCCCGGCAATGGGGTGCATCATGGGGGTTTCTACCTCTAAAAAGCCCTTTTTTTCAAAAAACGCGCGCACACACGCGACAATAGCGCTGCGTTGTCTAAACACCTCCCTTACCTCCGGATTGGCGATCAAGTCTACATAGCGCTGGCGGTAACGCAATTCAATGTCGCTCAAGCCATGAAACTTCTCAGGCAAAGGCACAACTGCCTTAGTCAATATTTTATAAGAGGTGGCGTGTAGACTGAGCTCTTTGGTTTTGGTAACAAAGGGATAGCCCTCCACATTCACAATGTCGCCCACTTCTACGCATTTTTTAAAAAGATCAAAATCTTCTTTGCCTAAATCATTTTGTGAAAGATACACTTGTAATAACGCGCTTTGATCTTCTATTTTGATAAAGCACGCCTTGCCCATCAGACGCATAAACTTTACGCGCCCCACTAGCGCGTGTGTGTTAGCCATGTCTTTTTGTCCTACTTCTAGCGCGCTAAAGGTCTGTAAAAACTGCGCGTTGCTTAGGGATCGTTTAACACTGTTGTCATAGGGGTTACAATGGTGGGCGCGCAACTGCTGGGCTTTGCTTAGGCGTTGTCGGATATAAGGGTTGTCAAACATTGGGAACTCTTATGGGGTGTTTTGGGGGTGGTCAGTTTGGATTTCTTGGGCTTTGTTTTGAATCACCCTGCCCAATTCTTGGATTTCTGGGCGTTGCATCACATAGGCGGCTACTTCTTGCATGGTGGGGTAAAACTGGCTATTGGCACGCATGTAAGTATCCATCGCTTTCATGAACCCAAAGCGCGAAGCCCCATAGAGCAAAAAGGCAAAGACAAGATACATCTTAGCGCACGCAAAAACAAAGCCCAAAATCTTGTCGATCGCGCCCAAATTGCTAAAACTCACCGCCTTACTCACCACCACGCCCATGATCAAAAAGAAAATCCACACTCCTGCTAGCACCAGGGTAAAACCGATTAAACTTGCCATAGAGGGGCTGTGGAAATCATGGACATGCGCAGAAAACCACGCGCCCACGAGAGAGGCAAACCTAGAACCCATATACACCCCACACACGATCCCAAGAATCCCCGCTACCTCGTCAACCAACCCGTTGTAAAAGCCACGGATTCCTATGACAATGATAACAGCTACCAAGATCAGATCAATATAACCCATTAACGCACATTTCCAAGTGAATTTAAGACAATCTATCCTAGAATTATAAACTCTGTAAGCTTAAAATTATGGATATTTGACACACGCAAGGAACATGGTTGCCATCGCTAGAGATGAAAGATTGGGGTCGGCTTGTATTGCGCGCGCATTGGGGGCAAGCCTTGCTTTTTCTAGCACCCTTGTATGTGGGTGCTATGTTACCCAAGCACCCCTTAGCGCTAGTGATCCTAGAGAGTGTTCTAGCCCCCTTGGGCATGTGGGCATGCCTTAGCGTAGAAAAATCCAAGTCCTTTAACTTTGGCTTTCTGGTGGGTTTGGGCTTGTTTTATTGGTGCGCGTTGAGTTTTAGATACAGCGACTACGCTTTTTTGATCCCGCTTATGGTGATCCTAGTCGCTCTGTGCTATGGGGGGGTGTTTTATCTGCTCTGCTGGTTAGGCTCGCCTCTTTATCGAGTGCTGGCATTATGGCTGGCTAGCTATATCCACCCCTTTGGCTTTGATTGGTTTGTGCCCGATGCCTTTTTTGCTTATTCGGTATTCAAGGTGGACAAACTGAGTTTTTTATGCGTGCTTAGCGCTATTGCCTTGCTCAAACCCCAAAGCCAACGCTTTTTATTTCTCAGGACTTCCGCGCACTTCTATGCGAAGCTATTAGCCTGTGCGCTCTTTGTGTCAGCCATTGATTGGCACGCCTCTAGATCAAACCCCTCTTTTGCTCACCTCAAAGTCGCCACCACTCACACCGCCCAAGACCTCAAATGGCAACGCGATCACCTTCAAGAAATTGTCGCGCACAATTTGCAGATCATCCACCAAGCGATCGCCCAGCACAAACAAGTGGTGATCTTGCCTGAAACCGCCTTCCCTTTCGTGCTCAATACCAGCGCGTTTCTCTCTACCTTACTGGATTTAAGCGCGCGTATCACCATCATCACCGGCGCGCTCTACCAAGAAAAACGCATGCTCTACAATTCCACCTATGTATTTGCTAACAAGACCTACCAATACGCCCACAAAGTGATCTTAGCCCCCTTTGGAGAAACCATGCCCTTGCCTAAATTGTTAGCTGACTACCTAGAAAAACTCTTTTTTGGAGAGGCATTCTTTAGTTTGGGCAGTGGGGTTGCTTTTAGAGATTTTGATATTAAGGGGTTTAAATTCCGCCCCCTAGTGTGCTATGAGGGCACTAGCGCGCTGGCTTACCCGCATAGCCCAGACATCTTTGTGATTTTGAGCAATAACGCGTGGTTTGTGCCTAGCATTGAACCTTTTTTGCAACGCATGCTATTGAAATACTACGCGCGCCGCTTTGCCAAGAGCATTGTCCACAGCACGAATTTATCCCCCTCTTATATCTTAACCCCCACCCTGTTAGGCGATCAAAACATAGGACTGTAAATGCTAGAAGCCACCCGTATCGCACACCGCTTTGAAAACTGGCTTTATAAAGACTTGCACTTGCGCGTGCGCGCTGGACAATCCATCGCGCTCTTGGGGGTGAGTGGGAGTGGCAAATCTAGTTTACTCAACCACCTCTCCACCATGCTAAAGCCTTTAGAGGGGGTGGTGCGTTTGCTAGAATACGAAGACATCTATAGCCTGCCCATGAAAACTCTCTTGCATATCCGCCGTTATGACATTGGAATCATCTTCCAAGCCCATTATCTCTTCAAGGGCTTTAACGCGCTGGAAAACCTACAAGTGGCTTCTATTTTAAGCCAACAACCCATTTCCCAAGACTTATTAGACACGCTAGGAATCGCCCACTTGCTTAACTCCAGTGTGGGGGAACTTAGCGGGGGACAGCAACAACGACTCTCCATTGCGCGCATTCTCACTAAACGCCCCAAAATTATTTTTGCAGACGAGCCAACGGGCAATCTAGATCGCGCCACCGCCCTAGCTGTCATGCAGACCATGCATGCCTATATCCGCACCCAACAAGGCGCGCTTATTCTAGCTACCCATGATGAGAAAATGGCGTGCGATTGCACGCGCACTTATTTGTTAGAACAACAACGATTGAAATTACTCTAACCTATTGATTTTTAGGGTGTGCTCGCAAGAGCGCGGAATTTCTCAAAATTTGGCTATGTTGTGGATTGAAGCGGTTATTTTATGTTAGAATACGGGCGTGTTTCCTTACTAGGAAACTAGAATAACTACAGAAAGGTTTTTATGAATCACCACAACAAAGATGTTACTCTGACCAATGCTGTGGGCGCGCCCATTGGGCATAATCAAGATGTCGCCACTGCCGGACCTAGGGGACCTGTCCTCTTACAAAACACATGGTTTTTAGAAAAACTTGCCCATTTTGATCGCGAGCGCATCCCCGAGCGCGTGGTGCATGCTAAGGGCAGCGGGGCTTATGGGACCTTGAGCATCACCAGCACCGAAATCACCAAATACAGCAAAGCCAAACTTTTTAGTGAGGTGGGTAAAAAAACCCCCTGCTTTTTGCGCTTTTCCACCGTGGCAGGCGAAAAGGGTTCTGCCGATGCCGAGCGCGACCCTAGAGGTTTTGCGCTCAAACTCTACACAGAAGAGGGCAACTGGGACATTGTGGGCAACAACACCCCCGTGTTTTTCATCCGCGATCCGCTCAAATTCCCCGATTTTATCCACACCCAAAAACGCCACCCCCAAACCAATCTCAAAGACGCTACGATGGTTTGGGACTTTTGGAGTCTAGTGCCTGAGAGTTTGCACCAAGTTACGATTTTAATGAGCGATCGGGGCATTCCTAAGAGTTACCGCCATATGAATGGCTATGGTAGCCACACTTTTAGCCTCATCAATGAAAAGAATGAACGCTTTTGGGTAAAATTCCACTTTAAAACTTTGCAAGGGATTAAAAATTTAACCAGCGAAGAGGCGGCAAAAATTCGCATGCATGACATGGATTCGCATCAGCGCGATCTCTTTGAAGCCATTGAGAACAAAGATTATCCTAAATGGCGTTTTTGTGTGCAGGTGATGCCAGAGAGCGATGCCAAACACTACAAATTCCACCCCTTTGATGTAACCAAAGTGTGGAGTCATAAAGATTACCCCTTGATTGAAGTGGGTATTTTGGAGCTGAATAAAAACCCTGAAAACTACTTTGCTGAAGTGGAGCAATCTGCCTTTAATCCTGCCCATGTCGTGCCCGGGGTGGGTTATAGCCCGGATCGCATGCTACAGGGGCGACTCTTTGCTTATGGGGACACCCACCGCTACAGGCTAGGCATTAACCATAGCCAGCTACCGGTGAACGCGCCCCGTTGCCCCTTTGCGACTTCCTCACGCGATGGGTTTATGAATAATGGGCGTGATGGCGCGATGCGCAATTATGAGCCTAGCTCACTGCCGGGCTACAAAGAAGCCCCCCATGCACGCGAGCCCAAACTTGAGCTTGCTAAGCTTGAGGATGAAATGGCTGCTTATGCCTACGACTTCCGCGATTACGACACGGATTATTACACCCAAGCAGGCGATCTCTTTAGATTGATGCCCAAAGACGAACAAGAGCGCACCTGCCAAAACATCGCCGATGCCATGCAGGGTGTGCCTGAAGAGATCATCAAACGCCAGTTAGAACATTTCAAAAAAGCCGATGCCCACTATGGCAAGCGCATTGAGGAGCTGTGGCAAAAAGGTCTCCATAAATAGCCATGCGTAGGCGTGTCTTTTCAAGAGGGGTTTTGGGGGTGGGGGTAGTCGTCCGCGCTGGCTTTGTCTCCTCCCATTTTATAGCCATATCCGTTTTTGGGGTTTTTACGCCTACGATTGTTTTTTGGATGGTTGCGGGTATGGGACGCACTCTATCTTACCAAATGCAGGAGTGTGAATGGAGTTTTTAAAGAAGCTGAGGTTTCCTAAAGAGTATAAGAGTAAACTCTTTTTGATCTATTGGTTGCGCTGGATGCTCTCTGCCGTGGTGATGTTGCCCTTCATGCACTTTTTTGAGTGGCTGGGCACGCCTCTTTGGATCAATCTCTTTTTAGGACAGACTATTGGGGCGATTATCTTCTTTAAGATCGACAAATTCATTTTTCGCAAGCAAGATTAACCCATTGGCGATGCTTTTATTAGGTGGGGGTTTAAAAGAATGTGCTAGTCCTAGAAGGGTTGTCAATGCTAGGTTTGTTTAGTCTGAAAAATGTGTTATGGGTGTGGCTTGTGGTGGGGCTATCTTGCCTGAGTGCGCGGAATCGGGATGCTCGGTTTTATGATCCAAGTTGTGATAACGCTTGGAATCTTGTATTCCCCGATGAGGGCAAAAAAGAAGAGGATAAAAAAGCCCTTTTGGCTTTCCAAAAAGCCATCAAAAAAGGCAAATTTTGTGGATACAATGGCTTAGCATATCTCTATGAAAATGGGCTAGGAGTTAAGCAAGATTACCACAAAGCCCTTGAGCTATATGAAAAGATTGGGAGGGGTGGCTATGGGGGTGGGTATGCGGATATGGCGCGCATGTATGATCAGGGTTTGGGCGTGCCTGCAGATGAGAAAAAGGCAGATTATTATGAAAAACTCTGCCATGAGAGTGTCAACTTTCCTGATAAAATCTACAATCACATGCCCGATGAAAAGGACGGGTGCTCTGATATTCGTGGCGGAGTAGACCCTAAATCGCTAGACATGGGACCCACTGAATATATGTATTAACCCCCCTTGATTTGGATGAGCAATCTCTCTACCTCTGCTTGTAAATGTTTTAAATCTTTAGAATTGTCCAGCACAAAGAGGCTTAGAGATTTTTTAATTTCTATATCCATTTGGGCATCAAGGCGTTGTTCTATGTGCTCTAGGCTTAGGTGATCGCGCGCTTGCAGGCGTGTGATCTGCAACTCTCTGGGCGCATACACCAAGACCACTTGAGCAATCCCATAGCTCTTAACCCCCTCAATTTCATAATATAGCGGAATGTCCAAAAAATAGGGCTGGTGGTGGGTTTCTAGTTGTTGGGCTTGCTCGAGCATTCTAGCGCGCACTTTGGGGTGGAGCAATGCCTCTAGCTTGGCGCGCGCGACTTTATCGCTAAAAATGAGCGGGGCTAGGGCTTGGCGCGTGATGGTGTGGTTAGTCGCCACCTCAGAGAATAGCTGGGCAATTTCCGCATTGTATTGTTCAAAGAGTTCATGGGCGATTTTATCGGCATCTAGCACACTATAGCCATGCAAGCTCAAAAGGCTAGCTACCGTGCTCTTGCCCGTGCCAATCCCCCCCGTGAGCACAAAGGCGTGTTTTAAGCTCAATTTTTAAGCAGACGCGCGCACGCGCCCTTAAGCCACTGGGGTTGGGCAAAGGCGGCGTGGTGGATTTCTGCGTTGTAATAACGCAACCCATCGAGCATGTCGATCTTTTGTAATAACATGTCGGCTAGGGGGTGGTAGTGCTTGGAGGCAAAGAGATAAACTTGGGGGGTGGGAGCATAGGGGGTGTTAAAGGGCATGAGGATTTGCGCACAACCCTGTAAGCTTGTGAGCGCGCCCTTAAAGGCTTCTTGTTCTAGCAAGGGGTTAGGAACACTGAGCAACATCAAGCCTTTGGGGTTTAGCATGCGTTGCAAGCCGTCCACTTGGTGGGCATTGGGGGTGCTAAGTGAGATGAGAATATCATAGGGTTGTAGGTCTAGATCGAGGATTTTGTCATAGAGTTTAAAGCGCGCATGGGCTTTGGTTTCTGCAAATTGGGGCAAAAAGGCGTGCAAATTCTCTAGCATGGCGTGATCTTCTTGCACAAAATCCACATGCAACCCCTCATACTTTAGCAACTCAAAGGCGATTTGGGTGTCAAACCCTCCAGTGATGAGCGCGCGTTTAGGGTTAGGGTGCACGCACGCGCCCACATGCGCCAATAGCTCGCTCTGGATAAAGGGGTAACTTTGGAAAAACATCCACTCTTGCGTATTGTTACGCACAATCCCCATTTGGGCGCAATCTGTGCCGACAATTTCTAGTTGGTGTGCCATTAAAACTCTTTGCGTGGGTCTTGTGCCCCATACATGGCATGGGCTTTGGCATCGACCACAATGGCGTTCACATCGCCCATAGGGGGTTTAACTACAATTTTATAGCCCATTTTCTCCAAATTTTCTTGCACATCTTTAGGCATGCCAAATTTCTCAATGCGGATTTCATCAGGCAACCATTGCATGTGAAATCGCGGCGCGCTCACCGCTTCAGAAATATTCATGCCATGATCGATCACATTGCTGATCACTTGCAATACCGTGGTGATGATGCGCGCGCCACCGGGACTGCCCACGACCATAAAGACTTTATTGTGTTTGAGCACAATAGTGGGCGACATGGAGCTAAGGGGGCGTTTACCCGGCTCAATCGCGTTAGCATCGCCTCCGATCAAACCATAGAGATTAGGCACACCCGGTTTGATAGAAAAGTCGTCCATTTCATTATTGAGCAAAAAGCCTGCCCCATTGATGGCGGCTGCACTGCCATAGTAATCATTCACGGTGTAGGTGATGCTCACCGCATTCCCCCATTTGTCTGCTACAGAGTAATGCGTGGTGTTCTTACCCTCATGGATTTGCCCTAACCCCGGGCGCACTTTCGCGCTATCCGTGGCTTTATTAGGCAAAATGTTTTCATAGATTTTTTTGGCATAACTCTTGCTGGTGAGTTTGTCTGTGGGGACATCAATAAAATCCGGATCTCCCATAAATACCGAGCGATCCGCGTAGGCTTGGCGCATCGCTTCAGCCATGATGTGGATAGTTTGGCTAGAGCCAAAACCTAGCGCGCCGATGTCAGCGTTCTCCATCGTGTTTAAAATCTCAATGATATGCGTTCCGCCTGAGCTAGGGGGTGCCATGGAGATGATTTTATAACCCCGATAACTCCCCTCAATAGGTTTACGCCACACCACCTTGTATTGGGCTAAGTCTTGCTTAGAGATGATCCCCCCGTTCTTGCGCATGTCCTCTACAATCAAATCCGCGATCGCGCCCCTGTAAAAGGCTTTCGCCCCGGCGTTTTTAATCAAGGTTAAAGTTTTAGCTAAATCCTTTTGCACGAAGAGATCCCCCGCGCTATAAGCCACCATACCCTTTTTTAAGAAGTATTTACGGCTACTGGCGTATTTGGCAAAACGGGGTTTGGCATCTAACATGGTTTCCCCCTGTCTGGGTGTTAATCTAAAACCTTTTTGGGCGAGATCGATAGCGGGTTGAATCAAGGTTGCTAGTTTACGCGTGCCGTATTTTTTCAACATCGCATCAAACCCGGCTACAGTGCCGGGCACCCCGGCAGCCAAATAACCATCTGTGCTAAGTTTGGGGATCACCTTCCCCTCCTTATCCAAATACATGTTGCGCGTGGCTTTCAAAGGGGCTTTTTCTCTGAAATCTAGAGTGATATTTTCCCCATTAGCCAAGTGGATCACCGCAAAGCCCCCCCCGCCTAAATTGCCTGCAGCCGGGTGCACCACAGCCAAGGCATAGCCCATCGCTACGGCTGCATCGATGGCGTTCCCGCCCTCATCTAAAACGCGTTGGGCGATCTTGTCGGCTAGGGGGTGGCTAGAGAGGGCTAGAGCCTTGCCCTTAATGGGGGGTAAACTAGCCCCCATAACAGCACTAACAAGCCCCGCGCCCACGCACAGCACCACGAACACACGCTTTATAACAAACATAAAAACTCCTAACAAGTGTGATAGACAATCTTAGCACAGCTAGACTTACAGCCAGCACAATTAGGTTATAATACCCCAAATACACAAAGGAAAATCCGTGGTCTTGGCTCTCAAATACCGCCCCAAACACTTTAAGGATTTGGTAGGGCAAGAAAGTGTGTCTAAAACCCTAAGCCTTGCTTTAGAGCAGGGGCGTTTAGCGCATGCCTATTTGTTTAGCGGGCTTAGGGGTTCGGGCAAGACCTCTAGCGCACGCATTTTTGCCCGCGCCCTGCAGTGCGAAAAAGCCCCCACTAGCACCCCCTGTGATGTGTGCCCTAATTGTGTAGACGCGTTGCACAACAAGCACATGGACATTATTGAGATGGATGGTGCGTCTAACCGGCGCATTGAAGATGTGCGCGAACTCATTGAGCAAACTAAATATAAACCCAGCATGGGAGCTTTTAAAATCTTTATCATTGATGAAGCCCATATGCTCACTAAAGAAGCCTTTAACGCGCTTTTAAAGACCTTAGAAGAACCCCCCGCGCATGTCAAATTCATCTTAGCCACCACGGACGCGCTCAAATTGCCTGCTACCATTTTGAGCCGCACCCAGCATTTCCGCTTTAAAAAGATCTCCCCTAAAGCCATTGTGGCGCATTTGCAAAAAGTCTTGCAAGCTGAGGGGGTGGGTTACCAAGAAGGGGTTTTGGAAATGTTGGCTAGAAGCGCGCAGGGGAGTTTGCGCGACACCTTGACTCTCACAGAGCAGGCTATAAGTTATTGTGGTGGCACTCTGAGCTTAGAAGCCACCGCGCAAATGTTGGGCATGGTGGATAGCAAGGTGCTAGACGATTTTTTCCAAGCCCTTGCAGACAACCCGGCGCGCGTGCGCTCTCTCTTGCAAACTTTAGGTAGTTACGATCCCCAAATGGTTTTAGAAGAGATGGCGATCTTTCTTAAAGACGCGCTATTAGAGGAGAGCTTTCCTCTCAATGTGCTGGATGCTTGGATGGGTATTTTAGCCCAAGCCAAGAGTCTTTTGCACACGGGTGCAGATGGGGATTTTGTGCTGGCTTTGAGCGCGCTCAAAATGCAAGCTGTCTATAACCCCCCCCCAAGCCCAACCCTCCCAAAACTTAGCCCCTAAAAGCCCTCCAGCCCCCCAGTCTAACCCACAGCCCCTTCCCAAAGACCTATTCTCCCAAGTTATCGCCAAACTCTACGCGCACCAGCAAGATTTAGGCGCGCTGTTTGAAGCGCATGTGCGCTTTCATGCCTTCTGCGATCAGATTTTGCAGTGGCAATCAGATGCGCCCCCTAGCGCTAAAGAAGTGCTCAAAACACATTATGAGATCATTAAAAAAGCTGTTGAAGAAGTCTATGGGGTAGGGGTGCAAATCCAAGCGATCAAAAACCCCTCTCCCCCTCCTAGCGCTCCCCTCACCAAAGAGGAGCAAAACATGGTGGACATGGTGCAAGAGCATTTGGGAATTGAAAGTTTCAAGGTAGAGAAATGAAGTCCATGCAAGCGGATTTGCAAGGTTTAGGGGCTGTGGTAGCGCTTTTAAAACACGCGATCAAGGGGCGTAAACACGCGATCATTCTCCTGCAGGGTGCTTTGGGTAGCGGTAAAACCACTTTAGTGCAGCACTTTTGCCAAGCCCACCACGCCCTACAAGCCACCTCGCCCACTTTCAGCTTAATGCACGCTTACCCGGCTGAGGGCTTTTGTATTTACCATTATGATTTTTACCTCAAAGAAACCCAGCAGCTCCTAGAAATGGGCGTGTTAGAACACTTGGAATCCCAGGGCGTGCATTTTGTAGAGTGGGGTTCTAGCGCGCTTAAAAGCATGTTAGTGCGCTTGGGCTTTCGCGTGTGGGTGCTAAGTTTGCAAACCTGCGATCAAAAACGCATCTATAGGCTCAGCGATGGATAGACTCAGCGCGACCCATTTGAGCAAGCAGATCAAAAAGACCATGATTGTGCATGATGTGTCCCTAGAAGTGCAAAGCGGGCAGGTGGTGGGCTTGTTAGGACCCAATGGGGCGGGTAAAACCACAACTTTTTATATGATCTGTGGGTTATTGCAACCCAGTGGAGGGAGTGTGTCGCTCAATGACATCGATCTCTCCAATTATCCTCTGCACAGGCGATCCAATTTAGGCATTGGGTATTTGCCTCAAGAATCGAGCATTTTCAAGGATTTAAGTGTGCTGGATAATTTGATGTTAGCCGCCCAAACCACTTTTAGCAATTCTAAAGAAGCCATGCAACGCATTGAAGAAATGTTAGAGGCTTTTAATATCCAAGCGATTCAGGCGCGCAAGGGGGTGTCCTTGAGCGGGGGAGAGAGGCGGCGTGTGGAGATCGCTAGGGCGTTGATCAAAAGACCTAAGTTCATTTTGCTAGATGAGCCTTTTGCAGGGGTAGACCCCATTGCGGTGCTAGACATCCAAAAGATCATCGAACGCTTGGTAGAAATGAATATTGGGGTGCTTATCACCGATCACAATGTGCGCGAAACCTTGAGCGTGTGCCATCGGGCGTATGTGATTAAGAGCGGGACTTTGCTAGCCAGTGGGAGTAGCGATCAGATTTATGAAAACGAATTGGTTAGAAAACACTATTTAGGCGAGCATTTTAAGGCATGATGGCACTCTTGCGTCCCAAACTCGCGCCTAAAAATAGGCTATCGGCGACTTTGAAAAGTTGGTTGCCTATTTTACAAAGTGGACCCCTTGAAATGGAGGAAGTGTTGCAGGCTTATGCCAAGGATAACCCTTGCATGCGCGTGCAAAGTGGCTTGAGCGCGGATTTTAGTGCCTGCCAATTCCACAAAGCCCAACGCCCCAACGCTCCCACTCTTAAAAACACCATGACTGACAAGATCGAAAGCCTGAGTGTGCGCGAAGCAACTTTGTATGAAACCCTCCACCAACAACTCTTGCCCCCCCTTTTTCCCACCCAGACTTCTTTACAAATCGCTCAAGACATCATAGAAAATCTCAACCATGAGGGGTATTTTGAAGGCGATGTAGAGTCATTAGCTTTAAAACTAGGCGTGCATGCCCAAGATTATGAAAAGGTGCGCCAACGCTTTGCTTACCTAGACCCCCCGGGTGTGGGCGCGCGCGATCTCCAAGAGAGTTTTTTCTTCCAACTAGCCCAGCATAACCAATTAGACGACTCTACTTATAGTCTATGCGTGCAGATTTTAGCTAATTTGTCCGCGCACAAGGATTTTAGCCATCTAGCCTCTTACAAACAGGCGATGAAAATCATCACTTCCTTTAAAAACCCTCCCGCCCTAGATTTTCATGATCCTTCGCCCGTGGTGATCCCTGATCTTTTGATCTTGGAACAGGGGGGGGAGATTAGCGTCCAGCTCAATGACAGCTATTACCCCCAAGTGGTGGTCGAAGAGCCTAAAATCAAACAAGCCAATGACTATTTGAAGGAAAAACTCAAAGAAGCGCGCGATTTAGTGGACGCGTTACAAATGCGCCAGCAAACAATTTTAAAGATCGGCTTGATGTTGGTTGAATACCAATACGATTTTTTCAAAGGCAAGCAGATCAAACCCATGCGCTTGGTGGATATTGCCAATGAATTTGGCTATGCGCCTAGCACCATTTCTAGGGCGATCTCTAATAAATACTTGGAGTGCGCGCGCGGGATTTTCCCCATCAAGAGTTTTTTCACCACCGCGCTGGAAGGGGATATTTCCAACGCCTCCATCAAGGATTTTATCTTGGATCGCATCGCGCATGAAGATCCCTTAAAACCCTTGAGTGATCTCAAGATTTTAGAGCTTGTAGAGGCTGAGTTTCACCTTAAAATGGTACGGCGCACCATCACCAAATACCGCAAACTCTTAAACATCGCTAGTTCTGCGGAGCGCAAAAAACTCTACGAATTGCGCGCCAAGCATTAAGTCTAGGCGTGCTAGAATACCCTCAAAGGACGCACATGGCAACACAGCATAGCAATAGGACGCGCGCCAACCACCACAGCCTAAGCGATGATGCCCTATTGGACATGTTCAACCGCTACAACGCCACTTCTTGCGATCAACTCGCTCCCCATAAATTGCAGGGCTACTTCAAAGCGTTCAAATTTTACAAGCAAATCCTCTTAGGGCATTGCGCCCAAGGGAAAGCGTTTTACCGCCTAGCCCAAATGTATGAGAGGGGGGAGGGGGTGTGCCAAGACGAGCGCAAGGCTTTGGATTGTTATGAGGGGATCGTGCAACATAGCCCCATCACCCAGTGGATCTACATCAACGCGCTTAACAAGCTCATCTATGCTTACGAAACGGGCGCATGGGGTATGCCCCAAGACACCCAAAAAGCCCTAGAATACAAAACTAAACTCCAAGAAAGCAAGGCGGCGATGATGGGTGCAACGCTACGCCTGTATTTCAAAAAACGCGCCCCCAAGAAAGCCAAAAAGATCTCATATTAAAGGACATGCATGCCAACTAGATTAGCCACTAATTTGAGCGATGACGCTCTGCTCGCCCTTTTTAACCGCTACAACCAAAGTGCCCCCTTGGGCGCGCCCCACCAAGTGAACGCCTATTTGAACGCCTTTGGGTATTTCAAACGCATCGCCCTAGAAGAAACGGACTTTGGCTACGAGTTTTACGCCTTAGGAAAAGCCTATGAAGAGGGCTTGGGCGTGCCCCAAGACACCCCCAAAGCCCAAGCCCTCTACACTGAGGCGATCAAGCACTACCAAGTCTATGAGGGCGATGAGGAGAAGCACTTAGAAGCCATGCGCCTCCTAGAAAAATGGCTCTGAGGGGTTAGAGTGGTCCTTTTTGTAGCGGTGTGTGCGTTCGCGCTCGCATTCATCGTGCGCCCTATGATCCCTTTGGTGGGTGTTAAGAGGGTTGTAATAGGAATTGCACACGCGCGAGGAACGCCTATAACTACCGGGTTCTTCTCCCGCATTTTCTAAGCTGGCACAATCCCCATCGGCGGGCGTGTTGGCAAAAATCTCTAAATGATCGGGGGCGTGTGCGTCCAACACTTCTACATGATCGTGATCATGAGGGGTGTGTGCGGGCAACACCTCCAAAGAAACCCCCAAACGAGCCGCGAGCTCTTGAAAACTTCCTAGATCGTCTTGTTTGATGTTTTGGATTAACAGATCCACACAATCTCCTTTGATTGATTCTGGCTTAAACCTAACCTTAAGCCACTTTTTAGTTTAGTTGAAAAAAAACAACCAACACCTAACCACAACCCCAAAGCAATATGCTATAATGCGCCCATATTGTCGTGGAGAACCTATGGATATTAAGAGTGCTTTTTTACAGCATTTTGAAGATTTAAAGCATGTGCGTGTGCCTAGCTCTAGCTTGGTGCCTGAGGATTCTAGCCTGCTCTTCACCAATGCGGGCATGGTGCAATTCAAGGATATTTTTCTAGGCAAGGTTGCGCCCTTTGCTCCGCGCGCCACGAGTGCCCAGCTGTGCATGCGTGCGGGAGGGAAGCACAACGACTTAGAAAATGTGGGTTATACCAACCGCCACCATACCCTATTTGAGATGTTAGGGAATTTCTCTTTCTTTGACTACTTTAAAGAAGAGGCGATCGCTTACGCTTACGCTTTTGTGCGGGGCACTTTGGGTTTTAAAGAGCAGGACATTTACATTAGCGTGCACGAAAAAGATCACGAAGCCTACAAATTGTGGCAAAAATTTGTCCACCCTAGTCATATCAAGACCATGGGCGATAAGGACAACTTTTGGCAAATGGCAGACACGGGACCTTGCGGGTATTGCAGTGAGATTTACATCGATCAGGGCGCGCAGGCGTTCCACTCTAAAGAGGATTATTTTGGGGGCGATGGAGATCGCTTTTTGGAGATTTGGAATTTGGTTTTCATGCAATACAACCGCTCCAAAGAGGGGGTATTAACCCCCTTGAGTCAGCCTTGTATTGACACGGGCATGGGTTTAGAGAGGGTGCAAGCCTTATTAGAGGGGGTGCAGAACAATTTTGATTCTTCTTTATTTAAGCCTTTGATGGCATGTATTGAAGAGGTTTTTGGTTTACCCTACAGCGCGCATAAAGAATCTTTTAGGGTGCTTGCCGATCACGCTAGGAGCGTGGCGTTTTTACTGGCTATGGGGGTGTATTTTGACAATACCGGTAGGGGCTATGTGCTCAGGCGCATTCTACGGCGCGCGCTAAGGCATGGTTACTTGCTCGAACATGCTAAGGGGCGCACACTTGATGAACCTTTTTTCTATAAAATTCTAGGGGGCGTGTGTGCGTCCATGCGCGATTATCCCATTTTGCAAGAACAACAAGAGAGCTTGCAAGCTGAATGCATGGCTGAAGAAGAATTGTTCTTGAGCACTCTAGAAAAGGGCATGCATCTTTTTGAGAGCGCGTTAGCGCAGAGCAATGAGATTTTCAGCGGGGCGGTGGCTTTTAAACTCTATGACACCTATGGCTTTCCCTTGGATTTAACCATGGACATGTTGCGCGATAAAGATATAGAAGTGGATTTGGCTGGCTATGAGGCGTGCATGCAAGAGCAAAGACAACGCTCCCAATTCAAACAAAGCGGGAGCAAAGACGATCTAAAAACTCTTGATCTAAGCGCGCTAGCCCCCAATGTCTTTGAGGGTTACCAGCATGAAAGTTTGCAAGCCACGATCCGCGCGTTGTTTGCGCCTAATACCCAGGGCGTGTTAACTTCTGTGCCAAGCGTGCAAAGCGGGAGGGCGTATGTGGTCTTGGATAAAACTCCTTTTTACCCCCAAGGTGGGGGACCCATTGGGGATAAGGGCGTGCTCTTAGATCCTAGCCACCATCCTCTAGCCCATGTGCTAGACACCCAAAAGGTGGGCGCGATCAACCTCAGTTTAGTGGAATTGATCGCGCCTGTGCATGTGGGTGGGTGCGTGATCGCTAAGGTGAGCGAGCGCGCCGAGATCGCTAAGCACCACAGCGCGACTCATCTTTTGCATTTAGCTCTAAGAGAGGTGTTGGGTCAAGCTGCACGCGCCGAACACAAAAGTGCCCAGATTCAACAAAAGGGAAGCCATATAGAGGCACAGCGCTTGCGCTTTGATTTTAGCTTTTATCGCCCCTTGAGCGACTTAGAGATAGAAGCGGTTGAAGCCTTTGTGAACGCCCAAATTAGCATGGGAACTAGCACGCACATCGACCACCTGCAAGCCGATCAGGCTAAAGAAAGGGGGGCTGTGATGTTGTTTGAAGACAAGTATTTGCAAGAGGTGCGCGTGGTGAAGATCGCAGACAGCCTAGAGGCGTGCGGGGGGGTGCATGTAAGCGATAGCGCGCACATTGGAGGGTTCGCTATCACTAAAAGCTCGAGTGTGAGCGCAGGGGTTAGGCGCATTGAGGCGGTGTGTGGGAAAGCCTACTACCACTTCATCGCCCAAGAACGCGCCGCGCTTAAAGAGGCGCGCCACCAATTAAAAACCTACCAAAAGGCTACCAAGGCTCAACGCCCCAAGCAGGATTGCGCGCACTTGGTGCAATGGTATCCGGTGTGTGATCAACAACTTGCCCTATTGCACGCCCAAAAAGAGAATCTCAAAGAGTTTTTCTCCCTCATAGACACGCATAAAAAACAACAAAAGAACTTGGTCGCGCTCTTTGTGTGCCCTAATCCACAAAAACATGCCCTAGAACTATCGCTCAAATCGCTGGGGAATCAGGATATGTTGGCTTTGCTCGCGCGTTTGAAGAGCCAGCTAGAAACCTTGGGTTATGAAAATAAAGGTGGAGGTAAGCGCGACTACGCTTGCTTATTGATTAAAAAGCAAGAGGGTGCGCTCACCCCTGAGGATGTTCAGACTTTGATGGAAACCCTCAGGCAAAGCACTTTAGAGTTTATGGCTGGCTAATGCATACCAACACTCTGTTTCTCATGCTCTTTGTTTCGTTGATCTTGGGCTTGGTGGGACTACTCATCTTTTTATGGGGCTTGAGAGGCAAACAGTTCAGCGATGAAAAGAAAATGTTAGAGGTCTTGCTGTATGATAGCCCTAGCGATCTACACACCGCCAAACAAGAGGAACTCAAGAAGAAAGGATAGCATGGGTGAGATTTACGATGTAGTGGTAGTGGGGGCAGGACCTAGTGGGATCGCCACGGCAGTGGAGTGTAAGCTCAATGGAATCCCCAAAGTTTTATTGTGTGAAAAAGAGGCGCAAAGCTGTGGGATGATCCGCAAGTATTATAAAGCCAATAAGCGCGTGGACAAGGATTACCGCAAGCAGGTCGTGGATATTAAGGGGCATATTCCCTTTAGCGATACAGATAAAGAGGGCGCGCTAGAAGTCTTGCAGAAGGCTTTAGACGAACACCATATTGATGTCGCCTATAATACGGGGATTGAGAGCGTAGTAAAAAAAGAAGACTTATTTGAGGTGGTGAGCGGGTCTAACCAAGTGTTTAAGGCTAGGAGCGTGGTGATCGCCATTGGCAAAATGGGGCAACCCAACCGCCCTTCTTACCCAATCCCCATAGAGGTGATGCGCCAAGTGGTCTACACCATCAATGATTGCAAGGAAAAAGAGGAGGTGTTGGTGGTAGGAGGGGGCAATTCGGCGGTGGAATACGCCATCGCGCTAGCCAATAGCAATAACACCACCTTAAACTACCGCCAGACTACCTTCAGCCGTGTCAATGAAGACAATCTCAAAAACCTAGAAGAGGCTTTTAATAAGAATTTGCAACACAAATTAGGGGTGGATATTGAAAGCCTAGCCGAATCGCAAGGGCAGGTGCAGGTGAATTTTAAAGACGGCACGCATGGATTTTACGATCGAGTTTTATTTGCCATTGGGGGGTCTACCCCTTTGGAGTTTTTGAAAAAGTGTAAAGTAGCCTTGAGCGAGAACAATTTGCCCCTTGTGAGTCCCGAACATGAAAGCAATATCACTAACTTGTATGTAGTGGGCGACATTGTCTATAAATCTGGGGCTAGCATTGGAGTCGGGTTGAACGCGGGCTTTGAAGTGGCACGCGTGCTCAAAGAGCGGTTGGTCTAGTTTGCGCAAAGCACTCATTCTAGCTTTTACTCTGCTGGGAGTAGCAAACTCCTTGCTTTATTCTCAATCTATGCACCACAAAGGAGAACGCATGCAGGTTTTTAAAGTATCTATCCACACAGACCCACAAGGTTTTTTAGACCCCAAATTTGGTGGCAACGCCCCTGAGAGTTTTTTAGATCACGGTCTGCCTAAACACTCCCCTGAGATTTCTTGGGAGGGTGTGCCCGGAGCCAAGAGTTACGCCCTAGAGATCGTGGATTACGATGCGAGCGTGGTGATGGGCAAACCCTTTATCCACTGGGTGGTAGGCAATATTGCAGGCACAAAATTAGCCCAAAACGCCTCATTAGAAGACAAACATATCGTTCAAGGAGTTAATTCCCTCACAGAAGGCTACTGGCGTTCTACTTTAAGCCCAGAAGAAAAACGCGCCTCCAATTTAGCCAATAGCGTCTATATTGGTCCTATGCCTCCCAATGGGGATCACCACTATTTAATCCAAGTTTACGCGCTAGATATTGCGCATGTAAATTTGACTCCCCCCTTTTTCATCAACGATTTGCACGATGCCATCCGGGGGCACATTTTAGGCTTGGGGCGCGTGGAGTTCAAATACCATAAAATGCGCCACTAATGGAGTTTTAAGCTTGCGCATGGCAAAGTCAAAAATTCATCGAATTTCACGCAAAGGCCTTAGAAGATGCAAGATTGTGTGTTAGATATGGATATCCATGCCATTGCCCAGATTCTCCCCCATCGCTACCCCTTCTTGCTGGTGGATCGTGTGGTGGGCTTGCAAACTTACAAACAGGTGCACGCCTATAAGAACATCACCTATAATGAAGAAGTGTTTACGGGGCATTTCCCCAGTAAGCCCATTTATCCGGGGGTGCTGATTGTAGAAGGCATGGCGCAAGCAGGCGGGCTTTTAGCCTTTGTGAGTTTATTTGGGGTAGACCCTGAGGTGGCGCGCACCAAGCTTGTCTATTTCATGACAATCGATCGCGTGAAATTCCGCAACCCGGTGATCCCCGGGGATCAACTCCATTACTATTTGGAGGTGCTTAGGCACAAGGGCATGATTTGGCAGGTGGGAGGGGTGGCTAAGGTGGATGACAAGATCGTGGCAGAGGCTGAACTCAAAGCCATGATTGTGGATAAAGACAATGGCAAGAGGGGTGCAGGAGAATTAGCATGATCGCCTCCACGGCCATTGTTGACCCCAAGGCTTGCATCGCCCCGGGCGCGCATATCGGGCATTTTTGTGTCATTGGACCTGATGTAACCTTAGAAGAGGGGGTGGAGCTTTACAATAATGTTACCGTGTTAGGGCGCACTACTATCAAAAAGCACACTGTTGTTTTTCCCTACGCCACTCTAGGCACGATCCCCCAAGACTTGAAATACCATGGCGAACAAACCCAACTTCTCATCGGGGAGCGCAATCTCATTCGCGAATATTGCATGATTAACCCGGGCACGCAGGGCGGAGGGGGGATCACGCGTATAGGTAATGACAATCTCTTGATGGCCTATGTGCATGTCGCCCATGATTGCCAGATTGGGAGTTATTGTATCTTAGCCAATGGGGTTACTTTAGCCGGACATATTGAAATTGGCGATCATGTCAATATCGGGGGGGTTACAGCCATCCACCAATTCGTGCGTATCGCCAAGGGATGCATGGTGGCTGGGGCTAGCGCGCTGGGTAAAGATGTTCCCCCTTATTGCATTGTGGAGGGCAATCGCGCCTTTATCAAGGGGATCAACCGCCATCGTATGCGCAAACTTTTGCAAAGCCATGAGATTGACTTCATTAGTGCCCTTTATAAAAAGCTCTTTGCCTGTGAAGACACTTCCATACGCGAGAACGCGACCAAGCTCTTAGCTAAATACCCAGACAACCCCCACGCCCAAGAGATCTGCGGTTTCATCTTAGAGAGTGAGCGCGGGGTCGCCTTTAAAGCCGCACATTTGACTCAGGAGAACACATGAATACCCGTTATTGTAGTTTTTGTAACAAACCAGAGAGCACTTTAGGTTACCAACGCCGCCTGGTGTTTTCTTCTAAAAAATCCGGAAAAGACACCCATGTGTGTGAATATTGTATTGAATATCTTTACAAGGAACTCCACACAGATTTGCACCCCAGCACTTTGGATAACAACCGCCTAGAACTCATTGAAAACATGTTGCCTAAAGCCACTAAGAGCGTGGGCGCGACCCTTGTGCCCTCCCCTAGCGTGCTGAAAGAATACCTAGATAACTATGTGGTGGGGCAAGAAGAGGCTAAAAAGGTTTTCAGCGTGGCTGTTTATAACCACTACAAGCGCTTAAACCACCAAGAAAAACAAAGACAAAAACAGCACAGTAAGGATGCGCACTTCACCCAAGAGGACTCTTTAGAAGATGTGGAGATTTCTAAATCTAATATCTTGCTAGTGGGACCTACTGGAAGTGGAAAAACTTTGATGGCACAGACTTTAGCGCGCTTTTTGAATATCCCCATTGCCATTAGCGATGCGACTAGCCTCACAGAAGCGGGCTATGTGGGCGAAGATGTGGAGAATATCCTAACGCGCTTATTGCAGGCTAGCGATGGAGATGTAGAACGCGCCCAACGCGGGATTGTTTTCATTGATGAGATCGATAAAATCGCGCGCCTCTCAGAAAACCGCTCCATTACCCGCGATGTATCCGGGGAGGGCGTGCAACAAGCTCTATTAAAAATCATTGAGGGGAGTGTGGTCAATGTCAGCCCTAAGGGTGGGCGCAAACACCCCAATGAAAACTTTGTGCAGATTGACACCACCAATATTCTTTTCATTTGTGGCGGGGCGTTTGATGGGATTATTGACATCATCAAACGGCGTATCCATAGCAATGTGCTAGGCTTTGGTAATGAGAAAAAGACCAAGGAGCAGCTAGAGGATATTTTGCATTTAGTGGGACCTGAGGACCTCATTAGTTATGGGCTGATCCCTGAGCTCATCGGGCGTTTGCCCGTCATCTCCACCCTCAAGCCCATCTCTAAA
Organism: Helicobacter labacensis; assembly: GCF_003660285.1. Lineage (GTDB taxonomy): Bacteria > Campylobacterota > Campylobacteria > Campylobacterales > Helicobacteraceae > Helicobacter > Helicobacter labacensis. Next base: position 9,009 of record NZ_QXQQ01000018.1, on the reverse strand, counting down.
GAGGCGATGGTGGATATTTTGCTCAAGCCTAAGAACGCCCTTATCAAACAATACCAACAGCTGTTTAAAATGGACGGCGTGGAATTGATCTTTGAGCCCAGTGCCATTGAAGAGATCGCCAATCTAGCTATCAAGCGCAAGGTGGGCGCGCGGGGCTTGCGATCCATTATTGAAAGTTTCAGTATGGATGTGATGTTTGATTTGCCCGGTTTGAAGGACTACCAAGTCATTATCACCAAAGAGTGTGTTTTGCAACAAGAAAAACCCTTGTATATCAAGAAAAACAAACCCTTACCCATGCCATCTTAACAGAAAGAAGTCTATGATACTAGATAAACTAATTGGTGTTTTCTCCCATGATGTTGCCATCGACTTGGGGACAGCTAATACCGTGGTCTCTGTCAAAGGGCAGGGGATCATCATCAACGAGCCCTCCATTGTGGCGGTTAAACTCAACAAATACGATCGCATGGAGGAAGTGCTGGCTGTGGGGAGCGAAGCTAAGGAGATGATTGGTAAAACTCCCGCTGGAGTGCAGGCGATTCGCCCGATGAAAGATGGGGTGATCGCTGATTTTGACATCACCGAAAAGATGATTCGCTACTTCATTGAAAAAGCCCACCAACGCAAAGCCTTGATTCGTCCGCGCATCATGGTGTGCGTGCCCTATGGCTTAACCAGTGTGGAGCGCAAAGCGGTTAAAGAAAGCGCGATGAGCGCTGGGGCGCGTGAAGTCTTTTTGATCGAAGAGCCTATGGCTGCTGCCATTGGGGCAGGCTTGCCGGTAAAAGACCCTCAAGGGAGCTTGATTGTAGATATTGGGGGGGGCACGACAGAAATTGGGGTCATTAGTCTAGGCGGGCTGGTGGTGAGTAAGAGTATTAGGGTGGCGGGCAATAAACTAGATGCGAGCATTGTGGATTATGTGCGCAAGACCTACAATCTGCAAATTGGAGAGCGCACGGGCGAGGAGATTAAAATCGCTATCGGATCGGCAATCGAGCTCAACCCCCCCTTGACTATGGAGGTGAGCGGGCGCGATCAGGTGAGCGGGATTTTAAACACCATTACCCTAAGTAGCGAGGATGTGCGCGAGGCGATCAAGGAGCAGATTCGCGAAATCAGTAATGCGCTCAAGGCGGTTTTAGAAGAAGTCAAACCCGATTTAGCCGGGGACATTGTAGAAAATGGCGTGGTGCTCACTGGTGGGGGCGCGCTCATTCGTGGCTTGGACAAATATCTAAGCAATATTGTCAAATTGCCCGTCTTTGTGGGCGAAGAGCCTCTTTTAGCCGTGGCGCGGGGCACGAGTCGCGCCATTGAAGATTTGGATTTGCTAAGTAGTCTAGGGGATTTGTAAGAGTCCTATGATTAGCAAACGCACGGTGCTAATCATCGTAGCCATTGTGTGCGTGCTGTGGGTCTTGGACATTAGGGGGTCGCGTAGCTTTGTTAGCGACAAGGTGAGGATTGGTTTTTTAAACTTCAAAGACAGCTTAGTTTCTGCCTACCAACGCCATTTTGATCAAGCCAACACCATCGCGCGCTACCAAGCGCAATTAGAAGCTTACAAACGCCTGCAGTTTTCCTATGCCGATTTAAACGCGCGCAACCAATCTTTAGCCCTAGAGGTGCACGATCTAGCCAGTTTGCAAGCTACCTTACCCACCCCCCTCCAAACCCCTGATGCCACCGCCTCCTTTGCCACTTATACCCCCCCCCACCTGCGCGCCCCAACCCATATCCCCTACCCTCTACACTCCCCCCACCTACACACTCACGCGTGTTTATGGTTTTGCTAAACTCAATAACCCTTATGAATTGCTCTTAGATGTCAAAACCCCCTACCCCCAAGATAAGATTTTAGGCATGGTTGCCTTTGAGCGTGTGATTGGGATTGTGGTGCAAAAAGAGGGGCGTTTTATCGGGCTTTTACACGGGGATGCGCGCGCGAGTTACAGTGTGATGGTTAAGAGTGGGGAGAAGATTTACTATGGCTTTGTTACTAACCAAAACTTTAAAACCTATGTCAATTTCTTACCCGCCTACGCCCCCGTCAAACCCGGAGATGTGGTGTTAACTAGCGGGCTAGATGGGATTTTCAGCGCGGGCATTTTTGTGGGCACGATTGCCAGCGTGGAAAACCACTACACCTATAAAAAAGCCCTCTTGAACATAGAACATCTCAAGAGCATGCTTTTTTATGTAACCCTAGTCGCACAACCTTAAACCCGTGTTAAAGTTGTCTTACAAAGCATATCGTGTAACAAGCATTTATGGCGCGTGAACAAGGGGATAAAAAGCCCCACTAGCGTACTCGCCACCACTAACCACAGCGCAAAACGCCCCCATGCGCGCCAAAAGCCCACTTTACCCCCACTTTTAGAATCCACAAGTTTTAGACCCACATAACGCCAGCCCGGAGTTTGTCCGCTCAAAGCCACAAAAAGCGCATTTAAAAACCCATAAACCCCTACGCAGGCAAAAATCACCCCCTGATGGGTTCTAAAGCTCTGCGCCGAACCCAAAAGGACATAAGCGCTAAAATAGAGCAGGGGGGTATAAAGCATGAAAATATCCACCAACAAGGCTTTTAAGCGTGCTAACGCGTGCAAGCAAGCAAGAGTTTCTAAAGCGTTATTTTTCATTCCCGCGGCTGCCCGGCTTGACCGGTGCGCTGGTAGCACATAGAGGGCAATGCGCAGGATCATACATCGCAAAATTGAAATCCGCCAAAGAAAAGAAAGGCGCGCTTGGGGGTAATTTGCATGCATGCCCTGTGTTGGTGGGGGCAGGAGCGTTGGTGCGCGCACAAAAGCCCCGATTAGCCAAGCTGGCAAAGGCAACCACTTGCGCGCCCATTGCCTGCACACAACTAGCTGCCTCTAGGGCTGAACCCCCCGTAGTAATGATGTCTTCACAGATAAGCACTTTTTCTTGCGCACTCACACTAAAGCCCCGCCTCAGAGTCATCACCCCCCCCACGCGTTCGCTGAAGATAAAGCGCACCTCTAGGGCGCGCGCTAATTCATAGCCAGCTAAAATCCCCCCAAGAGCAGGGGAGCATATACAATCTAGCTTAATCCCTGCGCACGCGATCTCTTGGGCTAGGGTTTGGGCGAGTTGCTGGGCTAGTTTGGGGTGTTCTAAGACTTTAGCCGATTGCAGGTAGAAATTAGAGTGATTCCCACTACTGAGCAGAAAATGCCCCTCCAAAAGCGCGCCACAATCTTGGTAGATACGCAAAATGTCCATTAGAGTTTTAAGATCTCCTCTTCTTTGGCTTTGAGTGCGTCCTCAATTTTTTTAATCGCGCCATCGGTGATTTTTTGCACCTCAGCAAGGGCTTTTTTGCTTTGGTCTTCGCTGATCTCCTTGTCTTTTTCTAGCTTTTTAATCTGGTTATTGGCATCTTGGCGGATATTACGCACCGCTACCTTAGCCTTTTCACCCATGCCCTTTGCGTCCTTAGCGATCTCTTTGCGTTGTTCTGAGGTCATGGGGGGGAAGAAGAGTTTCACGCTCTCCCCGTCATTGTTGGGATTCACGCCCAAATTGGCTTCTTGCAACGCTCGTTCAATGTCCTTCAAAAGGTTCTTCTCCCAAGGGGTGATACTCAAAGTGCTCGCATCGCTAGCAATCACAGAGCCCAATTGATTGAGCGGAGTGGGTGTGCCATAATAATCCACGCGCACATTTTCTACCAAGTTGATAGAAACCTTGCCACTGCGCAGAGTGGTGAAGTCTTTTAAGAGCGCTTGCAAACTCTTGTGCATTTGTTCACTGGTGTGTTTGTAAATGCATCTAACATGGATGTCCTTAGGGGTTGGTTTTAGGGATGAGGGGATTTTGCGTGGGAGCGTTGTGGAGTAGGGGGTTAGCCAAAGGGTTAGCCGGAGGGGTGCTTAGAGGGTTAGCAGGCGTGCTGGGCGTGCTGGGCGCGCTAGGAGGCACTAGGGGCACTAGAGAGTTTTTAGGCGCGCTGTCCAACACGCTGATATTGTATTCTTTATTGTAAAGATAGCCCAGCGCAATCGTATTGCTCAAAAACAAAAAACCCAAAACCATCGTGAGCTTGGCTAAAAAGCTAGCAGGTCCCTTAGCCCCAAAAAGCGACTCGTTACTCCCGCTATAAGCCCCTAGCCCGATGCTCGAACTCTTTTGTAATAGCACCACGATCACAATCACCACAGCTAGGATAATCTGTAACACCAACAACACGCTACTCATACACTCTCCATCAACATAAACCCCAATCTTAGCAAATTTTTACTAAAATGCGTCTGTGCAAGAAAAGATGAAACGCTATTCCTTTGGCAAAATGGCTAAGAGTTATGCGCGCCACGCGCAAGCGCAACAACGCATCGCTGCGCGTCTCTTACAAGAGTGCGCGTCCCAACACTACGCGCGTGTGCTAGATTTGGGTTGTGGGCAGGGGAGTGTTCTTAGTGCCCTGCCCTTTTTTAACATCTGTGCCAACGAGTTTGTCGGGGTGGATCGCGCCTTAGAGATGTTGCAAGAACACCCGCGGGCGTGTTTGGGAGTGGATCGCGTGCGCTTGATTTGCCAAAACTTTGAAGATTGGGACATATTGCCATGCACTCTGCTCATTAGCGCCTCTGCTTTGCAGTGGGCACAGGATTTAGACGCGCTCTGTGCCAAGTTAGCGCGCCGTTGTGCGCATATCGCCTTAGCTATCCACACAAGTGGGAGTTTGCAAGAAGTGCATGCCTTTTTAGGCACACGCTCACCCCTAAGAGGATGCCAAGAAGTCTTAAGCGTCTTAAAAGCGCGTTTTGCGGATTTTAAGACTCGTTTATGGGTGGAGCGCTTCCAGCAGAGTTTTGATGCCCGCGCGCCCTTTTTAGCCCAGCTCAAATACACGGGCTTACTGGGCGGAGGGCTGGATTTTAAACGGGCTAAAGCCTTGCGCTTTGAAATCCCCTATGAATCTTTGAGTTATGAGGTGGTGTTTTTGGTAGGAAGTTTGCAAAAAGGAGAGAGATGAGAGAGCGCGTGTTTTCGGGGATTCAGCCCACAGGGGGGATGCATTTGGGGAATTATTTAGGGGCGATCAGGCAATGGGTAGCACGCCAAGATGTCTATGAGAGTGTCTTTTGTGTGGTGAACGCCCATGCCATCACCACCCCCCAAGACCCTACAGCTTTGCAAGAGCAGACCTTAAAAATGGCTACTCTCTTGCTAGCATGCGGGATCGACCCCAAGCGATCCAAACTCTTTATACAGAGTCAGGTCAATGAGCATGGGGCGTTGTGTTGGCTGCTTAATTGCGGGGTGTCTATGGGAGACTTATCCCGCATGACTCAGTTTAAGGACAAGAGTGCTAAAGAGAAAGCCCCCCTAGCCGGGCTTTTCACTTATCCGGTGCTCATGGCAGCAGATATTTTACTCTACCAGAGCGATTGTGTGCCCGTGGGCGCGGATCAAAAGCAACATTTAGAACTCACAAGAGATATAGCTATAAAATTCAACCGCGATTTTGGAGAATGCTTTAAAGTGCCCAAACCTTTGATTGGGGACACGGGCGCGCGCGTGATGGGCTTGGACGATCCGCTAGTTAAGATGAGCAAATCCCACCCCGGGGCTTTGCACGCGCTTTTTCTCTTAGACCCCCCCGATCTGATCGCTAAAAAGATCAAAAAGGCGACCACAGATTCGATAGGCACTCTGCGCTTTGATCCAGAACGCCCCGGTATCTACAATCTACTCAATATCTACGCGCTACTAAGCCAGCAAGAAAGCGCGCAAGTAGAGACCCAGTTTGAAGGGAGAGGCTATGGGGATTTTAAAAAGGCATTGATTGAGGTGGTGGTAGAAACTTTTAACCCCATTAGAGAGACTTACACGCGCCTGCAGGGCGATCAAGGCTATGTGTTAAGGGTTTTGCAAGAGGGCTTGCAAGCCGTGCAACCCATCGCCACGCAGACCTACCAACACGCCAAAACTCTCATGGGTTTACTATGAAAACGCGCCAGATTCTAGGAAGTTTACTAGCTTGCTTGCCCCTGTGGGGCGCGCCCTACATTTCCTTAGGGCAAAAGGCTAAATACGCCCAGCACTTTACCCATTTTGATTACGCTAACCCCAATGCCCCTAAGGGGGGGGTGCTCAAAAGCCATGCCATTGGCACTTTTGATAGCCTCAACCCCTTTTTGCTCAAGGGCACTAAAGCTAGCGGGTTAGAATTAGTCTATGACACCTTGCTTACCCAAAGTTTAGACGAACCCTTCGCAGAATACGCCTTGATCGCTAATGACATTGAAGTCGCCCCCGATCATAGCTATGTGATCTTTGGTATTGATGAACGGGCTAAATTTAGCGATGGGGTGCCCATTAGCGCGCAAGATGTCAAATACAGCTTTGAGACCATCACACAAAAGGGTAGCCCGGTGTTCAAGCAGTATTATGAAGATGTCAAAGATGTCATTGTTTTAGACAAACAGCATGTCAAATTCACCTTCAAGAACACCACTAACACCGAATTACCCCTCATCTTGGGGCAATTACAGGTGATCCCCAAGCATTTCTTTGAAAAACATGGTTTTGAGAAAAACCCCCTACTTGTCCCGGTTTCTAGCGGTCCTTACATGGTTGAATCCTTTGATGTGGGCAAGCGCATCACCTATGTGCGCAATAAAAACTACTGGGCGCGTGATTTGCCCGCTATCAAGGGGCAATACAATTTTGATCGCCTAGTCTATGAATACTACAAGGACGACTCGGTAGCCTTGCAGGCGTTTTTAAGCGGGGCTTATGATTGGCGTTATGAGAGCACAGCCAAAGTGTGGGCGCGTGGGTATGTGGGTAAGGGCATTGAGCAAGGTAAGATTCACAAGGTGCGCTTGAAACACGAACTGCCCGCGGGGCTACAGGGCTTTTTCATCAACACCCGCAGACCCCTTTTTAAAGACTTGCGCGTGCGTGAGGCACTCTTTTACGCCTTTGATTTTGAATGGGCGAATCGCAATCTCTTTTTCTCCCAATACACCCGCTCACCTAGTTATTTTAGTAATTCTGTCTTTGCCTCTAGTGGCTTGCCCCAAGGGCAAGAACTCCAAATTTTGAATCGCTATAAAAAACAACTAGAAGCCTATAACCCTAGAATCTTCACTAGCCCCTATATTGTGCCCCGCACCAACGGCGCGCGCAAGGTAGGAGAAAACTTGCGTGAAAATCTCAAATACGCCCAAAAACTCTTAAAAGAGGCGGGCTATGTGGTGTCTAACAACCGCCTCATCAACGCTAAAACCAAACAACCCTTCACTTTCACTCTCTTACTCAATAGCCCGGGCTTTGAACGACTCGCGCTAGCTTACGCGCGCAATCTCAAAGTCTTAGGGATTGAAATGCGGATTCAAAGGGTGGATTTGAGTCAATACACCAATCGGGTTAAGAAATTTGACTACGACATGATCTCAGGAGTGATTGGAGAATCGTTGTTCCCGGGTAATGAGCAACGCTATTATTGGGGGAGCGCGAGCGCTAAGCAAGCAGGGAGTCGCAATTATTCTGGGATTTCTAACCCCGTGATCGACCAGCTCATCAATGGGGTGATTAGCGCGCACAATCGAGAAACCCAGATCGCCTTCGTGCGCGCGCTCGATCGCGTGCTTTTGTGGGGCTTTTATGTCGTGCCCCAATTTTATGGCTCGAGTTTTCGCATTGCCTTTTGGGATAAAGTTGGCATGCCCAAAATTTCGCCCCCCTATGGTTTCTCACCCACGCTGTGGTGGGATAAAACTCTGCAAAAGGAGCGCTAAATGGCGCGCTACATTCTCAAACGCCTCTGGCTCATCATCCCCACCTTGCTAGGCATCATCACGATCAATTTTTTCATCATCCAAAGCGCTCCGGGGGGACCTGTGGAGCAGATGATGGCTAAACTTAGCGGAGTGAATAATCAAGAAACTAACACCGCTTCGCTCAAAGAAAGACAGCTAAATGAGAGTCGTTATAAGGGGGGGCAGGGCATGGATAGCGCGCTTTATGCGCAACTCACTAAACTGTATGGTTTTGATAAACCCCTTTTAGAGCGTTATGTAGACATGCTCAAAAGATACCTTGTTTTTGACTTTGGGCAGAGTTTTTACCGCCAAATTAGTGTGATCGATCTCATCAAAGAAAAGCTCCCGGTTTCTATTTCGCTGGGCTTTTTTAGCACTCTGCTCATCTATCTCATCTCCATCCCCCTAGGCATTTACAAAGCCCGCCACAATAATTCTAGCTTTGATGTTGCTAGCAGTGTGGCTGTGATCGTGGCTAACGCGATTCCTTCCTTTTTGTTTGCCATCATTCTCATCGTGCTCTTTGCTTCAGGGACTTATTGGCAAATCTTCCCCTTAAAGGGTTTGGTGGGCGAGGATTTTGCCACTTTAAGCGTTTTTGGCAAAATTAAAGATTATTTGTGGCATATCTTTTTGCCCGTGCTGTGCATGAGCATTGGAGGGTTTGCTACCTTAACGCTCTTGGTGAAAAACTCCTTTTTAGATGAGATGGGCAAGCTCTACATCTTGTGCGCGCGCGCTAAGGGGTGTTCTGAGGGGCGTATTTTCTATGGGCATGTTTTTAGAAACGCGATGCTCTTGGTGATTGCAGGATTTCCTAGCGCGTTTTTAGGCGTGTTTTTTAGCGGGAGTTTGCTCATTGAGATCATCTTTAGTTTAGATGGGCTAGGTTTGTTAGGTTTTGATAGCATTGTCAATCGGGATTACCCGGTGGTTTTTGCCTCTTTGTATATTTTTACCCTATTGGGTTTGGTGGTGAATTTGATCAGCGATCTGACTTATAGTCTTGTCGATCCTAGAATTGATTTTGAAAGAAGATAGGAGTTTTAATGGGCATGAAAGTGTTAAAACTCTATGGCTTGGCGTGCTTGTGGGTATTGCTAGCTTTAGGGGTGTATGTGGGGGTGTTTTTTAAGATGCGCTACAGTGCGCCAGAACCCCTTGTAAACGCGCTCCCTGCAAAACCAACCCCCCCACCTCCTAG
>NZ_QXQQ01000017.1 GCF_003660285.1 Helicobacter labacensis | reverse complement strand
GTTCATGACAACATGCTAGCATGAACAAACTTAAGAATATATAAATTTTTTATAGAGAATTATAGAATTTTATAGGGTTTAAGTTGCTGTTGGTTGCCCACATCGCTGAGTTGAAAAAAGAACAAGAAGTCTATGACATTCTAGCCGAGCGCAAAAAGCCCCGCTAAAACCACCTTCAAGGAAACCGCCCGCTAATGCGGAGCGGACTCTGTTTACAATACAAGCGCACAAATTCGCTATAACAGCGCACGAATGGGAGCGAATCAGAGAAACCAGACTTCGAAACAGCCACAAACAAAGCTAAAGAGTTGCGCAACAGCGATGCATTTTACAAAAAGGCTAGACCCATCGATTTTAAACTCCTTTTGCATGACCTAGGGCTAAAATTAAAGCGCGCCCCAAAAGATGATGCCATCCAAGATGAAGCTCTTTTAGATCCTCAGGAGCGGGTTATACTGATTTTAGATGACGACAAGCCCCTATCTAGGAAGTTCTTTTCAATAGCGCATGAGATTGGACATTGGGTATTGCATTCAAGAGATCAAGTACGATCCCGCGCTGTGAGCTATGAGCAATTAGACCCCGTGCGCAAAATAGAGGAGCAAGAGGCTAACGCTTTCGCTGCGGAATTGTTAATGCCCTATGATGAAGTCGCTTCGTGCATACTTTGGGGGTATGACATTGCCGACCTCAAAGGGTATTTTAATGTCTCTTATGAGTTTGCCGCACACCGCTACAACTTTGTTTCGATCATGGAACTTTGATGGATGATTTTGATAGCGAATTAGAAAAAGGGCAGATTAGAGCCACGGAGCGTCGGTCTGTCAAGATTTTTGAAAGGGCTCTCTGGATGCTCCCCCTTGTTGCAGGCAGGGCGTTGTTTAGTTACTTGCCCTTAGCAGTGTCCTATATTTTTAAAGATAGTGCTGGCCACAATTTTCAAGTGTCCTTGTTTCTGTCTCTAGGGTTTGTTTTCATTGCACAAATCAATGACCTCCCTTCTATTTGTAAACAGGGCAATTTTGCTAAAGCTAGGGGGCGGTGGATTTCCCTCTTTTATGCCCTAAGGGTATTTTTGGGCATTTGTAGTCTAGCCATCTACGCAGCTAAGCCGTCTTTATATGCCGGTGTTTATATGGAAGAAACTAGAGAAGAACATGTTAAGTATGCGCAAGAAATCGCCCCAAGAGAAGCTTTCAAGAGAAGCTTTTAAACACTTTTTGAAATAGAGGTCAGTAGGTGCGCCACACATGCGCCCCCGAAACCCTGCAGAGACCTATCCATCTTCACGGGGCGTTTTTACCCTACCCCAAAATTACTAAAAGCGCGTAGCAGACAGAAAAGCTAAAATATACTATAATGCCCGTGCCATGTCTTTCTATATCCATGGCATCTTTCTCTTGTGCCTCTGCGAGGTGAAATCTCCTATTTCCCCCTCGCTGGGCATAGTCGCAATTCACACTAGCCAACGCTTTAGCGCAGACTAAGGCACCGCGAGCCATCTCTTTCTACCACCGGTAGTCGAGCGAGATTACTGTACCCACTTGCACCTTAAAGCCCACGCGCCCTCAAAGAGGACATTCTAGTTCCTCCATTTCCTCATATCACAGATCAGCTCTAATGCGCGCTTTTTCACGCCTTTAGGGCGAAAATTCATCTTTAACCTTAAGAAAAAATCTTAAGCCTTTTTTTCTTTGAGAAAAATTTTATAATGCGCGCGCCGATCGCTTGAGTCGACCCATTCAATGTGGTTGTACTGTGTGGTGCGCCCGCAGACGCGCGCGCGCAAGCACAACATATTGTTTGATTATAACTTTGGACGCTTAAAATTTGTTTAATCGCCTTAAAACTAGCTTAAAAAATGTTGGCATATCTCTTTTTAAGCGCGCATTCAAGGTGGTTAAAAGAAATACATAAAAAATTTTTTTATTCTGCATTTCTTTTTTTATGTGCCCATTTTTTTAAGCAAAGCGCGCCCCAATCTTAAAACAAGAATTTTTTTTATTTAAGTAAAATTTAAGCAAAAAAAATTGGGCATAAAAACCCCTGTAGTTTTGTTCTCTAAAAAAAACGCTAGAGAGGTGCGCGACATTTTTAAAGCAAAAAAACAACAACAAGCCACTTAAGTTAAATTAGCTCATTAGTTTTTTCAAAGATCGCATAGCACAAGGCTACAAAGGCCAAAGGCAAAACCGCTAGCGGCGGACGCGTCCTATTTGTTTAAAGGCAAAGGCAAAGGTTGGTGGATTCATCTGGCATGCGTGGTCGGTATCCCCCTAAGCAAGTCGATCCACTCTACCTCCATTAGCCACTCTCGGCTAAAATCAACAGCGGTGGGACTAAGCCTAGGGTAAGTCCACTGCCCATACCCCTAAGCATCTAAGGCAGTTTGCTACCTTCTCGGGATGGGTCGGTCCCATCACTCTACAACACTTAGGTGGACTAGGCCACTATGGATATATAAGCTTTTTTTAGCTAACATGTCAACATGATTAAAGAAGAGAGTGTAAAAGTTCCCCCCGGTAAGCGTAAAGCGACAAGGGTAAGACATGGTGCTCTTTGTAAAGTCTTCCGTGGCATTGATAATCGCCCCATCGGCGTTATCTAGGCTTGGTTTTTCTTAAAAGCCTCTTGTGCGGCAACTTTGCTTTTCTCTTTGAAAAAAAGGCGCAAGGCCTCAATGAGAGTGGATTTACCGGCATTGGTTTCGCCAAAAAGGGCGATGGTAACTTCTGGGTTATCCCTTTGCTCCAAGCGTGCTAGTTGATCTAAACTCTTAGTTTTATGCGTCTCAAAGTCTGCACCTGCACCCTTTAACCATCCTACAAAAACCTCACGGCTCTTAGGTGCACTAAATGCTCAAAAAACCATTCAATCCATTTAAGGATATTTAAGTTATTTTTCGTAAATTTTCTCATCGTGTCTATCAGAACGCCAACGAAATTTTTACAGGAGTGAACACTACTCCGCTATCCCTTAGAGTTTGCACTACATCAGGGAATACTTTTCTTAAGATGCCAATAGCACCATTAACATCGGCATTTAAAAACTTACCCGTGCTAGATTTAAAAAGACCTCGTTTAACGCGTTTGCCTAAATATTGCTCGTGATGTTGCATAGACTCATTAGCAAGGTGGTCGCACTTACTGGTATAATTCTCTTCAGTGAGAATCAAATCTATCCCAGCAAGCTCGCACTTATAGGCTAATTTGTCTAAGAAAGACTGATAAGGGATAGAAACAAAGTTTTGATTATTTCTCTTGCCTAGTCCTATCTGTTGTTTCCAGCCATCGTTCTTACCTACAACAATAGTAGAAATGCGGTGCTGTAAGCAGTGTTGGATGAGATAACAACTAGCCTTGTGCATAAAGTTATTAAGTTTGCAGTCCCTCCACAAGGCTAACCTACCTAGTCTTTTAGTCCAAAACCGCTTATTGGACAATTTAGCTTTAGCTTGGTAATGCGCTTTGAGTTTGTTAAACCACTGATTGACAGACTTAACACCTCCGCCCTTGATAATAAAAGGTCTAGTTTGATTATCTATTGCAGTTACGAAGTTATTAAGCCCTAGATCAATGCCAAGAAAACCTTCGCCTTGCGCTTGTGGCGTTTGTGTAGTTTGTTCGTGGATCACTTCCACGATAAAACAAGTAGTCTTAGGGATGAAGCGCACTTGCTTTATCCTAGAAGTAGTTCGATCAACTTTAGTGATTAATCGTTTGAGATTAGCTCTTTCTGGGAATTTGATTTTAGTAAGAGTGCCTTTGGTAAAAGAGATTTGTTGGTTAGTGCAAACCCCCACAGCTACGCCCTCTTGTCCTCTAGGCTTAAACTTAGGGATTTTAGGACGAGAAAAGAATTTAGAGGGTTTAGCTCTGTAAGCTTTAATCGCTTTAAAGTAAGACTTCCAGTTTTGGCACAATAGCATAATAGTTTGCTGGGCACTTTGAGCAGGCAAGGCTCTATAGTCTCTTTGGTTTTCCTTAACAAAACGATTAATCAAATCATAAGCAGTCGGTAACTTGAACCCAGCCAAGTAATGCTCTCTAAGAATAAAATTAGCATAGTTGTAGAGATTTTTAGATAGGTGACAGAAACGCCAAATTCGTTTAAACGATGGGTGGTTAGGCTTGATGATATGCCGTTCAGTCAGTTGCATCGCTTTCACCATTAAGTGCTTCAATCAGACTAGGATTAGCTCTAGCTTCTATCAATAGCTTCTTAGCAATCCTTCGTTTAGAATACATTTTCATAGAAAAAGAATGGATTGTCTGCATAATATCCTCAAAGAGTTCTTGTTCTAAGCTCTTAGACTCACAGGAGTTAATGACGATGATCTGAGTGCCATAATCACTAAATAGTCTTTCTACCAATTCATAGCTTAGTCTAGCTAGTCTATCCTTGTAAGAAACATAGACTGCTTGGATTTTATAGTCCATTACATCATAGAGCAAGTCAATAAAGCCTTTTCTATCTAAAGTCATCCCGCTCTTAATGTCAGAATAGATTTTATTTACGCTAATGCCCTTAGCATTCAAGTAAGCAAGGCTGTTATCAATCTGGTTTTGCAAGTCCTGTTTTTGTTTAGCAGTAGAAACGCGGGCATAAACAACATTCCAGCGCCCATCCTCAATCCCTAGAAGTTTATAGACATCCGCATCGTAGTATTTATAATAACCATTGGGTTCTTGTTCGACTCGTATTTTCCCATCTCTAACATACTTCCAAAGAGTAACACGGCTGATTTTAAGGAGTTTGAGAACTTCTTTAGATTTCATTAAGATATGTTTTCCATTATTTCTTTTATGATTTTAGGGTGTAAAATTTTACCGGAATGATAGGGCAAGACTTGTCTAACCTTGCCTTTTAAATAAATCCTATGACTACCTTTCTGTCTCAACAAAATAAACCCATTTTGCAATAATAACTTTTCTGCTTCTTTAGCTGTTAGTCCAATTCAGACATTCAAAGCCGCTTCAATAGGGGCTATTAAAGAACTTTGCTTTAATACACAAGCGCGCTCATCATCGTCCAAGCTCTCTAAATAAAGCTCGATAGCTTCCTTAATATTTTTTAGAGCTTCTTCGTAACTATCCCCTTGCGATACACAGCCTTTCAAAGAAGGAACAAAAGCAAAATACCCAAACTCGTCCTTCTCAATGATAGCGTTCAGAATCACTAAATAACCTTTAAATGAATTTCTTATGATTATACATATAATATACTTTAATAAAATTCAAATTGAAAGGTTCATCATACACTCGTAGCTTTTTCTAAGCTATTCCTTATGCAACTCAGTTGCGCTCCCACATCTGTTGACATCTAGTCCTGCCTAGCTTTTTCATCCTCAATAATTCCTCTAACCAAAACATACGCCCCATACTCCAATAATCCAAAAAGCAAGGCGATATTCAAGGCTCTTTGCTGATAATAGTTAAGAAAAGGAATACCTAAAAGCGCGATGTTTGCGAGCAAAGAGGAACAAAGCACCCTGCTTTGTGGGGGCTTTAGCGCGCGAGAGATAAAGCGGGAGTGCTTACAAATGCACCATTCTAGCATAGGGCTTAGGAATATCAATCTCTTGCCCTAAACTCAGAGCGGCGTTAAAACACCAAAAGGGGTTTTTGAGCAGAGCGCGCGCTAAATAGATTGCATCCACCACTTGGCTAGCGATGAGCTTTTGTGCCATTTTGGGTTCTTCAAGCAACCCACCCCCGATGGTGGGCTTGCCTAACGCTTCTTTGAGATAGTCCGCATAAGGGATTTGATAACCCGGATAAGTCTTAATGGGAGCTTCTAGCACGCCCCCACTACTCACATCCAAAGCATCATAAAGAGAGCTTAAGGGCTCTAAGAGTTGGGCTATAGTTTGGGGAGTGTTGCCCTCTTTGTGGTAGTCTGTAGCCGAGATACGCACCAAAAGAGGTAAATCTATGGCTTCTCTTAGGGTTTGCAAGATTTCTTGTAAGAGCAATGCCCGATTTTTGCCATAAACATCGCTTCTTTGGTTGCTTAAGGGGGATAAAAAGCTACTGAGCAAATACCCATGTGCGGCGTGGATTTCGATTGCATCAAAGCCGGCTTGCTTTGCCCTCAATCCTGCTTGTTTAAACCCTAAAATGACCTGCTTAATGTCTTGTGTATCCATTTCTTTAGGCATGGCGTATTGTTCACTAAAGCGCAGGGCGCAGGGGGCTAAAAGTGGGGTGTCTTTTAACACCCCCTTTCTGCCTGCATGTCCAATTTGCAGTGCTACCTTAGAGCCGTGTTTATGGCACTCTTGCACAATTTGTGCCAAGCCCTCTACATGCTCTTGTTCATAAATACCCAGATCCCCCGGATCAATGCGCCCATTAGCACTCACCGCTGCTACTTCAAAGATGATCAAGCCTACCTGCCCGATCGCACGAGCGATGTAGTGGTGGGTGTGCCAGTCATTAACATAACCATTTTGCGCGCTGTATTGATCCATAGGTGCCATCACCACGCGGTTTTTGATCTCTAAATCCTTAATTTTCCACGGGCTAAATAATAGGGTTTTTTTTGGCATTTGTCTTCCTTAAAACTAATGTGCTCTAGACTTCTGCGCTCGCCACCGCCTGCGCGTGCGCGATCAAGGGCTCGATCACGGGGTCTAGGTTGCCTGAGAGCATGATCTCCTCTAGGCTATAAAGAGTTAGATTAATGCGGTGATCGCTCAAGCGGTTTTGTGGGTAATTATAGGTGCGGATGCGCTCACTGCGATCCCCACTGCCCACCTGCATTTTGCGCTCCTGCGAGTGGGCTTGTTGTTGCTCCTCAATCTGCTTTTCATACAAACGGGCTTTTAAAATCTTTAGGGCTTTGTCCTTGTTTTTATGTTGGGATTTTTCATCCTGCATAGAAACGCTGATTCCACTAGGCACATGTGTAATTCTTACAGCTGAATCAGTAGTATTCACACATTGCCCCCCATGCCCGCCCGCTCTAAAAACCTCAATGCGCAAATCGCTCGGGTTAATATTGATCTCCACATCGTCCGCTTCAGGCATGATCGCCACAGTGATGGCTGAGGTGTGGATACGCCCCTGCGATTCGGTCTCTGGCACGCGTTGCACGCGGTGCGTGCCCGCTTCAAATTTCAGGCGCGAATACACCCCCTGCCCCTTGATGAGCGCGATCATTTCTTTATACCCCCCCACGCTATTTTCACTGGAGCTGACAATTTCCACCTTCCAACGCTTTAAATCCGCATAACGGCAATAGGCTTTAAAGAGATCGCCCACAAAAATCCCCGCCTCATCGCCCCCTGTGCCCGCGCGCAATTCCAAATAAATATTTTTATTGTCATTAGGGTCTTTGGGGATGAGCAAAATTTTAATGCGCTCTTCTAGGGCTTTGCTTTGCTCCTCTAGGATTTTAAGCTCCTCTTTGGCTAATTCGCCTAGCTCTTTATCCTCTAGTAATGCCTTGTTTTCTTGAATGGAGTCTAGCACGCCTAGATACTCTTTTGCCTGCACAGCAAGCTCCTCTAAGCTGGCTTGTTCTTTGCTCAGTTCTCTTAGGCGTTTGACATCCCCTAAGATTTCAGGCTGGGCAAGAGAGTGAGCGAGCGCATCATAGCGCGCCACAACTTCTTTTAGTTTAGTAGAGAGCACGATTTAAGCGTTAGCCAGAGCGATCTTTTTCACACTCGCGTTCAAGCGCGACACCTTCCTAGACGCGGTGTTTTTCTTTAAAACGCCTTTGCTCACGAATTTATGCAATTCTTTATTCGCCACTTTAAGGGATTCTTGGGCTTTAGGGAGATCATTATGCGCCACCGCTTCGCGCACCGCTTTGATGATATTTTTCAGGCGGGTTTTATAAAAGCGGTTGCGTTCGGTGCGCTTAATAGTTTGACGGATTCGCTTTTGCGCGGATTTATGATTAGCCATGCACTTAATCCTTTTATCAAAAATAGTGTGTTAGAATTGTAGCTTTATCTTAATTAAAGAGAACTAAATTTTGGGGCGCGCATGATTTTTGGCACGGATGGGGTCAGGGGCAGGGCGGGTGTGGAGATCACGCCCATGTTTGTGATGCAACTAGGCATCGCTGCTGGGCTCTACTTTCGCAAACAAGCCATCAGCAATAAAATCTTAGTGGGCAAGGACACGCGCCGCAGTGGTTATATGATTGAAAACGCCCTAGTGAGTGCGCTTACCAGCGTGGGCTATGATGTGATTCAAATTGGTCCTATGCCCACGCCCGCTATCGCCTTTTTGACCGAAAACATGCGCTGTGATGCGGGGGTGATGATTAGCGCTAGTCATAACCCTTTTGAAGACAATGGGATCAAGTTTTTCGATCGCTTCGGTTATAAACTCCAAAGGGAGAGCGAATTACAGATTGAAAAAATCTTTGCTGACACTAAGCGCGTCGAGCAGAGTTGCCAATCTGGGCTAGAGATTGGGAGTGCCAAACGCATTGATGATGTGGTAGGGCGCTACATCGTGCATTTAAAAAATTCCTTTCCCAAACATCTCAATTTGCAGGGCATGCGCGTAGTCATTGACACAGCTAATGGAGCAGGCTACAAGGTCGCCCCTGTGGTCTTTAGCGAGCTGGGCGCAGATGTGATTGTGATCAATGATGAGCCCAATGGGAGCAATATCAACGCGCAATGTGGCGCGCTCTATCCTTTAGAGTTAAGCCAAGAGGTCAAACGCTACCGCGCGGATTTAGGTATTGCCTTAGATGGAGATGCCGATCGGCTGGTGGTGGTGGATAACACCGGCGTGGTGGTGCCCGGGGATAAACTCATTGGCGCGCTCGCCCTTTATAATTATAAGCGTAACGCATTGAGTAATGCTAGCATTGTGGCAACCACGATGAGCAATCTCTCTTTAGAGGAGTATCTTAAACAACATCATATCGGGGTGGTGTTTTGCGATGTGGGGGACAAATGCGTGAGCGCGGCGATGCAAGCGCATAACTTGAGTTTTGGAGCAGAGCAGAGTGGGCATCTCATCTTTGGGGATTATTCTAAAACAGGCGATGGGATCATGGGCGCGTTGCAGGTCGCCGCGCTGGTGGTAGAGAGCAAACAGCCTAGTAGCAAGGTGCTCAACCCCTTTAATCTCTACCCCCAAGTGTTAGAAAATGTGCGCGTGAAAGACAAAAAGCCCTTAGACAAATTACCCGGGTTTACTGAAAAATTGCAGGCTTTAGAAAAGGCGCATATCCGTCATCTCATCCGCTACTCAGGCACAGAAAATCTCTTACGCATTTTGCTAGAGGGCAAGGAGCGCGTTCTACTAGAAAATAAAGCCAAAGAGCTCAAAGCCTTTTTACAAGAGCAACTACTTTGAGTGTTACGCCTTTTAAGCGCGCGCTGTTTTGGTTTGTAGGGGTGGGGTTATTAGCCATGCTGTGCGATCAAGCCATCAAGCAGTGGATTTTACAGGGCTTTAGAGCAGAGGGTCCTGTGATCTCTATCGTGCTAGCCTACAATAAAGGCGTGGCTTTTTCTATGCTGGAGTTTTTAGGACCTTGGCTCAAGTATTTGCAAACCCTCTTAATCATAGGCATGGTAATCATGCTCTTATCCCAACGCGCTTTTTTTCTACAAGCCCATATCCCTTTTGGGTTAGTTTTGGGGGCGGGGAGCTCCAATCTACTCGATCGCTTCGTGCATGGGCATGTGATTGATTATGTCTATTGGCATTATAAATTTGATTTTGCGGTGTTCAATTTAGCCGATGTGCTCATTGATGTGGGTGTGGGTTTGTTGTTGCTAGACGCGCTCAAACAAAGTTTAAGCAAGCGCAAAAGCTTTAAGGCAAAAGACCAACACAATCAGGTATAATTCCCGCCTTTAGCAATTCCTATAAAATTGTGGTCGCGTAGCTCAGTGGTAGAGCACTACCTTGACATGGTAGGGGTCGCTGGTTCAAGTCCAGTCGGGACCACCATAACCCATAAACTCAACGCCTTTTATAGCTCTTACCCCCTCATAGCGCATGGGGCTGTTTATTGGGTGTTTTGCGCAACAACAAATACAGCACGCACGCGCTCACAAAAGTAGCCGTAGCATACCAATTTGCACCCAAATCCTTAGAGATCAACACCCCATGATAAGCTAAAATGCCCACTAGACTCGCGCCAAACCACGCCACCAGTCCGGCCGCCTTGAAGGCGGGTGCACTTAAGGCATTGCGCACATCTTGCTCGTAATTGGGCGCGCTTAAAATATGCACCAAAGCGATTGCCACCCACGCCACCACAAAGATACCTTGATAAGCTAAAGCGGTAAGTAGATAGGCAAACATGTCTATTAACATGAGCAAAAACACTACTGCTCCGACTAAGACCGCCCAAATGTATTTGGAAAAATCCAGCCCCAAAACCTCCTTAAAAAAGGCTTGCATGTTGGTCGCGCCCAAGAAGTAGTTAGCCGTGTTGATGCGCGCTTGGGTGATGATCACAAAGAGCAGTCCAAAAATGCCCAGCAATTCAATGAAGGCAAAAGCGACCGCGGACTCCGAAGTGGCTAATTTAGGCATGGTGCTCACCAAGTAAATGCCTACCAACGCCGAGAGCACAAAGGCGACTAAGTAAAAGGGTGCGCCAAAGGTGATAAAGGCGTGAAACTTAACATCTTCTCTTTTGCCAAAGCGCGCGAAGTCAAAGGTATACATCATCAACACCCACACGCCCATGTAATATACTGCTACATGCCACCAGCCAAAGGGGGGCGCGTTTTTAGGTCCCATGTGTAACCACGCTTCATTATAACCATAGGTGCTAGTCGCATAGATCACAGAAGCCACTAGCCCTAAGAGGTACAAGGGCAAGAGCACCCCGTTAAATTTATCTAACCAGTGTTGCACCGAGCCAAAGATCAAGGGCACGGAAAAAGCCACGATGATCAAGCACGCCCCCCAGTGGGGCAGAGCGGGGAATTTATGCGTGGCTGCTAGCGCAATCACATACCCTTCAAAAACGGCGTAGTAAATGGCAGTAGCAAAGAAAATCAAGGTAGCTAGGGCAGCCCCCTTACTTCCAAAGAGCACGCGTGAAAATAGGGCGACAGAAAGACCGCTCTTAGCCGCATAGCTAGAGATAAACGCGTTGATGAGAGAATACGCTACTACGGTGATGAGCAACCCGATCAGGGCATTTTTGGTGCCATAGGCTTGTGCCATCGCCACCCCCACCACCACATAAAACAAAGCCGAACAAACCCCCCACCAAGACATCATCAAAGAACCCCGTGAGGCTTTTCTCTCCTGCGTAACTACAAAAGTGGATTCATCCTCTGTATGCTTATGGGCTAAGTCCTCATGGTGTGTGGGCATGGCATCTCCTTTAACTCAAACTCTCAATCATCTTGGCAATCTTGTCTTGATAGGCTTTGCGCGCCACTAGAGCTTGCTCCATATCTACGGCTTTAAAGCGCACTTTTTGATTAGGCGCAAACTGCCCTAGGCGATCCAAATCGCAACTAATCAGCGTGCAATACATTGCAAATCCGCCCCCACTGGGCGCGTCCCTTTGCAAGACTATGGGTTCATTGCCCCCGGGAGCTTGCATCGAGCCCACCGGGTAGCAAGCATCGGGGATATTGCTCGGATTTGAGCCCGCGCCAAAGGGCTGGGGCAAATCTTTATAGGTGAATTTCTGCCCGTTTTTAAAGCGATAGCCCAGCCTATCTGCCTGCGTGGAGACGACATAGACATCGTTAAAGAGATTGTGCAAACTCTGTTGCGTGAGCTTGTAATCCTGCAGTCCCAAGATCACGCGCAAAACCTCCACTTCTTCTAGGTGTAGATGAAACTCTGGGGCTAGGCTCTTGCTACTGGGCTTGCCCATAGGTTTGCCAATTTGGAGCACATCGCCCTCCTCAAGTTTACGCCCCTTAAAACCCCCAATGCTCCCTAGCGGATAGGTGGAGCGCGAGCCCATCACTACGGGCACATCCACCCCTCCAGCCATAGCGATATAAGCACGCGCGCCCTTTTTGAGATAGCTAAAGCTAAGTTTGCCCCCTGCGGGCACTTTAAGCGCGCTATTGCTGGGCATCTCCTCCCCATTGATAAGCGGGGTGGTGTGCGCGCCAGTTACGGCAATGTAGGTTTCTTGCTCAAATTCTAATTCGGGTGCCATTAAAGCCACCTCTAAAGCCGCGGCGTTTTTATCATTGCCCACCAAGACATTAGCCGCGATGAAAGAGGCTTGATCGAGCGCGCCTCCGGGGGGAATGCCCAAATGGTAGTAACCATAACGCCCCAAATCCTCTACATAAGTCGCAATGCCCGGCTTGATCACTTTAAAAGAGCTCATGCTAACACCTCCAAGATTTTTTGGTTATAGGCTTTGGGGTCGCTTTGCCACTCTTGCAAAGAAAAGCGTGTAGGGCGGATTTTGAGATCAAAAGTGCCTGCCTCTACCTCTTTGACATATTGATCATACTCGGCTTGCGTGCAGGGGGTGAATTTGATAATGTCCCCGGGGTTTAAAAACACCATGCTCTCTTTAAAATAGGGCAATCTCTGCTTGGGGTCCCACACGGGCGCGGGCGTGATCCCCATCATCTGATACCCTCCACCCCCGCGCACCGCATAAATGCACCCAAAGCACCCCCCATGCCCGATGGTCAGCGCCGGGGTATCAATGCGCGCAATCGCATACTTGGGCACTTCTATTTGGGCTTGGCGTTCTACAAGCTGGTAAAGCCAAGGCAGTCCGGCTACAAAGCCTATCATACTCACAAACCAAGGGCTCTGTGAGTGCGCCTTGATAAACGCCTCTATACTGTCATAGTTATTGATCTGGCGGGCGTATTCAATGTCGGTAATATTGGGGTCTAGGGTGGATCCGGGCTCTCTGCATTGGTGGTTATTGCGGAAACGCATTTGGCATTCATAAGTATAAGGGTCGTTGTAAAAAACGGGCATTTCAATCAGGCGGGTTTGAATCTCTGTGCGCGCCCCTACAACCTCTTTTTCTAGGGATTTTAAAATCTCTAAGGCTTTGGTGTGGGGTAAAATATCCGGATTAAAGGCGATCATATAGGACGCGTTAGCCGGGCAAATTTCGGTGATGCCCTCCACTTGCATTTCCCTCAAGCGATTGCAAATCGCCATGGCTAGAAAAAACGCCTCTAAAGACATCCCCTCCTCGCTCACCTCTACAAATAAAAAAGTGTCCCCCCCAAAGCTGTATCTAAACGCCATTTTTAGCCTCCTGCTGGTAGTTTTCTAAAAAGTTAATGTCGTAATCGCCCTTTTGGATATGCGGGTTACCCAACAGCTCCTTAAAAAGCCCGATGGTGGTTTTCACCCCCTCAATTTTAAGCTCATTTAAAGCTCTTTTGAGCTTATTTAGGGCTAGGGGGCGGCTTCGATCATAGACAATGAGTTTAGCAATGAGCGAGTCGTAAAAAGGGGGGATGATGCGCCCGCTAAAGAGCATGCTATCCAAGCGCACGCCCAAACCGGTGGGGCATTGTAATTTAGTGATCTCCCCGGGACTGGGGAAAAAATTATTTTGGGGGTCTTCGGCGTTAATTCTTACCTCCACAGAATGCCCGTGTAAAGAAATGTCTTTTTGTTGGTAGTGCAAACCTTGCCCATCGGCAATGCGCAACATTTGGCGCACAATGTCAATCCCGGTTACCATTTCAGTAATCCCATGCTCGACTTGGATTCGCGTATTCATCTCTAAAAAGTAAAAGCCCTTGCTCTGTGTGTCATAGAGAAACTCCAAAGTGCCCGCCCCGCTATAACCCACATCTGCTGCCATGCGCACCGCACACGCGCACAACGCCTCTCGTGTTTGGGAATCTAGGCTAGGGCTGGGGGCTTCCTCTAGCACCTTTTGCCTGCGCCGCTGCAAAGAACACTCGCGATCGTAAAGGTGAATCACATTGTGCCCATCGCCCAGTATTTGCACCTCAATATGTTTAGCACCTTGCAAGTATTTTTCTAAATACACCCCCCCATTGCCAAAGGCTGCGCGCGCCTCTGCCGTGGCGATCTCAAATTGGGTTTTGAGTTGGGCTTCATCTGCTACAAGCCTAATCCCCTTGCCCCCGCCCCCCGCGATTGCTTTGATCAGTAGGGGGTAACCCACCGCGCGCGCCTCCTGCATGGCTTGATCCACACTCTCTAGCACGGGACTACTTGGCATAATGGGCACTTGGCTTTTTTTAGCCTGCTCTAGGGCTTTAGCCTTATCGCCCATGGTGGCGATAAGCTCACTTGAGGGACCTACAAAAATAATCCCCGCTTCTTCAACTTTTTTAGCAAATTGGGCGTTCTCGCTCAAAAAGCCATAGCCCGGGTGGATGGCATCTACTTTGGCTTGTTTAGCCACCTCAAGCACATTATCAATATTAAGATAACTCTTATGGGCGAGATTCTCCCCCACGCGATAAGACTCATCGGCTAACTGACAAGCAAGGTTGCCCGCATCCGCGTCCGTGTAGATCGCTACGGCTTTCATATTGAGCTCATGGGCGGCTTGGATAATGCGCACTGCGATTTCTCCGCGATTAGCCACCAAAACCTTTTGGATTTTTAAGGGGTGTTCTAGCATCGCCTACTCCACCACAAAGAGCACATCGCCCGGATTGACAAATTGTTCATTCTCCGCCCTGATCTCTTTGATCTTGCCTTTAACTCCAGCCTTGATCTCATTGAAGGTTTTCATCACCTCCACAAGGCAAAGGGTGGTGTCCTCACTCACTTCTGATCCCACCTCCACAAAGGGGGCAGCATCCGGGTTGGGTTTGCGATAAAAGGTTCCAGGGATGGGGCTTACAACTTCGTGCATGATCTCTCCTTAAGGGTGGTGGATGGTGGGTTTTTGGATGGCAATGCCATTTTTTTCTAAAAGCGCGCGCGTGGCTTGCAACAAAGAGAGCGCCCCGGGGGTGTCGCTGTGGATACACACCGAGTCAAAATCTACGGGGATAGTCTTACCGGTTACAGTTTGAACCGTGCCCTCTGTGCAAGCTTGTAAAACCTTTTGGGCGACCTCCTCGGGCGTATAGGCGCGCGCACGGCGCACCATCACCAACTGCCCATCCTCGCCATAATCGCGATCCCCGTAAAACTCACGCACAAAGGGGTGTTTGAGTTCCTTGGCGACTGCATGCGTGATCGTGTTTTCCATGCAATAAATAGGTAAGCTGGGGTCAATCTTATGTAAAGTGCTAAGCAGCTCCTCAGAGAAGGCGCGATCTTTGCTAGCATGGATATACAAACTCCCATGGGGCTTAAAGTGGTGCAATTTGCCCCCTAGAAAATGCACAAACTCACGCAATGCGCCTAGCTGGTAAAGGCAATCATTGGTCAGTTCCGTGGGGTTAGCCACAATGTGGCGTCGCCCAAAGCCCACCAAATCCCTAAAGCCCGGATGCACCCCGATCTCTACCCCTTGCTCTAAAGCGTTTTGCACGCTATGGCGCATGATATTGGGATCGCTAGCATGAAAGCCCGCGGCAATATTGCAACTACTAATGAGCTTCATGATTGCATCATCTACGCCATCTCCAATAATCCAGGGTCCAAAACATTCCCCCATGTCGCTATTTAAGTCTATGTGTTTTTTCATGGTTCTCCTTAGTAAAATATGTGTAGAAGTATGGCATGGCAAAACTAACTTTGCTAAAAGCTCCAAGGATCGCCCATAGCGCGCGGGTAGATTAGAAACTAAAAGATTTTAAGGAGAGGTGGCTTCCTCCAAATCCCTCAAAATGCGGATTTCAAAGATTTTTTCTGGGGTGTCTAGTAGGGTGATTTGCCCCCCGTGCGCTTGAACCACCTGCAAGGAGAGTGCTAAACCTAAGCCATTGCCCTTTAATTTGGTGGTTTCAAAGGGCTCAAAGAGCACTTCTTTATCAATGATCTCTTTTCCATCGTCCTTAATGTGGCACACCACCCATTCCCCCTCCTCAAAGATATTCACTTCAATTTGCCCCTCTTCTAAATGCCCCTCTTCGATCGCATCGATGGCATTATACAAGAAGTTTTGCAAGGCGATACTGAGCAAACTTAGATCGTAGCGTGCGCTAATGGGCGCAATAGCGGTTTTAAGTGTAATCTCTTTGGTGTAGGTATATTGGTTGAGCGCGTCCTTGATCTCATCTTCCAACAACGCTAAACTTTGCACCACTTTATTGGCATGCACCCCTTTAGAAAAAAGCAGGGTCGCCTTGATGATGCGCTCCACACGCCACAACGCCTTTTGCAATTCAAACACGATGGGCTTGGTCTTTTCGTCTACCTTTTTGAGCAAGACAGAAGTGAGAAGTGAGATCGAACCTACCGGGTTGCGAATCTCGTGGGCTAGGTGGGCGGAGATTTTACCCATAGAAACTAGGCGTTCTTGGCGTTTTTGCTTGGTGATGTCTGTGGCGGTGATGATTTCCTTGCCCTGAATTTTATTGTGCTGAAACAAATAATTCTTACCCTCGTGCTCGATCTCGCTATTAAAGCCTTGCGCGCGCGCCTTTTCAAAAATACTCTGATTCTCTAGGGCTTTGCTATTCTTGTAAAAGAAGCTCTTGTTCTCATTGAGCACCCAAATGGCTTGGGGCAAAATCTCAATCACCCACTCATAGAGGGCTTTATAGTCCTTAAACTCTTTTTCTACCTTGTAGCTCTGTAAGATAAACTCATTGAGCAAGGCTAAAAGCTCTTGGCGATCCCCGATTTTGTGTAAAATCCCTTCTGAATCCGTTGGCTTTTCCATGCACACTAACTTTTTTTCTTGGCTTCCTCTTGGGCTTTGAGAAAATTGAACAAGAGCTCGCTATAGCCAAAGTGTCCGCTGAGTTGATCAGAGAGGGACTCCTTAAACATGGATTGGTAAATCTCGCTCCCGGGTTGCTTAGGGTAGAGCGGGTTGTCTAATTTAAGCGCGGTGTCGAGCATGAATTTTAAGAGCAAGGATTCAAAGGCGTTGGTTTGTTCTTTGAGCTTGGCATCATCGCCTTTAAGGCTTTTAGCATCGAGTTTATTGGCTAGGTACTGGTTGTAGATGTCTAAATTATTCTTAATCATATAACCTCCATTTCTGCGCTGATCGCTCCCCCCTTTTTCATCGCCTCTAAGATAGAAACAATGCCCTTAGGGCTCACCCCGATTTTTTGCAACGCCTTAACCACGCTAGCAATAGTCGCTTTTTGGGAGCTCAAAACATTCTCTTTGGTGTCAAACATGGTCTGCGCGTCCAGCTTTTGGATGTCTTTTTTTGCCTTGCCCTTCTTGGGCTCTAAGAGTTCCTTTGTGATCTTAATGGTTACATCTCCGCTAGTAACCACCACCGGGTGCACCACAATATCCACCCCGGCTACCACAGTGCCTGATTTCTCATCAATGATAATCTTATTGGCATGGCTGTAGTCAATATTGACTTCTTGAATCAACGCTAGAAACTCTACCATCGTTAAATTGTCCGGCTTTTTGAGCTTGATCGTCTTTGGATCGATGGCTAGGGCTACGGGCTGTTTAAAAGTGTGATTCAAAGCCTCTTGAATCTTGATCGCGTTTTTGAAGTTAGGCTTTTTAAGACTGAGTGTCATGCCATTTTTATGAAAGAGATCGTAACTGATCTCGCGCTCAATAGTCGCCCCATTGATGATCGTGCCCGAGAGGAGGTTAGCCGAATTGCCCAAGCTCACACTCCCCTGTGCGATGGCGTAAATATTCCCATCAATGGCGCTCAAAGGGGTCATCACCAACACCCCATGATCGATGGACTTAGCGTCTCCAATAGAGGAGATTTGCACATCAATTTTATCGCCCTGACGCGCAAAAGAGGGGAGGCTAGCGGTGATCATCACCGCAGCCACATTCTTAGATTTGATGTCTTGGGGGGACACTTTAACATTGACACTCTCTAGCATGTTAGCAATGGATTGCATGGTAAATTTTGAGCCAGACTTATCCCCCGTGCCATTGAGCCCGATTACCAGCCCATAGCCTACCAGCTGGTTATCGCGCACGCCCACGATATTAGCGATGTCCTCAATCTTTTCGGCATGCAAGCCAGCCACACACAAGCAAAGGGCTAAGAATTTGCTTAAACTTCCCATGCGCGCTATTCTAGCTAAACTTTTTTAATCCGCGCAATATAAGCCCACAAGCCCAAAGAAATCCCCACCATCACTAAGCTTAGAATTTGCCCCATACTCAAGTGCCAAAAGTAATACCCCAGTTGTGCGTCTGCCTCTCTCCAGTATTCACAAATAAAGCGCGCACACGCATACCCCAAGCCATAGACCACCATGAGCATGCCCGGGGCGCGCACAAAAGCTTTAGCCACCCATACCACCACAAAGAGCACCAAACCCTCTAAAAACGCTTCAATGAGTTGGCTAGGATAGCGCAACACCCCATTGACCACGATCCCAATTTTTTGCCCTATTACATCGCTGCTAGGCACTATACGCCCCACTAATTCTTGGTTTAAAAAATTGCCTATGCGCCCAAAAACATAGCCCAAGGGTAAAGAGATTGCAATCAAATCCAAATAGATCAAAAAGTTTTGCTTTTTGACCACACTAAACAGCCATGAAGCCACCAAAAAACCCACCAACCCACCATGGTAGCTCATCCCCCTAATGCCCACAAACTCCCCATTATAAAAGGGATTGAAAATCTGCCATGGGGCTTTGAGATAGTAAAGGGTGTTGGGATCGTAGATGAGAATATAGCCCAAGCGCGCGCCCAAGATCACGCCCAATTCTACATAGAGAAAATAGCTTTCAAAATGCGCCCTAGTGATGGGGAATCGCTGTGGATCGCGTTTGATCGCGCTGAGGGCGACAAAAAAGGCAACAAGGAGCGCGCTCACATAAGCCAAGCCATACCAATGGACATTTAAACCAAAGAGAGAAAAGGCAATGGGGCTAAAGTGGCTGTAAATTTCATTCCAAAAACTCAAAATCCTCTCCTAAATCAAAATAGGGCGGGGTGGGGGCTTGTAAATCATAACCCAAGAGTTTTACGCGTTTGGCGTGCAAAAAGAGATGTGCGCTGGGCTTTGCCCCATAGAGAGTATCCCCCACAATGGGGTGCTTGATCGCACTTAGATGCGCGCGGATTTGGTGGGTTACTCCGGTTTCGATCACCACTTTTAAAAGAGTGTGGCGGGGGTAGTGTTTAAGAGGGGTGATGTGGGTGATCGCCTCTCTGCCCTTAGAATCGCACATACTTTTGACAAAACCCTTATTAGCATGCGCGTGGCTTTTGTGCGTTTTTAAGGGCATGTTTAAGGTTTGTTTCTTAGCGATCATGCCCTCTACCAGCGCGCAATATTCTTTGTAGACGCATCTTTGCTTGAACGCTTCTAATGCGCGGGCGTAAAAGGGGGCACAGCCTAATAAAAGAACCCCGCTAGTGGGCTTGTCTAAGCGGTGCAAGAGTTGGTAGGGCGCATGCTTGTCTTGCAGTGCGTAGCTATCCACTCCCGCGCTTTTGCAAAGGGCTAAGAGAACATCATCTTGGTAGAGAAGAGCAGACTCCACGCGCTCTAATACTTCAAAACGCGTTGTAGGGGGGAGCAGAGTTCTGGCTAATTTTAAGGGTTTGTTATGTGCGCGCACTCTGCCCAAATCAATTAAGTTTTTAGCTTGCTTGCGCGAGATGCCTAATTGGACGCTCAAGAGTTTATAGGCTTTTTGCATAGTGCTTGGGCTAATGTTTCTAGGCGATGATCGCCGTATTCAATGGAGCTAGGCAAAATTTTCTGGGCTTGTGCGAGTGTTTGGGCTAATTGTGGGGGTTCTACCAAGACATAATTTTGCACACAGCTAAACAAGGCTTCTTGGTTGAAAATATGTGTGCCACTGATGAGTTTTGCCCCAAAAAAGGCGGGTTCTAAGGGGTTATGCCCCCCTATGGGCGCAAAAGCCCCTCCTAAAATCACGATGTCCGCAATCGCGTAAAAGTCATTGAGCACCCCCAGCGCGTCAATCAGAGTAATTGGGTTACGCCATGTGAGCCCCTCTGAAAAAAGATCAAAGATCAAGTCCTTTTGAATCAACATTTTTTTGACTTCCTCAAAGCGCTCAGGGTGGCGCGGGGCTAGGCAAAGCAAAGCATCGCTTTGCAAAGCTAAAAACGCCTCTAAAATCAAGACCTCTTCGCCCGGATGGGTGCTAGCGGCTAGAATTAGGGTTTTAGGGGGTTTTGGGTAGTGATGAGTGGGCTTGGGAGGGTTAAAGAGTTTGAGATTGGGGAAGATCGTCCCTGTGCGCATTCCTAAAGAGGATAACCTCTCTAAATCCTGCGCACTTTGGGCATAGATGCGATCCACTTTAGAAAAAAGGTAGGCGTAAAATGCCCTAAAGCGGTAGTAACGCCCATAAGAACGCTTAGAAATACGCGCGTTGATCAAAAAGGTTTGCGCTCCTACTTTTTTAGCCAGCATAAAGACCCCCAGCCACAACTCCGCCTCGGTAACCACGAGAGTTTGCAGAGCGTTTAAATCCTTGCGCCACAGCCAAAGCAAGGTTTCAAAAAGCAAATAGCGCACCTGTATATGGGCGTTATGGGCGTAGGTGTTATGCGCTAAAGTGTAGCCAGTTTGGGTGGTGGTGGTGAGCAAAATGGGGGTGTTAGGAAAAAGGGCTAGCAAGGGCTCTAGGGATTTGATTTCGCCAAAAGAGCAGGCATGAAACCACAACACGGGTTCAAAGGTAAGTTTATGCCCCCTAGCAAAAAAGCGCGCGCTTAAAGAGTGGCGGTATTTGGGTTTGAAACGCCATAAAGCAAGCACGGGTAGGGCTAGCAGATGCGCTAGTGCAAGCACAGCGGTATAGATGCGATAAAAAATTAGATCTCGCTTGTTGGCTGGGACCCAGTTTCTACATAGAGAATGCGCCCACAATGCGGGCATGTCAAAATGTCTTGACTGCCCAAAATTTCAGTATAAGTCTTGTCATTAATGCGGATAAAGCACCCTCCACATGCCTGCTTGCGCACACTCACCACGCAAGTATTGCCCGCCCAACGCCTAATGCGTTCGTAAAAGGCGATGAGTTTGCGATCCATTTTAAGCGTGAGATTTTGTTTTTCATGAAAAATCTCTTGCTGGCGTTGCTTGATTTGGGCGGTGTCCTTTTCAACCTGTTCTTCTAAGCGACTAATTTGACCCTCAAGGTTTTCTAAAGCCTCTTGCAACGCGCTTTGCAGTTTGTTTTTATGCGCGATTTCATTCTCTAACTGCTCGATTTCCTTATTAGCTTGGTTGGCGCGCTCCTTAGTAATATCCTCTTCAATCCCCAAAGATCGCAATTCGCGCTCAGACTTAATCTGGGCAATTTTCTTTTGGATGCTGTCTACTTTGGCGTTGATCTCGTGCAAGGTTTGTTCGTTTTTAGCAATCTGCAATTTTAATGCCGCCTTTTCTTCTTCTAGCGCGCTGTATTCAGCCTGTTGTTTATGTTTGGTGGCTAATGCCTTGTCTAAATCCACGCGTTTAGCCTGAATCAAGGGTTCTAGGGCTTCAATGTCTTTATCTAGACGCGAAATTTCTATGAGCTGGGTTAAATGCGCGTTCATGGCATGCCTTGTAGGTGTGATTAGGAACGCGGATTCTAGCATACTTTGGCTTAGGGGTGCTTTTAAAGATTATTGGCTATCCTTGGCTTAATGGAGGCTGTTATGGGCGTTAAGAAAGAGAATAGCTGGTGGTTGGTGTTTGTGGGCTTGGTGGTTGTAATGGGAGTTTTGCAAGCACAGGAGGTGAGCGCTTTTATGCAAAGGGGGATCAAGGCTGCGCACGATGGGCATTACAAGGAGGCTTTTGGCATTTTTAAACAAGCACACAAGCAGGGGGATATATTGGGGAGCGCGTATTTAGGGGAGGCGTATTTATTTGGGGATGGGAGAAAAAAGAATGCTTGCAAGGCAAAACATTATTTTCAATTGGTGATTAAAAAAAAGGATATGCAAAATCAAGATGCGGCTGTGATAATGGCTAAAGCCTTTCTTTCTAGCATGTATAGCGATGGCTCTTGTGTCAAAAAGAATTGGGATAAAGTCGAACAACTTTTAACAGAGATTCTTGATGCTAATGGCGTGTTTATTAGGCTAGATGGCGCAAATTTATGTGTGAATTTGGATGGGCTACGCGCAAAAGATTTTAAGGGGTTTGCTCTAAGGCGTATAATGCTTGGGGGTGCTATCGACATGATGGGGCAGTATTTGGAGTTTAGCCCTAAATTTAAAGGATCAAAACAAGCCCTTTTGATCGCAGAGACTTGTTACAAAAAAGCCATAGAACTTGGGCTTGGTGCTGGCAAACATTTGCAAAGGGTGCAACGAAAAATACAAGGATTACAATGCGCTGGGGGCTTAAAGGGCAAGAAAAGCGAGATCTTTGATGAATAAAGCATCTTTGGGAGAGAGGCAGGGGGGACTAAATTTGTGCTCTATCTCTTTGTCTTTACAACGGTAGTGGCTTACTTCTTCTCTTGCATTGCCTACTACACCACCCAAGTGGTGGGAGGATTGTTGTAGGCTCCGGTGTCTATTTTTTGATCTTCTCAATGGCATTTCTGTAGCGGTTGATATTGGCATCGGTGAGTTCAGACACCAACTTCTTCATCACAACCGCATACATTTTGTTGAGGATTCGATGGATTGCGTCATCGTGATTCTTGTCTAGCACATTGTGGCTAACCGCATTGGCACCGGCAAACCCGCCCGAATTTGTGGCTTGGTAGGTGTAGGTGTGCGTGATTGCGCGTTCTGTCCCCACTTCCACAGCAAAGTTATGGATAATCCGCCCTGTTTCTGGCTCGAAGAATTTGAACCATACAGACCCTGAACTTTGATCGACCATAGTGTCCGTGTTGTTGTCTTCGGGGGCATTGGTGTTCATTTTCATGTCTTCTAAGATTCCCATCCACCCCCTCATATCCAAAACAGCCCATATTTTATGTTTTTGTTCAGGAGTGAGAGTTTGCGCGTCTGTGAAATGCGCGACCTGGTAGCCCCTTTTTTGGAAAATGTCTTGTATCTGTTTGACCAAAGCGTCTTGGAATTTCCCTATATAGGCTTGGAGATTCTCGCTCACTTGTATATGGGGGGTTAAAATGGCAATAGTGTGACCATTAGAGGCTTCTTGGGTGATATTAATGGGGTAATCAAAGTCAAGAAGAACAGAGCTGACTTCTTTTTTAGTAGGACTCTCAGCTTTGCTAGCAGAGCCAGCGCCCGGTCCCGTATCCATAGCACAACCCGAGAGCGCAAGCGACACCCCTGCTACCCATAAAAAACCCTTCGTGATCTTTTGCATTTTAAAGCTCCTTTGAGAATTAAGATAAGAAAACAAGCAACTAGAAAAATCCTCGTTATTCTAGCTTAAAATATTAAACCATTGGATAAGGATAATGGATTCTATGCCCGTGGTTTTTCCCAATAGCGGGCACAAAAGGCGCGTAAACGCCCTAATTCTGTTTGCGCCCTGTGCTTTAAATAACCCAGTAGAATGTCTTTTTTTAAAATGCTTCTAAGTAGCTCGTAATACGCCCCTGAATCCATCTCTACACTTTGGTATTGTTTTTCAAAATATTCCAAAGCAAAGGGGGTGGACAATAAAGCTAGAATCCAACGCTTGCTAATGCGGAAATTTTTAAGATACCAAGGTTTGCTATCCCCATAAAAATGCCACATGATCACCTCCTTAGAATCGCTAATGTGCTTGTGGATAGGGTGTGTGGGGTTGTCAAAATCCTTAGGATAAACATTGTAAGTGTAGGGTAATTCCAAGATACGCCCATGGCACATTAGAATCAAAGTTTCTTGTTCAGGATACAGTAAAACATGGTGTTTGGCGCGCAAAAAATCTAGACATCGACTCTCTAGATTATCCTTGCGCCATGCCTTGAGATTGAGCACCATAAACCCGACATTAAAGCTATTGGCATGCATGATCTCCCACTCCTGCATGGACAACGCGTGTTCAGAAAAGTCAATATGACGGCGGCGTGCCTCTCTCTTGCGCCTTTTGATGAGTTTTTCTACACGCGCGGGACCAAATTCCTTAGCCGCAGCAAAATAGTAGGGATCATCCGGGTTTAATGTAAAGTAACTCGCGCTCAAATCCTGGCTAAACACCACATCTACATCACAAGAGATGATCTTATCATATTGGGGGAATAAAGAGGGCAAAACCAAGCGCAACAAGATCAAATTAGAAAAACGGGCTTGGGTGGCAGGGTGCAGAGTTTTAAAGAGAGTGTTTAATGTTTCATGGTAGGGGTGTTCGTGGTTCGTGGTTCGTGGTTCGTGGTTCGTGGTTCGTGGTTCGTGGTTCGTGGTTCGTGGTTCGTGGTTCGTGGTTCGTGGTTCGTGGGATCAACATCTAAGAACTCCAAGCGCGCGAAGTGGGCAAAGGACGCGATGTTTTCTTGGAGCTTGTCCTTATGGGCTTGATCTAAGCCTTGCGTGAACGCGTGGATGGTGTAGGTGTGGGGTGTATGCGCGCGCGCCATGCAAGCTAGCATGGAGTGCATTGCTACCCCAGCGGGGATACAATAGCGTTGATCAAAAGCCATCACTATAGGGATCATCTCTGCTTGTGCCATTGTTTGCCTTTAAACTTTTAGTTGCGCCCTGAGGGCGTGTAGGCGCGCGTAGAATTCCTGGTATTTTTTTTGCGCCTCTTGCATGCTAACAGCCACAAAAGACACCTTGTCATTGGGACGCATTTGGGCTAGGGTGCCAAGAGAGTTCTTTAAGAGTGTGGCGATCTTAGGATAGCCCCCCATTGTTTGGCAATCAGCCATCAACACGATGGGTTGCCCATCTGAGGGGACTTGGATACTCCCTACCACTAAGGGTTCAGAGATCATCTCTATGTGTTCTTTGTAGGCTAATTGTTGCCCTTCTAGACAAATCCCCATGCGGTTAGATCGCACCTTAATCGTGTATGGCATGCTTAAAAAATCAGAAAGGCTAGCTGGGTTGAAGTAATGCTCTTGGGGACCCAAGAGCACCCACAAGGACGCGCTAGGGGGGTAGTGGGGTTGCAGATTTTGGGGCACTTTTTTAAGTTTGTGCTCAGGGCGCACGATGATATTTAATACATCGCCATTTTGTAAAACCCGCCCTTGTAAGCCTCCCATGCGTGTGCGCACATCTGTAGCCTTGCTCCCACACACCACAGGCACATCTATTGTGCCTGAAAACGCCACATAGGCGCGCACCCCCTCCCCCAAGCGTCCAAAACTCAAAATATCCCCTTTTTTGACATCGTGCGACTCCCAATTGGCGATGTCTTGATCGTTGATCTGGGGATTCAAATTAGCTCCCGTGATGGCTATGTGCATGGACTCCAAAAATTCTAGGCGCGTGCCCGTGTAGGTCATCTCCAACAAGGCTTCTTGCGCCTCATTGCCCACTAAAAAATTTGCCACTACCGCGCTAAACTCGTCCATCACCCCGCCTATAGGAATGCCAAAGCGCATGTAAGCCCTGCGCCCTAAATCCTGAATGCTGGTAAATAACCCCGCTTCTAGCACCTTGATATTAGCCATGCGTAGACCTTTTAGCGCGCTTGAGAGTATAAACACCTTCTTGCACCTCTTTGGCAATTTGGTGGTAAGTGTCTATGCTAATGGGCACAAAGCGCACGCGATCGCCAGGTTGCAAAAAAACGGGGGGATCTTTACTGGGGTTGTAAAGCTCAAGGGGGGTTCTGGCGATGATTTGCCAGCCCCCCGGGGAAGCCAGCGGATAGATTCCTGTTTGCATGCCCGCAATACCAATGGATCCGGGCGCAACCTGCACCCTAGGGGTGGCTAATCGGGGTGTGGCTAACAAGGCATCTAACCCACCCAAATAGGCAAAACCGGGTAAAAAGCCCAGCATGTAAACCAAGTAGTCTGGCGCGCTGTGTTTGTCGATCACCTCTTGAGCAGAAAGCTTAGTGTGGGCGCACACAGAGGCTAAATCCTGCCCAAACTCTGGCGCGTAACAAGCCGGGATTTCTACAAGATAGGAACAAACCTCTAGGTGTTCCTTTTGTATGTCTAGGTGATCTAAAATGTGGATCAAATCCCCATAAGAGCACACTAAAGGGTCATAGTGGATCAAAAGAGTGCAGTAAGCAGGCACGAGCTCCACCACCCCCTTTATGCGCCGCGCTTCTAAGGACACGCGCACTTTTTGAATCTGGGTGTGGGTTTTGGGGCTAATTTGCGCGCCAAAGTCCAAAAGCAAAGCACTCTGCCCGTATGCAAAATACTTCACTCCCTTTATCAAAACACACTCCCTAAATGTGTTAAAGAAAGCCCCCCTAAATAGGCACTAAAGAGCACCACCAGCGCGCCCAAACCAGATAAGATTTTGGGGTGTTTGTAAGAGCCTACTAAATTTGTTTTATACCCTGCGATGAGGACAAGCGTTAAACTCAAAGGCAGGATCAGCCCATTGAGCGCGCCGGCGATGATGAGTAGGGCTACGGGTTTTTGAATCAGCATGAACAATAGCGTTGAGATCACAATAAAGCCAATGATACAGCCATTTTCATGCCTTTGGACAAAAATAAACCCTTTTAAAAAGGACACGCTGGTGTAAGCCGCTCCCACCACAGAGGTCAAACTAGCGGCTACAAACACCATCCCAAAGATTTTATAGCCCCACTCCCCGGCTGCGATTTTAAAGGCACTCCCGGCCGGATCATTTTTATCTAGCGTATGCCCAGCATACAAGACTCCCAAGATCGCCAAAAAGAGTAAAAGGCGCACCAAAGTGGCGATCCCAATGCCCAGATAGGCAGATGTGTCCACTTGTTTGAGATCGCTCTTTACCCCCGCATCTAAGAGGCGATGTCCCCCGGCAAAGATGATATAGCCTCCCACAGTGCCCCCACTGAGGGTTAAAACAGCCAAGATAGAAAATTGGCTAGGCAAAATAGCCTCCTTGGCGGCTTGGGCTAGGGGAGGTGAAGTGCTAAAAGCGATGTAGCCTACCAAGAGAATCACTAAAGCCCCCAAGACTTGGGCAAGCTTATCCATAAGTGCCCCTGCCCTCTTAGAAAAAAAGATCACCATCCCCAAAAAAGCCCCCAAGAGCGCGCCAGCTTTGAGATTTAAACCCGCAAGGATTTGCAACCCAAGAGCAACTCCCCCAATATTGCCCACATTAAACACCAATCCCCCAAAACAAATAATAAAGGTGAGCACCCCCCCTAAGCCGGGCAAGAGCGCGCTAGCGATCTCATCTCCCCTTTTTTGCGTGATCACCAAAATGCGCCACACATTGAGCTGTGCGATCAAGGACATCCCCACAGAGAGCAAGAGCGCGCAGGCAAAAGAGCTACCTAACTCTTGGGTGAATTGGGCTGTTTGGGTGAGAAAACCCGGTCCAATGGCAGAAGTCGCCATAAGGAACGCTGCGCCTATGAACGCCGATTTAGAGCGCATAAAGCGGCTTGATGGCGATGTCGTGGTGTTCTAGGGCTTGGCGGATTTGCAAAGCAAATTCTAAAGCCTCCTTGTGATCACCATGGACGCAGATCGAATCGGCTTGAATCTCTACACTCGTGCCATCTATGGCTTGCACCCTGCCATTGATCACCATGCCAAGCACTTGTTCGATGGCTTGCTCTGGATCGCTAATCAAGGCTTTAGGGTGGGCGCGTTCCACCAAGCGGGCATCGGGGTAATAACGCCTGTCTGCAAAGACCTCTTGGGCTACCCTCAAGCCTTTTCTTTGGGCTTGTTTAGCCATGGCACTCCCGCTCAAACACAGAATAACCAAATTAGGATCATAGTCCTCTATGCCTTCTAGGATCGCTGTGGCTAGGGATACATCATGCGCGGCTTGGTTGTAAAAGCTCCCGTGTAATTTCACATGCCCCAAGGTATACCCACAAGCCTTAGCAAAAGCGTTGAGCGCGCCCACTTGGTAGAGCATGTAAGCCCTAGCCTCTTTGGGGCTAATCTCCATCTTGCGCCTCCCAAAACCCAATAAATCAGGCAAACTTGGGTGCGCGCCCAAGCTAACCCCCAAAGCCTTAGCCTGCTTAGCAACTTGAGCCATGATCAAGGGATCGCCAGCATGCCAGCCACAAGCACAATTCACGCTACTCACCTGCGCCATAATGGCTTTATCATCGCCCATGGTATAACACCCAAACCCCTCCCCGATGTCGCTATTAAGGTCCACCACTCTCATAGCAGGATTATACTACAAGAATGTAAAGAGTGTGGGTTTATCCCCCTAGAGATTTTAAGCTAAAAATTTTGCAGTTATTGTTATAATGATCCGTTTTAAGACTTGAATTTAAGGATGGCAATGGCGCAAACCCTTTCGATTATCAAGCCCGATGGTGTAAAGAAACGCATCATCGGCAAGATTATCACGCGCTTTGAAGAGGCGGGTTTAGAAGTGATCAAGATCAAACGCTTGCGCTTGAGTGTTTCTCAGGCGCAGGATTTTTACGCCGTGCATAAAGAGCGGGCGTTCTTTAAGGATTTGATCGCATTCATGACGAGTGGGGAGGTGGTGGTGATGGTGCTTGAGGGAGAGAATGCCGTGGAGAAGAATCGCGATCTAATGGGCGCGACCGATCCCAAAGAGGCTAAACCGGGTACCATTCGAGCCGACTTCGCGCAGAATATTGATGCCAATGTGGTGCATGGAAGCGACAGCGCGCAAAACGCGCAAAGAGAGATCGCGTTCTTTTTTGCTTGATTGGCTGTGAAGTTGCAAATGCGTAAAATTGGAGCGCTTGCCAAGCCTTTTTGCCTTAAGGAGGGGGATCTGTGTTGGGAGGGAGGGGTGTGCCGTGTGGGGGACAAGCTTTACTTGGTGGAGGGGAGTTTGCACGGGCATTTGCAAGTGCAATGCGCTTTAAGTGGAGTATTCTTTGACAAACCCATTTCTGAAGAGTTGGTGTTGTGCGTGAGTGATGGCTTATACACAAGCGCGCAGCGGGAGTGTTATGTGGGGGGTAGATTTATAGATAGTTTAGATGTGGTGGAGAGTTTTGATGGTTGCATTGATCTAAGCGCGTTGTTGCGTGCAGAGATCCAATCCATCCAGCAAGATTACCATTACGCCGATCAAATTCAATAAAGGAGAGTTATGGCAGTTCCTGATAGACGCGTGAGCAAGACGAGAGGCAGAAAGAGGCGCACACACTATAGCGTGAAGCTGGCGATGCCTGTCAAAAATAAGGACGGGAGTTGGAAATTGCCCCATTTCACCAATAAATTTACAGGGGCTTACTAAGTGGTTCCGGATTAAAGACAATGAGAATTGTCATTGACATGATGGGGGCAGATCTGGGGGTTTTGCCCATCATTGAAGGCGTGTCTAAGGCGCTAGGATCTGTTGCCTTTAAGCCCGTTTTGGTGGGCGATGAGAGCAAGGCTAAGGCTTTTATCTCTAAGGATTTAGCTTCTAAGGTGGAGCTCATCCATTGCCCGGATTATATCCACATGGAAGAACACGCCACAGATGCCCTCAAACGCAAAGAGTCCTCTATTTTTGTGGCGATGGATATTTTAAAAAATGGCGCAGACGCTTTGGTTTCAGCCGGACATAGCGGGGCAACAATGGGTTTGGCGACCTTGAAGATCGGGCGCATTAGAGGGGTGAATCGCCCCGCGCTTTGCACGCTTATGCCCTCCATAAAAGAGCGCGCCAGCCTGTGCCTAGATGTGGGAGCTAATACAGATTGCAAGGCTGAATACCTCTTGGATTTTGCCATCATGGGTTATCAATACGCCAAGGATGTGCTAGGCTATGAAAACCCCACCGTGGGGCTCCTTGCCAATGGGGAAGAGGATAGCAAGGGCAATTTGATCACCAAAGAAGCGTTCAAACTCATCAGTGAATACCCCCTATTTAACCAACACAATATGGATACCCCTATTTTTAAGGGGAATGTGGAAGGCAATGACATTTTTGAAAATGTGGTAGATGTGGTGGTGTGCGATGGGTTTGTGGGGAATGTTGTGTTAAAAACCACAGAGGGCACGGCTAGCGCGATTGGATCGGTGTTTAGAAATGAGATCAAGTGTAGCTTGGGAGCCAAGCTGGGCGCGTTCTTACTCAAAGGGGCTTTTTACACCCTCAAGCAAAAGACAGATTATGCCGAATACGGGGGCGCGCCCTCTTGGGAGTGAGTAAAGTGGTGATCATCAGCCATGGCAAGAGCAATGCTAGGGCGATGGAATGCGCGATTTACCAAGCGATCAAAGCCAAAGAGAGTGGAGTGTGTGAGAAAATGGCGTTGGCTTTCGAGCACAAGCAAGCCCCCAAAGAAGTGCCCTAGATTAAAAGGAATAGAGATGGCCTATGCAGCCTTGAAATCTGTAGCCTCTTATGTGCCCCAGATTTGCGTGAAAAACAACGCTTTTGAGTCCCTGCTAGACACCAGTGATGAGTGGATTCAAAAGCGCACCGGTATCCAGACGCGTTATTTTGCTACTAACCAAGAACAAAGTAGCGACTTAGGAGTCAAAGCCGCCAAGATCGCCATTGAGCGTGCCAAGATCGCTAAAGAAGACATTGACTTGGTCTTGGTGGGCACACTCAGCCCTGATTACATGTGCATGCCCTCTACAGCCTGTGTGTTGAGCGCTAAACTGGGTTTGCAAAACACGCCTAGCATGGACATTATTGCCGCATGCAGTGGGTTTATCTATCTATTATCTGTGGCTAAGGCTTTTGTGGAGAGTGGCATGTATGCGCATGTCTTGATCGTGGGAGCGGAGCGTTGTTCTAGTGTGCTAGATTTTGAGGATCGTAGCACTTGTGTGCTGTTTGGAGATGGGGCGGGGGCATGCGTGATTGGGCGCACAGACAACCCCAAAGAGCGTATTTTAGATGTTAAGATCGCCTCTAATGGTCAGCATGCCAACTACCTCTATACCCCAAGGGCACTCAAAAACAGCCCCTTTATCCAGCAAGATACCCCCCAGTCCCAATCCCTCCAAATGAAGGGCAATGAGGTCTTCAAGCTCGCCATTAAGACGCTACTCAAGGATGTAGAAGAAATTTTACAAAGCAACGCGATTGCTCCAGAGGAGATCACTTATTTTATCCCCCACCAAGCTAATTTGCGCATCATCCAAGCCGTGCAAAACCAATTGTCCTTTAGTCCTCAGCAGGTGGTCTTGACCGTGCAAAAATATGGGAATACATCGGCAGCTAGCATCCCGATGGCTATGAGCGATATTTATGAACAGGGAAAACTCAAAAAAGGGGATTTGATGCTATTGGATGCCTTTGGGGGAGGGCTGACATGGGGTTCAGCCTTAGTTTACTACGGGGGCGATCAAGCTTAATTTTAGGCACAAGGCGTTAGAATTAGCACTTTTGAAAGCAGAAAGGATTGGCATGACAGTTGTTAGACTTACACGCGTGGGACGCAAAAAAAAGCCTTTTTATAGGGTGGTGGTTACCGATTCGCGCAAGAAACGCGATGGGGGCTGGATCGAGTCCATTGGTTATTACAACCCTTTGAGCAACCCCAAAGTGGTGCAGATTGATCACGCCCGCTTGGACTATTGGAAAGGCGTGGGGGCTAAAATGAGCCAGAGGGTGGCTAAGTTGGCGCAAGGATCACAGACTTAAGATGCAAGAGGGCGCATGTGTAGAGGCGTTCATCTTGGAATACTGCAAGAAGATCGTAACCTACCCACAGATTGTAGAAGTGCGCTCCCAACTTGTAGAAGAACACCTCAAAGAAATCGCCATTTACACTAATCCGATGGATATGGGGCGTGTGATCGGCAAAGAGGGTAAGATCATCAGCGCGCTCAAGGCGTTTATTTCAGGGATGAAGGCTAAGGACGGCTTGAGTTACAAAATCGTGGTATTGGCTTCTGAAAATCCCTATGTGCTTTAAGCCAGAGGACTTAGTAGTGGTGGGGCATCTAGGCAGGGCTGTGGGCTTAAAGGGGGGGATAAAATTGATCTTAGAGGGCGATTTTACCCAGTGTTTGCAAACAGGGGTGCGCGTTTATGTCTATAGCCCCACTCCCCACTCCCCCCCTCCAACTCCCCTAGTGGTCGCGCACTACCAAGCCCAAAAGGCTTTGATCTTCTTTGAAGAAATCCAAAGTCTAGAGCAGGCGAGGGGTTTTGCATGCTGGATTTTAGCGATGAGTAAGACGGATAGTCTTAGACTTTGCCCCCTGCAGGAGGGAGAGTTTTTATACTTCCAACTTGTGGGTTTGCAAATTATAGAAGCTCAAGAGGTCTTAGGTGTCGTAAAGCGCATTGAACGGCTGGCTAATACAGACTATCTCTTTGTGCAAGGCATCCACAAGCTCTTTTTGATCCCCTATATTGAAACCTATATCAAGGGTGTCGATTTGTCAGCGCGCTGCATTTATACCACCCATGCTAGAGGACTCTTAGAAGAGAGTTGATGCGCTTTAGTTTTCTAACCCTATTCCCCCAACTCATCGCCTTTTATTTTGAGGATTCTATTTTAAAGCGCGCCCTAGAAAAGCAGGTGTTTAGTTTAGAGATTTTTAACATGCGCGACTTTTCTCCCCATAAATTCCAGCGCGCGGATTTTGCTTTAGTGGGCGGGGGGGCTGGGCAAATTTTAGACCCCTACATGGTGGAAAACGCGCTCAAGCATGCCCAAAGTCCCAGCGCGCATGTGATTTTTCTAACCCCCAGTGGAAAACGCTTTTGCCAACAAGATGCCAAGCGCCTAGCCACACACCAGCATTTAGTGCTTGTTTGTGGGCGTTATGAGGGGTTTGACGAACGCTTGGTTGAATCTTATGCCCATGAAGTGTTGAGTGTGGGGGATTTTGTGCTCACGGGGGGGGAGTTGGCAGGCTTGTGCCTTTGCGATAGCGTTGCGCGTTTGTTAGAGGGCACTTTAGGTAACGCGCGCTCTTTGGAACAAGAAAGCTTTGAAGACAACACCCTAGAAGCCCCTAATTTTGCCCGCACCCCCCTTTTAAACACCCCATCCTGTGCGCACTCTGGGGTGATTTCAGAGTATTCAAAGGGAAATCATGGCAAAATCAAGAGTCTTATGCGCGATTTATCCATGGACAGGACGCGGTTTCACGCCCCTAATCTCTATGCCTTGAATCGCTCGCTACACACTTTTAGACACATCAAGAAAGGGCGTTGATGAAAAACCGCTATATCCAACATTTTGAAGACACCCAGATCAAAAGCCAGCCCCCCATTTTCAAAGCGGGAGACACGATCAAGCTAGGGATTCGAATCCAAGAGGGCGATAAGGTCCGCACACAATATTTTGAGGGGGTGTGTATTAGCTTGCGCGGGGCGGGCGTGAATCGCACCTTTTGCGTGCGTAAGATCAGCGCAAATGGCATTGGGGTGGAGAGGATTTTCCCCCTTTATGCGGAGAGTTTGGTGAGTGTTGAGGTCTTGCGTGTAGGGCGTGTGCGCCGCGCCAAACTCTATTATTTACGCGGTCGTAAAGGCAAGGCTGCTAGAATCAAAGAGGTGCGTAAGAAAGAACTCACTTGAGAATCCCCTTAAGCAGGGATGTGTCCTCTAGCATAAACTTACTTGCCTTTTAGTAAACCTCCATGGCTTGCCCTCGCGTTTGCACGCCTAAGACAGAGGGCAACCAACAGCAACTTA
This sequence comes from Helicobacter labacensis, assembly GCF_003660285.1. Taxonomy (GTDB): domain Bacteria; phylum Campylobacterota; class Campylobacteria; order Campylobacterales; family Helicobacteraceae; genus Helicobacter; species Helicobacter labacensis. Next base: position 848 of record NZ_QXQQ01000017.1, on the reverse strand, counting down.
AACCCTATAAAATTCTATAATTCTCTATAAAAAATTTATATATTCTTAAGTTTGTTCATGATAGCATGTTGCCATGAACAATTTGTTATCCATAGGACAAGCCAGCAAAGTTTTAGGTGTGAGTATCCAAACCTTGAGAAATTGGGAGAAAAAAGGCTTACTAAAACCTGATAGCTACACAAAAGGTGGTGAGCGTAGATACAAGCTAGAGAGCCTTAAAGGCATTAACAAGAACATTGTTTTTCACAATGATAACCGCAAGACTATTGCTTATGCCCGTGTTTCTAGTGCTGATCAAAAAGAGGACTTGGTTAGACAAGTGCAAGTATTAGAGTTGTATTGTTCTAAATTAGGCTTTAACTACGAGGTGATCCAAGACTTAGGCTCTGGGATGAATTACTACAAGAAAGGCTTAACCAAGCTTTTAAATCTCATCTTAGAGGGTCAGGTTAAGCGATTAGTCTTAACCCACAAAGACCGCTTGTTACGCTTTGGTGCAGAGCTTGTATTTGCCATCTGTGAGGCTAAAGAAGTAGAAGTGATTATCATTAATCAAGGCGGTGAAAATGTCCGCTTTGAAGAGGAATTGGCTAAAGATGTGTTAGAAATCATCGCTGTTTTTTCGGCAAGACTTTATGGCGCACGCTCTAAGAAAAACAAACAGCTTTTAGAACAAATGCAAGCCGTGGTAGAGGAATAGTGGAATGTCAAAAGCTACGCTTTTGTCACACAAGATTGAACTACAGCCTAACAACAAAGCCCAAACCCACTTTAAAAAGGCTTTTGGGTGCGCTAGATTAGCCTATAATTGGGGATTAGCTAAGTGGAGAGAAAATTATCAAAATGGC
>NZ_QXQQ01000016.1 GCF_003660285.1 Helicobacter labacensis | reverse complement strand
ACCACAACCCCAAAACACCGCACACACCAACACACCCCCCAATGACAATACCCCACAAGTCAAACCCTTATGGAAATACGGGGCGAACACTTTGCAAGCTTTTAAAGATTACATGAAAGCTAAAGATACAGGGAGTGCTAGTGCGTGGCTAGAATTAGGCAAGATGAGCGCGCAGGGCATTGTGCTTTACCCAGATAACAATGTGGCGATGCGCTGTTTTGAAAAAGCCATAGAATTAGGCTCCGTGCAGGCAATGGTGGAACTTGGCAAGATTTATATGGAGAATGATACCCAAGTCCTAGAGTATGGGAGTGGGGAAGCCATTAGCGGACAAGAGATAGAAAACACCCTAAACCCCCTAAAAGACGACCTAGAGAGTGAGGATTATTTAGCAATCCTTAAAACCTGCCAAGTCTTTAAAGATAAAAACATTTCTAATTGCGAACAAAAGGCAAAAGAGCTTTTTGAAAAAGCGGTCAGCTTAGGCGAGGGGCGGGGGTATTTGGGGTTAGCTCGTTTGCCATTATATGCAGATGATGAGAAAGGTGATGAAGAAAAATCGCTTTCAGAAACATTGAAACAAATAGGGGATAGACGCAAAGCTGCCAAAGAGTGCAGACAAAAAGCCATTGAGCTTTTAAAAGTGCAGGCTCAAAAGGGGGACATAGAAGCTTATGCGTTGTGGGGAAAGGCACTTAAGGATATAGCTAAGGATACTGACGAGGGCGATGCAAAAATTACGGAAGAAGAAGTTGTGCAACTCTACCAAAAAGCCATTGAGTCTGGCTATGCGGATGGGTATGACTTTCTAGGGCAGTTATTAGATGATGAAGATGAGCGCAAGGCGTGCTATGCAGAGGGGGCTAAATTAGGCAGTGGGGAATGTGCGATCTCTTTATTTGATTGCTACGCAGAACCGAGTCATTTAAAACACGCTGGGCATGACAATCTTGATGACTTTGATTTAATGGCAGAGCAAGCGATGGAATTTGTAGATGGGTTGTTAGAGCCCATTAGACTATTTGAGTTTGTCGCGCTCACTTGCAGACACCATAGGGTGTTGCCTTGGCTGTTGAAATACTTGAGCATTGTCAAAGAGGTCAGCCACAAGGCGCGATTAGGCGGGGTGGATCGCTATCAAAAATTCTTAAAGGCTTCTTATAAGAGTTTGAGCCAAACTCTTGTGCGTCCTAATATGCAACTTGCCAAAGATTTAGGAGAGGCTTCTTGGGCGCAAGAGAATGAGCGGAATCGCTTCGGGCTTGGCTTTAATCAATTAAGGGCTTTTACAAATCCTGCATGCGATCCATTCTACATGGTCAATCAAGACGGAGAAGTCAGAATAAATGCTAAGAAGCTGTAACTAGCCCTTGCACTATAGGATTTGGCTTTATATACCCACCCCCACCCCCTTTTATTTTGCTTGGGGCTTAATCCCAACACCAACGCGCGTTGGTGTCCTTAACACCCCAAGAAACTCTTGCAACCTGCCCCAATTCCCCGTCAATAATGTTACAATAAGGCTAGCGGATCACCGCAAAAATCTTTTGGAGGTTTTGTATGAAAAAGCATGTGGTATTTTTTGAGGCAGTGGGCGGGACAGACAAGGGCAGAGATGGGCACAGACGCGACAGCGTGCCCATGATGGACTACCTAAAAAAAATGGGTTGGCAGGCTGAGGTGGTGCAACTCACCGATGAGATTTTAAAAGATGCTGAGAAAACCAAGGGCATTTATGAGTATGTGCAAGCGCATGCTGATGCCTATGTTTCACGGGTCAATCCGGGCAACTTGAAAGAGGAAAAACTCTATTTTGATCTCTTGCGCAAACTCTGCGATCATGGCGTGGTTGGTATGCCCCATCCGGACGCGATGATTGGCTATGGGGCAAAGGACGCGCTCACTAAGTTAGCCGACACCGAGCTAGTACCCGATGACACTTACGCCTATTACGACAAAGAGGAGGCAAAACGCATCGGGGTTACTTGGGCAGATAAGCACGATTTCAAAAAGACTTTCCCTAAAACTCTAGCTAAGGGCGAGCGAGTCTTAAAGCAAAATCGTGGCTCAACTGGTGAGGGCATTTGGCATGTGCAATTAGAAGAGCCTCTGCCTGCTGGAGTGAGTGAAGTGCCCTTAGATGCCAAGATCAAATGCATTGAAGCGGTGGATAACCATGTCGAGCACCGCAAGCTGGGCGAATTTATGGATTTTTGTGAAAAATACCTCGTGGGGGATAATGGCATGCTGGTGGACATGACCTTTTTACCCCGCATTAAAGAGGGCGAGATTCGCATTTTAATGCTCTACAAACACCCTATTTATGTGGTGCATAAAAAGCCGGCTGAGGGCGCAGACGCTTTTAGCGCGACTCTTTTTAGTGGGGCGAAGTATCGCTATGACAAACCCGAACAATGGAACGATCTAGTGCATTATTTCTTGCGCCAACTCCCCCACATCCAAACCAAACTAGGCAATTACGATCTGCCCCTCATTTGGACAGCCGATTTCATTTTAGACACCGATGAGCATGGCAAGGACAAATACATTTTAGGTGAGATCAACTGCTCTTGTGTGGGCTTTACCACCCCTGTAGAGTTCTTGGACAAAACCGCGCGCAAAGTGGCTAACACGATCATTGACATTTTAGAGGACAAATTAAGCTAGCGCGCGCTCTAAATACTCTAGCAAGGTGTTTAGCACCTCGCTATCGTCCTTGCTGGGGGCTTGCAGATACACAGGCTTAGGGAGGTGCAAGGTGATGTGCTGTTGGTGGTGGGTGATCTTGGGGATTTGGAGTTTGTTGGCTAGGATTTTGATACGCGTGATCGCCAAGAATTGCGCGCTCATGCGATCGAGCGCGCCAAAGCGATCTTGAATTTCGCGCTGAATCTCTAGCACCTGCTCCACCTCTTGGCAATGGCAAAGCCGTCTATACAGCTCCAAGCGCAGGGCATTACTGGTAATAAGCTGCGCATTTAAAAAAGCGCTCACGGCTAATTTGAGCTCCACACAGTTACGCGCCCCTAGAGAGCCACTCTTTTCTTGCAACGCGTCTTCAAGCATGCGCGCGTATAGCGCATACCCAATACTCTTAATATGCCCGCTTTGATGACTTCCTAGTAAATTCCCCCCGCCTCTAATTTCTAAATCGTGCAAGGCGATATGCGCCCCACTCCCCAAATGGGCGTTTTTCTCTAGGGCAAGCAGGCGTTTTTGCGCGCTCTCATTTAAAGCGCGCTTATCCTCTATTAAAAAATAACAAAACCCCTCATGCGCGCCCCGCCCTACGCGCCCTCGAAGTTGGTGCAAATCGGCTAGCCCAAAACTATGGGCGTGATCAATGATGATCGTATTGGCATTGGGGAGGTGAATCCCCGATTCGACAATGCTGGTGCATAATAAAAGCTCAAACTCTGCGCGCGCAAAGGCTAGAATGAGGTTTTCAGCCTGTGTGCTTGGGGTCTTAGAGTGCAGTATCTCCACTCTAAGATGGGGCAAAAGGTTTTGCAACATCTTTTGGATGATGGGCATGCTTTGGATATGGTTATAAATGTAAAACACCTGTCCCTTGCGCCTAAGCTCTCTTAAAATGATCTCTTTGAGCAACCCCGGGGATTTTTCTTTCACAAAGGTGCGCACGGGGAGTTTGCTCTCTGGGGGGGTGGCTAGATAACTAATATCCTTGATCTGTGCTAAAGCCATGCTTAGGGTGCGCGGGATGGGCGTAGCAGACATGCTAAGCAGATGCACATTTTGGGCTAAAGTTTTGATCGCCTCCTTTTGCTTGACTCCAAATTTATGCTCCTCATCCACCACCACCAGCCCCAAGTTTTGAAACTCTGCCCCTAAGAGCGCGTGCGTGCCCACCACCACATCAATATCTCCCTCTTGCAAGCCTTTTAAAATGCGTGCCTTGTCCTTGCTAAAGCGATCGAGTTTGGCGATGGTGATATTAAAAGGGCTTAAGCGCGCTTGCAAGCTGGCGAAATGTTGGTTGGATAAAAGCGTGGTGGGCACAAAGAGCGCGCTCTGTTTCTTTGCTAGGGCAAGGGCATAGATGGCTACAAGAGCGATCTCAGTTTTGCCAAAACCCACATCTCCATTTAAAAGACGATCCATCACATGCCCACTGGCTAGATCGCCTAAAACCTCCTCTATGGCGCGTTCTTGATCCTCTGTAAGCTTAAAGGGGCGTGCGCGCTCAAAGGCTTTTAATTGGGCAGAATTGGGCACAATTTGCACCCCCTCTAATAACATGCGCTCTGCGTGTGCGCTGATAATATCCCCAGCCAGCCCTAATAACTCGGCGCGCACTTTAGCTTTGAGCTTGCTAAAACTCCCCTTGCCCAATTTATCCAGTGTGGGTGTGTTGGGGGCGATGTAGCGCTCTAACAGGTGTAGATTTTCCACCGGCACAAAGAGGCGATCGTGGTTTTGATACTCTAGGGCGATAAAGTCGCGCACACTCCCCAAAACACTTTGTTGCACCAACCCCTGAAAAAGCCCCACCCCATAGTCCTCATGCACCACAAAATCCCCACTACTTAGCTCACTTAAAGCAAAGTTTAGGGGTTTGGCTTTGGGGGGTTTGGGGTAGGAGTGCAGAGAGATAAAAATGTGCGTGGGGGTGCTAAAATGCAGGACGCAATCTGAAATACAGGTTCTGACATGGGGTTCTAGGGGGGGTAAGCTATCATGGGCGCGGTGCAATAGCGTGATTTGGTGTTGGGGGTGCAGAGCGCAAAAATCGCTTAAGTTTTTTAGGGGCAAATTCAAATCTTGGCAGTTTGGGGGCGTGTCTAATTGGGGCAGGGCTAGGATTTTCTCTAGGGGCGCTCTATACCCTAGAGTGGCGTATTCTTGGGCTTCTTGGTGTGCCTCTGGGCTTAAAAGTGCGCTGTATTCTTGCCATAGATACACCCCAAAGTCTTGCAAAACCCACCAACCCAAAGAGGCAATATCGGGCACTAAACTATCGGTGTTTAAGCCCTCAAGGCGCGCTAAAAGGGTAGCGTGTTGTTGCTCAGTGAGGCTAAAGAGTGCGGGGGGGATTTGCAAGCATTCTAAGAGTTGTGGATCGCTAAGTTGGGTGGCTAGATTAAAAGTTTTAATGTCCTCACATTCCTGCTTAAAAAAGCTTAGGCGGTGGGGTTTGGGCGATCCGGGGGTAAAAATGTCTATAATATCCCCGCGCACGCTCACCTCCCCGACTAACTCCACCATCTCCACAAATTCATAGCCATAGGCGCGCAGGCGTGTCTGTAACTCAGATAGAGGATAGGCTTCTAGGGCTTGGATGCTAAAACTTGGCATAAAAAGGGCTTGGGTAGGGGGTATAAAAGCGCGCTCAAAGGGGCGATGAGTAAGCAATCTTGTTTGGCTTCTTGGGCTTGATAAAAGAGGCGCAACTGGCTTAAAAGCGCGCTAAGTTCTGCATAAAAGGCGCGCATGTCATCTAAGTAGTGGGCTCTAAGCTCAGGAAAGATAAAGAGGGCTTTTTGGGGGGCAAAAAAGCGCGCTACTTGAGCGCACTGGCGCGCTTGTGCGTCATCTTGCACAATGAGTATTGTACTCTCAAGCCCTTTTAAAAGGGCACTATAAAGGCTGGCTTGAATCAAACTTTAGAATCCGTCCTATTTTCTAGCAAGGGATGGGCGTTATCTTTGGGGCGACTCTCGCCCACCAAAATCCCCTTGCGTTCGATGACAAGCTCGGAGCTGACGATCTTGCCATCTACAAAGCCCAAGGGCATGATTTCAATTAAATCGGCATGGGCATTGCCATTGAATTTGCCACTCACGATCAAGCGGGGGGCAAAAATATCCCCCACTACAATCCCGTTTTTGCCAATCACAACGGTGTTGCTAGAATGGATTGTCCCCTCCACCTCCCCATCAATATGTAGGTGGCAATCCATCTTCAAAGTCCCTTGGAGTTTGCTCCCTTGGGCGATGATGGTGGCAGATCCGTTAGCAGCTTGTTTATGGTCGTTAGTAAAGATGGCCATGCGATATTCCTCTCTTGTGTGAAGATAAAATCAAAATTCCTCATATTCCATTTGATGAAAAAGATGGGGTTGATGGGCTTGTCCATAAAGCGCACTTCATAGTGCAGGTGGGGTCCCGTGCTCATCCCAGAGCTCCCACTATAGGCGATGAGTTGCCCTTTTTTGACAAATTCCCCATCTTTAACCACAATTTTATGCAAATGTGCGTAATAGGTTTTAAACCCAAAGGGGTGGTAAAGCTTGATGAGTCGCCCATAACCCCCATTCCACCCATTGCCCGCTAACCCCACCACCCCATTAGCCGTAGCATACACCGGGGTGTCAATGGGGGTGCTTAAATCCACGCCGGTGTGATCTTGCATGCGGTGTAAAATGGGGTGGAAACGCCTAGAAAACTCGGCAGAAATGCGTTTATAAGATTCTAGGGGGTTGTCATTGGGGATAAAGCGCATGATGAAACTTTTCTGTGCCCCTGTGATACTAGCCACATCTAAGCGCGCGCTCAACGGGGTTTTGTCTTCTTGAGCGTCATTTTCCACGCCCACAGTATTTTCTAAATCATTGACTTTTTCCCCGGCTAATAGCAAATCTTCCACATAGCCCTGCACTTCCTTACTCAATAAGGTGTGTTTTTTTGAGCTTTTGAGAAATTCGGCACGCAAAATTTTAATTTGGGCTTTATTGCGCGCTATTTGGGTGTCAAAGATATAGAGCACCGCGATCAAAAATAAAATCACACTCAACACCAATAACAAAACATAGTAGGCAATCTGCTTGTAAATGGCTAACACATTGAGGGATTTGCTCCCATCTTGGTAAGTGAAGACGAGAATCAAACGCCTATTTAACCACATTTAGCACACCTTTAGAAGGATTGCGGGGGGTGTAGTTTTGGGTTTGGGCGATGTCTTCAATGCTATAAAAGAGATTCTTCCAATTAATAGGCGAATCGGTTTGGAAGACGCTTTCAAAATTGGCTAAACTCCACGCCAAATAAGCGGGCATATTGACCACCTGCCCTAAAAAGCGCACTTCATAGTGCAACCCAGCGCTATAGCCCACCAAATCTCCTTTATGCACGAAACTATTGGGTTTTAGCGCAATGTGGCTCAAATGCGCGTAAATAGAGCTAAAGCCAAAGGCATGTTCTAAGCGCACCAAATTCCCATACCCCTGTCTGCCTAGTAACACCACATCTACGATTCCACTTGCGCTGGCATAAACGGGGGTGTTAGGAGGGGTGGTAAAATCATAGCCCGCGCGTGTGTGGAGCTTGTTAGGCACGGGGGGGGTGAAGACTTTATGTGTGTAAGTTGGCACGGGCACACCATTGGGAATCAAGGCTAGGGCTAAATGCTTGCTGGCTAAGGGGAGGGATTTTAAATTAATACGGCTATAAGCTTGCGCGTTGAGTGTGTCCCCTTTGTTGATCTTTAAGATGTTCTCTAAATTTCTAATTTGGTGGCTCACAATAGCGATCTCTTGAGTCTTGTGCTGGATGTCTTGCTTGAGCGCGTCATTTCTGTGGTAGAGTTCTTGGTATTTGGCTTCGCTGATACGCTTTTCTAAAGTGATCTTGCCTAGTTTTTTGACTAAATAGCCCAGCCCCACCCCCCCCACTACAAGGCACACGCACAAGATCAACAGCGCGATCACCAAGTATTGCTTGAGATTCCTAGAGAGTCTAAGCTGTTTAGAACCGCCCTCATCAATGATGGTGAGCACGAGTTTATCTTGCATAGTATCCCTTTAAAAAGGCGCGCACCACGCTAAAAGACCCCCCGACAACCCAAAGCGCGCGCACCGCCTTAAAATCTTCCCAACTAAAGCGCGCCCATGCTATGCCCACACTTTCCAAAATGCGCGTGAGTTCTTGCGTATCTATTAGCTGGGGGTCTTTAAATTCCAAGACCCACACCTGCGCGATGAGGGGTTTTAGACATGCCAAGACACCCCGCGCGTCTTTTCTAGCGTAGCTATTATAAACCAAGTGGATTTTTTCACCCCCAAAATTCTCCTGCAAAGCAAGCTTGAGGGCTTGCGCCCCGCTGACATTATGCACCACATCTAGGATCAAGCGATCTTCTAAGCGTTCGAATCGAGCGCGCAAATTGAGTGCAGGAGTGGGAGGGGTGTAGGGAATTTTGAGCGTTTCTAAAGCGCTGAGCGCGCTTTGAAAATTCTGGGCTAAAAAAGGGGGGTAGCGGTGTTGCTTGGCATAACCAATAGTGATTCCTTGGGGAGGGCTAACGCTCAATAAAGGCAAAGCGTAATCTTGAGCCATCTGCTTGGCTTGCTTGGTGATCTGGGGTTTTTGGGGGGCTAAAATGATGGGGGTATGGGGGGCTAGAGTGCAAAGGGCTTTTAATTTCGTGTGGGCGATCTGCTCCAAGGTGTCGCCTAAGCGATCGGTATGATCTAGGCTAATGGGGGTGAAGATCAGCGCACAGCGCGCGCGTAAACTTGTCGTGCTATCCCATTCCCCCCCTAAGCCCGCTTCGGCTACCAAGTAATGGCAATCTTGCGCGAGGATGAGGGCAAGTAAGGTCATGTATTCAAAAAAGCTAATCTTAGGGTCTAGGTGGAGTTCTTGCAAACGCGCGTGGGCATGCTCTAATTCTAAATCACCCACCAGAGCGCGATCTCTATAAAAGCGTTCGTTGAGCGTTAAAAGATGTGGCGATGAGAAGTGCAACACTTTGAAACCCGCTTGCTCTAACATTAAAGTGAGAAAACGCCCTGTGCTCCCCTTGCCATTGGTGCCCACAATTTGGATTTTAGGGACATTATCCTCAAAGCGTTCTAAAAAGCGCGCGTAAATTCTAGGAAAACGCGTTGGATCAAAGGGCGCGTATTCTTGTGCTAGAGAAGTGAGAAAGGCGTTTAAATTCATTTGTTTAACTTGCCCTCATAAGCGATTTGGGAGACAAATTGAGTCAAAGTTTGATCCAAAGCTTGGGAGATGGCATAAAAGCGGTTATTGTAGGTGGTTAAGGGGTTTTGCAAGGACACTGCGTAGTTATAATACCCGCTATCCTTAAATTTCTTCACCACGCCCTTCTTATTGTCATAAGTGTAGTCCACATACACCGTGGCGCGATAAAAGGTAGTAAAACCCTCTTGGTTTTGGCTAATAGAGGTGTCGATCACTCTAGTGATCTCTATGGTGATGATCGAATCGGCTTGCGCCTCACTGGTTAAGGTGTTTTGGAAGCGTTGCACAATCACGCGGTTAAGCATGTCCTTAAATTGCACCGAGTTGCGCGGATTGGGTAAATTCACAATCAGACGCACGAAAATCCCCTGTCCTAGCGCGTTTTGCGCAAAAGTGGCGATGGGTTGGTAACCACAGCCACCCATCACCAATGCTAACGCCACAACCCACGCTCTCATCGCAAAACAAAATTCACCAACTTAAAAGGCACGATCACCTCTTTAAGAATTTCCTTGCCCTCCAGCCATTTATGCGCCTGCTCTTTGGCTTGGGCTAAAAGGGCATTTCGATCTAAATCCTTAGCCACGATGATACTCGCGCGCTTTTTACCATTGATCGTAATAGCGATCTCGATATTATCTTGCTCTAGAGCGGTGGTATCCACCTCTTGGGGTTTGAAATTTTGGCATTTAAAGAGTCGCTGGGCGATCTCGAAGCAAACATGGGGGATAAGGGGCTCTAGCACATGGGTTAAAATGTAATAGGCTTCGCTCCAGAGCGCGGGGTTGGTGGTTTTTTCTAGGGTGTTAAGAGCTTCCATGCACGCAGCAATGAGGGTGTTAAAGGGGTAACCGGGTTGTTTTTTTGCAAAAATGGCATGGCATTTTTGTAAGGCTAAATGCACCTTAGCGCGCGCCTGCTTTTCTATGGCGTTAAGGTTTTGTGCTCTGGGGGGGTGATCGCAGGGTTGGGCTAGAAAAGACTTTTCATAAAAGCGTTTGAGAAAGCGCGCGCTACCCTCTAGTGCCTGATCATTCCAATCAAGCTCTTTACTAGGCGGGGCGACAAAGTGGATATAAAGCCGTGCGATGTCCGCGCCATACTTTTCTAAAATCTCTTGGGGGCTAACCACATTCCCCTTAGATTTGCTCATCTTAGCCCCCCCTTTTAGCACCATGCCCTGAGTGGTCAGACAAGTAAAGGGCTCATCTAGACGCACATAGCCTAAATCGCGCAACACTTTAGTAAAAAAGCGCGCATAGAGCAGGTGCAAGATCGCATGTTCCACCCCGCCGATGTATTCATCCACACCCAGCCAATAGTCCAAAGCTTGGGGATCAAAAGCTTCTTTGTCCCAAAGCTCTTTGGGTGTGGTGTAGCGCAAGAAATACCAGCTAGATTGAAAAAAGGTGTCCATGGTGTCGCATTCTCTTTGGGCACTGCGCCCACACTCAGGGCAAAGACAAGCTTTAAACGCGGGATGTTTTTCTAAAGGGTTGCCCTCTCCATCAATTTTAACATCTTCAGGTAGCAAAATGGGCAGGTTCTCTAACTTTTCGGGCACAAGTTTGCAGTGCTCACAGCGCACCATAGGGATGAGCGCGCCCCAGTAGCGTTGGCGGCTAATGCCCCAATCTTGCAAGCGGTAATGGGTGATACGCCGCCCCAAGCCCTGCTTTTCAAAGAGATCGCTTAATTTTTCGCGCGCTTGCTCGGGAGTTAGTCCGCTGTAAGTATCGCTGTGTTCTAAAAATCCTTTTTCATTGATGACTTGTTTAATGGGGATGTTTAAAAGCGCAGCAAATTCGCCATCGCGTGTGTCGTGAGCGGGCACGCCCATCAAAGCCCCGCTCCCATAGCTCTCTAGCACAAAATTAGCCACATAGATAGGGATGGGCTCTTGGGTTAAGGGGTGCAAAGCATACAAGGGCAATAAAACCCCTTTTTTCTCTATTGAGCGCGCGCGCGCGCTGGTGTTTTGCATCTCTAGTATGGCTTGTGCGCTGGCTTGATCTAAATGCTCCCCTTGTAATAGCGCGCTCACTATGGGGTGCCCGGGGGCTAGGGCGATGAAAGTTACCCCGTAAATGGTGTCTATACGGGTGGTGAAAACCTCAATTTGGGCATGTGTGTCTGCCAAGAGGGCGACACTCTTGGGGGCTAAACTAAAAGCAAAGGCTAAGCCTTGCGATTTACCTATCCAATTTTCTTGCATGCGCAAAACTTGAGCTGGCCAATGCCCCTCTAGGTTTTTGAGTTCGTCTAAGAGTTCTTCGGCGTATTTAGTGATCTTCAAGTAGTATTGGGGCATTTGTTTTTGCACCACAGGGGTATCACAACGCCAACATTTTCCCTCAACAACTTGTTCGTTGGCTAGCACCGTTTTATCCTTAGGACACCAATTCAGCCACGCCTCTTTTTGATAGACCAAGCCTTTTTTATACATTTCAATAAAAAAGCCTTGTTCAATCTTGGTGTAGTGAGGATCGCAGGTAGCAAATTCTCTAGTTTTGGAAAAGGAAAAGCCCAAAGCCTTAAATTCCTCACGCATTTTAGCGATATTCTCATAAGTCCATTGTTTGGGGTGGATACCATATTGAATTGCGGCATTTTCTGCTGGCATGCCAAAGGCATCAAAGCCCATCGGGTGTAAGACATTATAGCCCACTTGGCGGTAATAGCGCGCTAGCGCGTCCCCAATAGCGTAATTGCGCACATGCCCCATGTGAATCGCTCCACTAGGGTAGGGGAACATGCTTAAGATGTATTGTTTGGGTTTGCTAAAATCGCTCAAGGGTTCAAACACCCCGCTTTGCGCCCAAATGTCCTGCCATTTTGCTTCTATAGTGTGTGGATTGTAGTGTTTCATTGGTATTCCGTATCTGTGGTTTTAGCCCCATCAATGATGATGACGATCAAACAAAAAACATTGCTCAGTAGCGCGCCAATCATCAGCATAGAGGCGTAAATATTGTTATTGAGGATTTGGAAGAAAATAAAGGCAGGGATGAGGTGCAAGAGAGCGCAGAGCGAGCCTCCCAAGAGTTCTGAGGCGAATTGTTTTTGCACCCCGATTTTAAGTGTGGTGGTAATGAGGTTAAGCGCTAGGGCAATAAATAACACCACCACACCAGGATCGTAAAAGAAACTAGCCACTGAAGTGGTGCTCCCCAAACTAAAGATCACAAAAGCGACACGACCCCAATCCATAACACTCCCTTAAACGCGCCCGTGTTCGTAAAGCTGTCTTAGGCGCTCTTTTTCTTGCTTGCGCTTGAGTTTTTTGAGTTCGTTGTCATGGTAGCGTCCCAGATCAAAGCCCAATAACACAGCCAATCTTGGCGCAATAAAAATCGAGCTATAAGTCCCCACAATCGTGCCTACCAACATAGGCAAAGAAAAGCCTACAAGAATTTTAGAGCCAAAGAGATAGAGCACCACCAAGACAAAAAACACCGTGAGCGAGGTTAAAAGGGTGCGGCTTAAAGTATTAGAGATCGCTTGGTTAATGAGGGTGTTTAAATCCTGTTGTTTGCGCGCAAGCATGCCCTCACGGATGCGATCAAAAATAATAATGGTGTCGTTGATAGAATAACCCAATAAGGTCAGCAAAGCGGCGATCACCTCTAGGTTAAGATCAATGTTAAAGACAATCACGCTCACCGCCGTAACTAAAGTGTCATGGGCTAGAGCCAACACCCCAGCTAAGGCAAAACGCCACTCATAGCGAAAACTCACATAGAGCATCATCGCGATGATAGCCAAAACCAGCGACAACACCCCCTTTTCCTTGAGCTCGCTCCCTACTCTAGGTCCCACGCTATCCAATTTGCGAATTTCAAACTTGCCTAGGGGGCTAAGTAAGTGGTTGATTTGCACGCCTAAATCTTGTTTAGCCCCATTTTGCCTAGCTAGCAAGGGGATTTTAATCACCATCTCCTCAGGTGCGCCAAATTCGCTCACCTGCACCCCCTTAAATTGGGTAGAAACAACTTCGCGCACTTTGGCGACACTAACCACCTTTTCAAAGCGCACCTGCACCACACTCCCCCCAGAAAAATCCACCCCTAAATTAAAGCCCTTGAAAAACATCAAGCCTAAACACACCAACACCACCACACCCGAGAGGGGCAGAGTGAAGCGGGCATAGCCCATAAAATCCAAGACTCGCACCCGCTTAAAGAGTTCCATGCTTAACCTTTTTGGGAGGTTTAGGGCGTGCGCTCAAGCTAATCCCAAACCAAAAATAAAGCCCCTTCTTTTTAGAGAGTTTGGGGGCGATGGCTTGGTAAAAACCTTGTGTGCCAATGATAGCAGTTAGAATGGAGGCTAAAATGCCAATGCCCGTGGTGAGCGCAAAGCCCTTGATCGAGCCTGTGCCATAGGCATAGAGTAAAAAGGAGGCGATTAAAGAGGTGAGATTGGAGTCAAAGATCGCGCGCGAGGCGTTGGCATAGCCAGAATGCAGGGCTTGCACCACGCTTTCATTGCCCCTAAGCCCTTCACGGATTCGCTCATTGATGATAATATTGGCATCCACTGCCATGCCCACGGTGAGCACAATCCCTGCCATGCCCGGCAAAGTCAGAGTTGCCCCAAAGAGTGCCATCACCGCGATAATCAAAAAGAGATTGACCACTAATGCCACACTGGCGATCACGCCCGCCATAGAGTAGTAAAAAATCATAAAGGCGATCACTAGAATAAACGCCCCCGCTAGCGCGATTAAAGAGGTGCGGATACTATCTGCGCCCAAACTAGGTCCGATGATGCGCTTTTCTAACACGCTAATGGGCGCGCTCAAAGATCCGCTTCTAAGCGTGATGGCTAAATCGCTAGCCTGCTCCACACTAAAGCTCCCGCTAATTTGCCCACTCCCCCCCCCAATGCGCTCGCGGATATAGGGAGCTGAGTAAACTTTATTGTCTAAGACCACCGCCATGCGCTTGCCCACATTGTTGCCTGAAAAATCCCCAAAAATCTTAGCCCCCCGTGAATCTAAACTAAAACTCACTACAGGTTGGTTATTTTTATCATAAGCCACTTGCGCGTCTGTGAGCATTTCTCCATCTAAAATAGGGATCGCCTTTAAGAGTAACTGACCTGCTCCCCCACTTTGGGGCGCATAGGACAAGATCACATCGTCTAGTTTATGGATTTCCTCCGGGCTTAACTCTGCCAAATAGGGGTTTTTCTCCTCATCAACTGCCATCATCTGCAAATGCGCGGATTTAGTGATCAAATCCTTAGCCCGTTGCTCCTCTGCGAGGGTCTTAATGCCGGGTAATTGCACTAAAATCGCGTCCCTGCCCTGCTGTAAGACCGTGGGTTCAGCAAGCCCGAATTGATCGAGGCGGTTTCTAATGGTGCTAATGACTTGCAAGAGGGTTTGGTGCTGAAAATCTTGAGTCTTTTCAAAACCCAAAGAGAGGGTGTAGTGCTCTTGGGTGCGCTCAACCTGCACGCCTTCTTTTTTAAAATCCTCTAAGATTTTATCTAAAGCCTTAGTTTCATCGGGGTCTAAAAGCTCAAACTCCACGCCCTGCAGAGAGGATCGCAAATCTTTGACTAAAATATTTTGTTCTTTAAAGGCGTAATCTAGGGAGGTAGCTATGGAAGTGTATTTGTTCTTGAGCGCCTCTTCAAGTTGCACCCCTAATAATAAACTCAAACCCCCCCTTAAATCTAGCCCTAGCGTGATCTTAGGTCCCTTGGTCTGCAACAAGCTAGGCAAAGAAAGCCCCACGCCAAAGACAAGCGCGATCACAAAAACCAGTAAGCGCGCGTTAAACACCCGCCCCAAAGACTACTGCGCCTCTTTCTTTAAAGAAACCGGGTTACTTGTGGATTCCTCATCTAGCTTGTAAGCGACATAATTTTTAGCCAACTTGACTTCTAAGCCTTCGTTCAAGCGCACTTTAAAAAAATTGGCTTCTGGCTTGATCACTTCACAGATAAGCCCGCCTTGAGAGACGATTTTATCCCCCTTTTGCAAGCCCTCCAGCATTTCTTTATGCTTTTTTGCCTGCACGCGCTGGGGGCGGATAATGAGAAAATAAAAGATCGCAAAGAGCACCAATAAAGGCAAGAGCGAAGTGAGAATTTCCTTAGTTTGACCCATATAACTCCCTTGTGAGATTCAAAACCCCAATTATAATAACTTTACTTAAGGCTTGGCTTTAAGATTTTCTTTTCTATGGATCACCACCAAATACAGCGTGCCTAGCACCCCAGCAACAAGAGAAGCTAACAAGATGGCGATCTTAGAAACCTCCATCGCGTCTTCGTTATTAAAGGCTAGATTAGACATAAACATCGACATGGTAAAGCCAATGCCAGCTAGCATGCCTGCTCCTAAAATCTGCGCCCAACTCACCCCATCGGGGCGTTTGGCGATTTTAAGTTTCTCAGCTAAAAAGGTGATAGCAAAAATGCCAATGGGTTTGCCCACCACTAGCCCTAAAATCACCCCCCATAGGATTTCATCCACATTAAAATTGAGCTCCTTGCTAATAGCCACCCCCGCATTAGCTAGCGCAAACAAGGGCATGATGAAGTAAGCACTATAAGGGTGCAAAGCGTGCTCTAGGCGCTCTAGGGGGCTTTGTAGATTTCTAGTCGCGTCTTGGAGGGCGTAGAGAATGTCGCGTTGGTCTTGATCTAGGGGTTTGTTGGTGCTATGCGTCTTGGGATTGAACGCGCTTTTAAAACTCTCCATCATCGCGCTAAAGCTATGCACGACTTGTTTGCGCTGGGTAATTTTAATGGGAATGGTGAATGCCAACGCCACGCCCGCAATGGTAGCATGGATTCCGCTATTGTGCGTGGTGATCCACAAGCCCACTCCCAAGAGTAAATACGCCCACAAATAGCGCACCCCCAGTATATTTAGCAAAATTAATGCTAGCAAAATCCCTCCCGATCCAGCTAGCCACACCATGTGTAAATTAGAGCTATAAAAGATCGCAATCACCACGATCGCGCCCAAGTCATCGGCTACGGCTAAAGTTACTAGAAAGACTTTGAGCGCGGGGGGCACGCGTTTGCCCAAGAGCAAGATCACGCCTAAGGCGAAGGCAATATCTGTAGCCATAGGAATCCCAAAGCCATGCGCGCTAGCTGTGCCCGCATTTAAACTATGATAAATCAAGCCCGGGACGATCATGCCCCCCAAAGCGGCAATCACTGGAAAAGCAGCTTTGGCAAACCCGCAAAGCTCCCCATAGAGCACCTCGCGCTTGATCTCTAGTCCCACCAAGAGAAAAAACAAAGCCATGAGCACATCATCGATCCAATCGTGGATAGAAAAGCTAAAGTGGTGTTCCCCCACGCTAAAGCCCACTTGGGTGTGCCACAATTCAAAATAATAGGCAGACAAAAAAGAATTGGCATAGATCATCGCCCACACGGCACTAATGAAGAGAAAAATCCCGCTGAAGGATTCGCTTTTGACGAAGTCTAAAAAAAGATTCTTGGGCGGTTGTGTCATCGCTGTCCTTATAAAGAAATGGGGCGCACCTGCACGCCAGACTCCAAAGCGTAGATCAGCACACCTTGTACTTGGCAATGGGGGTAGAGATGTTGGGCGCGTTGTTGGTAACCTAGCACCTGTTGGCGGTGCTTGTGCTGGTAAGTTTCTCCGCTCTTGTAATCCAAAATATAAAGCCTTTTGGTGGGTGGATCGCAAGCTAGCATGTCCATGCGCCACACTTGTTGACCTGTTTTAAAGCACACTTCTGCGCGCAATTCCGCTTGCAAATACGCCTGAAAAGCGCTCTTGGCTTGCAAAGCCTGCACACGCGCCAGCACTTGGGGTATATCCACGCCCATAAAGCTATAATGGTGGTGCAAATAGGGGGCAAGATCGCCCAAAGCTACGCCATAGCCATAGTGCAATTCTAAAGCCTTGTGCAAGACTTCCCCGAATCTAAGCGCTTGGCTGGAGAGTTGTGGGTTTTCCTCTTCTTGTAGTAAGTGATCATTTTGTCTGCCAAAGGCGCGTTGATTCTCTAGCAAAGCGGGGGTATGCTCTAGTGAGGGCGCGCTGGGGGGAGTGGGGCTGGGAGCAATAGTACCTTGTGTGAAAGGCTGGAGATCTAGGGTTTTAAAAACGCTTCCTTCTGTCTGTTGCACAATAATCAAACTGTGCTTGGCGCGTGTGCAGGCGACATAGAGGACATTTTGCTTCTCTTTGGCGTTGCGTTCTTTAAAAATTTGCAACGCCCTAGCGTAATCCGGATCAAAATATTCTCGTTGCTTTTGCCGATAAAAGGGCTTGAGGCGTTTTTCAAGATAGAGGGTAAAAAACTTAGAGGTATCTGGTTTGTCGCCACTGAAAGGCTCGATCACAAGCACATGCCCAAACTCCATGCCCTTAGACTTGTGGATCGTCATCACCTTGATCCCCTGTGCGCCCTGATGGCTAAAACCCAGATCCTCTTTTTCAAGGCTCTCTATGAAACGCGCGCTGTCATGATGGGCTAAGGAGAGCTCTAAAAAGTGGCGCGCAGGGGGGCTATAAAGCCCAAAAGCGCGCATAAAATTCAAAATAAAGGCGCTTAAATTGGTGTTGTAATCGGGCAAATCCAAAGAGGCACTCAAGGGCATACCTAGCAATTTGAGCATGCATGCGCGGTGGTAGGATTTGTGGGCTTGGGGGGCTAGGGCGTGCTTGAGGGCGTGCATTAAAATTTTTGCTTCCCTTTGGGCTAATAGGCGCGTGTCTGTTTCGCTAATGATGGGGATTCCCTCTAAGATAGGGTCTTTAGATTCCAATAGATGGTTTTTGATGGTGGTAACATCGTCATTTTTAAAGCAGAGGATGGTGATCTCTGAGGGGTCTACTTGGGCTTGCAAGAGCGCGCTCACCTCTTGGCAAAGTGTGTTCAAGCGATCGTCCTTAGAAACTTGGCATACCTTGACATAGCCTTCTTGAGCCTTAGCATGCGCACTTTGGACTTGGTAACCTTCAAAAACGGCTTTGAATTTCTCATTGATGAAGTCTAGCACAACGCGATCGCTGCGGTAATTGTGGATTAAGGGTTTGCTGGGGAATTGATCGCACACCTGCGCGAAGAGATCGCTATAGCTCCCTCTAAAGCCATAAATGCTCTGCTTAGCATCGCCCACAAAAAACACGCTCCGCTGGGCTAGATTCTGCCCCTTGCCTGCCCTGATTTCTGCGATCAAGGGTTGCAAAATTTGGTATTGCAACACGCTGGTGTCTTGAAACTCATCCACTAAAATGTGGCTAATACGGCTATCTAGTCTAAAGTAGAAAAAGTCTTTATCTAGCAATCGGGTTAATAAAGTGTGGGTTTTGAGCGCGATCGCGTTGAAATCGAGAGCTGTGGGGCTGTGGGTGTGGGTTTGGTAGCGATTTAAAAAATAGTGCAAATCTTTAAAAACGGCGCGTTCTTGGGCTTGGTAATAGCGCACAATGAGGGCATGCAAGGCTTGAAAATCCGGGGTTAGATCTTGGAGCTTGGCTTTTTTATAATAGAAGTAATCTGCACCCTGTGTGATGGGTTTAACACAGCCCAAAATATCCTGGATGGAGTCGCATTTGAGGGCTTTTTTAGCGCTTGGGGTGCTAACACGCAAGAGGATTTTCTCTTGGAGCGCGCGCGCTTCTTGGACAATTTGCTCTTGTAACGCCTTTAAGTCATGTGTGTCGCGTTGCAAAGCATCGATGTCAACTCCGCTATAGTAGAGGGTCAAGATAAAATCCAAAGCGTAAAGGGCGTTAAAACTTGTGCCCGCGCTCAGTAGATTCACACATAGAAGTTCTAAGCGACTCTTCTCTTTGGTGCTAAGTGTGTTTAAAAAGCCTAGCATCTTGTCTTCTGCGCCCAAATGGCTCACTTTAAAAGACGCGCTCACCCCCACAAAATAGCTAAACTTGCGTAACACCTTCTGCAAAAACGCGTCAATGGTCATGATCTGGGCATCATCTTGTAAGAATTGCGCGTAAACTTTGGGAATAAGGTGCGCGATAGTGGGGCGATCAAGGGCGTATTGTTGTGCCAACGCGTCTAAGAGGGCGGCGTTTTTAAACACCTCCCCCCCACTTTGCCCATCGACTAAAAGGTCCTCTAAAGCCTGAGTGATGCGCTCTTGCATCTGCAAAGCCGCCTTATTGGTGAAAGTGAGGGCTAAAATCTCATGGGCACGCGCGCCCTTCAATAGCAACGCCACATAGCGCAACACGAGCGCAAAAGTCTTCCCGCTCCCCGCTGAGGCACGCAAAACTAAATGGGGATCCGTGTTAATGGGTTTTTTCATCCTGTTATTATAGCAAACTCGCCTGCGCCACACTCTGCTTAGCAATCTGGGTAATTTGATCCCATTGCCCCTTTGCCATTAAATCTTGAGGGGTGAGCCATGAGCCTCCCACGCAAGAAACATTCTCTAAGGCTAGATACGCGCCCATGTTCTCTAAGCTAATCCCCCCGGTGGGGCAGAATTGCACCCCCTTAAAGGGCGCGCTAAAGCTTTTAAGCAATTTTACCCCCCCCACCGCTTCAGCGGGGAAGAGTTTTAACGCCTCAAAGCCATATTCTAAAGCCAACATCAATTCCCCCGCGCTCGCCACACCCGGGATCAAAGCGATGTCAGCTCCTTGGACTTCTTTGGCGAATTTGGCGTTAATCCCCGGGCTAATAGCAAAGCGCGCGCCTGCCTTTTTTGCCTGCTCTAACATGAAGGCATTTAAAATTGTGCCCGCTCCCACGATCGCCTCAGGGACTTCTTTAGCAATCAAGGCAATCCCCTCTAGCGCGCCTGCTGTGCGCAAGGTGATTTCTAAAATTTTGATCCCCCCTTTTAAAAGGGCTTTGGCAAGGGGCACACCCCATTTAGGGTCTTGCAAAGTGATCACGGGGATAATTTTCCCACAATTTAAAACTTCTTGTGCTTGCATTGATGACTCCTTAATTTCCAAAACTGGTAGCCCCACTCTCCGCGCTACTAGCTAAACTTCTAAACCCAAAAAAGAGTTCACGCCCACTGCCAAAATGATCGCGTGGCGCGGGGTTGGCTTTTCTAGCCTCCCACTCTGTAGGCTTGACAAGTGCTTGCAAAACCCCCTTTTTAGCGTCCAAAAGCACTTCATCACCCTCTTGCAAGAGCGCGATCGCGCCACCTAACAAGGCTTCTGGACTCAAATGGATCGCCGCAGGCACTTTGCCCGATGCTCCGCTCATGCGCCCATCGGTGAGCAAAGCCACTTGAAAGCCTTGATCTTGGAGTGTGCCTAGAATGGGGGTGAGTTTGTGTAACTCGGGCATACCATTAGCCCGTGGTCCTTGATAGGGTAACACTGCGATGAAGTCGCGATTCAAATCCCCTTGTTTAAAACGATCTAAAAACTCTTGTTGGGAGTGAAATACAAGAGCGGGGGCTTGGATTTTTTGGTGTTGTTCAGCCACAGCAGAGATTTTGATCACCGCACGCCCTAGATTACCTTTGAGGGTTCTTAAGCCCCCATCTACACTAAAGGGCTCTTTAACAGGACGCACAATGTTGGTATCTAAACTCTCTAATACGCCCTCTTTATAAGTGAGAGTGCCCTCTAACAGATAGGGGTTTTTAGTGTAAGCCTCTAGCCCAACTCCTACGATCGTCTCACAATCTTCATGCAAGAGCCCAGCGCGCAACAATTCGCGCACGATAAACGCCAGACCTCCGGCTGCCTCAAATTGATTCACATCGGCTTTGCCATTAGGATAAACGCGCGCCAGTAAGGGGGTGAGTTTAGAGATCGCATCAAAATCATCCCAATTGATCACAATCCCCGCGGCTTTGGCGATTGCCACGAGGTGAATGGTGTGGTTGGTCGAGCCTCCGGTTGCCATCAAGCCCACCATCGCATTGATCATATTTTTTTCACTCAACAACACCCCGATAGGCTTGACTTCTCGAGTTGCCATGTGTGTCGCAGCCGCCTTGACTAGGGCTTGCCTTAAAGAAGTGTTGGGGTTGATGAAAGCCGAATTGGGTAGGTGTAAGCCCATCAGCTCCACCATCATTTGGTTAGAATTGGCTGTGCCATAGAAAGTGCAAGTGCCCACAGAATGGTAAGATTGCATTTCACTCTCTAACAATGCGTCCCGCGTGATCTTACCTTGGGCGAAGAGTTCGCGCGTTTTGGATTTTTGCGCGTTAGAAATCCCGCTAGTCATCGGACCTGAGGGCACAAAAATACTAGGCAAATGCCCAAAATGCAACGCACCAATGAGTAACCCGGGCACGATCTTATCACACACCCCCAAATAAAACGCCCCATCAAAGACATTGTGAGAGAGCGCGATCGCGCTACTCATCGCGATCACATCGCGCGAAAAGAGACTAAGCTCCATGCCCTCATAGCCTTGCGTGATCCCATCACACATCGCCGGTACCCCTCCGGCAAATTGCGCGCTCAAACCATGTTTAGCTAGCTCCTCTTTGAGCAGATCGGGGTAGGTTTTAAAGGGCTGGTGGGCAGAGAGCATGTCATTGTAAGCCGAGACAATGGCAAAATTACGCCGATCGCTTGCTTTCATCTGGGTTTTGATATGCTCGGGCATGCTTGCGTAGGTGTGGGCAAGGTTAGCACAACCCAAGTCTTTACGGGCGATCTTGCCTTGGTGCCCAGCAATGTGCTCTAAATAGGCTTCTCTGGTGGGTTTGCTGCGTTCTCTGATTATTTTTGTAACATGCTCTAGGGCTTTTAGTGCCATTGGCGATCCTTATGCGTGTAGTGTGCGCCTAAAGTATGCTATCTTTTTGGTAAAAGTATCCCATGCCCTAGGTGGGCTTTTAAGGATTTGTATGCGTGAAGGTCATTTTATTTTGCTGGGCGCAACGGGGGATTTAGCCCTGCGCAAGATTTTTCCTGCCCTTTATAAAGCTTACAAGGATCAACTATTAACCCCTAGTATTTTGGCTACAGGGCGTTCGCGTCTTAGCCAAGCAGAGTTTTTGCACCTATTAGACACCAAAACAAAACCCCATCTTAAAAATCTTGATTTGACATTATGGGAAAGTTTTACCCAACACATTGAGTATGTAGCGATGGATTTAACCCAAGCGCAGGATTTCAAGGCACTTACAAAGCGTCCTCTCCACCCCAATACGATTATTTATTTTTCTATCGCTCCGGAGTTTTTTGCAATCGCGTGCGAACACTTAGCCCAAGTAGGGCTAAATGCCCCTGAAGTCAAAATTGTCTTAGAAAAACCCCTAGGGGTGAATCTACACTCCGCGCGCGCCATCCATCAAAGCATCGCCCAGCACTACCAAGAAAGCCAGATTTATCGCATCGATCATTACTTAGGCAAACAGAGTGTGCAAAATCTCTTGCATTGGCGCGCCTCTAATGCGCTCTTACAAACCCTTTTGCATAAAGACCATGTCGATCATGTGCAAATGAGTGTGTGCGAAACTTTGGGGGTGGAGAGTCGGGGGGGCTTTTACGATCCTATGGGGGCTTTGCGCGACATGCTCCAAAACCACATGCTCCAAATGCTCACTTTGCTCACCATGCCCCTGCCCTCAAATCTAGATGCCTCCTCCATCCGCCAAGCCAAACGCGCCTTGCTCCAAAGCCTCAAACCCCTAGATCACCAAGCCCTCTTAGCCCAAGTGGTGCGTGCCCAATACAGCGCACATGGAGATTTTGTAGGCTATCGTCAAGAACCCCATGTCCATCCTAATAGCCAAACCGAAACCTTTGTCGCGCTCAAATTAGAGGTTGCGCGCTCCGAGTGGGCGGGTGTGCCCTTTTATTTGCGCACGGGCAAGCGCATGGGTGCTTCTTTTGTGCAAGTGGTGGTTAGCTTTAAGGGGGGTAGTCCTCTCATCTTTACCATCCAGCCCAACCCTGCGATCTCTTTGAATCTAGCCCCCATTACCTTGCAAACAGCCTTAGAGAGTGGCATGGACGCTTACCAACGCTTGATTCTAGATGTCTTTGACTCTAATCAAAGTGCCTTCAACCACCAAGACGAATTAGAAGCCGCGTGGGTGTGGCTTGATCCCATCTTGCAAGCATGGCAGGCAAATGAAACTCCCTTGTATTTCTACCCAGCGGGGAGTTTTGGTCCCAAAGAAGCCTTTGATCTACTAGAGAGAGATGGGCACGCGTGGAGGCAGATGTGAATTTTTTTGAGCTTGGTAAGGGTAATGTCCGTGATCCTATGAATGATTTTGCCTTTTGGATTTCTTTTTTCACGGGTGATCTAGAGTATAACTTTGCCACAGACGATCACCAAATCCATATCGCCTTTTCAGGGGGCAAAAGCCCGATCCCTTTTTTAGAGTATATGGCAGGACTCGAGCGGTGGGATGACTATACTTATGCTCTAGTAGATGATCGCATTGTCCCCCCCGATCATAAGGATAGCAACGCGCTCTTGATCCATAGACATTTTTTAGACAAAGTGCGCTCTAAATTTAAAATTGAAGCACCCTTTACCCCCTTAGTTACAGATGCTAGTCTCCCCCCCGAGATGATCTTAGCAAAAGCCCTCGAGAGTTACAAACAACCTGATTTAGCCCTGCTTGGCATGGGTTTGGATGGGCACACCGCCTCGCTTTTCTCCGATGCGCCTGAATACGAACACGCCCTAAGCACCACCCAGCCCCTTGTGCTCACCACGCCTCAAAATGCCCCCCACAAGCGCATTAGCATGAGTTTGCACGCTTTAGAGAGTTGTAAAGAAACTTGGTTGCTCATCTCAGGGGAGGAGAAGCGCAGGGTTTTTGATGAGGCTGCTAAGGGGATCAACCCCAAACTCCCCATTTCTTTTATCTTACATTCTAAAAAGGTAAACTGCCATGTCTTCTACACCCGATAAAACTTACCCCCGCCTCTTAGCTGACATTGGAGGCACAAACGCGCGTTTTGGGCTAGAGGTCGCCCCTGATAAAATTGAGTGCATTGAGGTGTTTGCCTGTCAGGATTATAACACCGTCGTGGATGCGATCAAGGCTTATCTAGCCAAGACCAATAACCCCCCCGTCAAATACGCCGCCATCGCCATCGCTAACCCTGTAGTGGGCGATTGGGTGCAAATGACCAACCACCATTGGGCATTTTCCATTGAAACCACCCGTCAAGCTTTGAAATTAGAGGTGTTGATCCTCATCAACGATTTCACCGCCCAAGCTTACGCCCTCTCCAAGCTCAACACAGAAGAGTTATTGCAAGTGGGGGGGAGCGCGTGCGAGTTGCATGCCCCCAAGCTGGTTTTAGGTCCGGGCACAGGGCTTGGAGTGAGCGCGCTCATCCCTTGTTGCGATGGCTCTTACACCGCTCTAGCGGGCGAGGGGGGGCATGTGAGTTTTGCGCCCTTTGATGACACGGAGATTATGATCTGGCATTATGCGCGTAAAAAGTATGGGCATGTCTCTGCCGAGCGTTTTTTAAGCGGGGCGGGGCTGGTGCTCATCCATGCCGCTTTAGCTGATAGAGAGGGGATGCAACCCCCCCAAATGACCCCTGAAGTTATCAGCCAACAAGCGCTCAGTGGCAAATCCCCCCTATGCCGTTTGACTTTGGATATTTTTTGCACCATTCTAGGCACGGTGGCTTCTAACATGGCTTTGATCTTGGGAGCGCGCGGGGGAGTGTATCTCTCTGGGGGGATTATCCCGCGCTTCATTGATTATTTTAAAACCTCGCCCTTCCGTCTGCGTTTTGAAAACAAGGGGCGTTTTGCGGCGTATTTGGCGGCTATCCCCGTCTATGTGGTGCTCTCTAAACACCCGGGTTTAAAGGGTGTGGCTGTGGCGTTGGATAACCACCTAAGGGTGCATCCATGAGTTTGACCGCCTTAAACGCTTTCAAAGCCTTAGAAACGCATTTCCAAGCCTTAAAGCAAGCGCACATGAAAGATCTATTCGCTAGTGATCCCAAACGCGCCACGCGTTATTTTCTCAAAGTGGGGGGTTTGTCTTTAGATTATTCTAAAAACCGCATCAATGATGAAACCTTGGAACTTCTCCAAGATTTAGCAAAAGAATGCGCCCTAGAGCGCAAAATTCAAGCCATGTTTTCAGGCGCAAAGATCAACACCACAGAGGGGCGCGCGGTATTACATACCGCCCTGCGTAACCAGTCCTGCGAAAAAGTCATGGTAGATGGGCAAGATGTGATGCCCAAAGTGCGCGAGGTGCTTGCGCGCATGGCGGACTTTAGCGATGCTCTGCGTTGCGGGCACTGGCTAGGCTACACCAATCAGATCATCACCGATGTGGTCAATATTGGCATTGGGGGTTCAGACTTGGGCGCGTTGATGGTGTGCAAAGCTTTAAAACGCTATGCCCACCCGCGCTTGAATATGTATTTTGTTTCTAATGTGGATGGGATTCAAATCCAAAGCGTGCTAGATAAGATCCACCCAGAAACCACGCTCTTTATTGTGGCTTCTAAGACTTTTTCTACCCAAGAAACCTTAACAAATGCCCTGAGCGCGCGCGCGTGGTTTTTAGCCCATGCCCATGATGAAACCCACATTGCCAAGCACTTCGTAGCGGTCTCTACGAATAAGCAAGCCGTGCAAGATTTTGGGATCGACACGGCTAACATGTTTGAGTTTTGGAACTGGGTGGGAGGGCGTTATAGTTTGTGGTCGGCTATTGGGCTTTCTATTATGATCTATCTAGGTAAGGAGAATTTTCAAGAACTACTAGAGGGGGCTTACGAGATGGATGTGCATTTCAAAAACGCGCCCTTTGAACACAACATGCCCGTGATTTTAGCCCTGCTAGGGATTTGGTATGTGAATTTTTTTGATGCGGGTAGCCACTTGATCGCCCCTTACGATCAATATTTGCGTTATTTTCCTAGATTTATCCAACAGTTAGACATGGAGAGCAATGGCAAACGCACCACTTTGGGGGGGGAGGTGGTGGATTATGACACCGGACCCATTATTTGGGGGGATATTGGAATCAACTCCCAACACGCTTTTTTCCAACTGCTCCATCAAGGCACGCATTTAACCCCCATTGATTTTATCGCCTCTTTGAGTAAGGAGGGCAATTTACCCGGCCACCATGAAATACTCCTTAGCAATGTCTTTGCCCAAGCGGAGGCGTTTATGAAAGGTAAGGACTATAACCAAGCGCTCAAGCAGCTTTTAGACAAGGGCATGGACGCTCCCAGCGCGCGCGCGCTTGCTCCTCACCGGGTGTTTTCGGGCAACCGCCCCAGCAATATGATCTTATTAGATGCGATCACTCCTAGGAGTATTGGGAATTTGGTCGCGCTTTATGAACATAAAATTTTTGTGCAGGGGGCTATTTGGGACATCAATAGTTTCGATCAATGGGGGGTGGAATTGGGCAAGGAGTTAGCTAAGGACATTTTAGCCCAGTTGCGCGAGGGGAGCGCACAAAACCCCCATGACAGCTCAACACAACATCTCATCCATCTTTATAAAACCTACAATAAAGGAGTTTTACATGCAGACAAAGAATAATAATTTTGCCCTGGCCAGTTTGACGGGATTGTTTTTCATGATGGGTTTTATCACAGTGCTCAACGACGCTTTGATGCCCCACTTGAAGAAAATCTTTGAGTTAAACTACTTTGAGGCATCTTTGATCCAATTTTGTTTCTTTGGCGCGTATTTTATCATGGGGGGACCTTTTGGGAAACTCTTAGATAAGATTGGCTACCCGGCTGGGGTAGTGGGGGGGTTTTTAATCACCGCCTTGGGCTGTGTCCTCTTTTACCCGGCCGCTTCTATGGCTTCTTATCCCATCTTTTTGGGCGCTTTCTTCGTCCTAGCGAGCGGGATTGTGCTCTTGCAAACCGCGGGTAACCCCTTTGTAACTTTGCTAGCCCCAGGCAAGGAAGCCACCGCCCTCACTTTGGTGCAGGCTTTCAACTCACTAGGCACATTCTTAGGTCCACACTTTGGGGCGTTGCTCATCATCTCTGGCACGGCTGAAGTGGTGGATAAGGTTAAAGAAGCCCAATCCGTGCAAGTGCCCTACTTGATCATTGCCGGGGTGGCGATCTTACTAGCTGTCGTGTTCTACTTGCTCAAATTGCCCGATGTGCGCGAGCGCGCGGAGCAAATTAGTGAGGAAAACCACGATGGCAAGCAGAGTATGTTTGAATACAGCCACCTAGTTTTTGGGGCGTTAGCCATTTTCTTTTATGTGGGCGCAGAAGTTTCCATTGGGACTTTCTTAGTCAACACGATGGAACAGGTCGCAGGTTGGGACAGCAAAACCGCCACGCACTTCATTAGTTTCTATTGGGGCGGGGCGATGGTAGGACGCTTTTTAGGGAGCGCAATCATGGCTAAGATCGCGCCTAATAAATGTTTGGCGTTCAACGCAGCCATGAGCGCGCTCTTGTTGGTGCTGGCTATTATCTTTGATAGCCATGCCACTATTTATGTCCTATTGGCGATCGGGCTTTTCAATTCCATTATGTTCCCCACCATCTTCTCTCTAGCGACTAAAAATCTAGGTAAATTCACCAGCCAAGCCTCTGGGCTCATCTGTATTGCCATTGTCGGGGGCGCGCTCATCCCACCCGTGCAAGGTTTGGTAGCCGATAGTATGGGGCTTATTGTCTCTTTTCTAGTGCCCATGGTGTGCTACTTCTACATCATCTTCTTTGCCTTACAGGGCTATAAAGTCGTCTCAGATAGGGACTAGGTTACAAAGGAGGGGTTAATGTTTGAGCGCGCGCCATAGCTGGGCTTGATCCATGGTGGCAATCCCTAAATCTTGGGCGCGTTTTAGCTTGCTCCCCGGATTATCTCCATAAATGAGTAAGTGGGTGCTCGCGCTCACACTGCTTTTCACACACGCGCCCAAACTTTCTAAACGCGCGCTCAAGGCTTCCCTAGAGATACTAAAAGTGCCGCTCAACACGATGTTTTTTTGGCTGAACATAGAGGATTCTTGAGAAGAAGTCGGGGGTGTGGGTTCTATAAGCGCAAGCAAACATTTTAGCAAAGCCCCATTGTCCTGCAAGAATCGCGCCAGCGCGCCAGCCATTTTATGCTCAAAACCCGGCAAGGCTCTAAAATCCTGCGCGCGTTTTGCAAACACCTCTAAGCCAAAGGCTTGGGCTAGGGCTTTGCTTGCCCCCTTGCCAATGTGCTCGATTCCTAGCGCGTTGATCAAACGCCACAAGGGGGCGCGCTTGGTGTTGGCGATCGCCTCTAAGAGATTTTGGGCGCGCTTGTGTTTCCAGCCCTCTAGGGCGCATAAACTCTCTAGTTTGAGGGTGTAGAGGTCTGCAATATTACTAATGAGTTTAGCCTCTAGTAATTGCGCCACCACTTTATCGCCCAAGCCGGCGATGTTTAAGCCATGTTTAGAGGCAAAATGCACAATTTTTTCCTTGATCTTGGGGGGGCAGTGGGGGTTGGGGCAGAACAGGGCGCGATCCCTATGGCTAAGATCGCGCGCGCAACGGTGGCAAAAGGGCTTGCAAACCAACGCCCCTTCACACGCTAAACACCGCGTGCTTAGGGCATTTTTGGCGTATTTGCGCACAAAGACATGGCAGGTGGGGCAGAAATTGGGCTTGTTTTGCAAGAGCAAGGACATCTTACAAACCGGGCAATGCTTGAGCTCTTGTTGGGCTAAAAGAGTGGCGCAGGCGGGGCAATGTGTGGGGGGGATAATGGGGGTTTGTGAGCCATCGCGTAGGTGTTCTAGGGGCTTGATGAGCTTGGGGATCACATCTCCACTTCTAATCACCACCACCATGTCATTGAGCATAAAGCCCTTTTGCTGGATTTCCGTGTAATTATTCAGTGTGGCTTTGGAAACGCGCGCTCCATCGAGTGTTATGGGTTTCAAGATCGCCACAGGGGTGATCGCCCCCGTGCGCCCAATTTGGGGGACAATGCCCAGGAGTTTGGTGTGTTTTTCAAGAGCAGGGAATTTATAGGCGATAGCAAAGCGGGGGGCTTTGAGGGTAAAACCTAATTCTCTTTGCATGCTAAAATCATCCACCACCACCACCATGCCATCCATACCCACTTGGGCGTGCGCGCGCTGGGCATGCAATGTGGCGTAAGCGCGCTCGATGTCTGCTAAATGGGCGCAGGCGATAAAGCGTGTGGGCAAAAAGCCATCGCCCATGATCGTCTCCATCATCGCCTTAAAGCTAGGTTTGCTAGGGTGGCAATGCCCCAAACCCCAAGGCATAAAAGTGAGTTTACGCGCGGCGCAAATTTTGGGATCGAGCTGGCGCAAGCTCCCTGCAGCGGCATTCCTAGCGTTGGCAAAGAGGGGTTGTCCTTGATCTAGGCGTTGCGCGTTGAGATTTTCAAAATCTGTGTTCTCGATCACAACTTCCCCGCGGATTTCTAGGGGATCCATATAGGCGATACGCAGGGGGATTGAGGGGATAGTCTTAGCGTTGTGGGTAACTAATTCGCCTTCTATGCCATTGCCCCGCGTTGTCGCGCTCACTAATTTGCCTTGATCGTAAAAGAGATTGAGAGAAACCCCATCGAGCTTAGGCGAACAGGTGAAACTAGCATGGGGATAAACTTTAAAAATGCGTGTTATCCAAGTTCGCAAACCCTCTACATCAAAGACATTGTCTAAACTCCACATGCGCTCTAAATGGGTGTGTTTGGGTAAATACGCAAGCAAAGCCCCGCCCACGCGCTGGGTGGGGGAGTGTTCTAAAATCTGCTCGGGGTGGGCGTGTTCGTATGTGAGGGCTTGCTGGTAGAGGCTATCATACTCAAAGTCGCTAATGAGGGGATTGTCTAGTACATAGTAGTGGTAGGCGTATTGGCAGAGTTGTTCTATAAGAACTTGGTAATCGTGAAAAGTTTGTATCATTGTCCAGTCTTTGCTATAATGAAAAATTATAGCGGACTTTCATTAAGACAAAGGATGAGTGTGATTAGCGATGTGGACACCACGATCTCTTTGCATTTGAATAACGAAGCCCAGTTTCTGTGTTTTACGCTGAGCGATGATTCCAATAATGACGCTGAACTCTATGGGATCAATATCTTTAAAATCCGTGAAATCATTTATTACGATGGCGATGTTACCGAAACTGTGGGGGGCAATGAGGGCATGATGGTGGGCTTTTTAACCATTAGGGGGGAATCAGTGCCCTTGATTGATGTGGGGCGTTGGTTACACTATGAGCCTAGCAACCCCAATAAAGACTTGGGCGATGCCTCCATCAAGAGTAAAGAAAATTTGGTGATCGTGTGTGAATTTTCTAGCTGTGTGGTGGGGTTAAAAATCTTTGCGATCAAGCGCATTGTGCATAAGAATTGGAGCGATGTGAGTGTGGGGGATAAACAGGGCTTTGGAGCGGGGGGTAAGGTGAGCGCGATCACGCGTTTTGAACAGGATCGCGTGATTCAAATCTTAGATGTGGAGCGTATGCTCATAGACACCTTCCCGGATTTGCAAGAATTGGATTATCTCAAAGCGCAATTTGTGGAGGCTATTAAAAGCGATAAACTAATTTTCATCGCTGAGGACTCCCAAGTGGCGATGAAAAATCTAAAAAAGATCGTGGAAAATCTCCATCTCAAATACGAGAGCTTTGCCAATGGAGAAGCCCTACTCAAACGCCTATTTGAGGACAATATGTTAGATCAAGTGGGGGCGGTGATCACCGATTTAGAAATGCCTATCGTGTCTGGCTTTGAGGTGCTCAAGCGCATTAAAGAGGACGCGCGCACCAAGCACCTGCCCGTGATTATCAATTCTTCGATGAGTAGCGAGTCTAATAAACAGCTTGCTGATTCTTTGCATGCCGATGGCTTTGTGATCAAATCCCATCCAGATGAAATTCAAGAACTCTTGCACGCGTATTTGCAAGTCTGAATAAAAGGAAATTGATGTTAAGGACGCATTTATGCGCCCAAGTGGGCGAATCTTTGTTGGGGCAGAGGGTAGAGCTGTGCGGATGGTGTCATAATTACCGCGACCATGGGGGGGTGATCTTTATTGATTTGCGCGATAAAAGCGGGTTAGTGCAATTGGTGTGCGATCCTAATTCGAGCGCTTATGAGCAGGCTAATTTAGTGCGCCATGAATTTGTTTTGATTGCGCAGGGAATCGTGCGCTTGAGAGGGGAGGGTTTAGAAAACCCCAAACTCAAAACCGGTAAGGTGGAGGTGGTGCTAGAGAGCTTGCGTATTGAAAATAAGAGTCTCACCCCCCCCATTGCCATTGGGGATTCAAGCGTGAATGAAGATTTGCGCTTGCAATACCGCTTTTTGGATTTGCGCGCCCCTAAGAGTTATGAAATCTTTAAAATGCGTAGCCGTGTGGCTAAGGCAGTGCGCGATTGTTTAGATAGTTTGGACTTTTTAGAGATAGAAACCCCCATGTTGGCTAAAACCACCCCCGAGGGAGCTAGAGATTTCTTAATCCCTAGCCGTGTGCATGATGGCGCATTCTTTGCCCTGCCTCAGAGCCCCCAACTCTTTAAGCAACTTTTAATGGTGGCGGGCATGGATCGCTATTACCAGATTGTCAAATGCTTTAGAGATGAGGATTTGCGCGCCGATCGCCAGCCCGAATTTACCCAAGTGGATGTGGAGATGAGCTTTTGCACCCAAGAGGATGTGTTGCAAGTGGCTGAGACTCTACTGCAAGCCGTCTTTAAAAGCGTGGGCATAGAGGTAGCGACCCCTTTTAAACGCATGGACTACATGGAGGCAATGGAGACATACGGGAGCGATAAGCCCGATTTGCGCTTTGAGCTGCCCTTAATAGAAGTGGGCGATCTCTTTGTGGATTCTAGCAATGACATCTTTAAAAAGATCGCTAGCGATCCTAAAAAGAACCGCTTTAAAGCTTTGCGCGTGCCCGGGGGGGATAGTCTTAGCCGTAAATACTTGAGCGAGGCAGAGAGTTTTGTGCGTGGCTTTGGGGCACAGGGGCTAGCTTATTTGCAAATCAAAGCAGAGGGGGCTAAAGGTCCTTTAGTAAAATTTTTAAGTGAAGAGTGCCTACAAGAGCTTTTAGCGCGCACGCAGGCGCAGGTGGGGGACATTCTCTTTTTTGGTGCGGGGGCAAAAAAAATCGTCTGGGATTACATGGGGCGTTTGCGTCTGAAATTAGGACAGGATTTAAACCTCATTGATTCCAACACCTTTAATCTCTTGTGGGTGCTAGATTTTCCTATGTTTGAGAGTGCTGAGGGCAAACTCAGTGCCGCGCACCACCCCTTTACCATGCCCAAAGATTTAGAAAATGAAGACCTAGAGGAGATGCGCTCAATCGCTTATGACATCGTGCTCAATGGAGTAGAGTTGGGCGGGGGGAGTGTGCGCATCCACAAAGAGGAGATTCAAGCTAAGGTTTTTGAGTTGCTAGGCATTAGCCCAAGTGAGGCGCAAGAAAAATTTGGTTTCTTTTTAGAGGCATTGCGCTATGGCGCGCCCCCCCATGCGGGCTTTGCCTTAGGGCTGGATCGCCTCGTGATGTTACTGGCTAAAGTGCCCAGTATCCGCGATGTGATCGCCTTCCCCAAAACCCAAAAGGCTACCTGCCTGCTTAGCCAAGCCCCTAGCCGCGCTTCTGAGGAGCAATTAAGAGAATTGCATATCCGTTTAAGAAACCCTGAAAGGAAACATTGATGAAAAACCTATTTTTGATTATTGGCGCGCCCGGGAGTGGCAAAACCACAGACGCACAGCTGATTGCCCAGCGTAATAGCGCGCAGATGGTGCATTATTCTACTGGCGATCTCTTGCGCGCTGAGATCGCCAAAGAGAGTGAGCGCGGGCAACAAATTGCCCAATACACCAATAAGGGCGATTTAGTGCCCTTAGAAATTGTAGTAGATACAATCATCAACGCCATTAAAAACGCCCCTAAGGACACCATTATCATAGATGGTTACCCGCGCAGTGTAGAGCAAATGCAGGCTTTAGATCGCATGCTTAAAGCTCAAGAAGAAGTGCGCTTAAAGGGCGTTGTAGAAGTCAAGGTGAGCGAACCAGTGGCTAGAGAGCGCGTGTTAGGACGCTCAAGGGGAGATGATGACAACATAGAGGTTTTTAACAAGCGCATGCAGGTGTATAGAGAGCCTTTAGAGAGTATTTTAGAGTTTTACAAAGCCCTAGAGGTGCATCAAGAAATCAATGGAGAGCGGGGCATTGAGGAGATTGTAAGCGATATAGAACAACACATCAAAACCACTTTATAAGGACAATCATGCAAATCCAGCACATCAAAACCGGACAAAACCCCGATGCGATCAATGCGATCATTGAAATCCCCTATGGCTCAAAAGTGAAATACGAAGTGGATAAAGAAAGTGGCGCGGTTGTAGTCGATCGCGTGCTCTACCCTTCTATGGTGTATCCGGCTAATTACGGCTTTGTGCCCCACACTTTGGGCGGGGATGGCGACCCGGCTGATATTTTGGTGCTCAATGAAGACCCCTTGCAGGCAGGGAGTGTGATCAAATGCCGTTTAATCGGGGTGTTGTTTATGGAAGATGAGGGCGGGGTAGATGAAAAACTCTTAGCCCTGCCCACAGAAAAAATCGATCCGCGCTATGTTAAAATCCAAAGCCTAGAGGATTTACCCCCCATCACCCTAGAAAAAATCAAACATTTCTTTGAAACCTATAAAGATTTAGAAAAAGACAAATGGGTCAAGGTTAAAGGCTTTGGCAACAAAGCCCAAGCTAGGGAAGTCTTGCAAAAAGCCATAGAGGATTACAAGAAGTAATGCCCATGTTTAAAGATTGGCATGCTATCTGCTGTGGCACACAAGGGCAAAACAAACCCTACTGCGCATGCGATTTTCAAATCGCGATCCTAGTCCTTGTTACCGGCGTGGCTAGATTTTCTCACTTGGGCGCGTCAAGGCTAAGAGAAGCTGTGGCGCAAGACCTGCGCGCAAATTTCGCGCGTTACACTGAGACCACCCACCCCACTAGCCAAGCCATTGCAGAACACATCCAGCAAACCCTACAAGAGCTTGCCAAACAACACACAACCACCCTCCAGCAGGATAAAGATGAGATTGAGGACATTTTACAGGCTATTTTAGAGGAAGTGCAGGCGGTGCAAACATGGCAACAAACATGGCACCTACCCTTATTAAACACCACGCAGACCCTCCAAGAACGCTTGCAAGCAGATCAAGAGCAAAGGCAAAATAACGCCCAAGAGTTAATCTCCACCGCCCTAGCGGGTCTCAAAACTGAGATTAGAGCATGGCAGGAGACCTCTCAAGGCAAGCATTACCAGCTTGGGATTGGCAAGCTGGTAAGCGCGCTCAAAAATTTAAAAGACGAGGTTGCAAAGATGTGTTTCACGCTTGTCAATCTCAAGCAAGCCCATTTCTTAGAACAACAATACCAGGCGCTCGCACATAGCATAAAAGAGGCTAGGACTAAGAATAAGAGATGGCTTAAGAGGTGTTGGCATTGCCTCTTTGGTTCTAAAGCCAGAAAACAAGCCCAGGCTAAACTCCAAACCCTGCAAGATGCCTTCTTACCCCCCCCCCCCCCCAATGCACAGCCTTTGTTCTCCCTAACAGTCTAAAAGACTTCTGTTTGGCGCGCGCGCAAGCCACGATAAAAAACCACAAAGATAAACTCGATCTAAGCGCTTCTTTGTGTTCCGAACGCTATGGCGCGTTTTTAAGGCAAGTGGGAGATGTGGCGTTTAGCAACTGGAGTTGGGCGCATTTACATTCTTTGCTTGCGATCATGGCAATTGCACGCATCAAGCACCACCAACACCTTGAACACATCAAAGCGCAGATCAAACAAGCCAGCACCCATCTACACATGTGCCAACAACGGCTTTTAACAGAGATAAACACTAAGGAACAAGAATGCGCGCGCCTGGAATCGCGTTTTGAAACCCTAAAACGCGATGTATTGCTCTTAGAAGAAGATTTAAGTTTCAATTTAGACAAATTGCAAAGCAAGCTAGATAGCTTGGGCGCGCCCCACACTTGGCAAACCCTGCAAAGTATTTTATTAGCCACCCAAAAAGAGAACCTACAAAAAAACTTTAAACTCTATGGGGACTACGCCGCGCAAAGCGCACAACTTGAGCATGATCTCAAGGCTTTAAGCTCGAGCTTGCCCGACCGGTTGCAGGATAATTCAGATAAACCCAATAGCCCCCAACCGTCCCACAGTGCCTCCACTAGAGAAGTTTTGATCGCACCCAAATACGATACCCTTTTGGAGCACATCAAAACCCTAGAAACCCAAGCCCAAGATTTTAAGAATATGCAAGAGCGCTTAGAACAATGCCAAGCCCTCCATCACGAAGTTGTGGCGTTAGAGAAAATTTTACGCCAAGATTTGGAAGCATTGGTTATAGGCTATGCTACTCTACAGCCCTGCATTTATGCCCTGCAAGCCCAATCTTCTTACCATATCCACGACCTAGACCAATTAGACATTGTCTTTGTGCAATCTTGTTTGCAACGCCTAGAGCAACACTGGAATACAGAACAAAAACTCATAGAACGCTTGCAAAGAGAGTTGCAAGAATCTTCATCCCCCGCTCCGCATTTTAATTTCACACTTCTAAGCCTTTTGCCAAAACTCCAACAAGCTATCCAAAATAAAACCTGCGATCCGCACGATTTTGCTTGTAGCGTGCTTGCAGTCGCCATGGATACCCATTATTATCTATTATTCCACTTAGGAGATGGGATGTGTGGGATACTAGAGAATCGCCAATTAAAAACCATGGATTGCAACACCTCCACGCCTAAGGTATTTAAAGGCAGTGTAGATGGTGAGAATGTGGGCGGTTTTGTCTTGCTATCTAGCGGGGCTACACAATATCTCCAAGTAGCAAGCACTTTGCAAGATTACATGAATGTCGCGCGTGTGGCAGGGTTGCAACAAAAAGTCCAAAGTGCCCTAGAAAACTTGCTAGAAACACGCGTGAAAGAAAAAACAACCGATGATTGCAGTGTGATCATGTTGGTTAGAGAAAGCACAGAGCCTTTAAGCCCCTCAGAGCAGAAACTAAAAGTATTTGTGCAAACTCCCCCCAGTATAAACAAAAGCCAAGCTTAAGCGCGCCTAGCGCGCCCTACTTGGCGATGATCTGTTTGAAATTACCCAAGCTAGGATCAAAGACTAAGAAGCGTTTGGGGATGTTTTTATACTTGATCATGGCGTGGTTGAAATCCTCAATATTGTGCACCGCGATCATCTCAATTTGGCTAATGATGTCCCCATGTTTGAAACCTAATTCTTCGGCTTTGGAATTGGGCTTGACCTCTTGGACAAACACCCCATGGATCTCAAGAACAAATGCAAGCCGTGGTAGAGGATAATGTTACAACTCACACACAAGATTAAACTACAACCCAACAACAAAGCCCAAACCCACTTTAGAAAGGCTTTTGGGTGTGCTAGATTAGCTTATAACTGGGGACTGGCTAAGTGGAGAGAAAATTATCAAAATGGC
>NZ_QXQQ01000015.1 GCF_003660285.1 Helicobacter labacensis | reverse complement strand
TGAAAAACATGAAAAATTAGCGCACAAGAATATAGAGAAAAAAAAGCCCCCCCCAAAGTGGTGGAGCACAAAAAGAGCACTCCTAAGGTGGTAGAGCACAAGATAGAGTCTAAAAAAGGTGGCAGAAAAAACCTAAGGAAGCCCCTAAAGTCGCCAAGAGTGAGCTAAAAACTCCCCCCCACCCCCCCAACCAAGCCCCAGCCCCACACAACAGAAGAAATCCCCTTTGATCATGTCAAGGGAGAAAAACCAAACGCCCCCAAGGCGCAAGTGCAGGGCGTGCCTAAAGGATTTTACTTGCAGGTGGGCGTGTTTAGCAAAACACCAAATCCTAAGTTTATGGAAGCCTTCATGAAATACCCCCACCAGATACAAAGCGTCAATGGGCAAAAACGCTACTTAATTGGACCCTATAACACAAGAGAACAAGCTGATGCCAAATTGGAAGAAGTGAGCCATAATGTCGCCAAGCCCGTGCATGTAGAGATCAAATAGCCGTCTAGATTTGCTATAATGGGGCTTTTTATTTTCAAGGAGCACACATGAAGATCGAAATTTGCACCCAGAACGCCCCTAAGGCGATTGGTCCCTACTCCCAAGCGGTTGTAAGCCACAACTTAGTCTTTATCTCCGGGCAATTAGGTATCGATCCTAAAAGTGGGGAGTTTACAGGGGGGATCAAAGAGCAGACTAAGCAGGCGATGGAGAACATGCGCGCCATTCTTAAAGAAGCCGGCTTAGATTTTAGCGCGGTGGTCAAAACCACGATTTTGCTCAAAAACCTAGAGGATTTTGCGCTAGTGAATGAAATTTATGGGGGCTATTTTAAAGAGCCCTACCCAGCGCGTGCCACTTTCCAAGTGGCTAAACTCCCCAAAGATGGCTTAGTGGAAATAGAAGCCATCGCCCAAAAATAGGGAGAGGGCATGCAAAAAGATGTCGTGGTGGTGGGTGGTGGCATTGTAGGTTTGAGCTGTGCTTACGCCCTGCATCACGCCGGGCGTGAAGTTACTCTCATCGAACAGACAGATGGGAGTGATGGGACCTCCTTTGGCAATGCGGGTCTGCTCTCTGCTTTTAAAAAAGCCCCTCTGTCTAACCCGGGCGTGGTGTGCGACACACTCAAGCTTATGCTCAAAGGACAAGCCCCTTTGAATATCCACTGGGGACTCAATCCCCAACTCTACAAATGGCTATGGAAATTTGTCAGGAGTGCCAACGCAAAATCTCTCAAGCGCACTTTAGCTCTGTTTGAACGCTATGGCACAATGAGTTTGGAAATCTACCATGAAATGTTAGACAAGGGCATGGACTTTTGGTTTAAGCAAGATGGGTTGTTGATGATCTACACGCTCAAAGAGAACTTCGAGAAAAAGATCAAAGCCTGCGCGCATTACGATCCTAACACCTATGAAATCTTTGATCCTAGAGCTACGCTAGACTAC
This sequence comes from Helicobacter labacensis, assembly GCF_003660285.1. Classification (GTDB taxonomy): domain Bacteria; phylum Campylobacterota; class Campylobacteria; order Campylobacterales; family Helicobacteraceae; genus Helicobacter; species Helicobacter labacensis. The sequence continues at coordinate 36,215 of NZ_QXQQ01000015.1, read as the reverse complement.
ATGCCCATAGCGCGCGAAGAAAACATCTGTGGGAGTGTGTTATTAAAAGAAAACGCCCATGTGGACGCTAGGGAAGTGATGGAGAGTTTACAGGGGTATTTACAAAATGCCGGGGTGGAGTTTTATTACAACGAAGAAGTGCTAGACTTTGAGTTTAACACCCAAAAGATCAGCGCGATCACCACTAACCACAGGAAGTTTAGTGCCGACACGATTATTTTAGCCACTGGGGCTAGCCCTTATTTGCTCAAAAAAACCCATAATGATTTTTTGATGATGGGAGCTAAAGGTTATAGTCTGACTTTTGAAATGCCCGAAGAGCTCAAACCTAAAACTTCCTCTCTGTTTGCCGACATTTTTTTAGCCATGACCCCGCGCCGCCACAGCGTGCGCATCACTTCCAAACTTGAGCTCAATACGAACGATCCCGGAGTTGTGCGCGCCCAAATTGACAATATTAAGAAAAATTTCACCACCTTTACGCGCCCTTTTGAGATGCAAAATGTCCAAGAATGGAGCGGGTTTAGACCTCTTACTCCCAATGACATCCCCTATTTGGGTTATGATGCGCACTATAGCAACTTGATTCACGCCACGGGCTTAGGCTGGCTGGGGATGACCTTTGCTCCAGCGGTGGGCAAGATCATCGCGGAATTGATCGCTTGTGGTTGCAATGAAAAGAGCGCGGATATTATGCTCTTTTCAGCCTTTTTTAGAGAATGAATACCCTCAATTCCATTTTAGAAATTATCAGAGAGTGGGTGTGGGGCTTACCCTTATTAGTCTTGTTGGTGGGCACGGGGCTGTTTTACACCCTTTTGCTCAAGGGGATTCAATTTAGCAAGGCTTTCCATGCCTTCAAAGTGCTTTGCACGCGCGACAAACACTCCCATGGCGACATTTCACAATTCTCCTCTTTGATGCTCTCCATTGGGGCGACCGTGGGGATTGGGAGCATTATTGGGGTGTCTGTAGCGATCGTGATGGGAGGGGCGGGGAGTATTTTTTGGATGTGGGTTACGGGCATTGTGGGGATGGCGACCAAATACGCTGAGGGGGTGCTCTCTTTAAAATACCGTGAAGTGGGCAAATTTGGTTACAAGGGCGGTCCGATGTATTACATCAAAAACGGGTTACACATGCCCAAGCTCGCCTTTGTCTTTGCCCTATTCACTTTGATCGCCTCCTTTGGGATTGGGAGCATGACTCAGGCAAACGCTGTTTCTTCTATTCTATTACACCACGCCTCTATGCCCACTTGGCTCTCAGGCGTGCTCATCACCTTTATTACGGGTCTAATCTTAATGGGGGGGATCAAATCTATCAGCAAGTTTAGCGATTATTTCGCGCCTTTCATGGTGCTCTTGTATGTGCTCACCACTTGCTATATCGTGCTCACCCACCCTAGCGCGGCTTTAGACGCTTTGCAACTCATCCTCGCCCAAGCCTTCCACCCCCAACCGCTCTTAGGGGGCGTGGCTGGAGGGGTGAGTTTATTGAGCATTATCCAAATCGGGGTTTCTAAAGGACTTTTCTCTAATGAGGCGGGTATGGGGAGTGCGGCTATTGTGGCAGCTGCCTCTAAGAGCGCGCACCCGGTCAAACAAGCCTTAATCACCATGTTACAACCCTTGATCATCACCATGGTCGTTTGCACTTCCACCGCGCTATTGGTGCTCATGACCCCAGTTTATCACCAACTCCATGACGCGAATTTACTTACCTATGAGAGTGTGCGTTATTTTTACCCTAATGGGGGCTGGATTGTCTTTGCCTCTATTATTTTCTTTGCCTATTCTACCATTGTGGGCTGGGCTTATTATGGAGAACGCAGTGTGGAATTCACCTTTGGGGCTAATTACATCATCGCTTACCGCCTGCTTTATTTGGTAGGTATTTTTGTGGGCGCGCTCACCAAGTTAGAATTTGTGTGGAATTTTTCTGACATCGCCAACGCGCTGATGGCGATCCCCAATCTCATCGCTTTGCTCTTACTCCATAAAGTCGTGTTGGCTGAAACCAAGTCTTACTTTAGCGCGTTGCAACAGGGTGTCTATGCAACCCACACGCGCTAGCTATGTGGAGATTGACACCCACGCTCTAGCGCATAATTTCCAAGTCATGCGCGCATTGTTAGGGAATGAGATAACTATTATGGCGGTGGTGAAAGCGAACGCCTATGGGGTGGGGGTGTTGGAAGCTAGCCGTATTTTTATAGAGCAGGGGGCGGGGTATTTGGGGGTGGCTACCTACGATGAAGCCCTAGAATTGCGCGCGCGCTTTGAAAAAGCGCCTATTTTAATTCTAGGTTTCACCCCCAGCCATATGGCACAAGGACTCATCCAAGCCAATATCACCCAAACCCTCTTTTGTGAAAAGCAGGCACGCTATTTCTCTGAGGTCGCATGCCAATTAGGGCGCAAATTCAAGGTGCATATCAAAGTGGATACGGGCATGAGTCGCTTGGGCTTTTTCCCCACTCAGCAAAGCGCGCTTGTAATCGCCAAGATCGCCCAGCTTAAAGGGTTAGAACTAGAGGGCATTTTCACCCACCACAGCAATGCGGACGCGCTCTATAAAACTTACGCCCATGAGCAAGCCACGCGCTTTGTAGAATTTATAGATCAACTCAAAGGCATGGGATTAGAATTTAAATACCAGCACATGGCTAATAGCGCGTGCGCACTGAGCATGCCCAGCTATGGCATGAATTTAGCCCGCGTGGGCTTGGCTCTCTATGGTTTGCACCCCTCCATATACACCCAAGATGCCCTAGAGAAAAAGGGATTTTCTCTGCGCCATGTCCTCACCCTCAAAGCCCAGATTGTGAGCTTGAAAGACATTCCAGCGGGCAGACTGGTGGGCTATGGAGAGGATTACTATTGCATGAAAAATACCCGCGTAGGGGTTTTACCCTTAGGCTATGGGGATGGTTTTTCTAAAATTTTGGGCAACAAGGCTTGGGGGCTCTTGCATGGGCAAAAAGTGCCCATCATCGGGGGGGTGTGCATGGATCAATGCTTTATCAATGTGGGCGATATAAAAGCCCAAGAGGGCGATGAGGTGATTCTCTTGGGCGAGCCTGCAAGTGGGGCAATGGGAGCAGGAGACATCGCTAAAATCTTAGGCATTATCAATTATGAAGCTATTACCATGCTCACTAAACGCCTCCCGCGCGTGTATTTAGCTTGAAAGCAATAAAAATCATGTGCGCTAACCCCTTGCATGCCATCACCACGAGTATGCTATTTTTGCTTCTCTCTGCTATCAATGGTCTTGCCATTGTGCAATCACCCAAAGTCAAACTCATGTTTGGGGATATTCTCACGCCTCTTTGGATTTGGTATTATGGGCATGTAGCTAGTCTAATCTTAGGGAGTTGGCCTAAAAAACCCCTTGCAATAGGGGTGGCTTGGGCTCTTGTGATCCTCTCCTTGTTTCTCTTTAGAGTTTACGGCTATACGCATATCTATGACTTCAAGGTCTATTTACCGCCCCTAGTGATCACGACACTATGGGCATGTTTTTGTGTGAGATGGACGCATTTGATGTTGGGAATCTTTCTAGTGTTATATGTGATCTTTGTGCTCTACATTGACCCTAACAATATCCGCAATCCCCAAATCATAGTGGTGTTTTTCTATCTATGCCTATGGTATGGCTTTTGGTTTTGGGCTCTGCGCTATTTGCCTCTAGCTCTCGTACTGGTTTTTGCCTCATTGGGGCTTGTTTTCTTGGCATCATCTTTAGCTATGTAAGATGGAGTTACTAATGTCTCTTTCACCCAGTCAAGAATAAGGTTAGGCACGCCAAGTCCAACTTCTTAGAAGTTTACGCACACCCATCACTCTTTAAACAGGACATGCTAATGAGAGCTCTTAAGCGCACACCAAACACGGCGTTCTTTGCCCTTGCAGATGTCAATATTCAAACCCATCGCCTCAAGCTCTTTGGAGCTGTGTTTCTTTTTAGCCTTAGCTAGATAGCCACGCACCTGCTCGCGCATGTGGGAGAATTCTCTCCAACTCATCTTTTTTAAATTTGTTTGTGCGCTCTGAGCAAAAGCCTTTTTAAACTCTTTTTTGTGCTCCTCATCAAGTGCTCTCAAGCGTTTCACCACTTCCATGCGGTAGTTAAGAGCCTGACTAGCTGGCAGAGTGCCCGCGATTTTAAGCAACTCCTCATCGCTCAACTTAGCAAAATCCTGTCCCCAAGCCAGCCCCACAGCCAAGAAAGCTAATATTAAAGTGCGTTTATGCATGCCCATCCTCTCAAATGTATTACCCTGAGTATTGTAACATGGATTGCTGATGTTTTCTGAGCAGTGAGCCCGTTTGTGATATAATAGTGTCTTATTCTATTTGGGAGAATTGCCATGCAACAAGTCTTAGAAAAGTTAGAACAAGAGATCAAAACCACTAAGCGCGCATGCCGTTTGGCTAAAAGTGTGCTAGAGGAGGGCTTAGACATTCAAGCCGAAGTTACAGAGTTGCACGCCAAATTTAGCGCGTTGTTAGAAGCGATCGCTCATTTTAGCCAAGCCCTAGATGAGCATTACGCTAGCTTAGAGGACGACTCCACCCTAGAGCAAGCTCTCATCCAACTCAAACGCATTAGAGCTAAATTAAGCACCCCTTTAGCCAGCCTAGAGCAAGCCAGCAGTGCAAAAGAGGCGTTAGACTCTCTAGCCCCCTTAGAGCAAAATATCTTAGATATAGAGGGCGTGCTAGCCGCTCTTAAAGATCACCCCGCCTTAAATACCCCCACTAGCCCCAAAGCCCCACCAAAAATGGCTAAAAAATACCACCCCCAAAGCAAGGAGGAGCTTAAAAAATTAGTCGCCGATGAGAGCGTGCATTTAGGCGAGATTGACATTAGCAAGATTACGGATTTAAGTTTTGTGTTTTCTAACTACTCTGGGGGGGGGGGGGGGGCGGACTTGCACCCTTTGAACGCCAAAATTTTGAAGGCTTAGAAAGCTGGGACACTTCACATGTAACGAATATGGGGGGATGTTTTTTGATGCCATCTATTTCAACCACGATATTTCTAGCTGGAATGTGTCTAAGGTGAAAAATATGGTGGCTATGTTTAAGTATTGTGAGAGTTTTAATCAACCCTTGAATAGTTGGGATGTGTCCAGTGTAGAAGATATGTGGAACATGTTTAGTAATTGCAAAAACTTCAACCAACCCCTAAATAATTGGGATGTCTCCAGTGTTAAAGGCATGCATGGCATGTTTAATGGCTGTGAGCGTTTTAACCAACCCTTGAACGACTGGGACACTTCTAGCGTGGAAAACATGCGTTGGATGTTTAGGGATTGCTCGAACTTCAACCAGCCTTTAGATAATTGGGACACTTCTAGCGTAACAGACATGGGACAAATGTTTAGCGGTTGTAGCCGTTTTAACCAAAATATCGATTGCTGGAAAATCTCTAAGGTGAGAGAGGCATATTCTATGTTTGATAAATGTGATAGCCTAGCTAGACGCCCCCGCTGGTATCCGGACTAACTCACTTTGGCATGCTCTCTAGTTTAGGGGGCTAGCCAAAATCCCTAAAACCCTATGCTAGTTTTGCTATAATCCCCTCCATGCAAAACTTTAAGAAAATTTTACTCATTGGTTCGGGTCCCATTGTCATTGGGCAGGCGTGCGAGTTTGACTACTCTTCTAGCATTGCCCTTAAAACGCTTAAAAGCCTAGGCTATGAAGTGGTGTTGTTAAACTCAAATCCTATCACCATTAACACCGATAAAGCCCTCGCCTATAAAACCTATATCGAGCCCATCAATACGGCAAATGTGCTTAAAATTATCCAGCAAGAGGGCATAGAGGCGATTTTACCCACCATGGGCGGGCAGACGGCGTTAAACATCATGGTGGAGTTACACCAACAGGGGCATTTTGAGGGCGCGCTTAAGAATGTCAAACTCTTAGGGGCTAAGATTGAGAGCATTTTAAAGGCAGAGGATCGGCGGGCGTTTAAAGAGTGCATGCTAGGCATTGGACTAGATTTACCCAAAGGAGGGTATGCCTACAGCGAGGAGGAGGCGTTAGGCGTGGTTAAAGAGGTGGGCTTTCCTTGTATTATTCGCTCAAGTTTTACGCTGGGGGGGGAGGGGAGCTCTGTCGCTTTTAACATTGAAGAGTTTAGGGACTTAGCCAAATTTGCCCTAGAAGCCTCGCCCATTAGCGAAATTTTGATTGAGGAGAGTTTGTTAGGCTGTAAAGAATTTGAAATGGAGGTAGTACGCGATTGTAAGGATAATTGCGTGATCGTGTGCTGTATTGAAAATGTCGATCCGATGGGCATACACACCGGGGACAGCATCACCATAGCCCCCGCGCTCACACTCACCGATAAAGAATACCAGCGCATGCGGGACGCTAGCTTTGCGGTTTTGCGGGCGGTGGGCGTAGATACGGGAGGGGCGAATGTGCAATTTGCCATTAAAGATAGGCGCTTATTGGTGATTGAAATGAATCCACGGGTGAGTAGAAGCTCGGCATTAGCTAGCAAGGCGACCCTTTTCCCTATTGCTAAAGTCGCCACGCTTTTAGCTCTAGGGCACACCCTAGAGGAGATACAAAATGACATCACCCAAAGCACCACTTGCTTTGAACCCACGCTAGATTACATCATCACCAAGATTCCGCATTTTGACTTTGAGAAATTCCCCCAAGTGGATACCACGCTAGGCACTTCTATGAAGAGCATTGGGGAGGTGATGGGCATTGGGGGGAGCTTTAAAGAGAGCTTGATGAAAGCCCTAGAGAGCGATTATCTCTTAAAAAATCTATACGCCTTTTTAGAAAGCCCGCTAGATTTGGAGTTTTTGAAAAAAGAACTACGCCGCCCTAACCCCAAACGCTTACTTTATGCCATGCACGCTTTTAGCGATGGTTTAAGCGTGGATGAGGTGCATGATCTAAGCTATATTGACCCTTATTTTTTAAATGAGATTAGCGAAATCGTGCAAGCCTTATTAGAGTTAAAAGAGGCTGACAAACAAGCTCTATTAAGCGACAAACAAGCTCTATTTAAACTCAAAAGCATGGGTTTAAGCGACGCGTTGATTGCTAGTTTCTTAGGTATCGCTGAATTAGAGGTGCGCCAAGCTAGAGAGGCACTAGACTTGCACCCTAAAATGTACCAAGTGGATTTGAGCGCGAACGAATTTAAAAGCCCCACGCCTTATTTGTATTCTACCTATGCGCCCCCCTTTCCCACCGCGCACAACCCCCCCAAATCCACCCGCCAAAAGGTCATTTTAATCGGCTCAAGTGCGAATAAAATCGGGGTGGGGATGGAGTTTGACTACGCGCTCACGCATGCCAGCCTTGCGCTTAAAAAAATGGGACTAAGCCCAATTATTATCAACAACAACCCAGAAACCATTAGCACCGATCACGACACCAGCGACACGCTTTACTTTGAGCCCATCACTTTAGAACATGTGCTAGAGATTGTGGCACGCGAGAGGGATCAACTACTGGGCGTGGTGGTGGGCTTTGGGGGGCAAACCCCGCTTAAAATTGCCAAAGACTTAGAAGCCCTCAATATCCCCTTGTTAGGCACCGCCTTTAAAAACATTGAGATCGCCGAAGAGCGCGATTTATGCCATAAATTACTCGATAGCCTCAACATCGCCTACCCCAAAGGGCTATGCGCCAACTCCAAAACCCAAGCCCTAGAGTATTTAGAAAGGCTAGATTTGCCCTTGATCTTGCGCCCTAGTTTTGTGCTGGGCGGGGCGAAAATGCGCATTTTACGCAGCAAAGAGGAGTGTTTGGACTACATAGAAAATTACAATTTTGAAACCAGCCTTTTAATGGATGCGTTTTTAGAGGATGCTTTAGAGCTCGATGTGGATGCCATTTGCGATCAAACAAGCGTGTTTGTGTGCTCTGTGCTAGAGCACATCGAACCGGCCGGGATTCACTCCGGCGATAGCACTTGCTTTATCCCCCCTGCTTTAAGCCCTGAGCTCTTAGAGGAGGTCTATAGCCAGAGTCAGAAAATTGCTTTGGGTTTGCAGGTGTTAGGGCTTGTTAATATCCAATTTGCCTATAAAAATAACCAGCTCTTTGTGCTAGAAATCAACCCTAGATGCTCGCGCACCGTCCCCTTTGTCTCTAAAGCTTTGGGGTTAGACCTTGCGGCGATGGCTATAAGCGTGATGGTAGGGCAACGCCTAGAGGACTTTAAGGGGCTAGAAAATAAAGGCGGGGGGTTGTTCTTAGCCAAGCCCTTGCATTATGTCTTTGTCAAAGAAAGCGTCTTTCCCTTTAATAAACTTTACGGGGCGGATTTGGTGCTAGGACCTGAGATGAAAAGCACGGGCGAGGTGGCGGGGGTGGGCTACACTCTTGCTGAAGCCTTTTATAAGTCCCAACTAGCCTGCAACAACCCGATCAGGCACAGCGGGCATGTCTTTGTCTCCTTGAAAGACACCGACAAACAGCGCGCCATGCCCTTAATGCGCGCTTTTGTGAGCCTTGGCTTTAAGCTTTATGCGACCACGGGCACCCATAAGGCTTTATTAGCTGAGGGGCTAGAGAGCGTGCAGGTGCTTAAAATCTCTGAGGGGCGGCCTAATATCTCCGATTTCATGCTCAACCAGCAGATTGACATGGCGATCAATACCAGCGACCGGGTGAGCGAAGATTCTAAAATCATCCGCATGCAGGTGCTCAAAAATAAAATCTCTTACTTCACCACGCTTAAAGCCGTAGAAAAGGTGCTTTTAAGCCTGCTAGAATACTCCAAATTCAGCCACAACCCCCCGGTGAGTTTGCAGGAGTTGCAACAATGACTTACATCTGGCATGATAGGAGTAAAGATTAGGCATTTTTGCTATACTGCACCCTTTTAAGGGGTGTGCATGCAAACTTATGGCTTAGATTATTGGGGCAAAGAGGATTTTCTCATTGAGGGGGGTTTGGTTAAAATCAATGCCGGGTGCAAGCCTAGCTTATTAGACATCGTGCTAGACATGCGCGAGCAAGGTTTTAAAGGACCTTTGCTTTTGCGTCTCCCACATCTGATTGGCAAACAGGTTGAAAAGCTTTTTAACATGTTTTCACAAGCGATTAAGCAATATAACTACAGCGGGGCTTTTAAGGCAGTCTTTCCCCTCAAGGTCAATCACATGCCCCATTTTGTGTTGCCTTTAGTGGAGATTTCTAAGCAATTTAATGGGTGTTATGGCTTAGAGGCAGGGAGCAAGGCAGAGCTCATTTTAGCGATGAGCTATATTCAAGAGGGCGCGCCTATTACAGTCAATGGCTTTAAAGATAAAGAAATGATTGAGCTAGGTTTTATCGCTGCGAGCATGGGGGCTGACATCACTTTGACCATTGAGGGACTCAATGAGCTTAAGACCATCTTAGAGGTGGCGCGCGCGCGTGGGATTAGCAGTAGCAAACTCTGCCCTAAAATTGGCATTCGCGTGCGCTTGCACAGCTCAGGGGTGGGAATGTGGGCTAAGAGCACAGGCATTCATGCCAAATTTGGACTAGCTAGCACCGAGCTATTAGAAGCGATGCGCCTTTTAGAAGATCACGCCCTCACCGCACAGCTACGCATGATTCACTTTCATATTGGTAGCCAAATTAGCGACATCACTCCGCTAAAAAAAGCCCTTAAAGAAGCGGGTAATATTTATGCCGAATTGCGCAAAATGGGAGCGTTTAATTTAGATAGCGTGAATATTGGGGGGGGGTTAGCTATTGAATACGCCCAGCACAAACACCAATGCGAGCGCAATTACACCTTAGAAGAATTTGCCGGGGATGTGGTGTTTTTACTTAAAGAAATTGTCAAACACAAACAAGAGTTAGAACCTAATATTTTTATTGAATCGGGGCGTTTTATTAGTGCCACGCATGCCGTCTTAGTCGCCCCCGTGCTTGAACTCTTTTCTCAAGATTATGATGAAAGTATTTTACACCTCAAAGAGCACAACCCTCCCCTAGTAGCAGAGATGGAGGACCTCTATCATAATATCAACGCTAAAAATGCCATTGAATATTTGCATGACAGCCTAGAGCATATGGAATCGCTTTTTACCCTCTTTGATTTGGGTTATATTGATCTGCAAGATCGCAGTAATGCGGAGGTGCTAGGGCATCTCATTATCAAAAAAGCCATTGGGTTTTTGAGCCATAAAGATCACAACGACATCATTAAAATCCAAGAGCAGGTGCAAGAACGCTATTTGCTCAATTGCTCTTTTTTTCAGAGTTTGCCCGATTATTGGGGTTTGAAACAGAGTTTTCCTGTGATGCCTCTGCACAAACTAGAGAGCGCGCCTACTAGAAGTGCAAGTTTGTGGGATATTACATGTGATAGCGATGGGGAGATTAGCTTTAATAAAAATAAGCCCCTCTTTTTGCATGATGTGAATGTGCGCGATGAGGAGTATTTTCTAGGCTTTTTTCTAGTGGGGGCTTATCAAGAGGTGCTAGGCATGCGCCATAATCTCTTCACCCACCCTACTGAGTGTTGCGTGTATATCCATGATACAGATAGTCAAGAACCCTACCATATTGAAAATATCATGGAAGCTCAAACCATCTTGGACGCGCTGGAGGATTTGGATTATGACACCAAAGAAATTGAGCGACTTTTAAAGCAAAAGATCGAAGAGAGCGATTTATTAGACTTAGAGGACAAACAAGAGGTATTAGGACGACTCTATGTGATGCTCAGTGAAAATGGCTATTTGCGCACTTTGGCTCTGCAGGATTAAAATTTTCTAAAACTATTCCCCACCACCAATAAAGAACTTAAGCTCATACTCAAAGCGGCTAGAGGGGGATTTACCAATCCACACAGCGCACAAGGGATGAGCAAAGCGTTATAAAGCACGCTAATGAGCAAATTTTGGTGCACGCGTCTATGGGCTTGTTTGGCGATTTTAAAGGCATTAAGCACGCTTGTAAAAGAGGTATTCAACAAGATCACATCGCTATGCAATAAGCTTAGATCATGCCCTTCATACATGCACAAAGACACCTGACTTTGAGCCAAAGCGGGCGCGTCATTCATCCCATCGCCTACCATTGCCACGATTTCCCCGCGTGCTAACGCGCTTTGGATATGTTCTAGCTTTTGCGCAGGGCTCAAGGGGGCGTGGCAGGGGATATTAAGTGTTTTGGCGATATGGTGCGCCTGCACGCTGGCATCCCCGCTTAAAATTTCTAACTCTAGCCCCATGCTTTGCAAGGCGCGCACACTCTGCAAGCTGTCGGGTTTGAGCGGGGCGTGCAGGCTAAAGAGGGCTTTAAGCTCCCCATCTACGCTATAGGCAAAGTGGCTTTCTTGAGTTTGCTGTGCAATCTCTACCCCTTGTGCGCGCAAGTAATCCACACTCCCCCCTAATAAGACATGCCCATCAATCACCCCCCTTAAGCCCCCCACTTCTTGGCTCAAAGACTCTAAGGGGGTGCTAGCTTGGGGCTCTAAGTGTTGCTCAATCCATGCACGCACTCCCTTAGAGATGGGATGGGGGTTATTTAAGAGCAAGCTCAAAAGCCAATGGGGGTTGTAATCTGCATAAACTTTACAATCTTGCACTTGGAGCGCGGGCGTGGTGAGTGTGCCGGTTTTATCTAAAAACACGCGCGTAACTTTGGCTAAAGTTTCTAAGCTTGCGGCTTGTTTGCATAAAATCCCCTGCTTGAAAGCGCGATTAGTTGCCAACACTAAAGCGATCGGGGTAGCTAGGGCAAAGGCGCAGGGGCAGGCGATGATGAGCACACTCACGCTAACCACTAGCGCGCGCTCCCACACCCCGCCTAAAAAACCCCAACCTAGCAAGCTAGCTAGAGTGATGAGGAGCACGACCTTTGTGAAACGCTGGGCTAGCTTATCTGCGCGCAGTTGAATTTGGGGCTTTTGGGTGAAACTCTTTTGGATGAGGCGCACCATTTGGCTTAAAAAAGATTGTTTAAAGGGGGTATGCACGCGGTAGATAAAACTTGCTCCCACATTGCTATAGCCTGAGAGAATGGGATCATTGGCGTGCAGACTCAAAGGGGCGATCTCTCCATTGACAATTTGACTATTCACTTGCGCGTGCGCGCTCAGTAACACCCCATCTAATGCCACACTCTCCCCACTGAGCACCTCGATGCGATCGCCTATTTGAACCTGCTCAGGAGACACCACGCAGCGTTCTATCTCCCCCCCCTCCCCTTCGCGCAAGAGCACGACTTGCAGATTCAAACTATCCTGCAAACCATCTAGCATAGCATTAGCCCTATGTTTTGCCTTAAGCTCTAAGAATTTAGAAATAAAAACCAGCGTGATAATCATACTCACCGATTCAAAATAGGGCTCTTGGGCGTGAAAGGTAGCGTAGATGGAATAAATATAGGTCGTGAGCGCGCCCAAACTCACACTTAAATCCATGCCAAAAAAGCCATTTTTGAGCCCATAAAACGCCCCTTTTAAAAACCCCGCGCCCGTGATAAAGAGGGTGAGACTGCTTAAAATCCATGAGGCGATATTGAGTTTAAAACGCATACTTGTATCCATCCCAGAGAAATAGCCTGCGTAGTTAGCAATGGCGATCCACATCACATTCATGGTAGAGAAAATGCCCACCACTAAAGCCACATAGTGGCGGTAATATTGTTTTTTTGCGTCTCTTTCATGCACTTTGGGATCAAAGATACGCGCATGGTAGCCAATCGCCTCAATGGTGTGTAGCACTGTTGAGAGGAGGATGAGCTGGGGGTCAAAACGGACATACGCCCTATGCGTGGTGTAATTGACCTGCACGCTCTCTATCCCCTCTTGTTTTAAGAGCACATGTTCAATGAGCCAAATGCACGCCGCACAATGGATATTTTCTAAAATTAAAGCCACCTCTAACAACCCCCCCTCTAAGGGCGTGCTGAAGGCTTGTAAGAATTGGGGGGTGTCATAATGGGTGTAAATGTCTTGGGGAGTTTGCACAGGCTGGAGAGTTTTATCTCCTAGTTTGTCATAAAAATTCTCCAGCTCTAAAGAATGCAGTAAAAAATACACGCTCTCACAGCCCGCACAGCAAAAATAGAGGTCTTGATTAGGGGCTTTTTTGAGGGCGTGGGGGGGGTAGAGTAATTGGCAATGCGCGCAGGGGATTTTATCCAATTTGCGCCTTAATGCTGTAAGTTTGGGCGCAAGCGTAAATGCTAGCCACCTCCGCAGTTACATCGCGCTGATCTTTGGAGTTGTGCGTGATTAAGGGGGCTTGCACTTCTAGCAAACTTTTAGAACTCTTGCGCGCACAGCAGAGCACTAGAGTGGCTTTTTTATGCGCAAAAGGATGCACAAAGCGCAGACTCACAGGGTTGAGTTTGGCATTTTGCAGGGCAAAAAGTAGGGCATCGCTCAAGCTGGCATGGTAGCAGAGAATAAAGTAGCCTTGAGGTTTTAAAAGGCTATAGACTCTAGCGCACAGCTTATCTAAGGGTAAAAAGCTTTGGTTAGTGGCGCGCGCAATCTGGGGGTTAGGACTTTGGGGGCTGTTTTGAGGGTAATAGGGCGGATTGGAGAGAATGCAATCGTAAGTATCAAGACTGGCTTGTAAAAAGTTAGCACAAATCACGCGTGCGTGGGGGGCGTGTGCGCTGTTTTTTTGAGCACAAAAAGCCAAATTGGGGTCAATTTCTAGCAAGTCTAGGGGATTGCTCCATTCTCTAGCGCACAATAATCCCACTACCCCACAGCCCGCGCCCACATCTAAGAGTTTGGCGTGTTTTTTGATAAAGGGGCGGGCGAAATGGGCTAAAAAGAGGCTATCGCTATTGTAGGCATACCCTTTTAAGGGTTGGTAGAGCCGCAAGAGTGCCATGTGAGCAGGTCGTGGTCTAAGATTTGGGCATGCAAGGGGGTGAAGTGGGCTTGTGCGTGGTGGGGGATGGGCTGGTGGGGTTCTAGGGAGGTGTTGGTATGAGTTAAGAGCATATCAATATGATCTTGCAAACTCTCTAGCAAATGCCACCCCCCTTCGATAATATTAAAGCCAGAATGCAGAGGCAAATCCTGCACGCGGGTGTATAGCTGCACTGCGCGCCCACTCACGCCAAAGAGGGGCAGAGTGCGATCTATAATAGGATTTCTGCTCAAAATCGCCACATCACAGAGGCGGTCTTGATAGAGGGGATTAGCAAAGCGGTGATCAAGCAGGGGGCGATCGGTGCGCGCGCTCTGCCCTGAGATGATGAGAGTATTAGCCACTCCGCGCTGGTTATGGCTGAAAGCTAAACTCTTTGCCCCCGAAATCTTGCCCTGATAATTGCCATCTAGTCTTGTGGCGATTTTAAAAAGATTAAACACTCCTTTGTTAGAGAGGCATTTAAAGGGGGTGAGCAAGTCATAGCAGGCGGGTAAGTCTAGCACCACAACCTCAATCCCGGCTTCTTGTAAGCGTTTTAGTCCGCCCATTGCTTTGGGGTTTTGTTCGCGCGCGCCCACGATAACGCGCTTAGGTTTGAGCACGCACAACAACGCCGCGCAGGGAGGGGTTTTGCCAAAGTGGTCGCAAGGTTCTAGGGTTACTAAAAGGGTGCACTCTTTAAAAAGATCGCTATGATTTTGGGCTAGGAAGTTATAGTTGGCTTGCTTGTCTAGGGGGTCAATGTCCTTAGGAGCGGGGGTAGGACTAAGCGCGTTAAACGCCTCTGCTAGGGCGCGCACTTCGGCATGGGGGGTGTGGGCTTTTGTGTGGGCTTGCAGACTTAAAAGCTGGTAGTTTTGATCTAGCACCATGCACGCCACACTAGGATTGGGCAAAGCTAAGGTTTGCACCTCCCAAGCCTTGCGCGCACAAGCGGCCATCAGGATCGCAAACAATCTACACCTCAGTGGAATAAGGGCAGAGCTAAAAAGCTTTTGATCACGACCGCGTTGATAATATCCACAAAAAACGCCCCCACTAAGGGCACGACTAGAAAGGCGACATGGCTATGCCCATAGTGGGTGGTGATAGTTTGCATGTTCACCATCGCGGTGGGGGTTGCGCCCAAACCAAAGCCACAATGCCCCGCGCTCAAAACCGCCGCATCGTAATTTTTGCCACAGACTCTAAAGGTTACAAAAATACTATAGAGAATCATCACCACCACCTGCACGCTCAAAATAATCATAATGGGTAAAGCTAAATGCGCGAGTTTGAGCAAATCGATACTCATCAAAGCATAAGCCAAAAAGAGATTGAGGCTCACATTCCCAATCACGCTCACTTCGCGATCAAAAACCTTATGAATTTTAGAATAAGAGAGCACATTGCGCAACACTACCCCCACAAACAAGCACCATACAAAGGTGGGCAAGGTTACCCCGCCCACCTTGACATGCGCCATCTTAGAGATCAGAGTGCCCACTAATAACGCGATGCTCACTAGGGCTAAACTCTCTATGAAACTGCTTGCGGTGATCAAGCGTTCTTTTTTGGGAGTTTCAAAGACACTGGGGGGCTCTTGCTCCATGCGCTCCCTATCTTGCTGGCTGGGTTCTAGCCTGTATTTCTTAATCAAATAACGCGCCACAGGTCCGCCAATGAGCCCCCCGCTCACTAATCCAAAGGTCGCGCAAGTGATAGAAACCTCTAGGCTTTCAGCAAAATTGTGGGGGGCTTTGACAAAGACATCAGACCACGCCGCGCTGGTGCCATGCCCGCCAATGAGCGAGATCGAGCCCCCCAAGAGTCCCATCAAAGGATTAGCTCCAATGAGGCTAGCAATCCCCACCCCCACAGCGTTTTGCACCACCACAAACACCCCCACGACCGCGACAAAAATGCCTAGCATTTTGCCCCCCTTTTTCAAAGAGGCAAAATCCGCGCTTAGACCAATGGTGATAAAGAAAGTGAGCATAAGCGGGGTTTTTAAAGAAGAGTCCAACACCAATTTAAAATCGTAAAATTTATGCGCGATCAAGACAGCTAAAGCCACCAACACTCCCCCCACCACCGGCTCAGGGATGTCGTAATCGCGCAGGAATTTGATCTTAGAGATGATCCAACGCCCCAATAATAACACCCCCACCATGCACACCAGAGTCCCATAGACATCTAAAGAGATTGTGTTCACCGCTTACCTCCATTTAATTAAAGCGTAAAATATTTATCCTATAATAGCACATCTAGATCGTGTTATCCAAAAGGGAAGAAATGTTCAGTGTCTTGCAGATTGGGGCTGGGGGAGTTGGTAGCGTGGTTGCCCACAAGCTGTGTCAAAATCGCCAAATTTTTAATAAAGTGGTGTTGGCTAGCCGCACCCTTGCTAAATGCCAACAGATCGCTGGGGATGTCAAGGCGAGGGGTTTGGGCGAGGTGGTGTGCGAACAGGTGGATGCGGACAGCGTGCAGGAGGTGGTCGCCCTCATTGAAAAACACCAGCCTAAGGTGGTGATCAATGTCGCTCTACCCTACCAAGATTTAGCCATCATGCAAGCTTGCTTACAAACCAAGACCAACTATCTAGACACCGCTAATTACGAACACCCCAATGTGGCGGGTTTTGAATACAAGGAACAGTGGGCGTTTGACAAGGCTTTTAAAGAAGCCCAGATTTTTGGTTTGCTGGGGAGTGGTTTTGATCCCGGGGTTACCAATGTCTTTTGTGCCTACGCCCAAAAGCATTATTTTGATGAGATTTACAACATTGATATTTTGGATTGCAACGCAGGTAACCACCCATACCCTTTTGCGACCAATTTTAATCCAGAGATCAATTTAAGAGAGGTGAGTGCTCCGGGGCGTTACTATGACAATGGGGCTTGGGTGGAAACTAAACCCCTAGAAATCAAGCAAACTTGGGCGTATCCGGGGATTGGCGAGCGCGACTCGTATCTGCTCTACCATGAGGAGTTGGAGTCCTTAGTCAAACACATTAAGGGCTTGAAGCGGATTCGTTTCTTCATGACTTTTTCAGAGAATTATTTGAATCATATGCGCTGTTTGGCTAATGTGGGTATGCTCAATATTGAGCCCGTGGAAGTGCCTACTACGCAAGGGGGGCGCGCGCAGGTTGTGCCCATTCAGGTGCTAAAACAACTCTTGCCCGATCCAGCCAACCTTGCGGGCAAGACTACGGGTAAAACCAATATCGGGTGCTATATCCATGGGAGCAAGAACAAGCAAGAAAAAAAGCTCTATATTTACAATGTCTGCGATCACCAAAAATGCTATGAGGAAGTGGGTTCGCAAGCTGTTAGCTACACCACGGGCGTGCCCGCTGTAGTGGGGGCGATGATGATTTGTAAGGGCATTTGGGGGGGAGAAAACTCTAAGGGCGTGTTCAATTTAGAGCAACTCGATCCCGATCCCTTTTTGGAGGAACTCACCAAGCAGGGCTTGGGTTATGAGATGATTGAACGCTAGGATTTTGGGGACTCTGGAGGCTTGGGGACCAAGCGCACTTTAATCAGAGGTGGTTGTTTTGGTGTATTTGGGGAGATTTTGGCATGGGTGCTTTGTGCGCCCATGGGGTTATTGGTCAGCCATTATGGCTTTGAGCATCGGCTCTGCTTATTATTTTGGTTTGCTAGGCACTTATTGGGCACTAACCGGGGAGTTTACCCGTTGGGGCGGGCATCTCTTGGGTGCTCTAGGTGTCAACACCCACACACTGGGCTATTTCCACATCATCGGTTTGCATGGCACACCCCTAGATCGCATCGATGGGATGATGTTGCTTGGTATGTTTGCCGGGGTGTTTTGTGCGAGTGCTTGGGCGGGGAGTCTTCGATTTGTGTGGTTTGCTAGCTACCAACAGGCTTTAAGGGCATTTGTAGGCGGGGTGCTAGCTGGCTTTGGGGCTAGGCTTGGCATGGGTTGCAATTTGGCGAGTTTTTTAACCGGAATCCCCCAATTTAGCCTGCATGCGTGGTTTTTCACTGTGGCTACCCTATTGGGGGTTTATGGGGGGGTGAAGGTGTGCGCGCATGCCTGCGATCTTGGCACTCAGGGGTATAGCGTGCCTTTGGGGAGGGGATTGGGGGTTGTGATCTTTATCTTCGTGTTAGCATGGATAGCGTATGGCGCGCTTTTTTCTAACGCCAAATTAGCCTGTGCATTAGGCTTTGGTTTGGGTTTTGGCTTTATCGTAGCTAGGGCGCAAATTTGTTTCACCAACGCCTTTAGAGATCTGTTTCTTTGGGGTAAAAGTGGGATGGTCTGCGCGCTGGTGGTGGGCATGATGGTCTCTAGCATAGGGGTTTTTAGTTACATCAATTTGGGCGTGCCCCCTAAAATTATGTGGGCTTCTCCGGGGATTTTTCTAGGGGGCTTGCTCTTTGGTTTAGGGATTGTGCTTGCTGGGGGGTGTGAATGCGGTTGGATGTATAAGGCGATGCAAGGGCAGGCGCATTTTATTGTGGTGGGAGTGGGCAATATTGTAGGGGCAAGCTTGGTGGCTTTGAGCTGGGATCACTACGCCTCTTGGATCACAAACTACCCCAAGATCAATCTATTGCGTGTTTTTGGCAAGCTAGAGGGATTAGCTTTGCACTTTGGGTTGCTCTTGCTCTTATTATTGGGGGTGCTAGGCATTGCTTATGCCAAAACCCGCTCTAAGCCGTTGTAAATTTTGTGTTAGTATGCGCTCTTGGGAGCGATCGCGTGAATGTCAAATTGGGTTTATTTTACATGGCTTTGAGCGCGCTGAATTTGGGGATCATGAGCGCCTTGATCAAGGTGATGAGTGGCTATTACTCGCCCTTAGAGAATGTGTTCTATCGTTCCACCTTTATGCTTGTCTTTTTACTCTTGTTTTATTACTTCAAACCCTTTAGTTTCAAAGCGCATAAAAGGGGGGGAGGGTGGTTATTGCTAGGACGCATGATGATTGGAGCAATAGGCATGGTCTTGTTTTGTTACAATATCAGTACCATGCCACTAGGCACAGCCACCGCCTTTAACCAAAGCGCGCCCCTTTATGCTATTATCATCGCCGCCTTTATTTTCAAAGAGCCTGTGGGCTTGCGCTTATTCTTGGCTGGCTTTTTGGGTTTATTGGGGGTGATCTGTATTGCCAACCCTAACACCAGCGGGCTAACACAAGCGCAGGTGCTATGCGGTGTGCTCAATGGTTTATTAGTCGCCATCGCCTACACAAGTTTATACCGCCTGAAAGAATATTACGATGGGGCTTTTGTGGTTTTTATCTTCAGTGTGTGCATGAGTGCTTTGGGGTTTTTGGGCTTTTTAATCCACCTGCCCCCCCTATCTTCTGGCTACCACCCTATGCGCTTTGAGGGGGCTTGGTGGCACTGGGATGTATGGGTGCTAGCTGGGATTGGGCTTTCTGGGGCTTGTGGACAATATTTTTTGACTAAGGCTTATATGAACGCCCCAGCGGGCTTGATCTCCCCTATGAATTACACCCGCTTGGTTTGGAGCGTGATCTTTGGGATCATGTTGGGGGATCACTGGCTAGGAGCACTAGAGGGAGTAGGCATGGGCTTGATCGCGCTCTCAGGGATTCTTACCACCCCCCCTAAAGCCAGAAGTTAACCCTCATTTTCTAATGTGCGCATACAAGTCAGACATCGCATCGATGCGATAGCAAATTGGATAAGGGCGTAAGTTTTAGCTTTATTGTAATGCGTGATGAGCACTGGCGTGTCCGCAAAGATCATGGAGTTTTGCCATAGATTAGAGGGGTAATCTTGCTGTGTGGCGTAATAGGCTAGCTTGGTGGACACGGCGCGCACAGAGGTATTAGCCACAATCACACCCCTAAGCACCATGCTAGGGTAATGGGGAATATCCATACAAGGCTTGGGGGTCGTGCTGTGTGGCGTCTTCTTGATAGCCCGGGGTGAAAAAGCTATATTGCATCCAAAAGACTTCTTTGTGGTTGCCTAATGCCTTCATTGTTTCGGGACATACCATCGTTTTGAATAGGTGCTTTTGAGTTTACTAGGGGAGGGAATGGGCATAAAATTAGCTAAAACAAATACAGTTCTTAAAAATCGTCTTGTATTTGCGCTTGCACAAAATCCAAAATCTCAAAACTCAAGCGGAGCTTGTCTATGCGCGCGCTGCGGCGACATACCCGCGCACTTAAAAAATACATTTGGTTTTCTAGCGATCCAAAGGGGTTTTGCTCCAAGGTATTCAAACACACGACAGCACACCCCTTCCCTCCCTTTTGAACACTCTCTAAGAGTTTTTGGGCGTTGTACAAGCCTTGCTCTAGATTTTCTTCCGCCTTGAAAGCGATTTTATAAAATCCCTGTAGGGCGCGCAATATATCCACATTTTGCACACATTCCAAATTCCAACGCGCGCCTAAATCCTGTTTTTTGAGTTTGCCCGCATGGGTTTGAGCGGGTTTGTAGTCGCTGATGGCAGCGAGCATGAATAAAAGTGGAGGGTTTTTAAGGTCTTGTCTAGCTTGCAATGCCTCTAAATAGTCTTGCGCGCTTTTAACGGCGATACATTCTATGCTAGCGGGCAAGGCTAGGGGAAAAATGCTAGAAACCAAGCGCACCCGCGCGCCTTTGAAATAGAGAGCTAGGGCTAGCGCACTAGCTTGCAAACCGCTAGAATGATTAGAAATACAGCGCACCGCATCAATGTTCTCCACACTCCCCCCCCCTGTAACCACCACCTCTTTGTCCTGCCAAAAGGGTGTGTGTTCTAGCGCGCGCACCCCCGCACACACGATCTCTAACACTTGCGCCATCGCGCCCTTGCCTGTGGTGTTGCACGCGAGCAAATCCACTCTAGGCTCTATAATCTCACAGCCCAAAGCCTTTAAACGCGCTAAATTTTCTTGAGTGGGGCGCGCTAGCAACATCTGGGTATTCATGCTAGGGGCTAGAATCTTGGGCGCGTGGCTGGCTAAAAACGCGCTGCACAGCACATTATCTGCTAAACCATGAGCGAGTTTGGCTACAGTGTTGGCACTAGCCGGGGCAACCACCACTAAATGCGCCCATGTGGCATAGCTAATGTGGTTGGTACATAGCCCCTCTTGTAAATTCCAGCGTTCCGTGCTGGGGGTGAGCACGCTAGCATGGCTTAAAGCTTCAAAACTCAGAGGCTGGACAAATTGGCATGCGCTTGCGCTCATCACCACGCGCACCTGCGCGCCCATTTTCATAAACACGCGCACCAATTCTAAGGACTTATAAACCGCAATAGACCCACTCACCAATAATAAAATCCGCTTGCCCTTGAGGGGTGTAGTAGCATAAAGCCAATCTAAGGTGTCAAGCATGGTGATCTAGGCTTGCGATCATGTTTAAGAGGGTGGGTGCGTCTAGCTTATCCGGATTATCTAAACTATTGTAGCTAAAACCCTCAGCCACCTCCACCCCGCACTCCCCCAGTAGGGTTTTGCGGTAATCTATGGGGGTTTGGAAGGAAATCGCCGGTTCTAAGATGTAGAAGTGTGCAAATTCTAGGGCTTTGTCATCTGAGCTAATCATCACTTCGTGCAATTTCTCCCCGGGACGCACGCCTATAATCTCTAGGGGCAGATGGGGGGCAAGGGCTTTAGCTAGTTGCACGATCTGCATGCTGGGGATTTTAGGCACAAAGATTTCTCCTCCATGCATGCGCTCTAAACTTTTGAGCACGAAATCCACCCCCTTTTCTAGTGTGATCCAAAAGCGCGTCATGCGCGTGTCAGTGATAGGAATACTTGGCGCGCCTTGCGCCACAAGCGATTTGAAAAAGGGCACCACGCTCCCCCTACTCCCCACCACATTCCCATAGCGCACCACGCTAAATTTTGTGCGCGCCTTGCCTTTCATGTTATTGGCGCTGGTAAAAAGTTTGTCGCTACAAAGCTTAGTCGCGCCATAGAGATTAATGGGGTTGCTCGCCTTATCAGTGCTCAAAGCGATTACATGCCCTACTTGGGCTTGCAAACACGCCTCAATGACACAACTCCCCCCCAAGATATTAGTTTTGATACACTCTAGAGGGTTGTATTCGGCAATGGGGACATGTTTGAGTGCTGCGGCATGGATACAGACATCCACCCCCTGCATCGCCGCACAGAGTCGATCCTTATCGCGCACATCGCCCAGAAAGAAACGCATTCTAGGATCGCTATAGTGGCGCGCCATCTCGTATTGCTTGAGTTCATCACGGCTATAAATGATGACTTTTTTAGGATTATGTTTTTGCAACAGCGCGCGCGTGCATGCCTTGCCAAAACTCCCCGTGCCCCCTGTAATGAGCACGCTTTTGTGTTCTAAAAAGTCCATAAGAACCCCCTTTAAGGATTGAGGCGAATCCCCACCCCAAAGCGGTTAGAAAAGACATCGTATTCATAAAGTCCATCGCCATAGCCATTAAAATACTGCATGTAAAAGCCCACAAAGGGGTTAATTCTAAAAGTGTAACCAATGCGGATTGCGCCATGCCAGCGTTTATAACGCCAATACTGCGTGAAGAGATCGTAAATACGCATTTCAAAATGATGCCGACCCCGCCTATAGTCGATCAAGGCATTCCCATAACCCATGTAGGCGATCAAATTGGGATTAGATTGGTTATAGGGGATGTAGGGCCAGTAACCAACTCTAATTTTGAGCCCCCCCTTTTGCCATGTGAGTTTGAATACCGGGCGTTGCCCCGCACTCACTGAGCGGCAACCCCCATCAAGCCCCCCCTGCTGGACGATGATTTGCTTATTCTCTTCTGTAATGTGAACGGGTGTTCCCGGAAAGGCATCAGTGGGATTCCCATTTTTAAAAGGTTGGTAGCACTGCCTGCCTCCAATACCATTGGAAATATGTTGCCAACCAATCCAAAACTCACTCAGATACCCCATCTTCTTAGTAAAAAAGGGGATATTGAGAGGGTAGACATAAATGAGCTCAGGCATGTAATTGACCATGCGCATGGGCGCGCTTTGGGGGTTGTTGTAAATTTGAAACCAGTTAGTTTGGGTGTAGGCTAAATAGAGTGTGCCGGTGGTGAAGAGAAAATTCTTAAAGGCGGGCACTCTAAAGCTCACTTGGAATTTAAATTCTGTGCTTTGGTAGCGGTTGATGTCGGGGTGATACCACTGGTAAATGGGGGTAAAACTGTGGTAAAAAGGCATAAAGTAAGTCCCACGGTGTTCCATAATATCCAAGTATTTTTTGGCAAAATCAAGCAAGGGATGAGATTTTTTGGGTTTTCTAGGGGCAACTTCCCAGCTGTTTTTGAGTCGGTAAAAATCCGGCTTGTAAAAGTCATCAAAGGGCGCGCTGGTGTAACCCGTGTTTTTGAGTTGGGATTTACTCAAGCGCCCTTCAAATCCTTCGCCCTTTAGATAAAAAAGACAACAGCCCAGGGCTAAAACAAGATTACGCACTTTTGAAAAATGGCAAACAGGGGATCAGCACCACCACCACAGGGGCGATAAAGCGCACACTAAAAAACCACACCAAAAAGGCAGGACGGCTTAAAAAACGCGCACTAGCTTTATACAGGCGTTTTTTATGCATGAACCACCCTAGAAAGATCAAAGAAAATAACCCCCCCAAGGGCATTAGCACCGAAGAGGTGATGAAATCCGCCCAATCAAAAACACTCTTATGAAAGAAGGTTAGAGTCTTGGCATAATCCTTATGGATGGAGAAAATCACCAACAAGCCCAAAAGAAAAATCCCTAGTCCCACCAAATAAGACGCTTTGAAACGACTCCACTTCAAGCGGTGCATCAAATAGAGGATCGCAGGCTCGATCAAGGACACCGTAGAAGTGATCCCCGCAAAGATCAAAGCTAAAAAGAATAAAAAGGCAATCAGGGAGCCTACAGCACCCATGCTATGGAAAATTAAGGGCAGGGAAATAAAGACTAACCCCACTCCTTGAGAGGGCTCGCCATTGAAGTTAAAAATAAAGGTGAAGATCATAAGCCCTGCTACAAGAGAAATCCCAATGCCGGGCAAAACCACCCATAGCGAACTGCCTAAGAGATTCTCATTAGAACGCGTGAAAGCCGCGTAGGTGGTAATAGTGCCCACCCCCAAACTTAAAGAAAAGAACATCTGCCCTAGGGCTTCTAATAACACCTTGGGAGTGATCTTGCTAGCATCAAAGCTAAACATATAGACGAGTGCCTTAGAAAAGCTGGGCAAGGTCATGGCATAAAAAAGCAAGCCGATGAAGATGAGGAACAAAAGAGGCATCAGCCACAGACTTAAGCGCTCGATCCCCTCTTTGATCCCCTTAGAGACGATCCACACAGTGAGCCACAACCAAAGACTAAAGCCCCCAATTTGCCATGCCAGATCACTAGAACTCAACACACTAAAGGTTTGTTTGGCTGCTTGCAAAGAAGCGGGCAGGTTGAAACTCACTTTGAGCAGATAATAGAGAATCCAGCCCAACACCACCGCATAAAAAGACATGATAATAGGACCGCCCAAGAGCAAAAAAGCGCTCCAAGCCCACACTTTTTTATGTTTGGTGTTGAGGTGTTCATAACAAGAGACCACATCTTTACGCCCCAAGTTGCCAATCACCATGTCCACCAAGAGCATGGCTACCCCCAAAGTGAGGGTGAGACCCAAATAGAGCAGGACAAAAGCCCCCCCCCCCATTGCTCCCAGCCATGTAAGGAAAGCGCCAAATATGCCCTAGCCCAATAGAGCTCCCCAAAGTGGCTAAGATGAAACCTAATTTAGAAAAGCCCATACTAGCCCTGTAAAATCTTCACCCAAATCACCAAAATCACAACCGGCGCGATGAATTTGAGCAAAAACACCCACACGGAAAACATCCAGCGGCTTAAAAAGTGCAAGCTCACCGCATAGAGTTTTGTCCTGCTCACCACCCAGCCCACAAAGAGCACAGACACCAACCCCCAAAAGGGCATTAAAATGGATGTGGAAAAAAAGTCGGTTAGATCAAAGAGGCTTTTGCCAAAAAATTTCAGATGTGCCCCATATTTGGCATTCAAAGAGAAGATCAACACCACACCCACCACAAAAACCGCCCCTGTGAGTGCCCATGTCGCCTTAAAACGCGAATAATTCTTATCCACTAAATACTGCACGGGGGGTTCTAAAAGCGCGATGGTAGAGGTGATCCCTGCAAAGGCTAGAGCGCATAAAAACAAGATAGACACCACACTCCCCATCGCCCCCATTTTGGAGAACACCACAGGCAGGGAGACAAAGATGAGTCCTGCCCCCTGGGAGGGGTTAGCCCCGTATTCAAACACGAAGGTGAAGATCATCAAGCCAGCCATTAAAGAGATCGCAATGCCGGGCAAGACAATCCAAATCGCGCTTTTGAGCAGATCTTGTTTGTAATGCGTGGAAGAAGCATAAGCGATGTTGATTCCTATACCCAAACTCAGCGCAAAAAACACCTGCCCTAGCGCGCTCACAAAGACTTTTTGGTTAAACTCGGCGATGCGAATCCCAAACATGAAATCTAGAGCTTTATGGAAAGAGCTTTGGGTTGAGGCATAGATGAGCAAGCCTATAAAGATGATGAATAACAAAGGCATTAAAACAAAATTGAGCTTTTCAATGCCATCTTTAACCCCCCTAGAGACCACCCAAGCACTGAGCAAGAGGGTGATAGCCAGCCCGATAACCTGCGTGCCAATGGAGTTACCCAAGAGATTGGTTAAGATCTGCTCTGAGGCTTTGACATCTGTGGGCAAGTTAAAACTCACCACCCCCAAATAGTAAAACACCCAGCCTAGCACGATTCCATAAAAAGTTAAGATGATGGGTCCAGTAAAGAGCATCAGCCCAGCATAACGCCAAGTTTTGCGCTCAGGGTGGGGGTCTAGCTCAGCAAAAGCAGCCGCGACATCCTTTTGGGTGCTCTGCCCTATCACCATTTCTGCAATCAACATCGTGAGCCCTATGGTGAGAGAGAGGATCAAGAACAAAATCACAAAGCCACCCCCACCGCTTGTACCGGCCATGTAAGGAAAACGCCAGATGTGTCCTAATCCTATGGAACTCCCTAAAGCGGCTAGAATAAAGCCTAACTTGGAGAAGTTATTCACTTAAGGCTCCTTTCTGTTGGAATAAAAAAAGCCACATTCTAGCACAGCAAGGTTTAATGTTTACTTTATTTAGATAGAATTAAAACTTTTAAGTCATTTTTGGGGTGGCATGCGTTTTAGGGTTTATTACGAAGATACGGATTGTGGCAGGATCATCTACCACGCTAATTATTTAAAATACTGCGAGCGGGCTAGAAGCGAGATATTTTTTGCCAATGAGCTTAGCCCCTACGATCAACAAGGCTTTTTTGTGGTGCAATCCCTGCAAGCGCAATTTTTTGCCCCGGGCAAATTGGGCGACACTCTAGAGGTGCTTACAAGATTAAAAGAGCTCAAAAGAGTGAGCGTGATCTTAGAACAAGAGGTGCTAAGAGTTGCCCCTCAGAGCGCGCGCCTTTTTTGTATGCAAGTTAAGCTAGGTTTTATTTCTCAAGCCACCCACACCCCCACACCCATCAGCGCGCCCTTTATAACTTTGCTCAAAAGTTTGATCTAGCACCCTTGAGAGTGCAATTCTGGGGCTTTATGGCTTTGATCCACAATGGGGGTTAGATTGGGAGAAAAACCAGCAAGATCCAAAGTGTAAAAGACATTTTGCCCCTTTTCATAGCCCACCACCACAAGTGCATCATCCACTAAGGCGAGTGCGCTAGGGTTGCTAATCTGGCTAGGCAAGCCATAGGCATCTAACACCTGCGCGCTAGCTGGATCGATCACCAATAAAGTATTGAACGCTTTGCTCAAGGCTAATAACTTGCCTTGATAGAGGGCTAGCCCGGTGATGTAAAATTCGCCTAAATGGCGTTGGGGTTTTAGGGGGGTGTTGGTGGTGGCTTGCACGATGCGCTCAGAATTCAAGCCCAAATCTTGATCCAACATGCTAATTAAGATCAAATTTTTATAGCGCGCATTAGGCACACTCAACATATAAGTGTAAGTGCCATCGCTACGCGCGCTCAATACATAGGAGGTGGAAGCTCGACTTGTGCGCAAACGGCTACGCCCTAATTCTTCAAATTGGTGCGCCCCTTGCAAGAATTGTGCGAAATTATTCCCCGTTTTGGGGTTGTAGCGCACATCTGCACTGCTCTTATTTTGTCCCATCACTCTAATGATATTGCCCACCATATTCACGCCTACAAAATTCTCTATGGTGGCAGAATAGTATTTATCCAACACAAAATGCGCCAAAATGCTCTTTAGGTCTTTATCCACCACATAAAAGCCTTCTTTTTGCGTGCCGATCAAAAAGGTATTTTTTAATAGCGCATTATCCCCAGCGAAAGTGTCCGGGGAGAAATAGGGGGCGTTGTTTTGTTGGAGGGGAGCGCAACCCTGACTTTTGGTGAGCACAGCTAAAGGATTAAGGGGGGCTTTAATGGGGGTGATGGGCGCGCTTAAGAATAAAAGATCGCTAATGGGGGCATTTAGGGCTAAAGAGAGGGTTTTTTGGGATCGCAAGGGGAGTGTTTTGTGGATTTGCAGAGGGGCGTTATGGTAATCACGATCCCATGCATGTTTGTCATCGGCTAAAATGGGGGGTTCTATGATTCTTTTACCCCAAGCTCTAGGAAAGCCCATGTGCTTCCAATTTTGCGCGCTCCATACATTTTCTTTGAAATTCCAAGAAAAGCGGATGGGATCGCCCTGCCCTAGATAGGGGAAGGGTCCAGTAGAGATAAAAGCCTGCACCATGTTTGTGATGGCAATCACGCCCACGATGAGAAATGCCCAAGAGTTCGCCTTGCTCAAATCGCGATAAGAACGCCTGCTCCCCCCCTCTTGAGCTAAGGTTTGAAAACTGGGCGCAAAGAGCAATAACCCCCCTAAGATCAACACCACAAACCAAAAGACCACATGCGCCCAAAATTGCGTGTGTAATCCCAAAATAGAAAGCGCAAAACCCTGCCCCACATCTTCTAGCGCGTGGTTGCCATAATGGTAAAAGCTTTGATATAAACCCCCCGCCACCACTAAGAGTAAGATCGCTAGGTATTTGGGTTTCAAGCCATAGCGCAAGATAAACAGCCCTGCCAAGCCCACATACACCATACTTTGGCGCTCCGCCCAACACTGGATACAGGGCGAATCTCCATAAATAAAGCCCAGCACAAGATTGCCAATCCCTACTGGCAAAGAAACAATCCCAATAATGGCTAAAGAAAAGAGGAAGTAAAAAGTTCGAGTTTGTTGCATAAGACCCCTATAAATTCACATTGGGGAAGAAGTTAGAAGTGTGCGCGACAAACATTACTAACTCCACCAACCACGCCACTACAAAAATTCCAAAGGCTAATTTTTCACAAGCGGGCTTGAAAAAGAGCAGACACACCACCACAAACACCGCCATAAAGCCTAAAAATTCCATCACACCCCTTTTTCTCAACATCCCCCAAAAGCGCAGAGTATAGCACAAACGCGCCTTACATACCAGCAATACGATGCAACACATCTACAAGAGAAAGCAAAGGCTTAGAAGGAGGTCTAATAAGCAAAGCCATTTGGGAGCTTAATGTGCCATTGAAGTGTCAAAGAGGGCAGAAGAGAGTGTTGGCACGGCATGACAAAGATTTTGAAATACGCTATGTTTATCACCAGCGCACAGCATAACCCCATGGCTAGATCTTGAAGGCGTTGTATCCCTCTTTGGGATAAAAAAGTGGTGCTGTGGTGTTATTCAAGTGTGCAGACAAGGATTTTTGCCCAATTTGGCTTTATCCTTAGCCATGAACATGTGTTCTTTGGCATTGTTGGTGTTATTAAGGCATCGTGGATTATGGAGTATTTTTATTCAAGAGCAAATCTATGGGACTGGATTGTAGGGCGTTGCCTGTTTGTTTTATTGGGGTATGGGTTTTTAGTGGTGGGGGAGTCGTTGTTTTGCAGGAAACAGGCTAAAATCTTTAGTAGTGGTTTTACCCACCCCCAAGACCCCTTGACTCTCTTTCTATGGCTCTGTATAATAGGTGTCTAAACTTAGAAAAGAGAGTAACAAATGGGTAAAAGGACTTTCACTGCCATTACGCATATCACGAATACGACCAACCACAGACCCAAAGTTGAGCGTTCGTGGATTGAGTTTTGGAAGAAGGAAACCGGCAAATCTAGCCCAAAATGCTGTATTTATGGCTGTTCTAATAGTGCCGATCGGGGCGCGCATGTGTATTTGGACGATGAGCGCAGTTGGTGGGTTGTGCCGGTTTGTTCGAGCTGCAATCCAGCAGATAATAGCTCTTGGGATGTCAAGGCAGACACAATCGCCGTAGAGCTTAAAGGCTCTGGCAAATGGGCTTAAAACTTTAAACCCACAAGAAACAAACATGTTTATCCAAGATTTGAGTGTTGAACAACAACAAGTGTTTTTGTATTTGGCTAGAAAAGTCATTGAAGCCGATGGCGTGTTGCATGAATTGCAACTAGGCGCGCTGGATGTGATCAAAAAGCAATGCGAGTATGGCATTAGTGAAAAAGAAGTGCCTTTAAGCGAGCTGGGTAAACTCTTTAACACCAACCACGCCAAACATGCCGTATTGCTAGAATTAACCTCTGTGGCACTAGCCGATAGCCGTTGGCATGACAATGAACGAGATACCATCTACTCTTATGCCAAAGAGATGGGCGTATCCACGCATAAGGTGGATCAACTCAAAGATTGGGTGGTGAAAAATTTTATGCTTTACCAAGAAGCGGTAAGGTTGTTGGATTAGGAAGACAACATGGATGACAGATTGCAAAAATTAGAGGACATCAAGGCGAGGACTGAAGCGAATAAAAAGAAATACGAAGGCTCAACAGAGCTTGTTGGGTGGCTTTGCAGAACTGTATCTGCGGTTACCGCGGGTATGGCTGAACAGACAATGAAAAAGTTAAAATAACCTTGTAAGATGCAAAATAACCCAACAAACTCCAAACCCCCCAAGGTCCCCAAGCCCTTAGCCGGTTTTGCCATTGGGGGCTTTTTAGGTTCTATGGTGCCTTTGGTAGGCACTTTGGTAGGTGCCGGTGTAGGGGCTGTGGTGGGGGGGTTGTTAAGTCTCAAGGACAATGAAGAATAGTATTTTCAGATGTTTAGATTTTTGTGCTGATTCGCATAAAGGTGCGGGGATCGCTATAAGATCCGCAGAAATCTCTCTGCTCTTGCGCTTCTCTTGTGGGTGAAGTTAAAATCAAGATTTTTTAGTGTATAATGGGCGTTTTTGAACTTATTTAAAAAGGGAAGCAGTGCCTACTATCAACCAATTGATCCGCAAAGAAAGGAAGAAAATCCTCAAAAAGACCAAATCGCCCGCTTTGGTGGAATGCCCTCAAAGAAGGGGGGTTTGCACACGGGTTTATACCACCACACCCAAAAAACCTAATTCAGCCTTAAGAAAAGTCGCCAAAGTGCGCCTCACTAGCAAGTTTGAAGTCATCAGTTATATTCCTGGGGAAGGGCATAATTTGCAAGAACACTCCATTGTCCTAGTTAGAGGGGGCAGGGTAAAAGACTTGCCCGGGGTAAAATACCACATTGTGCGTGGGGCGTTAGACACAGCCGGGGTGAATAAACGATCGGTTTCTCGTAGCAAATACGGGGCTAAAAAAGCCAAAGCCGGCGCAGAAAAGAAAAAATAAAGGTAGGACATGCGAAGAAAGAGAGCACCGGTGAGGGAAGTGTTGGGGGATCCGGTTTACAATAGCAAGGTGATCACTAAATTCATCAACAAAATGATGTACGATGGCAAGAGAAGTGTAGCAGAGAAGATCATTTATGCTGCCTTGCAAAAGATTGAGGAGAAAAGTGGGGAAAAAGGCATTGAGGTTTTTGAAAAAGCCTTAGAAAATGTCAAGCCCCTATTAGAGGTGCGATCTAGGCGTGTGGGTGGGGCAACTTACCAAGTGCCCATAGAGGTGCGCCCAGCGCGCCAACAATCTCTCTCCATCCGCTGGATTTTAGAAGCCACGCGCAAGCGCAACGAGCGCGTGATGGTGGATAAGTTGGCTAATGAGTTATTGGACGCGGCTAGTGATAAGGGCGCGGCGTTTAGAAAGAAAGAAGAAATCCACAAAATGGCAGAGGCGAATAAAGCCTTCGCGCATTACCGCTGGTAAGGGAGGCTTATGGCACGCAAAACACCCCTAGAGAGAATTAGAAATATTGGGATCGCCGCCCATATTGATGCGGGCAAAACCACCACTTCAGAGAGAATCTTGTTTTACACCGGTGTCAGCCACAAGATTGGCGAAGTGCATGACGGCGCGGCGACTATGGACTGGATGGAACAAGAAAAAGAGCGTGGGATCACCATCACTTCAGCGGCTACCACCTGCTTTTGGCAAGACCACCAAATTAATTTGATAGACACCCCCGGGCATGTGGATTTCACCATTGAAGTGGAGCGATCCATGCGCGTGCTGGATGGGGCTGTGGCGGTATTTTGCTCAGTGGGTGGGGTGCAACCCCAAAGCGAAACCGTGTGGCGGCAAGCCAATAAATACGGCGTGCCCCGCATCGTCTTTGTCAATAAAATGGATCGCATCGGGGCAAATTTCTACAGCGTGGAGAATCAAATTAAGGAACGCTTAAAAGCTAACCCCGTGCCCATCAATATCCCTATTGGCGCAGAAGACACTTTTGTCGGCGTGATCGATCTAGTCGCCATGAAAGCGATTGTATGGAATAACGAGGCGATGGGGGCTAAATACGAGGTGCAAGACATCCCTAGCGATTTGCAGGCAAAAGCTCAAGAATATCGCGACAAACTCTTAGAAGCGGTGGCTGAACACGATGAAGTTTTGATGGAAAAGTATCTAGCAGGCGAGGATTTGGGTGTGGAGGAGATCAAGCGCGCCATTAAAATCGGATGTTTGAATATGGCACTCATTCCCATGCTCTGTGGATCTTCTTTTAAAAATAAGGGTGTGCAAACTTTGCTAGATGCGGTGATTGACTACCTGCCTGCCCCTACAGAGGTAGCCGACATCAAGGGCATAGACCCTAGAAACGAAGAAGAGATCAAGGTGCAATCTAGCGATGAGGGGGATTTTGCCGGGTTGGCTTTTAAAATCATGACCGATCCCTTTGTGGGGCAACTCACTTTTGTGCGCGCTTATCGGGGTAAATTAGAATCGGGGAGCTATATTTACAACTCCACTAAGGATAAAAAAGAGCGCGTGGGACGGCTTTTGAAAATGCACTCTAACAAGCGCGAGGACATTAAAGAGGTCTACGCTGGTGAGATTTGCGCCTTTGTAGGACTCAAAGACACCTTGACGGGGGACACTCTTTGTAATGAGAAAAGTCCGGTGGTGTTGGAGCGCATGGAGTTTCCTGAGCCGGTGATTCATATCGCTGTAGAGCCCAAGACTAAGGCGGATCAAGAAAAAATGGGCGTGGCTTTAGGCAAGTTGGCTGAAGAAGACCCTAGTTTTAGGGTGATGACCCAAGAAGAAACGGGGCAAACTTTGATTGGGGGCATGGGTGAGTTGCACCTAGAGATCATCGTGGATCGCTTGAAACGCGAATTCAAGGTAGAAGCAGAGGTGGGGCAACCCCAAGTGGCGTTTAGGGAGACCATTAGAAGCGCGGTGCAAAAAGAGCATAAATACGCCAAACAATCTGGTGGGCGTGGGCAATATGGGCATGTCTTCATCAAGCTTGAGCCCAAAGACCCGGGTAGCGGGTATGAATTTGTCAATGAAATTAGTGGGGGAGTGATCCCTAAAGAGTATATCCCGGCAGTGGACAAGGGCATCCAAGAGGCGATGCAAAGTGGGGTCTTGGCAGGCTACCCGGTGGTGGATTTTAAGGTAACGCTCTATGATGGGAGTTACCACGAGGTGGACTCCTCTGAAATGGCGTTTAAAATCGCTGGATCGATGGCTTTTAAAGAAGCTAGCCGTGCAGCAAACCCTGTGCTCTTAGAGCCTATGATGAAAGTGGAAGTGGAAGTGCCTGAGGAGTATATGGGAGATGTGATCGGGGATTTGAACCGCCGTAGGGGGCAGATCAACGCGATGGATGACAGATTAGGGCTTAAAATTGTGAATGCTTTTGTGCCCTTGGTGGAGATGTTTGGCTACTCTACCGATTTGCGTTCAGCGACACAGGGGCGTGGGACTTATTCTATGGAGTTCGATCACTATGGCGAAGTGCCCGCTAACATCGCCAAGGAGATTGTAGAAAAACGCAAGGGCTAACTGGTCTATTGGTGGGGATAGGGAATCGTGATAATATTGAGGTCGCTCGCGTTGTAATCCTCTGGAGATGGCTACCTATTTTGACAGCGGAGCGGTTTGTGGGGGTGTTTGTGGGTTTTTTGCTGGTCGGATGTTGTTAATCCCACTTTATGTACGCTCTGCTGATCTATGCGTAGCTTTAACCCCTTCTCTTTCCCCATTTTCTTGGTGGACAAGCGAGGACTTGTAAGCCACTGGTGCGTTCGCCGATGAGTTTTCTCTCTGCAATCTCTAATTGGTGGTATCAAAGCGGAGGTTTTGGGCGATGAAATGGAAGAATGGGATACCACAGCGCACAAGTCAAGCGCAATTTAGAAATCTTTTGCCCATGCGCTATTCACTTTGTGTTTGTCCAAGCAAGCACGAGCATCAATAACAATACGGAGAGGCAAAATAACTAGAGTGCAATGGTAGCAAGCGGATGGTTCACCCTCTAAATGAGATTTAAAAGCTTGGTCAAACCCTTCCCATAATAATTCATTCTAGATCCTAAGTCTTGGATCACTTCATAGCTAAAGCCTAGTAACTGAGCAATAGAGTTCTAAGACTTGTGCCTGTCTAATTAATCCTCCTTAATCAGCACTAGACGCACGAGCGTAAGCGATAGTCTTGCGCTTGTCATTGCAAAACACGATGTTCTTATTAATGCTTTTCAAAGTTTCTAACTTGTATCTGCGCTCTCCACCTTTAGTGAAACTATCAGGCTTCAATAAATCTCTCTTTTCCCAATTACACAGAGTTTGGATGCTCACACCTAAAACCTTGCTTGCACCTAAAACCTTGCTTGTCCGATAGAGAGTTATAGACTGCTGACCGGGCAAATTACTTTAAGTAGTGTAGCAACTAGGGTATTTGGGCTCACCTCTGTGTTAGCGGCTAATCTCTTTGGCGGGGCGATGAAGCTGATGCGTTTAGCTTGGATGAGCTCGGGTATTGGGCTTGCAATTGCCCTGATTGGAGTGGCGGTATATGCTTTGGTGGAGCACTGGGATGTGGTGAAGGCGTGGTTAGCCCAAATCTGGGAGGGCTTAAAAGCCAAGATGGCTAGCTTTTGGGAGGGATTGGTAGCGGTGTTTGGCGCGATTGGCTCAGTGCTAAGCCCTGTGGTTTCTGTGTTTTCTTGGTTTTTTGAGCTTTTAGGGAGTGGCATTGTCAAGCTTTTAAACTTGTTTGGGGTGAGTGTGGGGAGTATGGGAGAACTCTTTGGGGGATTGAAAGAGAGTATTGTATCTATTTGGCAGGGACTTTTGGAGTGGTTAAGCCCCGTATTAGAGTTTTTAGGCAAGGTGGTGGAGTGGTATCAAAACATCTTTAGCGGGGTGCTAGGCAAGGTGGCAGGATTTTTAGGTTTTGGGGGTGAGGAAAAGAATATTTTGACCGACACTTCTAAACTCACTTTGCCCACCCTACAAACACCCGGGCAGGACAAACAAAGCGCCCTGCCCGTGTTAGGGAGCTTTGATTATAGCGCGCTTAGTCCCCAAAAGAGCACACAAAACACCACAGATAGCCGCTCGATCAACTCCAACAACACCCAAACCATCAACATCTACACCCAAGGCGATCCTCATAGCATTGCGGGGGCAATCAAGCAGGCAGGCATTGGGCAATACTCTTATAAAGATGATTGAAGATGAGCATGCAAATAGATGGGCTTTACCACGACATGGCGCGTTTTTGTAACAATGCGCTCAACCGCACTTTAACTAAGACTTCTAAAGTGCAAAGACAACTCATTAGAACGCGCTATAGTCTCTCTAATAAGACGATAAGACGCTTGACTAAGACGAAAAAATCTCAAATAGACACCTTAGAAGTTACCATTAGAAACGCCATTTACAAGCTCAGTTTAAACCGCTTTAAACGCCTCCAAAAGCGCACGGGAGTGTTGGTGAAGTTAGGACCACGGGATCATCTCTTCATCCAAGGGGGCTTTTTGGGAGCTAAAAGAGGGGAGACAAAGGTGCGCAATAAGGGCTTTTTAGCTACAAGACGCGCCCAAAGTTTTGCTGGGATCACCACCAGTTCAAGCACACTCTATAGCCATAGTCGCCAAAGAAGTCCTAGGGGCTCGCAGGTGTTTTATTTTAGAACTAAACCTTTTAATCTCATCGCCCAAGAGCAAAATGCGCGGCTTTTAGCCAAAGCCTATGAAATATTTGCTCAGGAGCTAGCGCATGAATGAATACATTGCCAAACAAGGCGATCGATGGGATAGCATCTATTTCAAGCACTATGGGGAGATTGTGCAAAATGGTTACCAGAGTGGTTACAACGCGTTTTTATTGGCAAACATCGCGCTTTTAGACATTGATGTCTTTGCAGGTGGGGAGCGCGTGATCTTGCCCGTGTTTGAAGTAGAAGAGATTGCCACAGACATTCTCCCCCCATGGGGGTTTTAATGCGACGCTTGACCCCTCAATGGCGTATCAAGGGCGCGTCTTTGTTGGTAGAAAGCTTAGATTATACCGACTATGAGAGAGACAATCCAGATACCCTGAATATAAAACTTGCGACTAATTCTAAAGTGCCCAAGTTTGGAGATAGATTAGAGTTGTTTTTAGGCTGGGATAAACTCTACTTCTTTGGCGCATTCTATGTGAGTGCGATCAAGGAGAATTACAGAAAGGGCTTTAGCATTTAGAAAGTCCCTATGTCTATACTGAGAGCAAGAGAGAAACTTTGCAGAAGTTGGAGGGCATTGCTGCTATCAAAGATTTCAATGCTAGCACGATGAGTAGGTTAGAGGGGTTGAAAATGGAGTTAAATCGTAACACAGGGAGGAGGCATGGTAGATAAATATCCTGCAGGGAGTTTCTTTGCTAAGGTGATTAACTTTTTTCAAGGGTCTGCAGAGAATGTAGTTAGTGATTTAGCCACACAGATGACAGAGTTTTTAGAGTGCAGATGAGTTTGAATGTCATCCTCTCTATCTTGTTTATGGTGTGGGCTTATAGGCGGGTTAAGGAGGGGGACTTTTTTCAATTTAAGACCTTGATGGGTGTGGGGGTA
>NZ_QXQQ01000014.1 GCF_003660285.1 Helicobacter labacensis | reverse complement strand
GACCTTTTTCATCCGGAGTTGGCTTCTGCCAATCAAAATTTTTTGCAAGATCAGATCATGCGTTCTATGGATATCAAGGTGCAAGATTTAGACTTATGGACAACTTATTACGATGCGCGCACCCTTGCTTTCTTGGGGGGATTATAAAGATCAATACGCTTCCAACATGGAAGATTATTGGCTTGTTATTAGCAATGTGCACGAAATCAAAAACCCTTCTGGTGTTCCTTTATTTTTTGTGGTGCGTGACCTTGATGTCTATAAGGTTGCAAAGGCAATAAATGGCATGAAAACAGCGATGCAAATGATTCTCCCTAAATACCCCACCCCCTGCTTACAACCCCAGTATTTAAACAAAGAGGCTAGGGCAACTTGCTTGCAAATTTTTAAGCAACGCACCTACAACCCCCAACCCTTACAAAAATACCTAAAGTCTTTGCGTTTGATCTCCATTGACAACGCCCCCTGTGTGTATCTTAATTCTAAGGACAAACTCCAAACTTTCAAATCCAACAGCGCAATCTGTCTTACTTTACAAAAAAACCTAAACAAGGCATTTTGATGATCCGCTTGCTTTTTATCTGCTTGGTGGTGGCTACTCTGCACTCTAAAGCCTTAAGCCCAAAGCCCCCCTCTTTGCTCCAAGCCATCAGCAAAATCCAAAACCTCGCGGTGAAGATCGATCGGAGATGCCAAGATCCTAATGAGGGAATTTATCGGTGTGATTATTTCTACCAATTTGCCCCCACACTTGAAAAACTAGGCATGGCTTTTGTCAACCAAATCCCCCTCTTACAAGCCCTCAAACCCCACAATAAAACAGAAGCGCGCTTGATTGATCAGATTAAGGAGATTGAAATGCTCCATCTCTATTTGTTGATCTATGGGTCTATCAGCCAAAAAATCCCCCCCTCCCAAGTGCTCCAAGATTTTTTAGCCATTTTAAAATTTAGCTACGCCCCCTTGATTGAGGCGCATCAACAAGGTTTGGATTTAAACGCCTATGCTAAAGCCCTAGCCACCACGCCTATATCCCTCTCAAAAGTTGTCAATGATGACATGCAAATCCATATTTATGATTACTATGAAAAGGGCATTTGGGATAAGCACGACAAAGAGAAAACCCCTATCCCTAAGATCGTGCAAAATTACGAGCTAGCCGCGCACGCTTGTATCCTTACTGAAGAGGATTGCTGGGAAGAAGTGATCGGATATGCGCAATGGGATTTTGCCTTTAATCTTGTCGTTTGGAAGTTTGAAGCACCTGTTGGTTTAGACATCAATAAGGTTTATCCATTTGCTTATGACCATCTTGTGCGCCGTATTTATAGCTTTTTTTACCATCTCATGGATTACTTCCCCAAAATCAAAGATTACCCCTCCTGCCCTACCTATAATCCCCGCCCTCCTCTTGAGCTAGAAGCTTCCAGCCTTAAAAAACGCCCCTCTCTTTGTCTAGCCCCCCAATACCTTAGCCCCAAAACACAACAAACTTGTTTGCGCCTCTTTGAAGAAAACACCTACGACACAGACGCGCTTAAAAGCTATATCCAAGATTTACGCTTGATCAATATAGATGATAAGCCTTGCTTCTTTTTAGACGCACAAGATAAAATCCAAACCTTTAAGTCTAAAAACGCGCTATGTGTGGCGTTGCAAAGAATAAAATTTTTATGGTGATGACAACTCTTTTGGGGCTTAAAGGACTATTTATTATCTAATGGAGGTTTATGTTGCTTTAATTTCTGAGCATTATCACAGCCTCTTTGGTCGCCTTTTTCACAAGCCTTTTGGAAGCATTCTAGAGCCTTATTTGGCTCGTGTGTATCATAGTAATACAATCTCCCCAAATACCAATAACCATCTAAATCGCCCAAGTCAGCCGCTTTTTGGTAATACGCGATGGCTTTAGTCAAGTTTTTAGGGAAATATATTCCATCAGCATACATGCGTCCCAACTCCACATAAGCTCTTACTTTTTGATAGTATTCTACGCATTTAGAATAATCTTTAGGAATCTCATCTCCACTACAATACATCTGTCCAAAAAGATAATAACCCTCATCATTCCCCATATCCCCCGCTTTTTTAAAATACTGCGCGGCTTTCCAGTCATCTTTAGGAGCGTGGTCGCCATAGCCATAACGCGTTCTATACAGACTCCCCAAGAACAAATAACCCTCAGCATTCCCCATAGCCCCTGCTTTTTCAAAGTATGCTATGGCTTTAGGATAATCTTCCTTTACACCTAGAGGCTCGCTATACATAAACCCCAAACCCACATAACCCCTAGAATCCCCCATATCCGCTAGCTTTTGGTAGTATTTTAACGCTTTAGGATAGTCATTGTCTTGATTAAGCGCCTTTTCTGCAATAGAGTAGTATTGATCGGCTTCTTTACTTGCATGCACACTCCCCAAGCAACACAAACTGATTAAGGCTAGCCTGAGGATGTTTTTAATGGCATTTGTCATTTTTATTCCTTAATTTATTGCCCTTCAATGAAGAAGACATGATAAAGCAAAGAAACTTTGCAACCCTTAATGCTAGAAGTGCCAAACGCCATATTGTGGGGCTCTTGTAGAATCCAATAGGTATTGCAATATAATAGCTGTGATAGACTTGCTCAATAAGGGGCATACTTTTAGACTGGAGTCGTTTTGTTGTTAGGAGTGTAAGATGAAAAAGGCAACGGCGTTTTGCTTGAGGTTGGGCTTAGTTCTCATGCCCTTTGTAACTTTATTTGTGTGTGGTGTGGTGGGCGCGTGGCTGGCTAAGGCTTATCATTCGTGTTTAGCAGTGTTTAGTAAAATAATTCTAGGCTATTTGTCTTTTCTGTCTATTTTTCAGATTTACAAATACACGCGCTGGTCTTTTGGCTGTGCATTGAGTGGGTTTTTTAATGGCTTGGTGGTTAGGGATTTTAAGCCCGTCTTGTTAAGACTAATAAGGAGATTTCTTGGATAAGAGCAATTGGCGCTTTGTTTTGGTGCTAGGGGGGCTATGCTTGGGTGGGGTTTTGGTGTGGTGGATTTTACACTTTTCAAAGGGAGAGGTAGTCGATCCGCATTCCTCTTATGACTATTCTATGTATTCTATGGCTATAGAAGCTTATAAGAAAAAAGACTACACCAAAGCTTTGCAATACTTCCAAAAAGCAGTGCAGATGGGGGATGCCGCTGGTTATTACGGCTTAGGGCACATGTACCAACAAGGACAGGGTACCCCTATAAACTACGAAAAATCTATACAAAACTACCAAAACTATGTTAGAGCTTTGGCGCACTTTCAAAGGGCTTGCGATGTGGGGGTAGAGACAAGCTGTGCTACAGCTAAGAGACTAAGAGATATAGGTAGAAGACTAAAAAAGTTAGATCCAGATTGGCCTTGGCCAAAATCAAGATAGCTTCTAAAACAGGCATGTATGTATGAGTGATAACGATGATGCATAAGCTCAAAGCGTTTTGTTTGGGGTTGGGGTTAGCTCTTATGCCCTTTATCACTTTATTGATGTGTGGTGTGGTGGGGCAGGGTTGGCTAAACCATGCTATTTTCTTTTGGTGTTGTTTAAGCGTGGTGCTCTTAGGGGAGTCTTTTTTGCCCCTTGTTAAGATTATCAGTATTGCGCGCCTAGTAAGGGCTGGGCTTGGGGTTGCATGATTAGTGGGGTTTTTAATGCTCTAGCTGTGGTGGCTTGGTATGCCTTATTTATTTAAGCCTTGCGCACACTATGTAAGGATTCATGTTGAAAAATTTTCTCTTGTTCTTGGGGTTAGTGTTGATACCCCTTATAATTGTGTTTGTGTATGGTAGATTGGAAAATTTTCTCTTTTTCTTGGGGTTAGTGTTGATAACCCTTATCATTTTGTTTGTGCGTGATAGGTTGGATTTGGAGCGTTGCAAGCAGATCGATCGCCTAGGGAGGTTTTTATTAAGATTTGTATTTGGACTTTCGCTGGTCATGGCACCTTTTTTGACGCTTTATGTGTGCGCTAAAGTAGGGGCTGAATTAGCTTATTATGGGCATGAGATTTTAGCACTTGTGAGCGCGCCCCTTTGTAGTTTGCCATTCTTTGGGTCGATTTATGGGGTTTATGAGGAAACAAAACCTAGTCGGATTTGGAAGGTGGCTTGTTTGGCAATCGCTGGGCTTAATGGGGTGATTTTAATAGGAGGCATGGGTCTTGCTGCATATATTTTCTTTGGTCCGCATGATTAAGGTTATTGTTCCAGTTTGCTATGCTAAACCTCTAAAGCGTTCTGCCATTCTCTCAAATTCTAGGCGTTGTTCTAAAAGCTCAGGCATTAAGACTTCTAGTTGAGATAGTGGTACATGCACATGGCGATTTTCTCATTTCATGGAATTTGTCTGAACAGCCGTGTAGCAAGGCAAAAATGCCCAAG
Source organism: Helicobacter labacensis (assembly GCF_003660285.1). GTDB lineage: Bacteria > Campylobacterota > Campylobacteria > Campylobacterales > Helicobacteraceae > Helicobacter > Helicobacter labacensis. The sequence goes on along the minus strand of NZ_QXQQ01000014.1, from coordinate 34,982 downwards.
AATAAGAGTGTGAGGGCTAGATTCAACAGGGTGATAGAGAGATACTTTCTCCATTTACTTTTCTTATCCACGCACATACACCTCCCGCCAATTTTCCCCATATTACTTGATCAAGCGGTTGATATGCGCCACACTACTGGCATTAGAGCTAAAGATGGGCAGGTATTTGCCCAGAGCAGCCAAGCTCACATCCACCACATTAGAAGTGCTATCATTCATATTTTTAACAAGGATTTGGTGGCTAGAGGTATTAGTGTTCTCTAAGAAATTGCGCTCAATATCGCTGAGTTTGATGCCAAAATCGTTTTTGAGCTTCTCTGTGTCAATGTTTTTTTGTGGATAGAAGATGAGTGTGCCCATATTTTTGATAAAGCTACCTGCGTTCTTCACTTCATCTAACTGGTTAATGTCTTGCAAGGCTAAAACAATCACCCCATTAGCCTTTCTAGTCTGAGTGATGATGAGATTAATTTTTTCATTCATCAGCGCATTTTGCGCATAGGACTTGAACTCATCAATGAAACAGAAGAAACCTCTATCTAACCGCAAAGCCCTACGGATTAACTTGTAAAAGATATAATAGGCTAGCAAACCTGCATCTTTTTGGTTATTGATCACAGAGTCCATTTAATGGTGGTGATACGGGTTTTAAACTCTAAACAATCCTCTCTAGCGTTGAAAATGGGATTATTCAAATAGGGCATTAAGGTTTCTTGGATTTGTCCTGAACGCGTCTTAATGAAAGTGTTGGTAAATTCCTCTAAAGTGTAAGGCTCATAAATGCCCTGCTTTGCTTTGTCTTGGTGTTCTTGATACATGCTCTCAATCGCCTTGAGCACGGCATTCTGATCTTCTGTGATTTCTTTGTCTCTCCTATTGGTGGTTTCAATGCCCAGCATATAGGTGTAGAAACTCCACAAAAAAGAAACATTTTCTTTAGAATTTTCTAAGGTTAAAGGATTGATAAAAAACTCCTCATCATTGTTATACACGCTCCCAAAGTATTTGGTGAAAGAATACAGCCCATTGAGCCTATCTAAGGCTAAAATGTCTAAATTGGAGTATTTCAAGGCACTCATCATTAAATAGCTCATTAAGGTTGTCTTGCCTGCTCCTGTTGCTCCAATGATCATGATATGTCCATTGACCCTAGCAATATTGTGGGCTAAAACGCCTCTGTGTTGGACTTCTTGGTTGTGGAAATTGAACAGATAGGGGGAATGATCTAAGTTCTTAAATACACTCAAGGGCATATCCCCCCAAGAATGTGGCAAAGCAACATGGTTTCAAGGAGGATTTAGAAATTCTAATTGTGTGGATGAATTTAAAAGCGCGCTAAAATTTTTACCACTCTTTGAAATCATCTAGGTGTTCTCAACAGATGGTTGAGGATTTTTTGCAGAAAGAGTTTGGACAGTGGCGTTTATGTGGCATTAGGGGATTTAGGTTAGAGTGCCAAGCGATCGCAAAGATATGTGATCGCTCCTTTGCTCGGGTGTTTTGGCACGGACACCCTAAAATTAAGCTAGGGGGTGTTGGTTTATGTGTGTTGGAGTCCATAAACAAATCGTCTTCATAAAAGCGGTGTTTTGGGTAGTGGCACTTACATCTGTTTTGTGCGCCCTAGATTCAACCCAGATTAAAGAATGTTATAAAGACTTGGGCAAGGATTGCGGGTTATGGACAAAGGGCTTTGATCAAATTGAGCAAATTGTGATTCATCCGGTGAAAATAGAGCTCACCCAAGAGCAAATTAAAGCAGTACAGGGAAGCGAAGAGATTAAGGGGTGTTTAGCATGGCACTTTACCCCAAAGAGTTTAAAAGAGTTTTTTAGAAGAAGTGAAACCTATCCAATCTCACCCCGTCATGACTATGACGATTTGATTTGCCACATCAAGGGGAGTTTTATGCTAGAGGGGCAAAAATACACCTTTGACATTAATGGGGGCGGGCATTTTGAGATTTACGATTCCAAGGGCAAGGTTTATTACTTGGGTTGTAGCTCTTATCGTTATACAGACTCTGGGGATATTGTTCCTAATCCCAAATGCGCTAAGTTTTTACCGGATTTTTAAATGCACGCTTTAATTGCAATATTTATCCAAGGGGCTTTGGCAAGCTCTCTTGCATTAGCCCTAGATTCAGCTCGAGTTAAAGAATGTTATCATGTTTTGGGGGAGGACTGCGGGTTATGGACAAAGAGTTTTGATCAAATTCAAAAGATTGTGATTCACCCGGTGAAAGTAGGGCACAACGAGCAAGACAGAAAAGAAATCATCGCTAGAGAGGGAGAAGAATTTGCCAAGCGGTGTTTGGCATGGCACTTTACCCCTAAGAGTTTAAAAGAGTTTTTTAAGACAAGCGAGACCTATGAGAGCTCGCCTTATATAGACTACGAGCAATTCCCTTGCTACATCACGGGGAGTTTTGTCTTAGAGGGACAGAAATACACCTTTGAGCTCGATGGGGGTGGGAGTTTCACTATCCAAGATCGCAAGGGCAAGGTTTATTACTTGGGTTGTAGTCCCCTATTGTATGGTGCAGCCTCTGGAGACACCACCCCCAATCCCAAATGCGCTAAATTTTTACCGGATTTTTAGATGAACAACACCCTAGATCAACTTCTCGTATTTTTGCAAACCCAAAGCGCACAAAGGGGCTTTGATCGTTTTTTAGTGGGGATGAGCGGGGGGGTGGATAGCGCGTTGGTGGGGGTGTTGTGCCAAAGAGTCCTGCCCACCCACGCGCTGATCATGCCTGCTACACACTCCTCCAGCGCGCTAGAGGATGCAATCGCGCTGTGTAACCACTTTAATATCCCCTACACACAACGCCCCATCGCGCCTTATGAGGCATTATTTAAAGAGCAAAACCCCGATGTGAGTTTGGAGCGTGTGGGCAATTTCTGCGCGCGCATGCGCATGAACTTACTCTATGATTTTTCTATGGAGATCGGGGCGTTAGTAGTGGGCACGAGCAATAAGAGCGAGATCATGCTAGGCTATGGCACGCTGTTTGGGGATTTGGCATGGTTGCTTAACCCTATTGCCCACCTATTTAAAAGCCAAGTCTATAGCCTAGCCCAAGAGCTAGGTATTCCTAAACATATCTTAAACAAACCCCCCAGCGCGGATCTTTACAACGGACAGAGTGATGAGGCGGATTTGGGCTTTGCTTATGCGCAAATTGATCCGCTCTTGCAAGAGATCAGTGCGCGCTGGGATAACCCGGCACACATTGATACCAACGCGCTCTGTGATCTAGGTTTTGCGCCTAACTTAGTAGCTAGTATTGTAAGCAGGGTGCAAAAAAACGCCTTTAAAAGCCAGCCTCCTGCTTGTCCTTTGCCCTTTTAGTCTTGTTGGTAAGTCTTCAAGCGTTCTTGGACCACATAGAGTTGGTATTGCAGGTAATTGAGCACTAAGTCCAACTTGGTGGGTAAGTCCTTGATTTGGTGCGCTCTAAGCCCTTCAAACAAAAGCAAAGTCTTTTGCTCCAAATCCCTTAAAAAAGCCTGTTCTTCTTGGGGGGGATGTTCAAAGGAGGGGGGCTGGGGACTGGGGGGGGGTCTTGGTTTCTTTTTGACCAATCTCATCTAGAGTTTGAGAAACAATACTTCTTAGTTCCATTGCATTAACCATTGTTCGATCGCGCGCAACTGCGCGGGCTGTTCGGCTTGGATGAATAATTTCTGCATCTTTTGCATTTCAAAGCGTTGCAAGGGGGCGTATTGCCGGAATTGGGCACGCGCGTCGGAAGGGCTGGGGGAAGCCAAGCGCTTACACCCCTGCAGAGCCTCTTTGTTGTGGGGGTCTTTTTCTAACACACTCTTGTAAACTTCTAAGGCTTGGGATTTCAACCCTTGTAATTCATAAACGCTAGCTAAAGCGATTGTCTTTTCCACGCACACTCTCCCTGTTTGTCGGTTTATTATATAATGCGAGTTTTTAAGCATTGCTTTAATGGATCGTTATGGAAATACATGCGCTTTACATGGTTGTTGCAGGATTGGGTTTGAGTGTGGTTAGCGGTCTCTTACTCAAACGCTTGGATATGCCCATTATCATCGGTTATATTTTAACAGGGCTGGTGATTGTAGCCATCTTCCACATTGAAGATTTTGAATCCCTCTCTGAAATCGCGGATTTTGGGATCGTTTTTTTGATGTTTATGATTGGTTTAGAATTCAATTTTGACAAACTCAAGACCATGAAACAAGAGGTGCTGGTTTTTGGGGGGTTACAGGTGGTGGTAACTTCCTTGTTTTTCATGGTCTTTGGTTACTATGTCATGGGGTCTTCTTGGGGGTTTTCTCTGGTGGTGAGCATGGGTTTTTCGCTTTCCTCAACGGCTATTGTGCTGAAGTTCTTTGAGGAGAGTAAACAGCTTGGGAGCGCGATGGGTAAAATCGTGGTGGGGATTTTGATCTTCCAAGACATCGCGGCTATTCCTATGCTATTAATTCTCATGCTCATGGGCGATGCGAGCGCGAATTTCGTTACACTCCTAGTTAAAACCGCGATCTCGGCGAGTATTATCTTATTGATCCTACTGCTACCGGGCAAACAGGTTGCCACAAAAGTGCTCAACCTAGCTGCTGAGAGCCGTTTGCCCGAATTATTCATGGCGACTATTTTGTTGATTGTCTTTGGGGCAGCGAGTCTAAGCCATCTCTTTGGTTTTTCTATGTCTTTGGGGGCGTTTGTGGCAGGCATGGCGATCTCCAAATCGCGCTATCGAGTTAGAGTGCAGGACGAATTTGCCCCCTTGAAAAATATCTTCCTAGGGCTGTTCTTTGTAACCGTGGGGATGCAAATCAACTTGCCATTCTTGTTTGAAAATTTCTTTGCAGTGGTGTTGCTATTGAGCATGACAATGTCTTTGAAGATCGCCTTGCTGTATTTCTTGTTACGCTTCTTTAAGGACACCAAAACCTCCATTAAAACCGCGCTATCTTTAGCCCAGATCGGAGAATTTGCCCTAGTGGTGTTTTTGACAGCTAGCAAGCAACATGTGTTAAACCTCAAAAAGCACGAGGGTTTTTTAGCCTTCTTGAATCAAAAGGGGATCATCCATGTCGTGCCCCAAGACATCCAGCAATTCTTGGTGTTGATGATCATCTTTTCCATGCTAGCTACACCTTTTATACTCAAATACCTAGATCCCCTAGCTAATTTCATTTTCCACAAGGAAACGCCCAAAAATTAGCCCAAGTGTGATAAATCATGCTAGAATAGCTCTAAACCACCCAAAAAGGAGTGTTAATGAGTTCTACAAAAGTGAGCAAAAAGCCCCCCACTCAAGACCCCAAAGCCCCTAGCGCGCTAGAACACCGCTGGGATTTGGGCGCGTTGTTTAAGGATTTAGACGACCTAGACAAGCACATCGCTAATCTAGACAAGAAGGTCAAAGCCTATGAGAAAAAATATGCCAACGCCTTTAGCCAGTTGGAAGCAGGCGGTTTCAAAAAGGCGATGGAAGATTATGAGGAACTTAGCGAAGGCATTTCTAGGGCGATGGCTTATGTGTCCTTGATCTTTGCTAGTAACACGGACAAGAGCGATCTGTATTCTAAGTACGAATTGCTGTGCAATGATCTAGGACAGCATCTCTTGTTTGTGGACAATGAATTCTGCGCGCTGGATAGCCAAAAGCAAGAGGAGTTGATCCAAGCCACCCCCAAGTACGCCTACATGTTGCGCCTACTCTTGAAACAAAAAGCCCATATTTTGAGCTTGCCCGAAGAGAAGGTGTTGCTAGCTACCTCCAGCGTGGGCGTGGACGCGTTCTCTAATCTCTTTGACAAAGCCCTCACCGCGTTGAAAATCCCTTTCCAAGACAAGCTTGTCAGTGAAGAGGAGATCCTCTCAGAGTTGCACAACCCCGATCGCAAATTGCGCAAAAAAGCCCAAAAAGCCCTGACAAAAGCCTTGAAGAAAAACGAGCTAGTGCTCACCTATGTGCTCAACATGGTGCGCAAAGACCTATACATCGGCAATAAGCTGCGCCACTATGAAACTCCCGAGAGTTTCCGCCATCTCTCTAACCAAATCTCTCAAGCCAGCGTGGACAGCATGCTAGAGATCGTCAATGATCATTACGCCCTAGTGCATCGTTACTACAAACTCAAGGCTAAAATGCTAGGTTACAAGCTCAAGGATTACGATCGCTACGCTCCTTTGGACACCAAGGAAAACCCGGTAACCTACCAAGAAGCCCTTAATCAGGTGCTAAAAGCCTACAGAAACTTCTCTCCCAAGTTTGCCAATATTATAGAAAATGGCATCGCGCATGGTTGGGTGGATTCGCACCCTAGGAGTGGCAAGCAGGGCGGGGCTTTTAGCGCTAGCACCGTGCCTAGCGCGCACCCCTTTGTGTTACTCAACTTCACCAACAACCGCCGTTCTGTCTTCACCATCGCCCATGAGTTTGGGCATATGATCCATCAAGAATTGAGCAAAGAGGTGGGCTACTTCAACACCAACACCCCTCTAACCACTTCTGAAACCGCGTCCGTCTTTGGAGAAATGCTCTTGTTTGAGAGTCTGAAACAGAATTTGGACAAAAAAGAGCTCAAGGACATTTATGCGGGCAAGTTAGAAGACATGTTTTCGACCATGTTTAGGCAGGTGGTGATGACCAATTTTGAACGCCGTATCCACGCCACACAGGAGGAACTCAAGGCTCAGGATTTCGATGCCATGTGGCAGGAGGAAAACGCCAAGATGTTTGGCAAAAGCGTTAAACTCACCAAGAATTACGCGCGCTGGTGGAGCTATATCCCCCATTTTATCCACTCACCCTTTTATTGCTACGCCTATAGCTACGGGCAACTACTGGTGTTAGCCCTTTTTGGCTTGTATCGCCAACAGCAAACCCCCGCCGATCGCAAGGCTTTTGTGGAAACTTACACCAACTTTTTGAGCAAGGGGGGAAGCCAGAGCCCTGAGGAGCTAGTGGGCATGTTTGGGCTAGACATTCAAGACAAGGAATTTTGGAAAATTGGCATGGGCGAGGTGGAAAAAATGCTTGGCGAATTTGAGGCGTTGCTTTGAGAGATTTAGCAGCCCTTTACAACGCGATGGCTAACCAGCACTGCCTAGATCATCTCTATTTTCTGCATAGCCACCGTGTGAATTTCAGCGTGTTTTGCGATCTCTCTAAAGTGCGCTTTGAACCGCTATTGCCTAACGATCTCTTTGAGAGCTTTGGTTCTTTTGTGCTGTTCGTGCTGGCCGGCTACACCTTTGAAAGCTTAAAAATTCGGCGCTTGCGCCAAGAGATCAGCTTTGAAGCGGGTTTGGGCGATAATATTGAAACCACGGTGCATATCGCTTTAGAGGGCATTGTGCAGATCATCACCAAGGATAAAAACGATGCCAATGTGGTGCTTTTCAACCGATCGGACGCGCCCAGTATTTTTGGCGATGGGGGGCAAACCCAAATCCAAGATTCCAAAAATGCCTTTTTAGCCGATCCTAGAAACCAACAGGCATTAGAGCTTTTACAAGGCAAAAAATGAGTGTGTTGCGCTTGCACATCAAGGTTTTTAGATTTGATGCCCTCAAGGACTACAACCCCTCCTACCAATTAGCCCAAGTAGAGTACACCCCTAGTTGGCGTTTAAGCGATGTGCTAGCGCATATCCCCTTGCAGGATTTTAGCTACGATCGCGCGCATTTGGGCGTGCGCCTCAACCAGGTGGCAGTCTTTGAAGACGCGTTAGTCCCGGATTTGATCGCGCAGTTTGGCAGGGAGTGGGTGCTTGAGCCCTTGAGCTTGAAATACGCCCGTCATGATCTACGCATGGACGAACAGGCGATCTTAAGAGATTACCAACGCTTCTTACACAGCGCGCCCTTCCTCACCCAAGAGGAACGCGAGGAATTAGCCAGATACACCAATATCAACTTTATCCAGCCCCATTACCCAGAGGGTTACTATGGCGATGGCTTTTTTTTGTATGTCAAATGGCTCATAGGGCGTTACCCGCACCGCGCTAAAACCCTACTGCAAAGTATCGCCGATGCCAAATACGGGGTGATGGGTTTTGTGAGTCCCAAACCCTATCTCTACCCGCCCAGCGATCGCATCGAAGAGGAAATCTACGATCTGCAAAAATGGCTAATCCAAGCTTCTAATTGCCCCATTGCCAATAATACATGGGCACGCTTGGGTAAGGATTTGCAGGCTAAATACCAATTTAAAACCCCGCATCTCTGTCAAGATCAAGGGGATTTTTTGCTCTTTAATGGTTACGAGAAAGCCTACAATAGCGCGCCTTTATTGCAGAGCGCAAAAGCCTTACTAACCCGTTTAAATTTACGCGTGCTGGAGGCAGAGTGTTGTTTTGATGGGGGGTATTGGGGGCGTTTGGGGGATTTGGAGCAATTTTTAAGCGCGAACGCCTATAACTTAGCCCTAGCCCAAAAAATGGGTGTGCCCTTGCTCTTATGCGATCACGATGCCTACACTAACGCGCTTTACGCCAAAGAACTCTTAGAAGATGAGGCACTCAAGGAGAAAGTGAATCAGAACCTAGCCCCCTATGGCTTGGAATACCAGCAGGCGAATTTAGTCTATCTAAACGCCTATTTGCTAGAGAATACCCCCACCCCCACCAACCTATTTACAGAGTTTTCTAGTGTGCTCTTTGCCCCAGATTGTAGCGATTATGGCGCGATCTTTAAAACGCTCAAATTAACTTACCACGCCCCTCTCTTTGCTAAACAAAGCCTTACGCACCTATTAGACACCAACGCCTCTTTAGCCTTAGAACGCTTTGGGGCGTTGCGCTATGAAGCCATTGATTTGGGCGCGGATTTCTTGCTCACCACCTCCTTAAGCCAATTTCACATGCTAGATACCATGGCTAAAAAGGCTTCTAAGGCGCATAGTCGCGATCATGACAGCACCAGTGTGCTGTTTTTGGCGCAGTTAGTTTTGCTGGGTATGGGCGAGCTTGATCCCCAAATCTTAGGGCTACACACCCACCAACAGCCCTTTGTTTTCTTGTAAGGGGGCGCGTTGCAATTAGGGCTTAAGATTCTCTTTGCGGCCGCGCTGGGTATGGGTTGGTATGGTATCAATGGCGAGGAATCCGCTGAATTCTCCTTACTCATTTTCCTATTCGTCCTAGTCTTGTTATTACTCAAGCCCATCACTTTCCAATCGCCCGAAAAGCGCGAGGATTATATCCAGCAACTCCAACGCAATATCGAACGCAAGCGCGAACTCAAAAACAAAGAGCGCGCCGAGAAAAAGCGCATTTCTCAAGCGGCAGTCGATCGCGACTACAAAGAACAGCGCGAGAAACACAATCGATCGGACAATAAATTCTTTTAAAAGTGAAGCGATGATAGAAATGATTTTAGTCATAGCGGTGGCAGTGGTTTTACTCTATTTGTATTACACCCTGCAAGAATACCTTAAAAACCCCCTGCACGCTCCCACACCCACCCCAAAGCCCCAAGAACCCTTGAATGTCTATCCTCTGCCTAGCCCTGAACAAAGTCTAAGAGAGAGCGAGTCTGGAGTGGTGGTGCTCTTGTTAGGGCGCGCGACCACTGGCATGCCTGATAGCCCCCTCAAACAAGCCTTGATCACCTTGTTTTTGACCGACTTAAGCCAAAATAGTGGGGTCTCTTTGGAACAACTCCAAGAACTCTACAAGACTACAGATAAGCCTGATCTAGAGGAGCTATGCGCGCAATTCTTAGAGGTCGCGCATGGGGAGTATAAAAAACGCCTTAAATTGGTAGAATTTCTCTTTGTATGTGCCTATACACAGGGTGCTTTGCAAGAACAGAGTAAGGAAATCTTACTCGATGTGGGCGCATTCTTGCGCCTAGAAAATAGCGATTTTAACGCGCTCTATGAGGGCTTTGAATCCCTAGCGCATCACAAGCCTTACAAAGTGATCCTAGCCAAAATCCCCGATTATTCCGCCTTTGAAGCACAAGTGGCGTTGCACTATCTCAATTTTCTGGACGCTAAGAGCTGGCATAAAAGCTATTTGCCCGATCGCTTAGGTGTGTTGTGGCAACTCCAAGAGATTTACCAACAAGGACGCTAATGGATTTCCCCCCTTTTGACCTGCGCTTGGAAAAGCGTTACTACCAACTGTGCAAGGAGCGGGGTTATTTTGAAGTGGGCGCGCAGGGGCGACCCTTTGCGCTCATGATGCCCCCGCCCAATATCACGGGGCGTTTGCATATCGGACACGCTTTAACCTTGAGTTTACAAGATATTCTAGCCCGTTATAAGCGCATGGATGGCTACCGTGTGCTTTACCAACCCGGTTTAGACCACGCCGGGATCGCAACTCAAAATGTAGTGGAGAGAGACCTCTTAGCGCAAGGCGTGTCTAAAGACCAGATTGGGCGCGAGGCGTTTGTGCAAAAAGTTTGGGAGTGGAAGCAAACCTGCATGCACCAAATTGTAGAGCAAATGCAAGAATTGGGTTTGAGTTGTGCGTGGAGCAGGTTGCGCTTTACCATGGACACTGGCTTGCAAAGAGCTGTGCGCATGGCGTTTAAAGAGTGGTATGAGCGCGATCTGATTGTGCAGGATTTCTACATGGTCAATTGGTGCACGAAGGATGGTGCGCTGGCTGATATTGAAGTGGAATATGCCCAAGAGGAAGGCAAGCTCTATCATTTGCGCTATCCCCTAGAGCAGGGCGGCTTTGTGGTGGTGGCGACCACGCGTCCAGAAACCTTCTTTGGGGATGTCGCCTTGATGGTACACCCGCAGGATTCACGCTACCAACACCTCATCGGACAAAAAGCACTCTTGCCTTTAAGTGGGCGTGCGATTCCCATTATCGCTGATGAATATGTCGATCCCGATTTTGGAACGGGTTGTGTTAAGGTAACCCCCGCACACGATCCCAATGACTACGAAGTGGGTAAACGCCACCATTTAGAACCTTTGGTAATCTTTGACACGCAGGGCATTTTAAATGCGCATGCACTAGAGTTTGCCGGGCTAGAGCGCCTAGAGGCACGCCCACGCATCGTAGAGGCTCTGCAAACCCAAGGCTTTATAGAAAAAATCGAGCCCCACACCCACCAAGTGGGCAAGTGCTACCGCTGTAACAACACCATCGAGCCCTATATCTCCAAACAATGGTTTGTGAAAAAAGAAGTCGCGCAAGGCGCGATTGCCAAAGTCAAGGAGGGTTTAGCGCAGTTTTTTCCCCCTACTTGGCGCAATAATTACAACGCATGGATGGAAAACTTACGCGATTGGTGCATCAGCCGCCAACTCTGGTGGGGGCATCGCATCCCTGTTTTTACTTGCGCTAATAGCCATCAATTTGTCAGTGTTGATGATCCCACCTGTTGCCCTGAATGTGGCGATCTACACCTCAGTCAAGACCCCGATGTGCTAGACACTTGGTTTAGCTCGGCGTTGTGGCCCTTTAGCACTCTAGGCTGGGGGCAAGAAAACGCACCAGAATTTGGCACGCGTGATTTAGAGGATTTTTATCCTAATAGCGTGCTAGTAACCGGGTTTGACATTTTGTTTTTCTGGGTAGCGCGCATGCTCTTAGCCGGGGAGAGCTTACTAGGTCAACTGCCCTTTAAGGACATATACTTGCATGCTTTAGTGCGCGATGATAAGGGTGAAAAGATGAGCAAATCTAAGGGGAATGTGATAGACCCCCTAGAGATCATCGCCACGCAGGGGGTGGATAGTCTGCGCTTTGCTTTGGCAATGCTAAGTGTGCAGGGGCGCGATCTCCTGCTCTCAAAAGAGAGTATTGAGCAGGCGCGCCACTTCACCCATAAACTCTACAATGCCACCCTCTTGCTTTGTAAATACGCCCAAGAATGTGGCGCGCAAGCGGGGGAAAGTGTGCTAGGGGCTTATGCGCGCTCAAGACTACACGCCACCACTAAAGAGGTGCGCCAAGCCCTAGATAGCTACCGCTTTAACGATGCGGCGCGCCTACTCTATCGCTTTTTATGGGGCGAATTTTGCGATTGGATCTTAGAGTTTCTCAAGGCGGATAAACAGAGTGCCACTATCCACGCCCTCATAGAAGTCTTTAAAGACGCGCTCAAACTCCTACACCCCTTCATGCCCTTTGTGAGCGAGTACCTTTACCACCGCCTAGAGGGCACTTCTTTAGAAAATGCGCCCTCACTCATGCTAGCCTCCTATCCCACCAATACAGATCGCAATAAAAAGTTAGAAAAGGCCTTTGAGGGTATTAAAGAGGCTTGTACCGCCTTTAGGCGCTTAAAAGTCTTATTAGGCATCGGTGCGCTACCTAAGGGCTACCTCCAAAGCACCTTAAGCCTAGATTCACAAGCCCTAAGCTTTATTAGCAAACTCACCAAGATCGCCCATTTGGAAGTGGTGGCTACCAAACCCCCGGGGGCTTTAAGCGATGTGGGGGAATGGGTGAGCGTACATGTGAGTTTAGAGGGGGTGGATGTAAGTGCCCTAGAGGCGCGCTTACAAGCCCAACTTGTCAAATTAGAGAAAGAAAAAGCGAAACTCAATTTAGATAATCCGCAATTTTTAGCCAAAGCCCCCAAAGAATTACTAGAAAATTTGCGCGCGCGCGCACAAGAAATCGCGCAAAAGAAAAGCCAAATTAAAACTGAACTCACGCTTTTAGAGAGTGCAAAGGACACCCATGTTTGAAGCTTTAAGCGAATCGTTTAAAAACGCCCTAAATAAAATCCGTTTCCAAGACGATCAACAAGCCCTAGAAAAAGCCCTAGACGCGCTGAAAAAATCGCTCTTGCGTAACGATGTGCACCATAAGGTGGTTAAAGAACTCATCGCCCAGATTAAAGACAAAACCTTAGCTAAGGGTGTGGGCAAACAGCAGTTTTTAGACTCTTTGCAAGAGAGTTTGTTAGAAATTTTAAGCGTGCCCGGGAGTGCGAGTGGATTTGTCTACGCCTCCAAACCTCCTACAATTGTGTTGATGTGTGGACTGCAAGGGGGGGGCAAAACCACCACTTGTGGCAAGCTTGCCCACTATCTCAAAACTCGTCAAAAAAAGGTTTTGTTAGTGGCATGCGATTTAGAACGCTTGGCAGCTGTGGAGCAGTTACAGGTTTTGGGCGCGCAGGTGGAGGTAGAAGTGTTTCACCAAGAGGGGGGAGTGCTTGAGATCGCTAAGGGGGCACTAGCGCGCGCACTAGAAGGGCAATTTGATGTGATGATTGTAGATAGTGCGGGGCGTTTGGCTATCGACAAACCCTTGATGGAGGAGCTCAAAGCTTTAAAAGAGTTGCTTAACCCCCATGAGGTCTTTTATGTCGCAGACGCGCTCAGTGGGCAGGATGGCGTGCGTAGCGCTAGCACCTTCCATGAACAAATAGGCATTAGCGGGGTGATTTTAAGTAAGTTTGATAGCGATAGTAAGGGTGGGGTGGCATTAGGGATCGCCTACCAACTCAAAATCCCCTTGCGTTTCATCGGGCATGGGGAGAAAATCCCCGATTTGGACCTCTTTGTGCCCGAGCGCATTGCCAACCGCTTAATGGGCGCGGGGGATATTATCACCCTAGCGGAGAAAACCGCCAGTGTGCTAGACCCCAAAGAGGCTAAGGATTTATCCAAAAAGCTCAAAAAGGGGCAATTCACGCTGAACGACTTTGTCGCCCAGATCGAAAAGCTCAAAAAACTAGGTTCTTTGAGTGCGCTGGTGTCTATGATTCCCGGACTGGGCAATATTGCGGGTGCGCTCAAGGGCACGGATTTAGAAAACTCCGCTGAGATCAAAAAGATCAAGGCTATGCTCTCTTCCATGACTGCCAAAGAGCGCGAAGACCCTAGCTTGCTCAATGGGAGTCGCAAAAAGCGCATCGCTTTGGGATCGGGTTTGGAAGTAGCTGAAATTAACCGCATTTTAAAGCGCTTTGATCAGGCTGCCCAACTGGCTAAAAAACTCAGTGCTAAAGGCGGGGTGTCTAACTTGTTGCAGATGTTGCAACAACAAGGACCTAAGTCTAGTTGGTGAGCGTGTCTAGGTGTTTTTCTAACACCACCATGGTTTGCAGTTGGGTAAGGATTTGACTCATCAAGGGCATGAGTTTTTGTAGGGGCGCGCTACTAGACATATCCCTAGCGATACTTCTATAGCCCTGCAACACCCCCTCTAAGTAGTCAAATAGCGCGTCATTGTGCGCGTAATAGTCTTGCAACACTCTAAAGAGGGTGGCGTTTTCTTTGAAGATCTCCACCACCTGCGCGCTGGTATTTGGGTCTAGCTTTGCTCTATGGGCGCGGATGTCTAGGACAAGGTTGCCAAGCTGATCGTTTAAAATGCTGATATTGCGGTGCATGTCCGCTTGGTGGATCGCCATTTTATGGATGGTATCCTTGATCTCTTGCAAAGAAGCCCCCACACCCCATGAATAAAGCATTAAGCCGATGAGTAGAGCGCGCATGGCATGCCTTTTTGATGCATTATACACCCTTTTATAGTATAATCTAGTTTATTTTGACATGAAGAGGATGTCTTGCAACCCCTACTATTCACCCCCGGTCCCACCCCCATCGCGCCCCAGATCGCGCGCACTTTGAGCCTACCCACCCCCCACCACCGCACCCAAGAGTTTGAAAATGCTTTCGCGCAGGTGCGCGCCCAACTCAAAGAGATGATGGGCATGCAAGAGGTAGTAACTCTGGTGAGCAGTGGCACGGGGGCGATGGAGGCGAGTTTATGCACCTTTGTAGACGCGCACACCAAAGAGCCCAAACTCTTGGTGCTCAATAATGGCAAGTTTGGGGAACGCTTTGGCAAGATCGCCAAAGCCCACCACCTCAACTTTTTAGAGATCAAAAACCCTTGGGACACCCCCATTAGCGCGTCAGAAGTGCTAGCTTGCGTGCAAGAACACCCTAGTTTAGAGGCGATCGCCTTGCAGGCGTGTGAATCTTCAGGGGGGTTGCGCTTGGATTTTGAAGAGATTAGCGCGACTCTCAAGGCACATAATCCTAACTTTTTAGTGATTGTGGATGCGATCACCGCACTGGGTGTAGAACCCTTAGAAGTGGGGCATGTGGATGTGCTCATTGGAGGGAGTCAAAAAGCGTTCATGCTACCGGTGGGTTTGAGCTTTGTGGGTTTAAGCGCGCTTGCGCTCTCTAAATTGCGCCCCAATGGGTATTATTTCAATTTGGCTTTAGAATTGCAAAAACAGCAGCGCAACACCACCGCTTTTACGGCGGGTATCTCGCATGTGATGGCTTTGCAAACCTATTTTGCTTGTGTGGCGGAGTTGGGAGGGTTAGAGGTGCTCTTTGCTAACACAGCCCAGCGCGCGCTAGCCAGTGAACATGCGCTCAAGGCTTTAGGTTTGCAAATTTACCCTAAAACCCCCGCCCTTAGCATGAGCACTATTTATCACGAGCGCGCCCTAGAGATCAGAAAATGCCTGAAAACTTACGGCGTGGTGGTCGCTGGGGGGCAGGATCACCTCAAAGACTTGCTCATACGCATCAATCACATGGGGATCATTGCCACCCATGAGATCGCATGGGTGCTCAATGCGCTCGAACAAAGTTTGGTCGATCTGGGCTTAAGGGCGCGTTTTGAGGGCGAAGCGGTGCGCGCGTTTATGCAAGCTTATTATTAGGAACAACGCGTGCGTCAATACTATGGCTATGCAGATTTTAGGCAGGATGTGGTGGCTTTAGCCAAAAAGGTAGAACAAGACTTCAAGCCCCAAGCCCTTATCGCCATTTTGCGAGGGGGGATGACTTTAGCGCACTTTTTAGGGCTGTATTGGGACATTAAAGAAGTTTATGCGATTAATGCGAGCTCCTATAGCACAGAGCGCACTCAAGGGACACTAGAGATCAGCAATGTGCCCATTCTGCAAACACAACACCAGCGCGTGCTGGTAGTGGATGAGATTGTAGATAGTGGGAAAAGCTTTATAGGGGTGATGGAGATTTTACAAAAACAATACCCGCAGGTGTGCTTTAAAAGCGCGGTCCTCTTTGCGCAAAAAGATGCGCGTTATAAGGCGGATTTTGTGCTCAAAGAGGCTAGGTGTTGGATTGATTTTTTCTGGGAAGTGGACTTACAAGGAGGTTTTTTTGCGCCCTAAACTCTATCTTGTTTCTCTGGGTTGTTCTAAAAATTTGGTGGATAGCGAGGTGATGTTGGGCAAGCTCGCCCATTACGAACTCACAAAGGATTGCACGCAAGCCGATGTGATCATTATCAATACCTGTGGGTTTATCCACTCTGCCAAACAGGAAAGTGTGCAAGTTTTGTTAGAAGCCATTAGCGCGCGCAAAGAAGGCGCGTTGGTGGTGGCTAGCGGGTGTTTGAGTGAGCGTTATAAAGAGGAATTGCAGGCTGAATTACCCGAGATCGATATTTTCACGGGTGTAGGGGATTACGATCGCATCGATGCACTCATTAAAGCCAAGCGGAGCGCGTTTTCTGCCGGTGTGTTTTTGGCAGGCGCGCACAACAAGCGCACTATCACGGGCTCTAAGGTGCATGCCTATGTCAAGCTTTCAGAGGGGTGTAACCAACAATGTAGCTTTTGTGCGATCCCTAGTTTTAAGGGACGCTTGCAAAGCAAGGGGATTGCCCAAATCTTAGAGGAAGTAGAAAATCTGGCTAAACAGGGTTTTAGCGATATTAGCTTCATCGCCCAAGATTCAAGCTCCTATTTGCGCGATCAGGGTGTAAAAAATGGACTAATTGCGCTCATTAAAGCCATGGATGCCCAACAAGCTATCCAAAGCGCGCGCATTTTCTATCTCTACCCTAGCACCACCACCCTAACCCTCATAGACACCATCGCGCACTCGCGCATTTTTGCCAATTACTTTGACATGCCCATCCAGCACATTTCTGACTCTATGCTTAAAACCATGCGCCGTAACTCCAACACCCAAGCGCATCTTAAATTATTAGAACACATGAAAAGCGTGCCTGAGAGCTTTTTGCGCACCACTTTACTCTTGGGACACCCCGGGGAGAGTGAGGAGGATATTAAGATCTTGCAAGAGTTTTTAGAGGACTTTAGTTTTGATCGCATTAATCTCTTTGCCTTTAGCCCTGAAGAAAATACCCGCGCCTACCACATGCCCACTCTGCCCGATAGGGTGGTGAACCAACGCCTAGACACGATCAACGCCCGCGTGCAACAACAAGTCCAAGATTCCATGCAAAAACTCTTGCACCAGCCCATTGAAATCATTGTAGAGGGCTTGAGTGAGGATGGACTCTTTTTAAAAGCGCGCGACAAACGCTGGGGCTTGGAGATCGATGGAGAGATTCTCATCAATGAGAGCGAGCTAGACAATGTGCAACCTGGGTATTACCGCGCCATTTGCCACACCTACCAAGAGGGGGTGCTGGTAGGAAAGATTGTCGCTTGAAGCCCTCTTTAACCCTATATCCATACAAAGGCCTCTTATGAAAAAAATCGCCATTGTGATGGGGAGTCAAAGCGATTTGCCCATTATACAGCCCGCGATCGCGCTTTTAGAAGAATTCCAAGCACCCTTTATGGTGCGCGTGCTCTCAGCACACCGCACCCCGCATGCCTTGCATGAGTTCGTGTTACAAGCCCCCCAAAACGATATAGGGGTCTTCATCGCAGCCGCGGGCAAATCCGCGCACTTGGCTGGGGTGATCGCTTCTTTGAGCATTTTACCCGTGATCGCCCTGCCCATTCTCACCCAAGATTTAGGCGGGCTAGACTCTCTGCTTTCCAGCGTGCAAATGCCTAGCGGAGTCCCAGTAGCTTGCGTGGGGATCAACGCCGCACAAAACGCCGCCTTGCTTGCCCTAGAGATTCTAGCCCTACACGAGGCCGCGCTAGCAGAGAAGTTACAACAAGCCCGCCATGACAATGAAGCCAAGATTCTCCAAGCGGATCGCGCCCTCTCATCTCAATTTCACAAGGAACCCCATGCTTGAAACCCCATGCCACTTACTCTATGAAGGCAAAGCCAAAAAGGTTTACACCACGACTAACCCAGAACACTACATCGTGGAGTATAAGGACGATGCCACCGCCTTCAATGGGGTTAAAAAAGCCACTTTGCAAGGCAAGGGCGCGCTAAATAACCGCATTAGCAATTATTTGATGCAATATCTTCAAACACGGGGCATTTGTACGCATTTTCTTCAAGAACTCAGCCCCACCCAAACCCGGGTTAAAAAGCTCACCATGTTCGCTTTAGAGGTGATTGTGCGCAATCTAGCGGCGGGTTCTATGGCTAAACGCTTGGGATTGCAAGAGGGCATGCCCTTTAAAGCCCCTGTGCTGGAGTTTTGCTATAAAAACGATGCGTTAGGCGATCCGCTCATCAATGAGGATCACGCCCTAGCTTTAAAACTGGCTGCCCCTAGTGAGTTGCAAACTTTACGCGCACACGCCCTGCAGATCAATACCCTTTTGCAAGCCTATTTACAAGAGAAGGGGATTATCTTGGTGGATTTCAAATTAGAATTTGGCAAGGACGCGCAAGGGCAAATTGTGCTAGGCGATGAGATTTCTCCAGACACTTGTCGTTTTTGGGATGCACAGACGCGCCAAAAATTAGACAAAGATCGCTTTAGAGAGGATTTAGGCGATGTGTGCCAAGCTTACGAGGTGATTTGGCAAAAAGTTTCTAATTAGGGTTGCTGATGTCAGAGCTCAAGGAAGAATGCGGGGTTTTTGGAGCTTTTGCTCCCCAGATGGCTGATTTAGCCCCCCTAGCCTATAGCGCGCTGTGTGCCCTGCAACATAGAGGTCAAGAGGGTTGCGGGATCGCCCTCTGCTGTGAGGGGCATTTTAGTTACCACAAAAATACAGGGTTGGTCAATGAGGTCTTTGATCAAGCCACCTTGCAAAGGCTGGGGAAGGGCGAGGTGTGCATCGGGCATGTGCGCTATTGCACCACGGGGGAAAATAGCCGCACCAACACCCAACCCCTCCTCATCCAGCACATTAAAGAACCCCTAGCCATCGCCCACAATGGGAACTTAGTTAACGCCGTAGAATTGCGCCGTGAATTAGAATTGCAGGGCTGTATTTTCCACACCTCTAGCGATACGGAGGTGATTCTCTATCTCATCGCCCAGCACCGCTTAAAGAGTGCCACCCTAGAAGAGGCGATTCAACACTGCATGGCGGTGTTACAAGGGGCTTATTGTTTGGTGGTGATGTCCCCTAACAAACTTGTGGCTGTGCGCGATCCCCTGGGGTTTCGCCCCCTATGCTTTGGCAAAAGCGATCAGGGAGTGGACATTGTGGCTTCTGAGAGTTGTGCTTTGGACGCGCTGGGGGCTAGTTTCACGCGCGATGTTGCCCCAGGGGAGATTATAAGCTTTAGCGCACGGGGGATTGAAAGCATCACCACCCCTCCTAAGTCGCACAAAATCTGCTCCTTTGAATACATCTACTTTGCCCGTGCGGATTCCATGCTGGAGGGTAAGAGCGTGCATTTAGCGCGCATGCGCGCAGGGCAATACCTAGCCAAAACCCACCCCGCTAATGCCGATGTGGTGGTGGGCGTGCCCGATTCGGGGATCGATGCCGCTTTGGGCTACTCCAAAGAGTCTAAAATTCCCTACGCCATAGGTTTTATCAAAAATCGCTACATCACGCGCACCTTTATCGCGCCCCAACAAGAACGCAGCGAAAAACTGCGCCTAAAACTCAATGTGGTGATTCCTAATATCCGTGGTAAGCGCGTCGTCTTGATTGATGACTCCATTGTGCGGGGCAACACCACGCGGCGCATTGTGAAACTCTTGCGCGATGTAGGGGTCAAGGAAATCCACATGCGTGTGTCTTCCCCCCCCTTCATCAACCCCTGCTACTATGGCACAGATGTGGACTCCCAAGAGCACCTTATCGCCCACAACCACAGCCTAGAGCAGATCACCAAGATTTTGGATTTGGATTCGTTGGCTTACTTGCCCTTAGAGGGGGTTGCCTTCATGTTAGAGGGAAGCGGATTTTGTGCAGCATGTTTTGGGGGAGGTTATCCTACACCCACCCCCACGCACTCCACCCCCCTAAAAGCCCCTACCCACATCTAAAGGAACACAATGCAATCTTATAAAAGCGCGGGCGTGGATATTCAGGCAGGCTATGAGTCTGTAGAGCGCATTAAAAAGCACATCGCACGCACCAAAATCCAAGCCTTTAATCAGATCGGAGGATTTGGAGGACTATTTGCCCTAGACACACAGGGCATGACGCGCCCTATTTTAGTCAGCGGAGCCGATGGCGTGGGCACAAAACTCAAATTCGCTTTCATGCTCGATTGCCATGAGAGTATCGGTATAGATTGTGTTGCCATGTGTGTAAATGATGTGCTATGCGTGGGGGCTAAACCCTTGTTCTTTTTAGACTATCTCGCTTTGGATAAAAACGAACCTAGCAAGGTGGAGAGCATTGTTAAGGGCATTGCACAGGGCTGTGTATTAGCAGGCTGTGAACTCTTGGGGGGAGAAACAGCCGAAATGCCCGGCTTTTACGCCTCAGAGGAATACGATCTAGCGGGCTTTTGCGTGGGAGTGGTGGATGAATCTAAAATCCTCCAGCCCCAGCGCGTGCAAGCAGAGGATGTGATTATAGGACTGGCTTCTAGCGGGCTACACTCCAATGGCTTTTCTCTAGTGCGTAAAATCTTAAGCGATCGCCATATTGATCCCCTTACTTATACCCTTGAGGGGCAAAATCTCGCCCAAATGCTCCTAACCCCCACAAAAATTTATGCCAAACCCCTTTTAAAACTTTTAGCACACATCCCTATCAAATCCATCGCCCACATCACGGGAGGGGGCTTTTTTGAAAATATCCCGCGCGCTTTGCCTCAAGGGCTAGGGGTTAAGATCACACGCGCTAGCTTCCCCACCCCCCCCATTTTTGACTTTTTGTGCACGGATTTATCCCAAAAAGAGACCTTTGGGGTGTTTAACATGGGCATTGGCATGGTGTGCGTGTTATCCCCACAGCACGCTCAAGAGGCGATCGCGCTCTTAGAGGCAGAGGGGGAAAGTGCCTACTTACTAGGAGTGGTCCAAGAAGGTGCGGGGGTGCAATTATGCTAATTTCTCACCTTTTAAATACCCAACGCTACTTTGGACGCGGGATTCTAGTGGGTGCGACTCCTTGTGGCAACTACGCCTTTTGGGGTTATTTTTTAATGGGGCGTAGCGCGCAAAGCCAAAACCGCCTTTTCACACAGCAAGATCACAATATCCACATCGCCTTCATCACTCCACCCAGTGGAGACACTTCTTTAATTTTCTACCCCCCTATTATCCACCAAGACCCCCATGTCATTATCACCAATGGGAGTCAAACCCAAGTGATCGCCCAAGCCTTAAACAAGAAAGAGAGTTTTTACCAAGCCCTACACACCCAGAGTTTTGAGCCCGATTCTCCCCATTTTACCCCACGCATTAGCGCACTGATCCAGCTCAAAGATCAAGGCTTTAGCTACCAGATGAGCTTGATTAAAGCCCTCAGAGGCGCAAATACCCTTGTGTGTAGTCGCTATTTCTACGACTATGAGAGCTTGCCCGGGCGCGGGCATTTTTTGCACACCTACGCCCATGATGCCACCCCCCTGCCTTCCTTTTGTGGCGAACCCAAACAGATTGCCATCCCCCCTAACTTAGAAGAATTTGGCGCGCAAATTTGGCAGCATTTAGACCCCACCTATAAAGTAGCCCTTTGCGTGCAATCTATGCATGTGCACACCCACCAAGTCCAAACCCTCATTTTCAATAAGGACACTTAATGCCCTCCATCCCCCTTAAATACGGCACCAACCCTCACCAAGCCCAAGCCAGCCTCTCTGCTGAATTTATGCCCTTGCAAGTGCTCAATGGCACGCCCAGCTACATTAATTTCTTAGACGCGCTGAACGCCTACCAATTAGTCAAGGAACTCCAAGAGGTTACCAAGCACCCTTGTGCCACTTCTTTTAAGCACGCCAGCCCCACCAGCGCGGCTTTAGCCCAGCCCCTAGAGGACACACACCTTAAAGCCTATTTCTTAGAGAACATCCCCGATCTCAACGCCTCTCCCATCGCTACGGCTTATGCACGCGCCAGAGGAGCGGATCGTCTGAGTTCTTTTGGGGATTTTGTGGCTCTGAGCCAACCCTGTGATCTAACCTGTGCGCGCCTGCTAGCCCAAGAAGTTTCTGATGGAATCATCGCCCCGGATTTTGAGGTAGAGGCACTAGAGCTACTCAAGCAAAAGAAAAAGGGGGGCTATATCATCTTACAAATAGACCCTAGCTACACGCCCCCCCTCTTAGAAAAGCGCGAAGTCTTTGGCATCACCTTGCAACAAGAGCGCAACCACGCCCCAATTACCCCCGCCCTTTTAGATCACATTGTTACACGCAAGAAAACCCTCCCCCCCAGTGCTAAAGAAGACTTGCTACTCGCCCTCATCACCCTCAAATACACCCAGTCTAACTCCATTTGTTTGGCTTATCAAGGGCAGGCTATTGGGGTAGGGGCGGGGCAGCAATCGCGCATCCACTGCACCAAGATCGCCACAGATAAAGCCGACCTTTGGCATTTGCGCACACACCCCAAAGTCTTAAATTTGCCCTTTAAAGAGGGTTTGAGTCGTCCTACAAAGGACAATCTCATCTATGCGTATTTGACCCATGGGCTAAATGAGGTGGATATGTCATGTCTAACACACCCCATCGCGCCTTTCAGTCCCCAAGAGCGTGCGGACTATTTAGAGGGCATAGAGGGCGTGAGTTTGGGGAGCGATGCCTTTTTTCCTTTCAGCGATAGTTTGGAGCGCGCAGCCCAAAGTGGGGTGCGCTATGTCGCCCAGAGTGGGGGGAGCAAGCAGGATGCTAGCGTAATTGAGGCATGCGATCGTTTAGGGATGGTGATGGCTTTTACTTCGTTGCGTTTATTTCACCACTAGGAGGATTTATGAAAATTGCCATCATCGGATCAGGGGGACGCGAACACGCCATTATCAAAAAAATCTCCCCCCAGCACCAGCTCTTTGCTATTCCGGGCAATGCGGGCATGGGCGTGCCATGCCTAGATATTCCCGTGAATAACACCCAGGATATTCTAGCTTTCGCCAAGCGCGAACAACTAGATTTCATCATCGTTGCCCCCGATAACCCTTTAGTGGCGGGTTTGGTGGATGTGCTTGAGGATGCGGGCTTTGCCTGCTTTGGACCCAGAAAAAGCGGGGCGCAATTAGAGGGGAGCAAAATTTTTGCCAAAGAGTTTATGCAACGCCACCATATCCCCACCGCACCCTACCACGCCTTTAGTTGTTTTGAGGAAGCCGTAGCTTTTTTAAGCGCACAGAAAACTTTTCCTATCGTGATCAAGGCAGACGGGTTAGCCTTTGGCAAGGGGGTGCGCGTGATCTCTGGGCTAGAAGAGGGGTTGGCTTATCTCAAAGCCTTAATGGTAGAGCGTGTCTTTGGAGAGAGTGGAGCGCAAGTGCTCATTGAGGAGTTTTTAGAGGGCAGAGAGGCCTCTGTGCTGGCCTTTTGTGATGGAATCACGCTCAAGCCCATGCTCTCAGCCATGGATTACAAAAGAGCTTTAGAGGGCAATCGGGGTCTTAACACCGGAGGCATGGGTTGTATTGCGCCCAATCCCTATTTCACTCCCCAAATCGCCAAAGAGTGCCAAGAAAAGATTTTTGCCCCCACCCTTAGGGGTATTCAAGCAGACAAACTAGATTTTCGAGGCTGTCTTTACTTTGGACTGATGCTCACGGATCAGGGCGTTAAAGTCGTAGAATATAACTGTCGCTTTGGCGACCCAGAGGCTCAAACCTTGTTCCCCCTGCTCCAAAGCGATCTACTAGAGATCATGCAAGCCTGTGCCAAACAAAAACTCGCCCAGCAAGAAGTGCGCTTTGCGCCCGATCATGCCTGCTGTGTCGTGCTGACTTCACAGGGCTACCCCCAAGATTTTGAAGTAGGGCATGCCTTAAGCTACCCTCCAGAGTTAGACATTTGCTTTGCAGGGGTCAAGCGCACTCAAGAGGGGCTGTGTAATGCCAGCGGACGCGTGCTTTCCATTACCAGCACCGCCCCCACTTTACAAGAGGCGCGTGCGTTGAGCTACGCGCGCATGGCTAAAATTTCCCTTAAAAATGGCTATTACCGCCAAGACATCGGGCAATTATGATAATCTATGTGCAAAAAAAAGCGGGGTTTGACTTTATAGCCCAGCACCTTTGCGCCCAGTTGCGCGAAGTGTTAGCCCTTCCCCATTTAGAACGCGTGGGGGTTATCAACGCTTACTTAGTGGAAAATATGACCCCTGAGGACTTGGAGCGCGCGCGCGCTATTGTCTTTAGCGAACCTCAGGTAGACGATCTCTTAGAGGATTTGGAGCTGGAGGATTGTGATACACATTTTGCGATTCAAACCCTCAAGGGGCAATTTTGCCCCAGAAGCCATGCTGCTATGACCTGCTTGCAAATGCTTAACCCCAATGCTCCCACTCCCCTTGTTGAGCACGCCACGATCTATAAAATCTATGGCAAACTCCAACCTGATGAGTTGGATCGCGTGCGTGCTTATCTTACTAACCCCTTAGAAAACCACGAGGTGGCTTTGCCCTTGCAACGCGCGCGCGCGCTCACCCCTACCCCTCCCCCTCAAGAAATCTTTGATCTTAGAGCCATTTCTAACAAAGAAGCTTTTCTTGCTAAACACCATTTAGCCCTCTCTTGTGCGGATTTAGACCTTATTGCCAAGCACCTCCCCTCTCTGAATTTCTTAGAGCTTAAAATCCTAGACACCTTTTGGTCCGATCACTGCCGCCACACCACCTTTCATACAGAGTTAGAGATTAACACGCAGAATCCTCTCGCCCAAGAGATTTTAGCCCAATACATGGCGATGCGCGAGGAACTCAAACACAGCAAACCCATCAGTTTGATGGACCTCTCTACGATCATGGCTAAATCTCTCAAGGCTAAAGATCGGGCGCGCGCGTGGGTGGTGGGCGCAGAGAACAATGCCTGCACGCTCAATATCACGCTCAACACTCCCAAAGGTCTAAAGCCTTATTATCTCTTTTTCAAGAACGAAACCCACAACCACCCCACAGAGATCGAACCCTACGGGGGGGCTTCTACTTGCATCGGGGGGGCGATTCGCGACCCCCTTTCTGCACGCGGAGTGGTCTATGCGGGGATTCGTATTTCTGGGTGCGCTAATCCACTTGAACCCATCGCCCAAACTAGAGCGGGCAAGCTCCCCCAGAGAAAAATCGCGCTAGGGGCTTCTGAGGGCTTTAGTGCTTATGGGAATCAAATCGGGGTGGCTACTGGGCTGGTGCATGAAGTCTACCACCCCGGTTACAAGGCAAAGCATTTAGAATTAGGTGCCGTGGTGGGTTGCGCACCCCAAGATCATGTGCGCTCTTTAGAGCCCCAGAGTGGGGATGTAGTGGTGTTGGTGGGGGGACGCACGGGGCGCGATGGCTTAGGGGGGGCTAGCGGGTCTTCACAAGCCCACCACACCCAGTCCCTAGAGCTGTGTGGCGCGCAAGTGCAAAAGGGAGATGCCCCCAAGGAGCGCAAACTCCAGCGACTCATGGGCAATCCCAAATTTTGCCAGTTGATCAAACGCTGTAATGATTTTGGAGCCGGGGGGGTGAGTGTGGCTATTCCTGAGCTAGCCCCCAGTGGGGTGCGTATCCATTTGGATGCCATGCCCACTAAATATGAGGGACTAAGCCCCTTTGATTTAGCCCTAAGCGAATCTCAAGAGCGCATGGCGATGCTTATAGAGGCTAAAGACTTGGAGGCATTTCAAGCCCATTGTGAGAGCGAGGGAGTGTTGAGCGCACCCATCGCCCAGATCACCACAAGCCAAGCCCTAGAGATGTATTTTCAAGAGGAGCTTGTGGCGCGCATTCCCATGGCTTTACTCCACAGCCACGGCGCGCCCCGTTTCGCGTATGCCCAGATTCCAAACCCTTCCAAGCCTCCCAAGCACACTTACAATTTCTTAGAAAGTTTCAGGCAGTTGGCAGCTGATTTAAACCAAAGCACCCCACGGGGCTTAATAGAACAATTTGACTCCACCATCGGGGGCAATAGCATTTTCATGCCTTTAGGAGGGGTTTACCAAGCCACCCCCATCCAAGCAATGGCGCATAAAATTCCCTTTGAGGATACCTCTACTTGTTCCCTAGTGGCTTTTGGATTTGACCCCTACACATGCGATCAAGACCCCATCAAAGGGGGGTATATGGCTGTAATTGAGAGTGTGTGTAAACTGGTGGCATGCGGAGCACAATGCCATGATATTTACCTGAGTTTTCAAGAGTATTTTGAGTCTTTGGGTACAGACGCGCATAAATGGGGCAAACCTGTTGGGGTGTTGCTAGGCGCACTCTTAGCCCAGCAACGCCTGCAAATCGCTTGTATTGGGGGTAAGGATTCGATGAGTGGGAGTTTTGAGGACTTGAGCGTGCCCCCCACCTTTGTGAGCTTTGCCTTTTGTGCCCAAGAGAGCACCCATTTAATTAGCCCAGAGTTCAAAGCCCCCGGGCATTTTGTCTACTTGCTACAAGCCCCCTTAGACGCGCACGGGCTACCCACTCAGCTAGAGGCGTTGTTTGAAAGCTTGCACGCCCATATTATCCAAAAACGCGTGATCTCTGCCTATGCGCTGGGGGCTAGGGGAGTGGCTCAGGCACTAATCCACATGAGTTTAGGCAATCGCATTGGGGTAGAGCTAGAAGATAATCTGAATTTAGATACCCTCTTTGTGCCCGGTTATGGAGGCTTTGTGCTAGAGAGCGTGCAGGAGCTAGAGAGGGGGCTTAAGTTGGGACGCACCAGCACACAAGGGCATATCAAATTGGGTAAAGATAGCCTTCCTCTTGGCGATCTGCAAAGAGAGCCTCTAGATTCTATCTACCCCACCCACGCCCCAAGCCCTCCCCCCTGCACTTTGCCCCAAGCCATGCGCCCTCTAAACCCCCCTTCAGCGCGCGCTAAAATCGCCAAGCCCCGCGTGCTCATCCCTATTTTTCCGGGCACCAACTGCGAAGAGGACACCCAAAGGGCTTTTGAGAGAGCAGGGGCATTGGTGCAGACCTTGATCATCAACGATCTCACCCCTCAGCATAGCGCACAAGCCATCACCCAGATGCAAAAAGCCCTACAAAACACCCAGATTTTATTCTTACCGGGAGGATTCTCCGGGGCTGATGAACCTGATGGGGCGGCTAAATTGATCAAAGCCTTTTTCTCTAATATGAAGCTGCAAGAGATATTGAATGCGTTTTTAGAGAATCGAGATGGACTTATTGGAGGGATTTGCAATGGGTTTCAAGCCCTGCTCAAATTAGGGCTATTGCCCTTTGGGCGCATCACTCCCTCTAAACCTCATCACCCTACCCTTTTGCCTAACGCCATTTTACGCCACCAAAGTAAAATTGTGCGTGTGCGTGTGATCTCTAATGCCTCACCATGGTTGAGTGCCACGCAAAAAGGGGCGATCTATGCTGTGCCCATTTCGCATGGTGAGGGGCGTTTCTTTGCTCCACAACAAACTCTTATAGAGCTCGCCCAGCGCGATCAAATTGCCACGCAATATGTCAATTTAAAAGGGCAAGTGAGTTTAGACACCGCTTTTAATCCCAATGGTTCGCTCTGTGGCATTGAGGGGATCACCTCGCCCTGTGGGCGTGTCTTTGGGAAAATGGGGCATAGCGAACGGGTGGGCGCACAGCT
This sequence comes from Helicobacter labacensis, assembly GCF_003660285.1. Taxonomy (GTDB): domain Bacteria; phylum Campylobacterota; class Campylobacteria; order Campylobacterales; family Helicobacteraceae; genus Helicobacter; species Helicobacter labacensis. The sequence continues at coordinate 7,262 of NZ_QXQQ01000014.1, read as the reverse complement.
GTATAAAAATGTGGAGGGGAACTATGCCATGCCTATTTTTGAGGGGGCTGTGAAGTATTTTGGTGAGTAAGGGAGTGGTGCGGAAGAGAGGAATCGAACCTCCACGCTTTGCAGCGTCAGATCCTAAGTCTGGTGCGTCTACCAATTTCGCCACTTCCGCAAAACGCCCATTCTACATTTTTTAAGATTAAAGCCCCCTGAATTAAAGCAAGAGTGCCCCAATCGTGCCAAAGACAATGAGGGGGATGTTGTAAACCAAAAAGGTGGGTAAACAGGTGTCATAGATATGGCTGTGTTGCCCATCCGCATTGAGTCCGGTAGTGGGTCCAATGGTGCTATCAGAAGCAGGTGAGCCCGCATCGCCTAGCGCAGCGGCTATCCCCACTAGCAAAATGGTCGCAGAGGTGCTAAAGCCCAAAGCCACACACAAGGGGCAATAAAAGGCGGCGATGATGGGGATTGTGCCAAAGGAGGTGCCAATGCCTATGGTGATGAAAAGCCCGATAGCCAACATCAACAGCGCGCCCTCTAGTTTGGTAGAAACCAAGCTGGAAGTCGCGCTCACTAAATCCGCGATGGCATGGGTTTTTTGCAACACCTCTCCAAAACCAGCCGCCACCAACATCACAAAGGCCACAAAGGCCATCATCTTCACGCCCTCATCAATGACGCTATCCATTTCCCTCCACTTAACCACACGCCCGGCCAACATCACCATAAGCCCTATAAATGCCCCTAAAGGCAAAGACCCCGTGCTCAACTGCACCACAAAGGCTAACACAATGCCCAAGAGCGTCAAGTAATCGCGCCAGCCTAACTGGAGGTTTTGATCGCTTTGAATCTCCAAGCTCTCCTTGTAAAGGCGTGGTTTTTTATACAGCACCAAAACAGCCCCTATTAAGCCTACCAACATCGCCAGTCCAGCCACAGACATCACGCCAACCACCTGGGAGAGGGTTGTAGACACGCCATTTTGATTCAAATTTTCCACCAGTAGGTTGAGAAAAATCAAGCCAAAGCCCGCAGGGATCGTCATGTAGGGGGCTTGCAAACCAAAAGTTAGCGCGCATGCCACCGCGCGTCTATCTAGTTGCAGGCGATTCATCAAGTGCAAAAGCGGGGGGATCAAAATGGGGATAAAGGCGATATGCACGGGGATGAGATTTTGTGAAAAACAAGCCACAAAGGCGATCAGAAAACACAGGGTTGTCGCCTTTTTGTCCATCACCCCCACCAACTTATGCAAGAGCACCTTGATGAGATTCCCACTTGAGATCATCACAGCTAGCGCGCCCAAGAGAATATAACTCAAGGCGGTTTCTAAATTGCCATGCATGCCCTCGATCATGATCTGCGTTGTCTTCACTACGCCAAGATGCCCCATGACACCTGCTACTAGACTCGCCGCGATAATGGCAAGCAAAATATTCAGGCGCGCCAAACTCAAACCCACCATCACAATGACGGACACCACCGCCGGGTTACTCCATAAGGTCATTGCGCCACCCGTTTTAGCAGATCGCCATAGGCTTCAATGCGCCGATCTCTAAAAAAGGGCCACACCAAGCGTGTTGCCCTACTTTCCTCCAAATCTAGGCGCGCGTGGATAATCTCCTCCTCTTCTCCTCCCAAGGCTAATTCCTTGCCAAAAGCCCCATAAATAAAGCTAGAGCCAAAGAAAACTAACCCATGTGTGTGTCCAGAGGGGTCTAATTCTAATCCCACGCGGTTAGAGGTGATCACAGGCATTACATTGGCGATGCTATGCCCGCGTTGCACCCCACGCCATGCCTCTCTTTGCAAAAGCTTGTCTTGCAAACTCTCACTTGAATCGTTAAACCACCCAATCGCGCTAGGGTAAATGAGCACATCGGCTTGTTTGAGTGCCATGATGCGCGCAGCTTCAGGATACCATTGATCCCAGCACACCAACACCCCCAAATTCCCCACACTGGTTGCAATGGGCGCAAAAGCGTCCCCGGGGGTGAAGTAAAACTTCTCATAAAAGCGCGGATCATCGGGGATATGCATTTTCCTTTGCACGCCAGCAAGCGTGCCATCTGCTTCAAACACCACCGCGTTATTGGAAAACACTCCCTCCATACGCTTTTCAAACAGAGAACTCACCAACACCACTCTATGTTCCTTAGCCAAGTGGCTATAAAACTCCATGTCTTGGGGGTAGTGTTGGGCTAGGGTAAAATAGTTTGAATCTTCATGCTGGCAAAAATACGCATAAGGGTGCAATTCAGGCAAAACCACCAAATTTAAACTAGGGTAGGCACGCTTGGCTTCCTCTAGCATGCGCGCGCCATGGCGCAAGGTGGCTAGGCGATCCCCTTGGTAGGCATGCTGCAAGATCGCCACCTCGAGATAGCGCGCTTGAGTGCTCTCGCGTCCACGCAATTTAGCCCCTACCAAGACACGGACTTATTGCTACCCAATTTAGAGATGGGGAACTCGCGACTCCACACCTCTAGCCCGTTTTTAATGCTGGTTAAAGACAGAATAAAGATGTAATCAATGCGTTGTTTGCTCGAACTCACCCGCGCGTTTCTTTGGATTACCTTGCCACTCAAAGAGAGATCGGGAGCGCGCAAAGTGCCTTTTTCTTGGGTGGTTTCTTGGTTGAATTCCTCATTATTGCGCAATTGACGCACCTTGCTAATCATCTTGTCCTCACTCCCTCCACTCCCTGCGATCGCTCTAGTAACATAGAATTTATTATGCACTTGGTCTTTCAGGGTTTGCAACACCAATTGGGTGAGTTGTTCGGTGTCAAAATGCTGCATGGTGTCGTTGATCACATCGGAAACGGCAATGACTTTAGGGCTAGCCAAATGTTGCACATCGGGACTAGCCAGCATAGAAGTTACGGCGGTCTTGGCTGCGTCTTCAATGTCTTGGTAATCTAGACCGGCAGTGGCGTATTTTTTAGATTCTTGATCTTGTTTGGAGATGTAACTCACATTTTGCCCACAGCCTGCAAGCACTAAGACCCCAAGCACGCATGAGGTCCAAAGGCGTTTATTAAAAGCAATCTTAGATGTCATAACTTTTCCTGCGGTTTTTTGGTATTGTCCTGTGTGGCGGGGGTGTCTTTAGAGACGGGAGGGAGGGTCTTGGCGTTACTGGCATGCACATCTACCAAGGCGTAAGCCCTATCTTGGCTGATCCACTCGGCTTGGATTTTTGTCGCCCTAAGCTCCACATGGACTTGTTGGCGGTTTTGATCCCCAGAGAGGAAATCTGCTAGCTTGGCACGGGCTCTTGCGCCTGCCACACTCAAAGCGTTGTCTACATCGCCTTCCAAAATAGTGGCTACGCCACAAGCCACCACTTTATTCTCCTGTAATGTAGCTGGCTTGGCGCACTGACTCACCCACTTGGGCGCGCCCTGCGCGCAGGAGAATAGCAAAACACTCAAAACCCCAAAAACCCCCATCTTCAACATGGGTTACTGCAAACCTAGCTCAGATCGAATCTTAGAGACGATGCCCTGATCTAGCCCCACAAGCACCCAAACCTTGTCCTTGCCCACCCATCTAGCTAAGGGCTTACTAGCGACCAACACACGATCCACCTTTTCGTTGACACTGACGCTACTGTTCTTATCCAAAGACTTGCCATTTCGATTGGCTTGGCTTTGCACATCTTTAATCAACTCGCTTTTAAGATTGGTGGCTAGATTCGCCCTAGCAGCTGCCGCGGCCTGATCGGTGGCATAGCCCACATCGCCCTCCACAATATCATCCTCACCCCTACCCAAAAATACCGATGAATACTCTTTATTGCCAACCTTAATCTTATTGAGATCCCCATTCACCCACTTGGGCGCGTCTTTGGTTTGGGCGCGGTACTCCTTGTTTTCCTTGCTCACCCCAGACTTGGGCTCACCGCACCCCACAATAGCTAAAGCCACCACTACACTGCCTGCCATTAGAGCCCACGCAAACTTCTTAGAAACCATTCTCAACTCCTTTGTAAAATCTCGTCCATGCTATTGCACGAAAGTAACCCATCGTTAAACCCTAAAGGGGTTTTCCACGACCTTTTTGCGATCCACCACATAGGGGATCAAGGCCATGTGGCGCGCGCGCTTGATAGCCACCTCCACGCGTTCCTGCCACTTCTTGCTATTGCCCGTCAAACGCCTAGGCATGATTTTGTAGCGTTCTGAAAGGGAATAGCGCAGAAGTTCTAAATCCTTGTAGTCTATGAACTCCACCTTAGCCTCGGTGTATTTGCAATAGCGTTTAGAATAGCGTTTTTTTTCCATGACTTCCTTTCTGGTTAAAATGGCATGTCATCATTGACATCAATCTCTGGGACCTTTTCGGGCTCTTTTACCGGGTTGCTCAAACTTTTTGACTTATAGGGCGTGGCTTGTTCGAACGCGCCTCCGGCATTGTCGCGCTTGGAATCTAGCATCACTAAATTCTCAACCACCACGCTGTGCTTACTCCTCTTGTTGCCATACTGATCGTTCCAACTCTCAAATCTCAAACGCCCCTCCACCAACACCTTAGAACCCTTGTGCAGATATTGGCTAGCAATCTCAGCTGTGCGCCCCCAAAATTCCACATCTATAAAGCAGGTATCCTCTCCCTTTGTGCCATCTTGGCGTTTATAAACATGGTTGGTGGCAATCCCCCCCTTCCCAACCACACTCCCGCTAGCTAAGTGGCGCAACTCCACATCACGGGTAAAGTGCCCCACCAAGGTGATCTTATTAAACATCGCCCTCTCGGGGTTCTTGGGGTGTGGCAGGGAGTTCCTGGTGTTCTTTGAGGCGGGGTTGCTTAGCCTCTGCCCCGGGTTTTTTCAAGGCTCGATCGATGAGTGTCTGCCAAGCCTTTTGCTCTTTCTTGCTCTCATATTTGAGAATGATAAAGCGCAAGACATCTTCATTGATGCGATACAATCTCTCCAACTCCAACACCACCTCAGCCTGCGCTTTGAAGTAAATCACAAAGTAATAACCCCGTTTTTGCTTTTTGATTTCGTAAGCTAATTGCCTCTGACCCATGTCTAAGGTGGCTTCTATCACCCCCCCCTGCTTGCTGATCGCCTCTTGGTAAAAGGCTAGCTTGCTCTTGATCTCCTCTTCAACCATCGTGGATTTGAGGATAAACATTGTTTCATAATGCTTCAAAACATCTCCTTTTGGGTTGCGCCCTTTTGTAGCACAAAAGAGCAAGGTCTTAAGCCCCGCATTCTAGCCTATGCAATCTTGCACTTTGATTAAAAAATGCCAACTTGCCTGCGTGTTGCCCCGCATGCATTCTACATGCCAATCTCTAAGCCACTCAAATAGCGCGCGCATGTTTTGGATTTGTCCGGCGCGTCTACTGAGTTGCAAGATCACAGCTTGGGGCGGATTAAAACCTAAAATCTCTTTGGGCTGGATTTTGCCATGCACCCTAAGATAGCTAGCAAATAAAAAGAGCTGGTAAAAATGGCGCGTGAGCGCGCGCACTAATTCCACTCCATCGTTCCCCTCTGCTTGCAGGCGTGCAAAGACCTGTAAGCTCTGCGCTCTACTCTTAAACAACGCGTCTAACAACGCCTCCACCCCCACAGCCCCCATGTTCTCTAAACTCTCTTTCACTTCTGCTAGCCCTACCAAACCCCCCAGTAAGGACAATTTTTCTAATTCTTGATCGATGATACCCACATCGTGGTTATGCCACTCCAACAATAAATGTAAGGCAGGTGTTTCTATTTGTAAGCCCCGCGCTTGTGCCCTCTCTTGCAAGAGGGCGAGTAATTGGGTGGGAGTGGGGGTAAAAAAGCGCACCGCTACGATTTGCTCTTGGATTTTGGGATGGGTGAGTTGCGCGGCAAATTGCTTGCACTCTTGGATATAACTATGCTTTTTATGAGGATACAAGCCAATAAGTAGCGCGTTTTTGGGATGGCGTGCTAGTGTTTGCATTAAAGCACGGCTTTCTTTTGCCCCCAAAGCCTTATCCAATTTCAAATACACCACCACCCCCTCCCCAAATAGAGAGTCTTGACTCAATATTTCTAAGATCACCTTGAAGTCGTAATCGTTAAAGTAGAAGCGTTGCACTTGCGCCTGCGGGTAGCGATCCAAAATTTTTTGCGCGTAATGTTCAATGTAAAAGACATATTCCCCATAGAGTAAAGCCACCCTTGGGGTGGCGCGTTCTAGATAGCTGGATAATTCTTGTTGGTACATCGCGCCTAAAATACCACACTCTGCATGCTTGCTAACACTTGGGCGTAGGGCACACGCCCCGCACAAAAGTAGCCAAAACTCAAAGCCGCTTGGGCGATGAGCATCGCCTTTCCATCTAAGGTGCACACGCCCAAGTCTTGCGCCTTTTGTAAAAAGGGAGTTTTCACGCTGTAGATGAGATCGTAGGCGATTTTAGTTTGGCTTAACAATGCACTAAGGCATGCGCTCTCTAAGGGCAAACCCACCCCATCCATCCCTGCGCTTGTGGTGTTCACCACCAAATCATAGGGTGTGGGGTTTAACTGCGCGCTGAGAAAACAGGCTAACCCCTGCGTTTGAAACGGTTTTAATTTCTGTGCGCTACGGTTGACAACACTCACGCGCACCCCATGCGCGCATAAACTGGCAACCACGGCGCGGCTACTCCCCCCTGCTCCTACCACCAAAGCACTCTTAATGGGGATTGTCAACATGGACAGGGGCGCATAAAACCCCTCTATGTCCGTATTATAGCCCACTAAATCCCCCTCTTCTAGCACCCAAGTGTTGATCACCTCGATCTCTTTGGCTATACCACAAACCCTATCGCTCAAGCTATAGGCGATCTGCTTAAAAGGGGCGGTGATATTAGCCCCACTCAAACCCCGTCTTAAGAACTCTTCTTTCAAGCGCGCGCCCTCTTGGAGTAAAAAGGGTTCATAGCGTCCTTGGAAACCTAGCACGCGGGCAAAATCCCCAAAAGCTTTATTGTGCAAAAGAGGGGATTTAGAATGGGCAATAGGGTTGCCAAAGACCCCAAAATTTTTACTCTTCACGCGTAGGGCTCACCAATTTCAAATACACCCAACCCTTTTTAGTGCGCCCCCACCCATTTTTGATCTCTAGCACATGCACTTCTGCGCCACGCAAGAATCTAGCTGTAACTCTAGATTGGGTGCTAGGCAGGGCGCGTACATTGAGCACATCTACCACCACATAGTAGATGGTGCTAGGGGTGTGGGGTTGTGCAGGTTGGGGGGATTGTGGGGTTGGAGGGGTGCTAGGAGGTGGGGGGGGG
>NZ_QXQQ01000013.1 GCF_003660285.1 Helicobacter labacensis | reverse complement strand
GATTTTCAACAGGCGTTCGATCTCATCTTCGATCTCTTGGGGACTCATGTTGGTGTAATCTATCTCTGGCTCGCTAGCCAAAGGGTTATCTGGTCCTGTGGCTGGCTGTTGTGCGGGGGGTGGGGTAGCCTCTTTTGGGGGTTCTTGGGGGGAAGGAGGGGGCGCGCTCTCAGCGCTCTCAGCGCTTTCTGGACTACTTTGGGCGATGGCTTGTAATTCCTTGACAATGCCTGAAATGTCTATGCCGGCGTTTTCATCAGAGCCGGTGTCGCGAATGGTATTGAGTAGAGTTTTCATCATATCCACAGAGCGCAAAACAACATCCATCACATCGGGGGTGATTTGCAACTCATTCTTGCGCGCGCGGTTGAGCACATCTTCCATGTTATGAGTCAAATGGGTGAGCGTGTCCAAATTGAGAAAAGAACTAGAGCCCTTAATCGTGTGCGCCACCCTGAAAATGCGGTTGAGTAAATCCAAGTCTTGGGGCGTGTGCTCTAACTCCACCAAATCCTGATCTAGCTGTTCGTTCATCTCAAAGGCTTCCACTAAGAAGTCTTCCATGATCTCGCGCATATCATCCATGTTAGCCCCTTTGCTTAAGTTTAATTTTCATTATACAGGATTTAGCTTATCCTAGAATTTTAGCCACTTCCTCAGCAAAACGATTCGCGTTGAACTTCACTAAATAGCCCTTTACGCCCAAATCCAACGCCTTTTGCGCGCTGTAGTCATCACAAATGGAGGAGTTGAACAAAACCGGAATGTCAGCAAAACGCATGTCCTCTTGGATTTTAGAAAAGAAGTTATACCCATCCATTTTAGGCATTTCCACATCGGAGACGATGAGCTTGAGCACGCGGTTTAAATTCTCCCCATGCTGGGCGTAGAGCTGTTCTAGCTTTGCCAAGCCATCCACCCCATCCACAGCCTCCACCACATCAAAACCTAGTTGCAATAAGGTGTTTTTGATGATCTTGCGCGCGGCTTTGCTATCATCTAAGAAGAGCACCGTGCCTTTGAATTTCTTTTCATGCTGGGCGTGCAGAGTGTCTCTTTGGGGGTGCTCTACATGCAATTCAAAATCGTTTAAAATGCTCTCTAAATCCAAGATCAAAAGGGTTTTATCCCCCTCGATCTGCGTGGTCCCGGTAATGCGATCCTTGCCCGCGTTGCTGTGCGCGCTAAAGATGGCAGGTCTGACATCGCTCCAGCTAATGCGCCGAATGCGCTTGGCTTCATGCACAATGAAACCCATTTTAACATTGCTAAACTCGGTGATCACCACCACTTTTTCCTCAATGCGCGCGCTGTCCTCTACAATCCCTAGCCACACAGAGAGATCGATAAGGGGCATCACAATGGATCGCAAATCAAACACCCCCACCACATAATCTAAATGCGTGGGGAACTCAAAAATTTCAGGCATCATGATGATCTCTTGCACCTTAGAGACATTGATCCCATAGATGCCCTCATAGGGCTGATCCCCCTGCAGTCCAAAGATACGAAAATCCACCAACTCGATCTCTCCCAAGTTTAAAGCCGTATCCAAACTTTGCTCCGTCACGCCATTCCCTACTTTGATCTTACTTTAATTCTACCCTAATTTTGCTAGATTTTAGGCATGCATGTTTGTAGGGTGGGCGCGCTTTGGGTATGATAAAAACAGGGTAAACCATAGTAAACTTGCGCGCTTTGGGTATGGTAGTAGCACTTCCCCACATGGAAATGCCCCTCGATCACCCCCCCTAAGCGTTCTATCCCCTTGCTTTGGGCGTGGAGGGCGTGGAGGGCTAGGCGTGCTTTAGCAAAGCTGGCTAGAGAGGGCATATCTAAATCAAGGGTTTTGATGCATTTGGCATCAAGGGGCTTTTGGATGTAAGGATAGGCGCGCGCCAAGACTTTATCCAAATACCCTAGTAATGCGCAAGAGCGCTTTAACAAGCGGATGTAAATTTCATAGCCCCGCCCCACAAAGAGATCGCCATGCGCTAGAGAAAAAAGACGCTCCTTGTAGCGAAAAAAGGCAGGTTGGCGCGATCTAGGGTAAATCTCAGTGCGCTGGAGGGCTTTTAGCGCGCTTAAAGCTAGATCGTGATTGCCCTCAAAGTAGAAAACTTGGGTGATCTGGCTTAGGGCGTGGATTTTATCTAACATGGCGCGGTGGGGTTTGAGTGTGCTTGTTACTTGCCCCACCAAGATGTGGAAAATATCCCCCATTAAAAACACCTGCTTGGGAGGCGTTTTTAGGAGTTGATCTACAAGCAGGGCAAAAGCGGGGCTGTCTGGCTTGTGGTGCGCGTCTGCGATGAAGAGCGCATCGCTAGATAAAGAGGGGAAAGAGGCACTCACCCTCCCCCCATAAATTGCAAGCACTCTAGGCGATCGTTGTCTTGGAGCTGGGTATGCGCCCAGTCCTCTTTTTTGACCACTACGCTATTGCGCGCAATGGCACACACCTGCGAATCAATGCCCAACTCTTTTATGAGAGACTGAACACTTAGGGTTTCTTCAAAATGCTTCGATTCCCCATTGATAATTAAGCGCATAGTTTTCCTTTAAGTGTGGTAGTTGGGGGCTTCTTTGGTGATGTCCACATCGTGCACATGGGATTCTCTTAAACCTGCCGGGGTGATCTGCACAAATTGGGCATTTTGGGTAAGCGTGGGGATGTCTGGCGCGCCCAAATAGCCCATAGAGGCGCGCAAGCCCCCCACAAGCTGGTAGAGAATGTCCGCGATCTTGCCCCGGTAAGGCACGCGCCCCTCAATGCCTTCTGGCACGAGTTTTTCTGAGGCTAGCCCCTCTTGAAAATAGCGATCCGAGCTCCCCCTACTCATCGCCCCAATGCTGCCCATGCCTCTATAACTCTTATACTGCCGCCCTTGATAGATGAGGGTGTCCCCCGGGGATTCTAAAGTGCCAGCAATCAAGCTGCCTATCATCACACAGGACGCGCCCACTGCCAACGCCTTCGCCACATCTCCAGAATACTTGATCCCCCCATCGGCGATCACAGGGATGTGGTGTTTTTTAGCCTCTTGGTAACAGGTGTCAATCGCGCTAATTTGGGGCATACCCACCCCGGCTACAATACGGGTCGTGCAGATGCTCCCCGGACCAATGCCCACCTTGACTCCATCTGCACCTGCGTTAATGAGGTCTTTAGTGGCTTGGGCAGTTACCACATTGCCTACCACTACATCTATGTCCAACTCCTTTTTAATCGCCTCTAGGGTGTTTAAAATATTGCGCGAATGCCCGTGCGCGCTATCTAGCACCAACACATCTACCCCAGCCTTAACCAAAGCGCGGGCGCGATCCAAGTGGTTAGCCCCAATGGCTGCCCCCACGCGCAAACGCCCGACAGCGTCCTTATTGGCATGGGGATACTCAATGCGCTTTTGGATGTCTTTAATGGTGATAAGTCCTTTGAGCACATTGCGCTCATCTACCAAAGGGAGTTTTTCGATCTTGTGATCGTGCATGATAGCTTGGGCTTGATCTAAACTCACCCCCACGGGGGCAGTGATCAAGGGGGCTTTAGTCATCAACGCGCCCACTTTTTTATTCCAATTAGTTTCAAAGCGCATATCTCTATTGGTTAAAATCCCAATGAGAATCCCTTGGGCATCGATCACGGGCACGCCAGAAATCTTGTAATTGTCTGCAATCGCCTTAGCCTCCCCCAGCGAAGCCTCTGCGTGGATATAAATGGGGTCGTGAATCACCCCGCTTTCACTCTTCTTCACTTTAAGGACTTGTTGCACTTGCGCCTCAATATCCATATTTTTGTGGATGATTCCTATGCCTCCCAAGCGCGCCATCGCGATGGCGGTGTCAAACTCCGTTACCGTATCCATCGCCGCGCTCACAAAGGGGATATTCAAATGGATGCGCGTGCTCAGTTTGGAAACCACGCTGACATCTTTGGGTAACACCTCCGAATAAGCGGGCACTAACAACACATCTTCAAAAGTTAAAGCCTTCCCTAAGAGTCGCATGGTATTCCCCTTAACTCTAAGACTTCTTCTAAGCCATAGGCTACATCTAAAATCCGTTGCTCTTCAAAGGCTGGGGCGATAAATTGCATCCCAATGGGGAGTTTGCCATGGTAGGCAACAGGGATAGAGATCGCAGGCAAGCCAGCTAGATTCACCCCCACGGTGTAAATGTCGCTCAAATACATCTCTAGGGGGCTGGCGTGTGCGTTGAATTTGGGGGCGATTGAGGGGGCAACAGGGGCAAAGATCACATCTGCGTCTTCAAAGAGCTTTTTATATTCATGGACAATATGCGCACGCGCCTTTTGCGCCTTGAGATAGTAAGCCTCATAGTAACCACTGCTCAAAACAAAATTTCCTAGCATAATGCGCCTTTTAACCTCAGAGCCAAAGCCTTGTGAGCGCGTTTTTATGTAAAGCTCTTTGAGGTCTTTGCCCTCTAAGCGATTCCCATAACGCACCCCATCAAAACGCGCTAGATTAGAACTTGCCTCCGCCGTGCTCAAAATATAATAAGCGGCGATGTGGTGCTTGTGATCGCCCATGCGCTGGGACACTAGAGTGTGCCCCATTTTCTCCAAGCTGTGTAGGCTATCAGCATAAGCCTTTTGCACCTCAGCACTTGCGTCCTTTAAAGACTCTTCTAGCACCCCCACGCGCAAAGCCCGCTTAACATTGAGGTGTTTAAAAGTTTGGCTAGGTTCTAGGGCTACACTGGTGGAATCTTTGGGATCGTGCCCGCTGATGGCATCCAATAAAAGCGCGCAATCGCGCACATTTTGGGTAATAGGACCGATTTGATCCAAGCTAGAACTATAAGCCACCAAGCCATAGCGACTCACCCGCCCATAGGTGGGCTTGAGCCCCACACAGCCACAATAGCTGGCTGGCTGGCGAATCGAACCCCCCGTATCACTTCCCAAAGCGGCAATGGCTACCCCCCCAGCGACCGCGCTCGCACAGCCCCCCGAACTGCCCCCGGGCACGCGCTCAGTGTCTCTAGGGTTTTTTACCGGACCATAACAACTTGACTCGCTAGTGCTCCCCATAGCAAACTCGTCCATATTGGCTAACCCAAAGGCGCACATGCCATGCTGGTGCAAACGATCGATAACGCTGGCATTATAGGGAGCGATATAACCCTTTAAAATCTTGCTAGCACATGTGATCTCCCAGCCTTGCACATTGATATTGTCCTTGATGAGGATGGGCACACCTGCGTTACTAGATTGGGGTAAGCGGACATAGGCATTGAGTTCGGGTTTTTCTTGCACGCGTTGGGCTAGCTCGAGTTTAAACTCTTCTAAGGCTTGGGGGGATAGCTTTAAAGCTTGCTCTAGGGTTAACATGGTCTTCCTAACGATTTTAGGGCGCATTTTAGCAGATGTAGGGTAAAAACTTTCTATGATTAGGCGCTAGGATAGCCTGCAAGCCAAACTCACAACTCACTCTCGGGCAATATCCTAGACCAATCCTTGATAAAGCGCAACAAAGCGGAGGTGTTGGGGGGTTTGTCATAGAGAATCACATGCCCGTTTTCCACCCCCTCCCACACCAGTTTGTGGCGCAGAGCGTGTTTGAGCACAAGCAAATGCCAACTCTCTTGCATCTGCTCTTGCATCAACCCCTGCAAGTAAAGCGCGAATTTCTTATTTTCAAAGATCACTACCGATTCGGTGTTGATGCCCGCCGAACGCGCGTCCAAGTTGAAACTCCCAATCCAAGTTTTGTGCCCATCAAAGATCAAGGTTTTGCTATGCAAAGAGTTTTTAAGCCGTCCCTTGATCTGGAGTTTAAGCCCCCTACGCGTGTAGCGCGCGTATTTAGAGAGATCGCTTTTAGTTTCATAGACATTCGCCCCCGCTTCCACAAGCTTTTTAGCGTATCGCTCCCATGCCCCATAGACTACAATCGCATCGGTAGAAGCTAGAGAGTTGGTGAGGATATTGAGTTCTAAGCCCGCATTGAGTTTTTGGATAAAGCGTTTCAACAGCGCGCGCCCGGGCACGAGATAGGAGGAGGCGATGTAGAGCGAATTAGTGGTGTGCGCTAAAATGGCTTTGAGGGCTTTTTTAATAGGCGATTTGGGCTTGGGGGTATAAATTTTATAGGGGCTATCGGCGATAAAGGAGGTTTGCCCCTGGTAGGCAATTTGTTTTTTATGGATAAAGGCGCGCATGAATTCTAAAACATGCTCTTCATAGTGGGTGTGCTGGTTGGGGGGGTAGAGAATCTTGGAGAGGCGGCTTTGGTAGGTTTTGGCGTATTTTTTGAGTTTGGAATGACTGGGTAATAAGTGCGCTGGGATCGCGCTAGGGAAGTTCCAGTATTGCAAAAAGCTTTGTTTGGCTTGCAGACTCACTGGACCTAAAAACAGCGCGTCAATGTCCAAGAAATTTTCTTCTAAATCGTTGTCAAAGTAGACATCGGCGATATTGCGCCCCCCGATCACTAAAGCGATATTGTCCACGATGAAGAGTTTATTGTGCATGCGCTTTTTGATGCGATCGTAATCGGCTAACATCTCAAGAATGCGTAAACCTTTGTTGCGCATGCGGTAGGGGTTGAAGATTTTCACATCAATATTAGGATGGGTGTCTAACATGATAATGTCTGACATGTCCGAATCTAAGCCATTGTCATCAATTAACAAGCGCACTTTCACCCCCCGATTAGCCGCCCTGTAGAGTTCAAACATCATCGCGCGCGCAGAGATGTCGTTCTTGTAAAGATAGGTTTGGATGTCAATATTGTGGGTAGCCATGCGGATCAAGGCGATGCGTTGCAACAAGGCTTGATCGCCCTCTTGGAGGAGAAAACCCAAACTCTGGGTGGGCTTTTGGGCTAACTGGGTAGCATAAATCCTAGCAATAGGGGTCTGTTTGGGATCATAGTGTTCTAATTGGGAATGCGCATAGGGACCTTGTTGGCGGATAATGGTGCACCCAGCCAACACTACAAGGCACAAGAGTGCCCAATAGCAAAGACGCAAGGCTAGAAAAACCTAGCGTTCCCTACCCACCTTCACCATGCGGTTGCGCAAATTGGCTAAACTCTCTTGCAAGGGGATTTGCTTAGGGCAGGTGTCATGGCAACCAATCAAGCTCATGCACCCAAAAATCCCATCGTCATCGCCCACTAATTCGTAAAAATCCTCATCACTGCGCTCATCATGCGAATCAATGAGAAAGCGCATCGCGCGGTTTAACCCAGCAGCCCCTAAGAAGTTTTCACGCATAAGTTTCGTGCCACACGCAGCAATGCAACACCCGCACTCAATGCAACGATCCAGCTCAAACACCGCTTGGGCTTCATCTGGGTCAATGCGCTCTTCTGGTTGGGTAATATCCACCTCTTTGCGGTGGTGCGCCCAACTTTGCACGCGTTTAGTCATGCTAAAAAACCACTCGCCCGTATTCACGCTCAAATCCTTAATCAAGGGGAAAGAGGGCATGGGCATTAGCGTAATCACCCCCTCGCTAAAGCTAGAAGTCAAGGTTTTACACGCCAAACGCGGACGACCATTGACCATCATCGCACAACTCCCACAAATCCCCGCCCGGCATACAAAATCAAAACTCAAATCCGGATCCAAGGTTTCGCGAATAATGCCCAAGGCGATAAAAAGAGTCATGGAGGGGATTTCCTCTAACTGATACTCCTTAAAATGGGGCTTAGACACCGCGCTTTGGGGGTCAAATTTGAGGGCTTTGATGGTGATGGTGCGACTCATGAATTTTCTCCTAGTCTGATGTTGCGGGCTTTATACTGGGGTTGCAAATCAAAGGGCATCAAGGCTTCTTGCAGAGCGTAACGATCCCCTCCGCGCGCCTTGATCTCTTCTGTAATTTTGGCAATCTGAGCGTCTCTCTCCTCTTTAAGAGGGTGGGGGATGAAATTGCCCTTAGCCCCATAGCCCCTAAAGTCGGGGCTAATTTCCATGGTCATGATGTCTAAATCCTCATAGCTCAAGGTGGGCAAAGTTTGAGCAGGGTCTTCCCAAGAGGCTAGAGTGCGCTTGAGCCAATTAGCATCATCTCTTTTGGGGTGATCGATACGGGTGTGCGCCCCGCGACTTTCAGTGCGATCTAGCGCGCCCTTAGCAATACATAAGGCAAGTTTGAGCATTTTTTGGGTGCGATAAGCGTCCTCTAGCTCGGGGTTGTTATGGGTTTTCTTATTTTTGACATGGATATGCTGGGCGCGTTTGTAAAGCTCTTCTAGCTCATGCACAGCCTCCTCTAAGATCGCCCCCTCTCTAAAGACCCCCACTTTTTCATCCATAATTTCGCGCATGCGCTCTCTGATCACATAGACATCTTCCTTGCCCTCGTTATGCAAGAGACCTTGCAGGTGATCTTGGGTGCGCTGGATGAAATTTTGGGCGATTTGGGTGTTGATCTCAATACTCGCCTGAGCGCAATGCTGGGCAAAGTAATCCCCAATAATCATCCCAGCCACCACCGCCTCGCTCACAGAATTACCCCCTAGGCGGTTAAAGCCATGCAAATCCCAACAGGCTGCCTCACCTGCACAAAAGAGTCCTTTAAGATGACTCTCTCCCTTGTAATTGGTGCGTAGTCCCCCCATAGAGTAGTGTTGCATGGGCTTAATTGGCACCCAACCTCTTTGTTTGGGCGCGCCCTGCCCAAATTGCTCCTCATCTTTGGGCATGTCTTTCATGTTTTCCTCGCTCTCCACGCTATCATCTGCTGCATCAATGCCCGCAAAGGTCTTAGCGATGTCATGCACATCGCGTAGGTTTTTTTCTACATGCTCTCGACCCAAAATGGCAATGTCCAACCACACATGATCGCCATAAGGGGAGGGCGCGCCATAGCCCTTTTTAATGTGCTCTAAAATACGCCGACTCACCACATCACGGCTGGCTAATTCTTTCTTTTCAGGCTCATAAGCGGGCATGAATCTGCGCCCAAATTTATCGCGCAAAATCCCCCCATCGCCTCTGCACCCTTCAGTCATCAAGATCCCACTAGGCACCAAAGCGGTAGGGTGGAATTGCACCGCTTCCATGTTACCTAGCTTGGCTACCCCGGTTTCTAGCGCGCTGGCAATCCCGGCTCCATCACAGATCACCGCATTGGTGGTGTGTTTATAGACCCGCCCATAGCCTCCGGTAGCTAAAAGCGTGCCCTTAGAGACATAGGCACTCAACTCCCCGGTGATGAGATCGCGCACCACTGCCCCATAGCACACGCCTTCATGGTGGATTAAGGTCAAAACCTCTTTACGATCGCAAATATCCACGCCATGGTGCAAAGCTTCATTAGCCACGGCATAGAGCATGGTATGCCCGGTGGCATCGGCGGTAAAGCAGGTGCGCCACTTCTTCGTGCCCCCAAAGTCGCGGCTTTGGATATAGCCATGGCGATCCTCTCTTTCCGTGATAGTAACATGCTCGCCATTGATCACAGCCTTGCGATCCCCCTTTTTAATGCGTGTCCAGGGCACGCCCCAGCTAGCCAACTCCCTAATGGCTTTGGGCGCGGTGGTAACAAACATGCGCGCAACATGCTGATCACAACCCCAGTCGCTCCCCTTCACCGTGTCTAAAAAATGCAAGTCCTCATTGTCCCCCTCGCTCATCTTGGCATTGCCCAAACTTGCCTGCATGCCCCCTTGTGCGGCAGCTGAGTGGGAACGCCTCACAGGCACAAGACTTAGCACAATGGTGTGCAAGCCCTTTTGTTTGCACGCGATACTCGCACGCAAGCCTGCCAAACCGCCACCCACCACCAACGCATCGCAATAGATGATATTCATTCTTTTCCTTCCTTATGCAGTTGTTCGTCTAGCTGGATCGCTTGTTGCATCGTGCTAATGCCCTGACTTCTTTGGGTGATCCCCTTTTTGATGTAGGCTCCATAAGTGAGCAAACCTAGCACAATGAAAAACGCGCTCATGCTCCATTTGGCTTTTCTCAAGCCCTCAATGCCTAGATTTTTAAACCAGCCCCATTTGATCGCCAAGCGATACAACCCAATAGAGCCATGCAATTCCACCGCAAAGAGCAAGAAAATGTAGAGCAACCAAAAATGCTGGCTGACAAAGCGATAAGATGAGCCATGGGGACCAATGCTATGGGGGGCAGTGAGCATGACAAATAAATGCACGCTGGCTAAAAAGAACATCGCAAAACCCGTGCCCACTTGCACAAACCACAGCGTGGTATCGCCATGCTGCATGAGGTGTTTATGGGTTTTAAAAATCTTGTATTGGCGGTAGTTGATAGGGAACTTGCGCAATGCCAAAAAGGCATGCGCGACCAAGATCACAATCACCCCCGCGGCCACCGCGCTTACAATAGCCGGCTCGCCCGCTTTGATAAACAAGCTCCCCTCAAAGAATTTTGTTACCGCATACATGGCGCGATCGCTAATTAAAATACTGCTTACCAAAAACATGTGCGCAATCATAAATAGAGCTAAAATGAGCCCGGTCGCGCTCTGCCAAAAATCTAACTTGGCGTAAACCCCGCTTTTCTTGCGCTCTGTGGTAACCCCGTAGTAGCCCTCTATGATTTCCTCGTTCTGCATGCCACTCCCTTCTCAAATTTTTAAAATGATAGCGAAATTATAGAACTTTTTGGGTTATCTTTTGCCATCTTTTGCTAAGATTCTTGGAGTTTACGATCGCGGAGCGCGCATGAAATATGTCTTAGCTAACCTAAAGTCTTACGCCTTAGACCTACTCCCTTATTTAGAAACATTGGAGGGCGCGCTCCCTTGCGCCAGTGCCCCTTATGTGGGTGTGTTCCCCCCCTTATTAGAATTGGGTATGCTCAATAACACCTACACGCGTTTTTCCCTAGGAGCCCAAGATGCCTACCCCGCACTAGAGGGGGCTTTTAGTGGGGAGGTTACCTTATGCGCCCTAGAGAAGAGGGGGGTTAAAAGCGTGTTGATCGGGCATAGCGAGAGGCGTTTGCTCTTAAAGGAAAGCGATGCGCTCTGTGCGCAAAAGTTTGAATTCTTTGCCCGGCATGGTTTTCAGATCGTCTTTTGTATCGGGGAGAGTTTAGCAAAACGCCAAGAGGGTCAAGACGCGCTCTTAACACATTTGGCAGGGCAATTACGGGGCATTGATTTGCAATACCCTAAACTCCTCATCGCCTACGAGCCTATTTGGGCGATTGGCACGGGCGTGAGCGCGCAACCCCAAGAGATCGATCAAACCCTAGAATCCTTGCGCCAAAAGCTCAAAGCCAACCCCCTAATGGTCTATGGGGGGAGTGTGCAGGTGGAGAATACAGAAGAGATTTTAGCCCTAGAACATGTCGATGGGGTGCTGGTAGGCAAGGCGAGTTTAGACCCGCACAATTTGGCTAAAATGGTAGAAATTTCTAGCACAAAGGAGTTTGCATGACTTTAAGCGCGTTATTAGCACACTACTCCCTAGACATCCCCCTCCCCCCTAATTTTAAGGATTTTGAGGTGGCTGGGATCGCTCCCCTAGAGAGTGCCACCCCCAACCACTTAAGCTATGTGGATCAAAAATCCTATTTGAAAAAACTCAAGGAGAGCAAAGCCGGGGCGATCTTTATCCGCTCTGAGCATGCTAGCAAAATCCCCCCCAATTCTTTAGCCCTCATCACGCCCAACCCCCATTTAGCCTTTGCGCGCGTTTCAGACGCGTTTAAGCTAGATATGTTCACCCGCCCCATTAACCCCCACCCTCCCAAATTAGGGGAGAGGGTGGTTTTGATGCCCGGGGTGGTTTTGGGGGAGGGGGTGGAGATAGGAGAGGGGAGTGTGCTGATGGCTAATGTCGTGGTAGGCGATGGGGTGAAAATTGGCGCGCATTGTAAAATTTACCCCAATGTTACTATTTACCAAAACACCTTAATAGGTAACTATGTGCGTATCCATGCTAATAGCGTGGTGGGGAGCGATGGCTTTGGTTACGCCCACACAGCGCAGGGCGAGCATGTCAAGATCGAGCATACGGGGATTGTGCAAATTGATGATCATGTAGAGATTGGGGCGGGCACTACTATTGATCGCGCCGTCTTTGGGGTAACCCACATCAAAGAGGGAGTCAAAATTGATAATTTGGTGCAAGTGGGGCATAATTGCGTGCTAGGCGAGCATTCGATCATCGTTTCCCAAGTGGGGCTTTCAGGTTCTACCACAATGGGGCGTAATGTGGTTTTAGGCGGGCAGGTGGGCACGGGGGGGCATATGCACATTGGGGAATTTACCCAAATTGGGGGCAAGGGGGCGGTGGGCAAAGATTTACCCCCCCACACCAATTACGCCGGGGCGATCCCAGCGATGGAAATCCACGAGTGGCACCATTTTTTAGCCACTCTGCGCCGTTTTGCCAAACAACAAAAACCCGGTTTATTGGCTAAGGGTTTGTCTAAAGTGTGGAAACGATAATGGCGACTAACAAGCGTTCCATCATCGCTGCAGCCAGTGGGAATTTAGTGGAGTGGTTTGACTTTTATATCTACGCCTTTAGCGCAACCTACTTTGCGCATGATTTTAGCACCTCTAGCAACCCCATCGTGCAACAAATGAGCGCCTTTGGAATCTTTGCGGCGGGGTTTTTTGCGCGCCCCTTAGGGTCGTGGATCTTTGGGGCTTTGGCTGATAAAATTGGGCGCAAACACTCTATGGTGATCTCTGTGATTGTGATGGCTTTAGGCTCTTTTATGATCGCTGCTCTGCCCACAAAGGCGGTAGTGGGGGATTATGCAGGTCTTTTTTTACTCTGCGCGCGCCTTATTCAGGGCTTGAGTGTGGGCGGAGAATATGGCATTGTGGCGACCTATTTAGCGGAATTGTCTGCAGGAGGGAGGCGCGGGTTTTATGGCTCTTTTCAGTATGTAACTTTGATTGGGGGGCAATTCTTAGCCGTAGCAAGCATTAGTATCTTGCTGGCTACTTTTGGCGTGGCGCAAATGGGCGCGTTTGCGTGGCGTTTTCTCTTTGTCATAGGAGGGGTGCTAGCTCTGGGGTCTTTAGTGGCGCGCAAACTGATGGATGAGAGTTCTAGTAATTTGCAAGAGCATGCAGAGCGGGGCACTCTCAAGGCTTTGCGCCCCTATGGGCGATCGTTTGTGCTGGTGATGGGGATCACGGCCGGAGGTTCGCTAGGCTTTTACACCATCACCACTTATGCCAAAACCTTCTTAGAAAATGCCGGGATGCCTAAGGTGGTTGTCAATGATCTCTTTTTGATCGCCCTAGCGATCTTGATGCTCATCCAACCCCTTTTTGGCTACTTGGGCGATAAAATCACCTTCAAGCGATCCATCACCCTTTATGCCCTCTTAGCTCTCATAGGGATTTATCCGCTCTTCCAATCTCTTGCGCTCTATGCGCATCACCCTAGTGTCGCCTTTGGCTTGGTGTTGTGCTTATTTGGCATTTTGAGTTTTTACACTTCAATCTCAGGAATCCTCAAAGCCCAACTCTTCCCCCAGCATGTGCGCGCGCTAGGCACAGGCTTTGCCTTTGCGATCGCCAATGCGCTATTTGGGGGCACAGCCCCCTATATCGCCCTGCAATTCAAAAGCAAGGGTATAGAAAATGGCTTCTTTGTCTATGTGGCGGTGGTGATGGCTATTGCGCTTGTGTGCGCGCTGTGTTTGCCAAAGCGGGGTGTTTTGGATTAAAGCCTCTTGGCAAATTCCCTATAGCCCTTTTGGCGCAATTGGCATGCAGGGCAAGCCCCGCACCCATAACCATAATCATGGCGATTCTCTCTTACCCCCTCATAGCATGTATGAGTCTGCTCTAAGATCAACTCTAAACCTCCCAAAGCGTGGGCAAGTTGGAACTCTTGGGCTTTACTAGCAAACATCAAAGGAGTTAGCAAGTTGATCCCCTCTTTTTTGCCAAAAGCCCCTAGATTCAAACTCACCTGCAGACTTTCTATAAAATTTTGCCGACAATCAAAATACCCGCTATAATCCTGCATAGACACTCCCAGTAACACCGCTTGTGCGCCCAAATTAAAGGCGTAGGCGTGTGCCAAAGTGCTAAAGAGCGCGTTGCGATTGGGCACAAAGGAGCTAGGCAGGTCTAAAGCTTGGGGGTGGGGGGTATTGAGCGCGTGGGGGGTGCGCGCAAAGAGGGCGGAGGTGCTGATCTCTTGCAAACAAGAGAGATGGAGCACTTTATAGGGCAATTCTAACATGCGCGCAATTTTTTGCGCTTGGGTGAGTTCGATGGCGTGTTTTTGATCGTAGTTAAAGCCTAGTAAATAGGTTTGTTTAAAAGCGTGCTTTGCCCATAGGGCTAGAGTGGTGCTATCCTGCCCCCCACTAAAGCAGAGCACACAGGTGGTTGTTTTGAAATCTTGGGTAGATAGCATGGTTTTTATATCAAAGGGGTTAAACATGGCTAGCCTTTTAAAATCATTATAACATGGCAGGTTGGGATAGCTCTTTTTTGCGCTTAAAGCGCGCCCTACCCTCAAGCTTGCTAGACTTGCATGCGCTCATCGAGCGTGTCGGTTATCAAGCCTATATCGTGGGGGGGAGTGTGCGCGACTTGCTCTTAAGTAAAAAACCTAAAGATTATGACCTAGCTAGCAGCGCGACCCCTGAGCAACTAAAAGCCCTCTTAGAGGGCATAGAGGGAGTGGTTTTAGTGGATTTAGGGCGCGCTTATGGGACTTTGGGGGTGAGTTTTGAAGGCTGGTTTTTTGAGATCACCACTTTTAGACAGGAGGGGGCTTATCACGATCACCGCCACCCTAGCGCGCTCAGCTTTGTCCAATCCATAGAGAGCGATTTAGCACGGCGCGATTTTACCATTAACGCCCTTGCGCTCCACCCCCAAAAGGGTTTGCTCGATTTGTATGGGGGGCTAGACGATCTGGCCCATAAACGCTTAAGATTGGTGGGCGATCCATTTTTGCGCTTGCAAGAGGACGCTTTGAGGATTTTGCGCGCCCTACGCTTTGCTAGCACTCTAGGTTTTGCCCTTGAGTCTGCTACCCAAAAAGCCCTATGGGCGCAAGCCCCCTTGCTAAAACACATCGCCAAAGAGCGCATCCGTATAGAGTTTTTTAAGCTTTTACTAGGGGACTTTGCTAACACTACTACCCAATTTCAAGCCCTCTTAGAAAACACCCTACAAGCGCGTTTCACGCATTTAGATGCGCTAGAAAAAACCCCTCCCAATTTGCGCGCGCGGCTTTTATTAATCTGCCAATCTTGGGATAGTCAAACTCTGCGCGATTTTTGCACGCGCTTAAGATTTTCTAAAAAACTTACCCAATCCTTGTGCCAACTGTTCAGCATATCCCCTTAGAACCCATGGAAAACCCCAATCTATGGCTCAAAAAACAATTACAACACTTGCATTTAGGGCAGTTACGCGCTCTCTTGGGTTTTTATCAAGCCCAAGACCCGCTTTTGAGCGCGCGCTTAAAACGCGCGCTCAAGAGGATATTAAAAAACCACGAAGTCTATTCTTTGCGCTACTTAGCCCTTAGAGGCACGGATTTAATAGAATTGGGCTTTCAAGGCGCACAAATTGGCGCGCTCTTGCAGGCGTGCTTAGAGGGGGTGATGTGTGGGGCGGTGCGCAATGACAAGGGAGCGTTGTTAGAGTGGTTGCAAACACGCCTAGGCGATCGCGCGCTACTTGGATAGGCGCAGTTTTGCTATACTTGGATAAAGGATTGCTATGCGTTCATTGGTCTTGTTCTTGCAAAATTACGCGCCCTCGCCCTTTATCTTTGCTATCGCGCTCACTCTCGTGGCGATGGTATGTGTGGTAGGCGTTGTGGGGGTGGGGGTGGAGGCGGTGTTAAGCCAGTGGGGGCAGAGTTTGTTTTTGCTTTTAAAATTTTCCATGCAAATGCTCTTGCTCTTAGCCACTGGGATCGCCCTAGCCCAATCTAGCCCTGTTAAAAAACTCTTCTATGCCCTTGCCTCCTATGTCAAAACCCCTAAAATGGCGCTCTTTAGCATCACCTTAGCCTCGCTACTAGGCTGTTATGTGAGTTGGGGATTTGGCTTGGTTGTGGGGGCAGTGTTCTCTAGGGTGCTAGCCCAAAGGATCAAAGGAGTGGACTATCCCCTCTTAGTGGCTAGCGCATATTCAGGCTTTTTAATTTGGCATGGCGGGCTCTCTGGGAGTATTCCTCTTAAGATCGCCACAGCAGATGGGGATTTGGGCAAACTCAGTGGGGGGGTGCTCACTAGCCCCATCCCTTTGAGCCAAACCCTCTTTGCGCCCTTTAATCTAGCCATTGTGGGCTTACTGCTGGTGGGTTTGCCCTTAATTAACATGCTCTTGCACCCCAAGAATCCCACCCCTATCGATCCCGCCTTATTAGCCAACCCCCCTCAGGAGATAACCCCCCAACACTCAACTTTTGCCTACCGCTTGGATCATAATAAGTATTTGGGTTGGTTACTAGGGGGCTTAGGCTTGATCTATCTGGGGGGCTATTTTGCCCATGGCGCGTCTTTAAACCTCAATAGCCTGATTTTGATCTTTTTATTTCTAGGCTTGCTCTTGCACGCCAGCCCACAGAAATATTTAAAGACGATGGAGAATGACATGAAGAGTGTAACCGGGATCGTGTTGCTCTTCCCCTTTTATGCGGGTATTATCGGGGTGATGGGCTTGAAAAATGCGCAAGGGGTGAGTTTTGCTAGCCTACTAGCCGATGCCTTTGCGCGCTTTGCTACTAAGGAGACTTTCCCGGTGTTAAGTTATTTGTCTGCTGGGTTGCTCAATCTCTTTATCCCTAGTGGGGGCGGGCAATTTGCCGTGCAGGGACCTGTGCTCATCCCTAGCGGGGTGGCTTTGGGGGTGAGTCCAGCCCTTACAAGCATGAGCATTGCTTGGGGCGATGCGTGGACGAATATGATCCAGCCTTTTTTTGCCCTGCCCTTGCTAGGGATCGCAAGATTGGAGGCGCGTAGTATTTTGGGGTATTGCTTGGTGGGCTTTGTGTATGCGGGCGTAGTGAGCATGCTCTGTTTATATTTTCTCACTTAAGGGTTAGATTTGGCAAATGAGAGTTTTTTAAATAAGGCAGAATCTGTCAATAGAACTTTTAGCACCATTGTGGTTAGTTATGTGTTCTTAGCGCTCTTGGGCGCGGTGTTGCTCAGTTTTGAGCCCATGCGCACCAAGCCCATTGCCTTCATCGATCTGTTTTTCACCACCGCTTCGGCGGTGTGTTTGACCGGGCTCATTAGCCTTAATCCAGCATTGGATTTAAGCATCTATGGGCAGGGGGTGATCTTGGGCTTGATTCAAGCAGGCGGGTTTGGTTACATGGGTTTAGCCGGGCTATTATTCCTGCTCATTGGCAAGAGAATGGACTTTAAAAGCCGTGTCTTGCTCAAAGAATCGCTAGATTACCCCAACCTGCAAGGCATTATCAAGTATCTTAAAAAGATTCTCCTTTTTACCCTTATCATTGAGGGTGTGGGGGCGTTGATCCTCACCTTGCATTTTCTGCCCGATTTGCCCTTTAAACAAGCGCTTTGGGCAGGCATTTTCCATGCGATCTCGGCGTTTAATAACGCGGGGTTTAGCATTTTTGAGTTGAATTTAGTTAATTACCGCGATGATGTGGTGGTGAATGCCATCATCTGTATCTTGATTATCTTGGGCGGATTGGGGTTTTTGGTGTTGAGTGAATGCTATAACTACCGCCGCCACCATGGGCGTTTAAGCGTGCACACGCGTATTGTGCTGATTGCCACCGCGGTTTGTATCACGCTAGGCGTGGTGGTGATCTTGCTCTTTGAGTGGCATAACCCCAAGAGTGTAGGGCATTTAGATTGGTTCCACAAGTTTTTAAGCACCTTTTTTATCTCGGTGAATTTGCGCACCGCTGGGTTTAACACCATTGACATGGCCGGTTTGCACGATCAGAGTTTGTTTTTCTGCTCCTTGCTCATGGTCATTGGGGCAGCTCCCGGGGGCACGGCTGGCGGCATTAAAATCACCACAGTAACCCTCCTGCTCCTTTATGCCTACTGCACACTCAAAGATCGCGAAGTGGTGTTGTTCCAAAGAGAAATCCCCCAGTCGGTGATCAAAAAATCCTTTTTGATTTTTATCATCACCATGTTTTACATCATCATCTCCGCGATGGTTTTGAGCGCCACAGATGACACGCAAAACAAGCACTTCTTGCGCCTGCTCTTTGAAATCTGTTCGGCTTTTGGCACCGTGGGGGCTAGCACGGGCGATGGGGGGAATCTCTCCTTAGCGGCAACTTTTAGCCATTTTGGTAAACTCTATGTGATCGCGCTGATGTTTATGGGGCGCGTGGGGGTTTTGGTCTTTAGCATGGCTTTGCTAGGCAAGAACAAAGCCCGTAGTATTAAATACCCTGAAGAAGGAGTGGTTTTATGAGAACTTATGCGGTATTAGGCTTAGGCAAATTTGGCGCGCATGTGGTGCAGGGTTTGGTGGAAAATGGGGAACAAGTCATCGCGCTGGACATCAATGAGGACACTATCAAGGCTTTTAGGGGGGTGTGCGACAATTTATTCATCATTGACACAACGGACATCAACGCGCTTAGAGATGCGGGTATTGCCGAAGTGGATACAGCCATTGTGAGTATCGGGCAGAGTGTGGAAGCGTCCATCTTAAGCGTGATGGCGCTCAAAGAGATCGGGGTGCGCGAAGTCATCGCCAAAGCCTCCACTCTCATCCATGGCAAGATTTTATCTAAGATCGGCACGGATCGCGTGATTTACCCCGAGCGTGATGCGGCTAAACGGCTGGTCAAGGGGCTTTCTTTTAACCCCAATTTAGAGGTGATTGACATCACCAATAGCATGAAAATTGTGCGTTTGAGTGTGGGCAACGCGCATGCAAGCATGGCTGCCCAAGATTTTTTGAATCTCTTTAAGGCGGATTTGAAGATTGTCGCCTTGAAACGGGAGAACAAATGGGAATACGACATCCATGTTTCTCTCATTTTGAAAAACGGGGATATTCTCCTACTCTTTGGGCACACCAAAGAGATCGAAACCTTCATGGCAAGTAAGGAAGTGCTCAAATTCAACAAGTGATTAACCCAAGATATAGCGACGCAAGATCGCATCATAAAGTTTATCTGGTAACCACCTTTTAGCCCACACCAATAAGCGGGCGTATTTGCCCACAAGATAACGCGTTTTGGGGTGGGGACTCTCTAGGGCATTGAGAATGCACTGGGCGACAATCAAGGGTTTATCCGCATGTTTATAGACATCAGTATAAAAGCGCGCGCTCTTATCTAGTTCCTCTTTGTAGGGGCTAGGTTGGCTCACATACGCCCCAAAAGCCCCCTGCCCCCATTTGCTCTCAATGGTGCCCGGCTCAATGAGCACTACCTGCACTTTAAAGGGCACTAACTCCACACGCAGGGCATCGCTATAAGCTTCTAGGGCGTATTTGCTGGCATGATACCAGCCCAAAAACAAGCTAATCGATCGCCCCGCGCTCGAGCTGACATGGATGATCTTAGAGTGTGGGTTAGTCCGAAGCGCGCTAAGGAGCAAAGAATTAAGCCTGCCAATGCTAAAGAGATTGAGCGCAAAGAGTTGTTTAACCTGCTCTAAACTCTGCTCTTCTAAACTCCCAAAGAGCCCGCGCCCAGCGTTGTGGATCACCCCATCTAAGCGCTTTTCTTGGGCTAAAATCTCTTGTGCGCACGCCTCTAGCTGGGTGTTATCGCACAGATCACAATCCAAACGCGCGCATTGGGGGTGTTCTAGCTCTTTGAGCGCGCGCACTTGCCTAGAGATCGCATAGAGTTTATAGCCCTTAGCCAAAAGTAAGCGTGCGCACTCTAGCCCGATCCCACTGCTCGCCCCTGTGAGCACCACCACCTTAGGCATGTTGTGCTCCTAGATATTGCTCCCACGCATACGCGCTTTTAATAATGCTCTCTAAGTTGTCAAATTGGGGTTTAAAACCCGTGTGCTTTAAAATCTTGGCGTTGTTGGCGATCAAGCTTGCTGGATCGCCCGCGCGCCTACCCTGCATTTGCACCTTAAAATCCACGCCCGAAATTTCTTTAACCTTGGCCACCACCTCAGCCACGCTATAGCCCCGCCCATAGCCCACATTGTAAATTTGGCTCGTGTTTTCTGTGCGCAAAGTTTTAAACGCCTCCAAATGCGCTAAAGCTAGATCGTCTATGTGGATGTAATCGCGCACGCAAGTGCCATCGGGCGTGGGGTAGTCGTTGCCAAAGATTGCCATTTTGGGGCGTTTATGCGTGGCGCATTCACAAGCCACCTTGATTAAATGCGTGGCATTTAGCGCGCGATGCCCTAGGGCGTGAGGGCTGTGGTAGTCATTAAAATAAGTCGCCCCCGCGACATTAAAATAGCGCAAGATCGCGCAAGAAAAGGGCGCAACTTTGGCGGTGTCTAATAAAATGCGCTCGCTCATCATCTTAGACGCGCCATAAGGGTTAATGGGACTAAGGGGGGCTTGCTCATCTACAAGTTGGTTAGTCTGCCCATAAACTGCTGCCGTTGATGAAAAGAGAAAATGCTTAATGCCATGTTGGACGCAGAGTTTGGCAAGTTGTAGGGTGTTTAGCGTGTTATTCTCATAGTAGGTTAAGGGCAAGCGTGTAGATTCTTCTACTAAGAGTTTTGCCGCAAAGTGCAACACGCCCTCAATGTTTTGTCCTTGATCGCGCTTGCTGTGTAACAGGGCATCTAGGGCTTGGGTGTCTTTTAAGTCAAGTTTGAGAAATTCTACACGCTCGTTATAATGGTGTTTGAGAGTTTGGGCGTGAATTGCAAAGCCTGTGCTGAGGTTGTCAAGGATGAGAATCTTAAAATCCGTGTGCTCTAAAAAGAGTCGTGCCACAGACGAACCAATATACCCACAGCCTCCGGTAAAAACTAGCATGCAAGCCCTTTTTTAGAGGAATGTTATCTAAAATTGGCTTTGTTTGTGTGGCTTTTTGCTCTCAATATCTTTTGTGATTTTAAAGCTTTTCTTAAAAAGGGGCTAAATGGTGTTTTAAGCATGGTTTGGCTAAGTTGAGCGTGCTGATAACCTCCACTTGGAGTTCGGTCCAAGCCCGTATCCCGCTTGAGGAAGGCGTAAGGGGGGTCGCGCACGGCGGTCTGCTTGGCTTGCCTTTACCGCCCGGTCGTTAAAAAAGCAGATAATGGCGGCACTTATCTACCTAACTTTAGATAAAAGCCCCCAACCAACCCAAACCCTCTTGACTCTCTCTCTCTCTCTCTCTCGTTAAAATGCTGTCTGTGGTTTTTATTTTTTGAGAGGTGAGTATGAGTGATACGCTGATTTATGAAACGCTTAAAGAAGAGTTAGTCAAACACCTTAGAGGGACAAGCGATTATATCCCAAATCCCCAAGCCCAAACTTGGATCGACTTTTATAAAAAGTATTCGGGCGATTCTAACCCCATTTGTTGCAATATTGAGTGTCCGGCAGGCACTAGGGCGAATATAGGGGCGCATATCAAGGTGGATCGCATCGGCAATAAATACTATATCGTGCCCGTGTGCGATAGCCATAACCCCCCTAACCCTAAAGACCCCTCTTGGAAAGTGAGAAGCGGGACTAGAGCCGTGCCACAGAATTTAAAGAAGTCCCAAGAAGATGGGTTGCTTGATACCATCATGGGCTGGTTTAGATAGCCTAAATTGAAGAAAGGATCGTCATGGCAAAGTTGTTTTTACTCTATGGGTCGCCCGGAGTGGGTAAGACAGAGTTAGGGAATGTGCTCATTGATGAAAAGTTTGACGGGGGACCACACAAACAAACTAATCAGGCACAATTACGCAAAAAAGAAGGTTGGTTTTCTACAAAATTTGCCCTCATTGATTGCACGGGGAATAACCACAGCTTGAATGAAGCCACAATTGCTAAATACAAGGATGATTACGACCTTGTAGGCGTGTATGTCTTTAATGCAGATAATTCGAGCTCTCTTAATCGTTATGATTTAGATTCGCATAAAAGGCATGTCCGCGAATTTTATTGTCTGGGCACGCACAAGGATCAAATCAGCAACGAAAAACACAATGAATGGATCAAAGATTTACAATCTACCTGCAAGGTGGCAATTTTTGATTTGACACAAGTGCCTTACAAAGACATTTGTGCCTTTTTGGGAGTTTAGGAGGAGTTTGTGAGCGTCTATGCCCAAATGCAGAGTTTAGCCAACGATGCGCTCATCGTGGTGCAAGATGGCAAGGTGCTTGACTCAGAGCACGCCCAAGTAGCCCTAGAGATCATCAATAAAACCCTTTTAGACTTTAAGGGGGATTTAAATCACGAGGCGATTTATCGCGTGGGGTGCATGCAACTTGCCTATCTCAAGCACCCTAAATTAGATAACATCGGGCGCTCTTGCTTTGTCATCTTTGTTTATGATGGGCATGAACATTTGGAGGCACTGCAAGCGAGTGCCTTAGTGCTTGGATTTGAGGGGGATGTTCTCACACGCCTAAGAGTCCTCCAAGCGCAGAGCAAAAAAGGGTTTAGTGTTAAAAAGCTATCCCTTTGGGCTTTGCTAGCAGGAGGGCTTGGGGCTTTGGTGGCTTTTGCTACACACACATTTACACATAAAGGATAAACATGAAAAAGTTTTTATTACTCGGCGATCGCAAAATGCAAGAGTTTGAAAAAGATAAAGAACTTGGTAAGTCTTTTGGGTTTGGGCAGATCACTTATGGAGGTGGATCGCTCCCTACAAAGTTTGGCGAAACGCTCAGACCCTCCAGCGATGAGAGTTTTTTATTGCTCGAATCAGACATTTTCCCCGGGCGTTACTACAAACTAGAAAGCTACCAAGAAGATTATTGGCTAGATGTAGCAGACTTCTTAGACATGCTCTTTTCTAAGATGGGCAAGGAGCAATTTTACATCCATATCAGCAAAACCAGCAGTGCCTTTAACGAAAGCAAAAAATCCCTAGGGGGTAGTTTTGGTTTTGTCAGCTTAAGCGCGCAGGCACGCAATTATGCCCAAAGCCACAACAGCACATCGCTCACGCGTGGCTCGGGCAATTATGGCTATAAAGAGTCTGTATCAGGGCTAGAGAGTTGGCTTAGCCAGCAAGGCGTTACAAGCACAGCCTTAGGCAATTTGGGCGTGCGCGCTGTGGTGGATGCCTTTAAGAACAATGGAGGGAGCGTTAAAAGCGGGGCAGAATTTGTCAATTGCTATGAAATGGAAAAGAGTCTCAAAGAAGCCACAGAGATCCAATGCGAGGTGAGTGTTGGGGTGAGTGAGGGCGCAAAACACTACGCCAAGAGTTTTGCAAACAAATCTAGCAGTTTTAAAAAGGGCGGTATTTTCAGTAGCTCTAGCAATGATGGCGAAACTTACGAAAAATACACGCTGTTTTACTACGCCAAGTTTTGAGCGCAATGATACGATTTAGGGACTTGCTTTGTCTTAGCCTAGCTTTATTGTGGAGTGCTTACAGAAGTTAAGCAAGATGAAGTGTGTGCGCACTGGCTGAAGAGATGGTGCAATATACAGAATTAAGGTGTTTGGGTGAGGAGTGCGTTAAACCGCCTTACTTTAAAATCCCTAACTGCCCTGGAACACACCACTCAATGGGGATAATTGTAGCACCACAGAGCTTAGGGCGTTGCACATACCCACACTTCTAGAGCTATTACAAAGCAAAGTAGTGTCCTTGCAGGTATGCAAAGCTAATCACAACTAACAAGACGCATAGACTTCTTTTGATTGCCAAAATGCAAACACCCGGTTTTAGATAGCGTTGTTTGGCTTTGGTGGCACTCTTTCAAGGTAATTAAAGAGATAAAAGAATTAGGCATTAAGCATACTTAAGCACCGCTAGACTAGATTAAGGCGATAGCAAGGAGTCATGGTTGCAAGCCCAATTCGCTAAAACAAAAAGAATCATTGCTATTTTGTGGGCATTTATGCTGGCACTATTGGTTTGGGTGGTGGTCCAAGAAGTCCTTGAGAGAGGGGTGAAACAATTTTTATTGAAGTTGGCGCGCGAGCCGGGCATCATAGTTTTGATCTTAAGCATTATGCTTGCTAATGTGAGCGTCCTTATAGATTTTTATCAAAAATGCCATTTAAGTATTCTCTACTTTTTGAGTTGGTTTTTGGGGTGGGGTGTTTTTGTGATTCTGCTTAATATGGTGCATTGGAGTTACGGGTTAAGGTATGATACTCTCCCGGGCGTGTTCATCGCGCTTCTTGCATCTAGCTATGCTCTTTATGGCTTGGTTTGTTATTTTCAAAAACGATACAAGCAGATGCTGACATGTTGCCATGTCTTTTTATTTTTATCCTATCTATTTTGGATTTGTGTGATCTTGATGGCTTTTGTGCCTTTTAGATAAATGTTATCTAATTTTGGTTAAAGTCGCCATTATCATCAAGGAGTTTTACATGAGCGAGAGCGAAAAATTACGCGCGGACACCACTGCGAGCATTGGTGATCCTAGACAGCTAACCATGTCGTTTTTGGTAACCCCCAACATGGTTAATTTCAACAATGTCATGCACGGAGGCGAGTTGCTCAACCTTTTAGACAAGGTGGCTTATGTGTGTTCTACGCGTTATTGTGGCTATAGCACGGTAACCTTGAGTGTGGATCGCGTGTTGTTTAAACACCCTATCCCCATTGGCACTTTGGTAACCTTTTATGCGAGTATTAACTATGTGGGCACAAAAAGTTGCGAAGTGGGGATCAAGGTGATCTGTGAAGACTTTAAGGCTAAAACAGCGGTGCACACCAATAGCTGTTATTTTACGATGGTGGCTATGAAGGATGGCAAGACCATGCCCATGCCCCCCTTTGTCCCCCAAACAGACAAAGAAAAAGAACGCCATGAGCGCGCGATTAGGCGCAAAGAAATGCTCAAACGCACCCAAAAAGCCGCCCTCAAAGAGGAGCAAGAACGCCTAACCCAAGCCCAACAAAGTAGCTAGACTAAGGGGCATGGTGGTGTTTAAAAGAATACAAATTAGCCGATGTAGGTCTATCTTACTTGAAAGGGGTTTTTGTGAGTAGTTCTTCTTTGCTAGTTAAATGGGGGGGGGGGGGGGCGATAGCCATCCTCTTGATGGCTGGTTGCACCACTAAAATTGCAGAGATTAAGCCAAACCAGCCGGTAACTGGAGAAATGCACAGTGTCTATGGGCAAGCGTGCGATTATTTCACTTGGCCTTATGGTTCGGTGGATGATTTAAAACAACAAGCGTTACAGCAGGCGCAAAGTCAGGCTAACACTTTCGCAGAAGCCGAGCATGCTGAGGACACTGCGGATGCGTTAGTCGCCCGCGGATATAAAACTGGAGTTAGAGTCGCCAGACGAGAATGGGAATTGGTCAATACCACAGTTAAAAAAGAAATTTGGCCTTGGTTTTATGGACTTTTAGGCATGAAATGCGTAAAAGTGCAAGGTTCTGCGCGTCCTAAACAATGACAAAGAGAGGGGCTTACTTTTTAAGGGGGCTAGCCCCCCACCAACCACTCTATAGCATTTTCATAACTCTTTGTGCTCGCCAAATTTTGATAAGCGATGTCAAAGGCACAGCCGTGATCCACACTGGCGCGTTTAATGGGCAGATTTAAAGACACATTGATACTCTCTTCAAAATACAGGGCTTTGAGCGGGGCTAACCCTACATCGTGATAAAGTGCGGCAAAATAGCGGTGCTTTTGCCTAAAGTGGGGTGCAAAGGCACTATCAGCTGGGATAGGTCCTAAAAATTTTGGTGTTTTTAGCGTGTGGTTGACCTGATTAATCGCCTCTTGCACGATATTATCCTGCACCCCAATCACTCCCCCATCCCCACAATGTGGATCGATCCCTAAAACCACAATCTGGCTAGCTTGGGGTAAGACCCGCCCCAAAGTGTGCAAAAACTCTACTAGGGGTTCTAAGCGCACGCGCTCACTCACTGCGCTTAAGGGGATATGATCGCTAAAGAGGGCGACCCACAAGCTAGGGCAACCAAGCATCATGATCGCCTCTTGTCTGTAGCGATCTCTTAAAAGCGCGGTGTGTCCGGGCGCGCTCACCCCGGCTAATTGCCATGCCTTTTTGTGAATAGGCAGAGTGCATACCCCACTCACCTCTTTGGAGTCGGCTAAATTAAGGGCGTGTAAAAAGCTAGCATAGCTATAAAACCCGCTTTCTTTGGTGATTTGGGCGGGCTTAATGGGGGGCAGAGGGGCGTTGAACTCTGAGCATTGCATGCTTTTCAGGCTATGTGTGTGGGCGTGATCTAACAGTGCGTCCGCCCGCTCTAAGAGTTCTTTATGCGCGCAGTAGATCGGTTGGCAGATTTGGCTAATCTTGGCGTGGGCTTTAAGCGCGATTTCTAAACCTACACCATTGACATCTCCAATAGAGATGGCTATTTTAGCGCGCAATTCTGATTGCCTCTTGCATGTCTTTAAGCGCGCGCTCTAAGCCCACCATAATCGCCCTAGCCATGATCGCATGCCCGATATTGAGCTCTTGCAAACTTGGTATGCGTGCCACCAGCCCCACACTAAAATAATTCAAACCATGCCCAGCGCACATCTCCAACCCCATTTTCTCCCCGGCTAACGCGCTTTGCTCCAACTCTTGCAAGCTTGTATCTAGGCGCGTTTTTAGATTAGTGTGATCCAAATTGAGGCGGTTTTTATGGTGCTTAAAGTTGGAGTAAAGGGTGTTGTAAAGATTGCTAAATTGCCCCGTGTGCAACTCCACCACACGCATCCCCAGATCGCGCGCGCGCTTTAAGTTTTCTAACCCCGGATCAATAAAGAGGGCGACCTCTATGCCATGTTCTAAATAAGTTTGAATGGTTTGGGGGAGTTGGGGGTGTTTTAAGTTAAGCCCCCCCTCTGTGGTGATTTCAGCGCGCTTTTCAGGCACTAAAGTAACCTTAAAGGGGCGTTGTGCGCATAAAATTTGCGTGATCTTAGGATCGATCGCACATTCTACATTGACCGGCATGGGGGCGTGCTTGATAACGCTAATCAAATCGTCCTCATGGATATGGCGGCGATCTTCTCTTAAATGCAAGGTGATCAAATCCACGCCCACATTTTTAGCAATAAAGATCGCCTCTAGGGGGTCTGGCTCATGGATTTTGCGCGCCTCTCTGAGCGTGGCGATGTGATCGATATTCAAACCTAAGCGCAAGAAGACTCCTTAGAGTGGTTTAAAAGCCATTGATAAAGGGTTAAATACCCGCACACAAACACCCCAATCAAGCTTAAAAGCGCATAAGGGTGGTGGCGAGCAACAAAGCTGACCAGCATAAAGGGGAGATTTAAAAGCACCACCACCAAACCCGTTAGGGCGTTGGGGTTTAGGGGGGTGTTTTGGCGCGATAGAGCTTTAAAAAGCAAGGTGTGCAAGTGCAGGGCATCGGGCAGAGTGGCTTTTTGCTTTTGGAGTTTGCGCCTAGCAATGGAGAATAAAACCTCTGTTACCGGATACACCATTAAAGCCAGCCCAAACCACACGCTCACCACCCCCCTAAGGGCTAAATCCATCAAACTTACCCCACACACCAGCCCCAAGAGGTAAGCCCCCCCATCGCCTAAGAAAATATACCCCTTAGGAAAATTGAGCACTAAAAAGCCCAGCACCCCTAGCAAGAGGGCTAAGAGTGCGGGGTTAGGCTCAATGGCATATAAAATCCCTAATGCCACCACGCTCAAGCCCCCAGCCAGCCCATTAAAACCATCAATGATATTCATCGCGTTGATCACGCCCACAAGCATAAAGACGCTAAAAAACCATGCAAACCAAAGAGGCAAGGTAAGCAAGGGATTAAAATCTCTCAAAACAAGCGATCCCGTGCTCACCAGCAAGCCCACACCCGCACTTTGCAACAAAAGGCGTTTTTTAGGGCTTAAAGGGCGATTAGCATCCTCTAAAAATCCGCTAAGAAACACCAAGATTCCACCTATTAGGATATTCCAAGACAATCCACCGCTTAGCACAAAGACTAAGAAAATCCCTAGTCCCCCCGCGCGCGGTTTTTTGGGTGTGGAAACCTTGGGGCTTGTGGGCATTATCCACAAACAAAGACGCGCGCCTAGAGTAAAAAATCACCCCCAACGCACAACAAAAACTAAGCAGGAAATAGATCCACATACCCGCATTATACCTAACAAAATGCTATAATGGGGGTTATGCAAAAAATCATGCGAGCAGGTTTGGCGTTGTTACTCTGTGCGCGCTTGGAGGGTGCGCCTAGTGCACAAGAAGTCAAGATTTTAGAAGATATTGGGGATGTCTTGCGCTTGATGCCCATTTTTGTGGGGGTAGTGAGCCTTGGTATGCGCGATTATAGAGGGCTAGGGGAATTAGCCATAGGGAGTTTTGTAACCCAAGGGGTGATTTATGGGATCAAGGGAGCGTTCCAAAGCGCGCATGATCGCGGGGTTAAAGTGCCCTTTGCTAAACGCCCTTGTTGTGATAGCTGGCGGGGGATGCCCAGCGGGCATGCCGGGGGGGCATGGAGTGCAGCCGGGTTTGTGTTTTATCGCTATGGCTGGAAACCGGCTTTGCCTGTGATCGCTTTAGCCGTATTGACTGATGCGAGTCGTGTGGTGGCGCGCAAACACACGATTTTACAAGTGGTGGTGGGGAGTTTGATTGGCTGGGGTTTTGCCTATCTCTTTACCTCCAAATACCGCCGTAATTGGGAGCTTTACCCCGAAATTGGGCTAGATGAAAAGAGAGGGGCGCATTATGGGTTAGCAGTGCATTATAGATTTTGACTCATTGCTATTCTTAGGGGATAATGTTAGAATTGCTCTTTTTTTAGGGGGTGCGTATGCGCTTAGGTTCCAAGATGTTGCTCAATGTGTTTTTATCTCTAGTGGCGATGGGGATTGTTGTCCTGTGCGTAGCCGCCTACATGCGCAAAGAACTCGTCTACCACATCACCCACATTGCCAAAAAGCAAAACATCGCCAAGAAGGAATACAATCTCAAACACATGTATTCTGTGCTGGAATACTCCTTGAGAATTTTCCACCGCACACAGAATCAAGAAATGGCTTTGCGATCGGCTCTAGACCTCATTGCTGAGATCAATAATAACCCAGACATTTACTACATCGTGGTGGTGGATAAGACCGGCAAGGTGATCTACGCTCCAGTCATACCCCATATGCAGGGCAAGAGTGGGTTAGAACTCAAAAGCACTGATGGGGTTTACTATGTGCGTGCGTTTTTGGATGTAGCTAAAGCGGGTGGGGGCTATGTGCGCTATGAAATGCCTAAGGTGGCTGGGGGTGTTCCTGAACCCAAAGTGGCGTATGTGCACTTTGATCCTGAAGAGAATTTGATCTTTGCGGTAACTTCTTATTACAGCGACATCGCCCAAGACGCACAAGCTCTAACCAAGATGGCTAAAGCCCAAGAAGCTAAGGAATGGGTAACTTTGGTGGGGTTGTATGTCTGTGTGATTGTGGGGATTCTCCTCTGTTCGGCTCTATTCATGCGTTGGACGATTTTTACACGCCTAAAGACTTTAATGTCCAAGGTGGTCGCTTTCACGCAAGGAGATAAGGATTTAACCAGCCGTTTCCCTCCCGATCATTCTAAAGATGAAATCGCCCAAACCGGAGCCTTGATCAATGGTTTTGTGGAGGACATCCATGGCGTGGTTAAAAACATCTCGCAACACAGCGTGCAAAACCGCCAACTTGCCACTTCTTTGAACACGATCATCGCCCAAACCACCGCCAACACCCAACACAGTATCCAAGAGATCAAACAGCTTTATAACACCTCTTTAGACCTCTCAACAACGATGAAAACCTCTTTGAACGAAGCCCAGAGCGTGAGCGACAAATTGGGTAAAACCCAAGATTCGATCAACCAATCCAATAGCGCGCTAAGTGGCATGTTAGGGCATATCATAGAGAGCGCGCAGACTGAGGAAACCCTAGCCTTGCAAATTGAACAACTGAGTAAGAACGCGGACAATGTCAAGGCGATTTTGCACATCATTGACGACATCGCTAACCAAACCAATTTGCTCGCGCTCAACGCCGCCATTGAAGCCGCACGCGCGGGCGAGCATGGCAGAGGCTTTGCGGTGGTGGCTGATGAAGTGAGGAACCTAGCCGCGCGCACGCAGAAATCTCTTTCTGAGATCAATTCCACCATTGGGGTGATTGTCCAAGAAATTAATGATGTGGCGACTCAAATGGGGCATAACTCTAAGAAAATCCGCGATTTGAGCACCAATAGCGCGCAGGTGCAACAGAGCTTTGAGGGCATGAGCGTGGAGATGGGGGGCATGTTGAGCGACACCCAGAACTTTATCCGCAATTATCTCAAAACCAGCGAAGACATCGCAGGCATGATCGCCAAACTCAACTCCATCGAACAGAGCACCCAAGAGGGCGCGCGCAATACCCAAGAAGTGCTAAATCTTTCCAATTCCTTGCACACCTCAGCCTTGGAATTAGACGCTAATATCAAACAATTTAAGATTTAGAGGGTTTATGCTGTAAATTTTGCTTTATGGTGTATATTAGTGCCTGCATATCTATTCAAAGAGAGATGGCATGCGTTTGAGTCTAAAAATCATGGGAAATCTCTTTATATCTTTGGTGGTGATGGGGACGATCTTGGTGGTTGTGGCTGACTATAAGAGACACAAATTAGTGCAGGATATTATTGAGGAGACCGAGCAAGATGACATCCAAAAGAAGGAATACGCTCTTAAATACATGTATGGCTTATTGGAGCGTTCCTTGCGCGTGTTTTACCACACCCAAAGCAAACAAGAAGCTGTGCGCTCTATTTTAAACTTATTGCAAGAGATCAATGGCGACACTAGCATCTACTACATCTTGGTGCTAGAAAAGACCGGAACAGTGCTTTTAGACCCAGCTAACCCCTCCCATGAAGGCAAGAATGGTCTCGATTTAATGAGCGCCGATCACATCGCCTATGTTAAAGATTTAATCGAGCAAGCCAATGCGGGCGGGGGGTATGTGCGCTATAAAGTCCCTAAAAATGTGGGGGGTAAGCCTGAATCCAAAGTCGCCTATGCCCACTTAGACCCTTCTGGAAATCTTGTGCTAGCTGTTACTTCTTATTACAGCGACATCATCAAGGATTTTGGCACTTTGGAAACACGGGTTAAAAAACAAGATAGGGATGATGCCAAAATCTTGGTGGCATGGAATGTGAGCATCATGGCAGGCATTGTCGCCATTTCGGCTATTTTAATGTATTTCACCATTTTTAACCGCCTCAAGGCTTTGGTGACTCGAATCGCCACCTTTTCGCATGGAGATAAAGATCTCACCAGCCGTTTTAAGGTTACCTATCCTCATGATGAGATCGGGCAGGCGGGAACTTATATCAACCACTTTGTGGAGAGTATCCATGAGGTGATGAAAAATGTCCAGCACCACAGCATGGAAAATAAAACCTTAGCAGATTCGCTACAAAAGTTTATCACCAATGCCACCGGCTACACACGCACCAACCTTGCAATGATTAGGGAACTCCACCTCTCTTCTTTGGATTTTTCTAACACTATGGGGGTGTTAATCGGGGAAGCTCAGGAAGTGGGCAGCAAATTAGGCAGGACTCAGGACTCAATCCATGTCTCCAACACTTCGCTTGCTGGCATGCTCGATTACATTTTAGAGGTCGCGCGCACAGAAGAGGAGCTCTCAGTGCAAATTGAACAGCTCAGTAAAAATGCCGACAGTGTGAAAGGGATTTTGCATTTCATTAACGAAATCGCCGACCAAACCAATTTATTAGCCTTGAATGCCGCCATCGAAGCCGCACGCGCGGGTGAACATGGCAGAGGCTTTGCGGTGGTGGCTGATGAAGTGAGAAACCTAGCCGCGCGCACGCAGAAATCTCTTTCTGAGATCAATTCCACCATTGGGGTGATTGTCCAAGA
The DNA here is from genome assembly GCF_003660285.1 of Helicobacter labacensis. GTDB lineage: Bacteria > Campylobacterota > Campylobacteria > Campylobacterales > Helicobacteraceae > Helicobacter > Helicobacter labacensis. The sequence goes on along the minus strand of NZ_QXQQ01000013.1, from coordinate 14,371 downwards.
AATTAATGATGTCGCCAGCCAAATGAATCATAATTCCAAGAAAATCAAGGATTTGAGTGAGAATAGTTTGGAGGTGCAAAAGAATTTTAAAGGCATGAGCGCGGATATTGAAACCATGATTGAGAACACGCATGGGTTTATCCGCAATTACACAAAGACGGGTGAAAATATTAGCGCCATGCTTGAAAAGCTCACCAATGTTGAGAAAAACGCCCAGCAATCCGTCCAAAATGCGCTCAAGGTGCTAGAGTTAGCCAATTCTCTACACACCTCGACCGTGGAATTGGACTCAGACATCGGGCAGTTTAAAATATGATATGCTAATATGAAAGCTTTTAACACAAGGGTAAAAATGCAAACTCCATTTAGGAAAATCTCAGATTACGCCATTGTAGGGGGGCTTAGCGCGGTGGTGGTAGTGGCTTTGGCTGGTTGTAAGGACGATTCACAAAAAGCCCCGCAAAACACCCCAGAAAAGCCCAAAGAAAGTAGTAGCCAAACCCAGCAGATCAAAAAGGGCGCGCTGGTGATCTTGCAAGAACAGCCCGATAAGAGTTACAAGGTGGCTGAAGAATACCCCAGCGACAAAACCCGAGTCGTGGTGCGCGACATGCAGGGCAAGGAGCGCATGTTGAGCGATGAAGAGGTGCAAAAGCTTATCAAAGAGGAGGAGGCTAAGATAGACAAGGGGAGCAGCCAGCTGACCAAACCCCCCGCTGAGGGAGGGGGCTCAGGGCTGGGCATTGGTGCGGCTATTTTGGGGAGCGCGGCTGGAGCTATTTTGGGGAGCTACATTGGCAATAAGCTTTTTAATAATCCCAATTACCAACAAAACGCCCAGAGAAATTACAGCTCACCCCAAGCCTACCAACGCAGCCAAAATAATTTTAGAGGAACGGCAGGCACGCCTCCAGCTAGCCCCAACCGTAGCGGGTTTTTTGGATCGCAAAACCACAGCCCGACCACAAGCCCAGCGACAAATGCGAGTCCAAGCTCAGCCACAAGCCCGGCTAACCAAAACAGACCCCTAGCCCATCCAACCACCCCCTCAACCCCCACACAAAACACCACGCAACAGGGGCGTAGCGGGTTTTTTGGAACGCAACGCGGATCTAATATTTCTTAAAGGACAACCATGCGCCTTAAAACTTTAAACCCCTTGAGTGCCCAAGCCTTAGAGGAGATCGGACTAGATTGGCACACCGATTTAGATGCTAGCCCCTATATTAGCAATGATTTAGTGGTGGTGAGCCAGCAAGAAGCCAATGCCTATTATGAAGCCTGCAATGAACTCTATGACATGTTTGTAGAGACCGCGCAGATGGTCATTGATCAAGAACGCTTTTTTGAGCTAGATATTCCTAATAGCTTGATTCCTATGATTAAGCAAAGCTTTGAAGAAGAGGTGCATTGGCATATTTATGGGCGTTTTGATTTAGCTGGAGGGTTAGATGGACAGCCCATTAAGCTTTTGGAGTTTAACGCGGACACGCCTACCATGCTCTATGAGAGTGCTGTGGTTCAATGGGCTTTGCTCAAACACAATGGCTATAATGAGGATTTGCAATTTAACAACATCCATGAAGCTTTGAGCCAGAATTTTAAACGCCTTGTAACTCTGAGCGAGGATGTGAGTGCTTTTGAAAATATGTATGAGGGTTGGAAGATTCTCTTTTCTAGTGTGCGGGGGAGTTCTGAGGAAGAGAGAAGTGTGAAATTTTTACAAGATGCCGCGCAAAGTGCGGGCTTTCAAACGCATTTTGCTTACATGGATGAGGTGCAATTCAACGCACAAACGGGCGTATTCTTTGAGGGCGTGAATTACGAGTTTTTATTTAAGTTAGTGCCTTGGGAGAGTATCGCCATTGATGAGCCCGAATTAGCCTTGCTCATGCAAGACATGATGGCTAACCAAAATACTATTTTTTTAAACCCCGCTTATACGCTCCTTTTCCAAAGCAAACGCTTTTTAAAGGTGCTTTGGGAGCGCTACCCCAACCACCCCCTGCTTTTAGAAGCCAGTTATGAGCCCTTGCAAAACAAAAAACAAGTGCGCAAGGTTTCTTTTGGTAGAGAGGGGGCGAATGTGCAAATTTTAAATCCCGATTTGAGCGTGGTTTTCCAAACACAGGGGGTATATGGTAATCATAAGCCGGTGTATCAAGAATACGCCCCGCTTAATAGGGTGGGGGAGTTTTACTACCAACCCAATGTGTTTTTTGCCTATGAGGCGTGTGGGCTGGGTTTTCGCAAGGGGGGGCTGGTGATGGACAATTATTCTAAATTTGCTAGCCATATTTTGCAATAATGTCCCTGCAAAACCTCTACAAATTCCACGCTTATGCTAGCGTGTTTTTTCTGCCCGTGGCGTTGCTGTTTGTGGTTAGTGGGGTGGCGTTTTTGTTGGGTTTCAACGCCAATAGCGGAGCGCAGATCACTAAGTGGAGTGCGCCCCTTGCACCCAAAGAAAAAGAATTAGAATTTCTCCTAGACTTTTTAAAACAAAAAAACATCGCCTTACCCTCTAAGATTGAACCTAGAAGACACAAGGGGGCTTTACTCATTGGCACGGCGGGTTATGAGATCAATTTGAGTGCTAAGGGGGATAGAAGTGTGATCACAAGTATCCGGCGCAGCGCGCTAGGGGTGATCATGCAGGTGCACAAGGGTAAAGCGGGCAAGGCTTTAGAGATATGGGGAATTATCTTTGGGGTGTTCTTGTGCTTGTTCTATGTGAGTGGTCTGCTTATGGGTTTCAAGCGCAAAAACACCAAGGGCATCTTCATCGCCTTTATCTTAGGGCTTAGCACACTGGGAAGCTTGCTTGCGTTAGCCTAGAGCCACCCCTTCTTTTTGAAATACAAAATAGGCAGAATTGTAGAAACAATCATCGCCACGATCGCCACCGGGTAGCCAAATTCCCAGCGCAATTCAGGCATGAACTCAAAATTCATCCCATAGATTGTCCCAATTAGAGTAGGGGGCATCATCGCCATTGTCGCCACGGTAAACAGTTTGATGATCTTATTTTGCTCTACATTGACTTGGGAAGTGAAAAGGTTTTGGATATTATCTAGGGCGTTGAGATTAGCCGTGCTAAACTCCACTAAAGAATTAAAATCCTTGATGATGATATTAAAATCGTTCTTGGTTTCGCTATCGACCTTGTTACTCTTTAAAAGGGCGGTGATGATGCGCCGTTTGTCAAATAAAGAATCGCGCAATTCCATGTTAAATTCCTGCAAGAAAGAAAGAGAAATTAAGGTTTCCTCATGGGTGCAAGCCTCTAAATCAAAGACAATTTGCTTGCGCAACACGCTGGTTTCGCGATTGACTTCCTCTAGGCAGTCTGCGCCCTTTTCAAAGTAGAGCTCTAGGATTTTAGCCAAGATGTCAAAGCCGTCATGGAATTTTTTGGGGCTGGCTAGCACGCGCCGCTGCACTTCTTGGAAGATGGGATAATCTCCACTATAAAGCGTGAAGAGGATATTATTGGCGATAAAGTAGGTGATGGCTTGCGTGTGGAAAGCTAGGGGCGAGTCTTTGTAGATAAAGTAGGTGTTGATCGTGATAGAAGTGCTGTTTTCCCAATACTTCACCACCGCGCTTTTTTCGGGATCCTCATAGAGATTGAGATCGTAATTTTGCGCGATACAGCAGAGTTCAGCAAAGGTGGGGTTGATGAGTTCATACCAAAGAATATTTTGTTCCTCAAAGGGAAAACTCTCAAAGCCCTGAAAAGCGAAGATTTCAACAAAATCGTGATTCTTGGCAAAGACATTGATCATGCGCGCTCTTGAGTCTTGCGATCCAACACTTCAAAGGCGACTAAAATCTTGCCCTCTAAGAGCTCCAAACTCGCCCCCCCGCCTGTGGAGATGAAACTCACACTGTCCTTATAACCCGCACGCGTCAAGACATCAATAGTATCCCCCCCTCCAATCAAAGAGAAAGCATAGGTATTAGAGATACTATGAGCAATTTGGAATGAGCCCCGACTGAAAAGAGGCACTTCATAGACTCCAAGCGGTCCGTTCCAAATGATGGTTTGGCTGCTGGCAATCACCAAAGAGAAGAGCTTAGAGGTAGCTGGTCCAATATCAACAGCCATATGATTTAAGGGAATGTCTTGGGCGGGAGTGATTTGCACATGATCGGTGTAATCCGTGTGGGTGCTACTCACCACATCCACAGGCAAATACACATGCACACCCTTTTTTTTAGCCACTTGCAAAATCTCTAAGGCTTCTTGAACCAAATCCTCTTCCACGAGGGAAGCTTGCATGTGGTAACCTAAGGCTTTTAAAAAGGTGTTACTCATCGCGCCCCCGATGATGATCTTATCCACGCGATCTAAAATATTGTGCAATAGTTTGAGTTTAGAACTCACCTTAGAACCCCCCACGATCAAGAGCACGGGGCGCAAGGGATTGGCTAGAGCCTTAGCAAAGGAGTTGATCTCTTTTTTAAGCAAAAAACCCGCGACCTTAGTGGGCACAAATTCAGCAATCCCATAAGTGCTAGCGTGTTTGCGATGGCTCGTGCCAAAGGCATCATTGACATAGACATCGCACAAACTGGCTAATTCTTTGGCAAATTCTGGATCGTTTTGCTTTTCGCCCCTATAAAAGCGCAAATTTTCAACCAAAACCACCGGGTTAGTGTGTGTGGCTTGCAATTGTTTAGCCATTTCCAAAGAGTGCGCAAAAAAGACCTCTTTATTGAGTAACCTCTCTAGGCGTTTGACTAGATGGCTGAAAGAAAATTGACTCTGTTTATCCCCATCAAATTGGGGTTCAGGTCGCCCTAAATGCCCCACCAACACCACTGAGCGCGCTCCATTGTCAATGCAGTAATTGATCGTAGGGATGCTTTCGCGCATGCGCGTGTCTTCTGTGATGTTGAAATCTTTATCCAAAGGCACATTGAAATCCACGCGGATCACCACATTTCGATCTTGCAACGCCACATCTTGGATTCCCAAAACCTCTTGCATGCGCTTAATTCCTGCTAGCATGTATCCCTTTCATTGTGTAATAAGCCATCTCCACTAGCCGTTGAGAATAACCCATCTCATTATCATACCACGCCAATATCTTAGCATGGTGTTTATCTAAAACTAAGGTTTGATCCTCAATATAGATCGCGCTATAGGGGCTATCAATAAAATCGCTAGAAACTCTTTGGTGGGTATCAATGCCTAAAATGCCCTTTAAATGCGTGCGGCTGGCTAATTGCATGCTCGCATGGATGCCCTCTAAGCTCATCTCTTGATGGGTATGCACACTCAAATCAATCAAGCTCACCACCGGAGTGGGCACGCGCAAGGCTAAGCCCTTAACTTTAGGGGCTAGATGGGGCAAGATGTGGGCTAGAGCCTTATTGACCCCGGTGCTCGTGGGGATCATATTTAACCCTGCGGCTCTAGCACGGCGTAGGTCTTTATGTTTGGAGTCTAGAAGATTTTGATCGTTAGTGTAGCTGTGAATCGTGCTCATCAACGCGTGTTCGATGCCAAAATTTTCATCAAGCACTAATAATAGCGGGGCTAAGGCATTAGTGGTGCAAGAGGCGTTGGAGATGATGGGTTCATTGGCATAAGCGCTGTGATTCACGCCATACACAAAAGTGGGGGTATTGGTGGCTGGCGCAGAAATAATAACGCGCTCTATGGCATTTTTTAGATGCGCTTTAGCTAGATGGATGTCGTTAAATTTTCCCGTGCATTCTAAAACCACCTGCGCGTTGCCAAAATCTAACTTAGAGGGATCGCGTTCTTGCAAAAAACGCACGCTTAGGCTATTGCCCATGCACAGATGTTGCGCATCTATCTTTTCTACGCGCATGTTGTGCCTATGCAAAGAGTCATAACGCAACAAGTGAATCAGGGTGTCTAAATGGCAAGTAGAATTGAGGGCGACTAACTCCATGTCCTCGCGTTGTGCCACAATGCGCGCGGCACACAAACCAATGCGCCCTGTCCCGTTGATCGCCACACGCACCAAACTAGCCCCTTTAGTTTTTATTAAAACCTTGTATCATACAATAGCTAACTTGAAGGGCTCTTAAAGGCGTAATTGACGCGATTAAAGCGATTTTGTAGTATAATGGTGTCCGTGTTTTGCGAGAAATTACAATGGAAGGAAGCGCGATGAAAAAATTGGAGTTTTTGGACTTGATGCAAAAGGAAGGCGGGTTTAAAGACAAGAAAGAAACAGAGGCAGCGTTGAATGGCTTTGTCAAGGCGGTAGAAAAAGCTTTGAGCGGGCATGAGAGCGTGGAGTTAGTGGGTTTTGGGAAATTTGAAGCCGTTTTGCAAAAGGGCAAAAAAGGCAAAGTTCCCGGGAGCGATAAGAATTACACCACTAAGGACAAGATGGTGCCTAAGTTCAAGCCGGGCAAAGTACTTAAAGATGTGGTGGCCGCTTCTAAAGTGGCTGTTAGCAAAAAGAAAAAATAGTGTCCTACGCGCCTAGGGCGCGCTTGTCCTTGTAGCTCAGTTGGATAGAGCGTACGATTCCTAATCGTAAGGCCGTGGGTTCAAATCCCGCCAAGGACACCAAGCAATTCACATAGGGAGTTCGACTTGCGTTCTAACTTTTTCTGGTGCTTGTGTTGTTTGTGGACTTTTGGGGTTTCTGTGCACGCCCTAGAATTAGAAGCATACCACCCCACGGGCACTCTAGCTCTAGGAATCGAGCAGTTAGAAGCCATAGAAGAGAACAAGTTTGCCAACACTACCGGAGGGGCTTTAGGCTTGTCTGAACTCATTAAAAACGCCGACAATAACTATTCTTTGCAAGCAGCCCGCCTACAGGTGAGTCAAGCCCTCAAAAACCATGCCATCGCTAAAGCTAAGTTTCTGCCTACCATGACGAGCAATTACACTTTTAACCGCCGGGACAGAGACACGCCTTTTTTCCCCAACTATAATATGCAACTGCTCAACACGAATTTAAAATTGAACCTTTTCAATGGCTTTAGCGATGTCAACAATGTGCGCGAGAAGTCAGCCACCTACCGTTCCAACAGCGCTAACATGGAGTACACAAAGCAGAGTATTTACTTGCAAGTGGTGCAGCAGTATTACCAGTATTTCAACAACCTAGCCCAACTTGTAGCCCTGAAGCGCAAGCTGGCTGAATTGCGCGCGGACATCAAGCGTGTTAGCCAACTCTTCGATCAAGGCTTGACAACCATTGACAATTTAGAAAGCGCTAAAGCGCAGGGAGCGCTGAGTGAAAACGACATCACAGACATGGAATTTTCTATTGAGCAGAATCGCCTGACTTTGGAGTATTTGACCAATTCTAAGATCCCTTCTTTGAAGCGCACCACGATTTTGGAACCCAATCTAGGACTTAAAGAGCGCGCGGATTTGCGCGCGCTAAGAGAGCAGATCACGGCTATCCACTACCAAAATAAGCAACTCAATTACTACCCCACAATCGATGTCAATGACGATTGGCAATACTACATTGAAAAGCCTGCTTTTGCCCGGGGCAAGGATAACAGATTTGGCAACCTCTTTCCTAACCAACAAAACACCTTTGGGATTGTAGTCGGGCTTAATATCTTAAATGACATTGGCATTAACTTGCAAAAGCAGTATTTGCGCCTCAACCAACTCTCTCAAGAAAAAACCCTCATGTATAAAAAAATGGAGCAACAAAAGGACGAACAGCTTTACCGCAAATCCTTAGACATGGCGCGCTCTAAAATCCGCAGTTCTGAAGCGAGCTTGAAATCGGCTACCGTGTCTTATGAGAGCATTAAGAAGAAATATAACGCGAGTTTGGTGGATTTCACCACCTATTTAAGAGCCCTGCGCACGCGCTTTGACGCGGAGGTGATCTACAACCAATCGCTCAATAATTATGAAATGCAAAAAGCCAATTATATTTTTTACAGCGGACACCATATCCAAGATTATGTGCGCTAAGGATCAACCATGAAAGCTATGTTATGCGTCCTGCTGTTGTTAGTGGGACTTGGGGCTAAAGAAGTGTATGCAATTTTTAATGTAGAAGCCCTAGAGGATGCGAATTTAACCTTAGATTCTTCGGGCATCGTGGATGCCATTTATGTGGATGTGGGGAGTGTGGTCAAAAAGGGGGATATTTTGCTCACCCTCTACAATAAAGATAAAAAATCCCAAGTGGATTCGATTGTCCAGCAGTTTAATTTCATGCAAAAACAATACGAACGCTACAAAAAAATCGGGGGCGCAATCGATAAAAACACTTTGGATAAGTATTATGCGGATTATAAAAAACTAGAATTTGATCGCAATTATGCCCAAGCGGTGGTGGAAAAGACGATTCTAAAAGCCCCCTTTGATGGCGTGATCGCCAGTAAGAACATTGAGCTGGGCGAGGGTATGGGGGCTAATAATACCATTCTCTTTAGGCTTGTGAGTAAAAAATTAAAAATGGTTTTAGAATTTGATTCTAAATACCTCCCCGATGTCAAGGTGGGGGATAAATTTATCTATAGTATTGATGGTAATCCCCAGAAAAAACAAGTGCTCATCACCAAGATTTACCCCACTATTGATGTGAGCACGCGCAAGGTGAGCGCAGAAGCCCTCTTACCCCCTAATAGCACTTTAGTGCCCGGGGTCTTTGGGGATGGGTTTATCCAATAGGGGGGTTGCGTGTATAAATTCGCCATTGAAAGACCTGTTACTACCCTAATGTTTGCCCTCATGGTGGTCTTTTTTGGCACCATGGCACTCAAAAAAATCAGTGTGGCGCTTTTCCCTAATATTGACTTCCCCATTGTGGTGGTCAAAACCGCTTACCCGGGGGCTAGTGCGGACATTGTAGAGAGTAAAGTAACCGACAAGGTAGAAGAAGCGGTTATGGGGGTGGATGGGATCAAAAAAGTTACCTCCAATAGCGCGCGCAATATTAGCATTGTAGTGGTGGAGTTTGTGCTAGAAAAACCCATCACCACCGCGCTCAACGACATTATCAACAAGGTGTCTTCAGTCAGCTTTGATGATCCCAATATCCGCAAGCCTGCCATTGATAAGGTAGACACCAGCGGACAGGCAATCCTCTCTATCTTTTTAACTAGCAAGCAAAAAACTTTAGCTGAGATCAACGACCACGCCAAAAACATCATCAAACCCATGCTCCAAAAGATCGATGGTGTGGGCGGGGTGCAGTTGCAGGGCTTTCAAGAAAAGCAGGTACGCATTTATGCCGATCCTAGCTTGATGAATAAATACGGGCTCACTTATGTAGACCTCTACAACGCCCTTAAAACCCAAAACCTAGAGATGGACGGGGGTAAGATTGTCGGGGATCAAAAGAATTACGCTATTTTAGTAGATGGCAATAGCTATACCCTAAACGATCTAGCCAATATCCAAATTGGCAACCATGTGCGCTTGAGCGATATTGCTACCCTTGAAAAGGGCATCGATCCAGACATCACTTACGCGAGTTATGGGCACGAACAGGGCATTGTGCTAGAGGTACAAAAGATCGCCGGGGCTAATGAAATTAAAATCGTGGATGGCATTTATAGGGAAATGGAGGCGATGCGCGCGCTAAGTCCGGGCTATGCTTTGCGCCCCTTTTTAGACACCACAGACTACACCCGCCACTCCATTAAAGATGTCAAGTTTGACTTAATCTTAGGGGGGATTTTAGCGATCTCTGTAGTCTTTGTGTTTTTAAGAAGCCTCTCTATCACCTTTGTTTCAGCCATGAGTATCCCTATCTCTGTGATGGGGACTTTTGCGCTCATTGATTGGATGGGCTTTTCTTTAAACATGCTCACCATGGTCGCCCTCACCCTCTCCATTGGGATTATTATTGACGATGCGATCGTCATTATTGAAAATATCCACAAAAAATTAGAAGCGGGGATGGATAAAAAGAGTGCTAGCTATGAGGGCGTGCATGAGATCGCCTTTGCCATCATCGCCATCTCAGCGATGTTATTATCCGTATTTATTCCAGTGGGGAATATGAGTGGGATTGTAGGGCGATTTTTCCAAAGCTTTGGGATCACGGTCGCGCTGGCTATTGTGATCTCCTATGTGGTGGTGGTAACAGTCATCCCCATGCTAAGCTCTATTTTAGTGAGCCCCAAACCCTCTGCACTCTATAAACGCACCGAGCCCTTTTTTCAAGGCATGGAAAAGGCTTATGCGCGTTTATTAGCTTGGATCTTAAATCATAAACTGATCGTGGGGCTAGTGGTAGCGGGCGTGTTTTTATCTTCTTTGCATGTGGCTAAAAAGCTGGGCATGGAATTTATGTTGCAAGAAGATCGGGGCATGTTCTATGTCTTTGTGAAAGCCAATACCGACATCAGCCTTAAAGAGATGTTGAAAAAAATGCAAGCCCTGCAAGCGGTGATCGAAAAAGACCCCGATGTGGAATTTGACTCCATGCAAGTGGGTTATGGGAATATCCAAAGCACCTTTAAGGGAAAATTCTATGTGCGCCTAAAAACTCCCCACACCAAAAACCAATTTGCCATCATGAAAGACTTGGGGGTTAAACTGCACGCCCTACCCGAAGCTAAGGATTTGGTGTCTATCAATCTAGCCCAAGTGCCCTTGATTGGCGGGGGGGATAGTTCGGCTTTTCAAGTGTATGTCTATGCGTCCTCACAAGCCTTAGTGGATAAAAGCGTGGCGGGCTTGAAAAAATTCTTACTAGAGAGCCCGGAGCTAAAAGGCAAGGTCGCAGGCTATCACACCAACACCTCCGACTCCCAAACCCAATACCAGCTAAGGGTTTTGCGCGCGGCGACTACAAAATACGGGGTGAGTGCCCAAGCGATCGCCTCTGTGGTGAGCGATGCGCTCTCTGGAGAAAACCGCGTGAGCTATTTTAAAGAACATGGCAGAGAATACGACATCATCATCCGTGTTCCCGCCAATAAAAAAACAGACATTGATGCGATCAAACGCCTACAAATCCGCAATAAAGAGGGCAAATTGATGTTTTTAGACGGGTTGATCGAGATTACAGAGCGCAAGGTCGCCTCTAATATCACCCGCTATAACCGCCAACGCAGTGTAACCGTGCTAGCTAGACCCGCTGATGGGGTGGATTTGGGCGAGTTATTGACCCAAGTCCAAAAGCACTCTAAAGAGTGGTTAGCACAAGGGGTAGCCTACACCTTTGCAGGGGATGCCGACAAACTCAAAGAGAGCAACCAAGCCTTTGGGGTGGCGATTGCCACAGCGTTTATCCTCATTTATATGATCCTAGCTGCGCTTTATGAATCGTTTTTAGAGCCCCTAATTATCATGGTTACCATGCCTTTAAGTTTCTCTGGGGCGTTTTTTGCGCTAGGTTTGGTGCACCAGCCTATGAGCATGTTTTCTTTAATGGGCTTGATTCTTTTAATTGGCATGGTGGGCAAAAACGCCACTCTCATTATTGATATTGCCAACGATCGGCGCAAAGAAGGGCATGGCATTGTGGAGGCGATCATTTTAGCCGGGGAATCGCGTTTGCGCCCCATTTTAATGACAACCATTGCGATGGTGTGTGGGATGTTGCCTCTAGCTCTAGCCAGTGGGCAGGGTGCGGCGATGAAATCCCCCATTGGGATTGCCATGAGTGGAGGGCTGATGGTGTCCATGATGTTGAGCTTATTAGTCGTGCCTATTTTTTATCGCCTCTTAGCTCCCTTAGATGATAAGATTAAGAGATTTTATCGGGGGGTTTGATGAGAATATTGGCGGCGTTTTTATTGTGTGGATCGGCTCTTGTGGCAGATAATCCATCTAAAAACCGCATTTTCATCGGGGTGAACACGGGCTTTCAAACCACCAAATCCACTTCAACGCCATGGCAAAATAACTTTTTATGGGGGATTTATGGGGGCTATCAATTTGACGCGCATAAATACTTTGCCCTAAGGGTGGATATAGACTACATCATGGCACTCAGACCCACCGCCCTACACACTAGAGTGTATTCTTTTTTAAGTGCCAATGTGGATATGATCAACGACTTTTACCGCCTCTCTAAAAAAATGGTGGTAGGCACTTATTTGGGCTTGGGGTTTGGGTATTTTCAAAGCGCAGAAGTCTTAAATAGCTCCGTGAGCGCGCGCAATTTTATGGGTTATAATGGGGTTTTCAATGTGGGTTTGGGGGGCACAATCGAACAGCAACACCGCGTGGAGTTGGGTGTAAAAATCCCCTTTGGGAGAATCAAATCCCTTAACCACCACGGATTTATCCAAACCTACTATTGGATCGCCTCTTACGCCTACTTGTTTTGAACACTCATAGGACTCATTAAGTCCAGTTTGCATGGAGGCAACTGGGGACTAAAAGCCAATAAGGTGCATGCATTAGTGTCTGTAGAGCGCAAAACGCTTATTAAGGCAAGGGAGCAAACCTAACTACTGGCACTAATTGGTGCGATCTAAGCTGCATGCGATGTTCTCTTGCACTTTTCACTCTAACAGCAAAAACACGCTCAATACACCCAAAGACAAGAGGCGTTTATACGCGCTATTAGAGCCGATGAAAGCGGGCATCTAGCGGCTTTTTTGGCGCAGGCGGCTAACTCTAGCGTGCAGGCACAAAGCACCCTCAAGGGGATTTTAAACCAGACCACAAGAAACCTCCAATTAGAGCTAGAACGCCTCAATTTAAACGCGCAGGATATTTGATGCGGAAAAATTTTGCCGTTTCATATTTGCTATATGCATAGTAGCTACATTCTTAAATAAAGCTCACAAAGAGCGCAACCCCACAATGATGCTTTCAATGTTTTTATCAATGTCTGCTCGGCTGTTAACCACGGGGACGGGGAACTGGATGGCCGCTACCAAAAACCCCTCAATGGGTTTACCCATACTTCCAATGCTACCCATAAAAACTCCTTGTGAATAAAATAAGCAACTAAAGTTGCTTGCGGAGCACTAAAAGAACTCTTTTAATACAGGGTAAACAAAAGGAGGATTTTAGGGACTCAGGAATGCCCATCCATCCCCTGAAAGATAGAGTGAGGAATAGGGAGTAACACAATAAAGCTCACAAAGAGCGCAACCCCACACACAAGAAACATTGAAGTGAAGCTCAAATGCCCTAGAGCTAGGGTAAAGATAAAAGAAAAAAGAGCTTGGAAAATCCCAAAACTCATCGTAACAAGGCTGGAAGCTTGCACGAAATGCGCCTTGCCCATGATGTGGAACGCCATTGTGCTAGTGAGGGTTAAATTCCCCGTTGTGCCAAAACCCATTAGAAAAATAGAGAGATCTAACCAAAAGAGATGGGCAGAATAAGCGGCAATAAGACAAGAGAGGGTTTTGAGGCATAAGATAATGCTGGAAGCGTGTTTCAAACCCACCCATTGGGCTAGCGAAGCGCTTAAAATCGTGCCTAAAGCCGCCCCAAAGCCAAAAAATGCCCATGACGCGCCCGCGCTTGCGTTACTAAAATGCAAGAAGCGCACCAAGTAATCCACCCAAAAGAGTGTGTGGGGCAGATAGCCAATGGCGTTTAGCACAACAGAGATCAAGAGCAAGACAAAGAAGTAGGGGATTTTAGCACTCTGTTGCGTAGCAAGATCTGGCTTAGGGGGGTGGAGTGTCCTTAAAGAGACGCTAGAAATGAGAAAGGCTAGCAAACTAATCCCCCCTAGAAACACCCACGCCCAATCAATGGCGTGGGCAAAGTGGGGCAGAATAAATCCGCTAAAAACAGCCCCCACCCCAATCCCACTAAAAATCAAACCGCTCACCAGCGAACGGGATCGCTCGCGCACAAAAGATAGGCATAGGGGCGCAGAAAGCACCATCAAGCACGCCGAGGCGATGCCCGCTAAAAAACGCCACACCCACGCCCAGACAAAGGGCAGGGAATCAAAAAAGCAGGCAAAGAAACTCAAAGCCACCACCAAGAAACTGATCTTGGCAATGCCTTCTAATGAGAGGTATTTTTGCAAGAAGTTGAGAGCAGCACTCCCAAAGATATAGCCCACCATCACCGCGATACCCAGCTGGATACTTTGGGCTTCGCTAAGCTTGCCTGAGAGGATCAAAAAGGGGATCAAGACCACATAGCCAAATCGCGCCAAACCATTGGAAACAAAAGTCGCCAAGAAACAAGCAAAGATACGCGCTCTCATACACACAGCCCCAATCTTTCTAAACATCTTATTTTAGCATGCCTGATGAGGGCAGTGCTTAAGCTTGTGTAAAAAGTCATTGCGGATATTAGCAATGCGCGTGTGCAAAGCACTTAGGCGCAAGCTGGCTTTAAGATAATTGCTAGACTTCCTAATCCCGTCATTCTTGGTTTTTGAATGGCGTTTTTTGCTAAGTTGTCTAGCAAGTCTTTGAAGCCTCCTTGTCAGCCTAGCTAAGGGCTTGGGTGCGC
>NZ_QXQQ01000012.1 GCF_003660285.1 Helicobacter labacensis | reverse complement strand
TAGGGCTTTGTTAAAGGTGTTGAGGGTGTCTAAGAGTTGGCTAAACTTAGTGCTTAAATCGCTAACCTCCTCTTGGAGGGCATCACCCCCCCCCCCCCCATATCTTGGGCTAGGGATAAAAACAAGCGGTGTGTGCGCTTGGTGGCTTTGAGGTGTTGGGAGAGTTGGTTGGAAATGTGTTGCATGCAAGCTCCTTATGTGAATTGAGGGTATGATAGCATGGAAAACAAAATTTAGGGTGAGGGTGTCATTAAAATATCCCAGCAAAAAATAACTTGAAACACCAACCTAGAAAAAACCTCACTTTTTCCGGTATTTCTCCATCTCACGCTCGCAAAGGCGCAAAATAGGACCACATTGTTCAGAATCAGATAGATTATTTTGTGGCACGCTGGTTTGGGGAGTTTGTTGGTTCTGTGAGATTTGTGTCCCTTCTGCAATTTGCAAGCCCTCGGGGTAAGTCATTAGGTTAAGATTTTCTGCACTTCTAACAAAATATCCTAAAGCTTGTTGCACAGCTTCTTGGCTAAGATCAAGGCTAGTTGCAATGCGTATCTCTGTGGCGATTGTAAAATTCTCTTGATCGCTAACAATCACAAAGCCATGCTCTGCGCTCAAATCTGGCTCCGCCTTGTCCATAAACCATTCCCAAAAGCTCTCAGAGTCAAACTCCTGCCATAACTCCCCATCAAATCTAAGCACCTCAAAACCGCTAGGCTTAAACTCCCCTACCCCGATTTGACCATTCACATGCACGATTAAAAAATTAGCCATCGACCTTTCCTATCCTAACGGGTTTTTCAAATTTTTCTACCTCTTGATACACCTCTTTAGCACTCATATCCGGGTTCAAGGCTTGATACATGTCATTGAGTTTATCAGAGACTAGAATACGATCTTGCGCGCTCTCTAACTTGCCCTCTAAGTGCTGGGTGAGTTTGTCCATCTGCGCGCCCTTAAAATTGTCTAACACTCCCTCTAAGACTTTAGCTTTGTGCGTGTCTGTGCCTCCTGCCTCTTGCACATGCGTGCTCAAGGTTACCCAGTTTTCAGGGCTAAGACTAACCCCCTTGATCTCCTCAATGGCTTTAAGCGATCCAGCCGCGCCTAGTGCGGTGTATTTGAGTTTTTCTGCATCGCTCCATTTTTCTTTTGCTTCTAAAGAGGGCTTTTCTACATTGGCTCTCACATGTGCAATATATGCCTGAGTGCTCTCAAAATCCTCAGGCTTTTTATCACAATTTGCCATTTGATAGCCCAAGTCTGGAAGGTCATCTACCTTGTCCTCTTTCCCAAAAATGCCTAACACCTGTGCCACTGCAAAAATCACCCCCACAATGGGCAACAAGCTCGACCCTAAACTTGCCAAAGTCGCCCCCAAACTGGCTAACCCCGCGCCTATACTGCTAGCTAAACTTCCAATAGCACTACACACTCCGCTAACAAAACTCCCTATTGCACTAAACAATCCCATATCTATCCTTTCTGTGGTTTTTGCAAGGCATTAAATGCCACTTGTTTTTCTTTAACCCTCTTTTTCACTGCCTCAATCTCGGCTTTGTATTGCTCAAATTTGTGCGGTTTGTTTTCTTGTTCCTGTTTATGTTGATATGAGGTAGGATGCATGCCCACTTTTCTTCCAACCTCATGTGCTGCGTGCCATATTGCATTTACGATTATGCTCTCATATCCCATACTCAGGCCTTTTCAAATCTTTCAAGTTTAAATTGATATGATTGGCATACTCAATCTCTTTCTCCTGCGTATTCAATGCTTTATTGAGCACAAAGAGTAAAGCTTTTTTAGTCTGTTCGGGCAGACCGCTATTAGCGTAAAATTTACGCATCAAATAATCAGCCAAATACTCCAAATTGTGGGGCACTTTAGCCTTGAGAGCGCGCAAAGGTTCTAGTGTGATAGAGTGGTCTAGGAAAATCTTTCTCCACGCTAAGCTAAAACTATAAAAATCATAGCTCAAGGCTTGCTCCACCTCCTCTAAGCTGGGTTCTTGGTGTTCTAAAGACAAGAGCACTCCGCTTTTATACTCGCGTTGATAAAATGCGCGTGCCTTTTGGGCGATCAAGGCGGCATCAATGCCCCTTGCGCTGGTGTTGGTTTGGGGGGTGATTTGCACTTGAATGGGCTTTAAAAAGTCGGGGTTAGAGATGATGGCGCGTCCGGTTTCTAAATGCGATAAAAAGTTCTTTTGTTCGTCCTCTAGTGCCATTGTATTGCCAATGGCTTCTTTATCGTCCTTAGCAAAGAGGCGGTGCACGATCTTCGTGTTGGTGTTTTTAAGCACCTCTGAGGTGAGTTTGTTGGGGATTTGATCCACAATGATCAAACTCTCCCCGTATTTGCGCACTTCAGCAAGCATATCGCTAAAACTCTCCACTCCTAGTTTTTTATTGGGGCTATCCCCATAATCTACCTTGCTTAGCAAGCGGTGTGCCTCCTCTATGAGGGTGATGTGTTTAAAATCCTCCCCCCTGTCTTTGTAGGCTTGGTGTTTGATTTTTAATGCCTCGTTGATTTGGATCAAAATAAAACCCATAATCAGCGACTTTTCACCCCCGTTTTTGATCTCCTCCAACTCTAGGATCACATTTTTTTCGAGCAAATCCACAAAGTTAAGCCCGCGATCGTTGTTGAGTAAGAGGGCTTTAGACCCCACTAAAAGCCCTTGTAATCTGGCGTTGATCGAGCCGATATAATCGTCTTTGAGGCGTTGATCAAAGCCTTGTTGTTCTACGATCTTGGTGGTTTTGTGGTAGAGATCGCTTAGAGTGGGGAAGGCAAAGACCCCCGGATCAAAGGGGTTTGTAAAGCGCGTATTGGTGGAGGTGTTGATGTCCCAGCCATAGTCTTTATAACACTCATAAAGCGCGGCTTCTATGATTTGGGGGATAGCTGCCTCCATGTCAAAGGCGGCTTCAATATTGGCTTTAATCATCCCCACCCTAGAGGTGATGTTCTCATGGGGGAAGAACTCAAAGGGGTTGAGTTTAAAGGGGGCGAGTTTGGGGTTGCCCAAAGTGAAGACTAACAAATTCTCTTGAAACTGGCTATCCTCTAGCAAGGCACGATACTCCGTTTTAGCCGGCTCGATCACCAAAAAGGGCATACCCGCACTCTTAAGCAAACTTTGACAAGTGGTGGTTTTGCCCGAGCCTGTAACTCCAGCCACAAAAATATGCTTATCCAGCCAAGATTTTTGCAAATGCACGCATTGTTCTAAGACTCTCCCACTTTGCACCATTTTTCCTAAGTTTAAATGCGCCCCGCTAGTAGTCCCCCTTTTGACATTCAAACCAAATTCTACCTCCTCACGCAAGGGCAAGCCCACCACTTCCTTTTTAGGCAGGGTAGCGATCACGCCTAGCTCACTGGTGGAGAGCCAGCTAGATTGGGTGGTTAAATCCCTTGAAAATAAAAGCCGCAAAGCCTGCGCGTGTTTGCCCTGCTGGGGGAGAGAAATTTGAGAGATTTGGAAGTTTTTTAAAACTTCAATCTCGTAGGCATCGTTATTTTCCTCTAAAAATTGCATCTGCAAGGGGGCTTGGTTATTCTCATCGCCTGAAAAGATTGCCCTAATCGCCCCGCCTAGCTTGCTCAAATGCCCATTTTGCTGGGCGGCTAGATAAATACAGGTGTGAAATAAACCCTTGCTACGCCCAAAGTTGAGCCGCTTTAAAAGCACTTCATCAAGGTATTTCATCCACTCGCTGGCTGTCTTATTGGTGCGATCAACGCTTAAGGTTTCGCTAGTGTTGGTAGTGGTGCTACTGCCCTTAGTTTCGCCTTTATTAGTGGTGTTGGTGGTAGAAGTGCCCTGTGTTTTTGTCTTGGTGTGAGAAGTGCCCTCATTGGCAGTATCATTAGTGCTGTAATTGCTATTGCCTTGTGAATTGTTGGTGCTTTCCCCCTTGGATTTGCTCCAACCCTCGTTTTTAGCCTCCGCTTCTGCCCATGAGGCATTAGTCCCCTCCGCCCTAGAACTCCCCTCATTCTTAGAATAATTCTCACTAGTGCTACTCCCCTCGTTCTTCTGGATGGATTGTTTAGCCATAGGAGCTAGATCGTTGTAAAATTTAAACAGCTCGGTTTCTAGCTGGTTGGTGTAAGTCTTGCTAAAGGGCTTGGCTAAAATCAATAGGGCGAAGGTGTCCCCACTCATAATATCCACAAGCCGATCGATCCCTTGAAAATTTTCCTTGTCTTTGTAGAGGCTAGGCACGCCGTCCATGCGTGCAAATCTCTTCATCTTGCGGACTTGATCCAATAGCGCGTCTTTGTGCTCCCTCTCTATCTTTTCCACCTTAGAGCCTCTAAAATTGCCCTCAATGCTAGGTTTGAGCACCCTTGTGGATAAGTCATCAATATCTAACTCTAAATTGCCTTGATAAGTTTTATCCTTAGCCATACCTACAAAAAAAGACACTCCGTGAGTATCACCTAGAATCAAATACACCAGCAATGCCCCCTCCATACGCGCCATGCTGATCACATTTTCAAAGGCTTCTCTACGGGGGCTGTCCTTCTCAAAGGTGAGCTCTTGGATATGGTAAAAATGGATGTCGCGCGCCTCTAAGTGTGCATTAGTTGCTAGGGCTAGCACTCTGCCCTGATCGCGATAGCCCCTAATGAGAGTTTGGTAATCTGTGGTGTTGATGTTATTCATAGTTTTACCTTATTGATTTCTGTGAGATACTCCCCACTCTCTAGTC
Organism: Helicobacter labacensis; assembly: GCF_003660285.1. GTDB lineage: Bacteria > Campylobacterota > Campylobacteria > Campylobacterales > Helicobacteraceae > Helicobacter > Helicobacter labacensis. The sequence goes on along the minus strand of NZ_QXQQ01000012.1, from coordinate 41,589 downwards.
CTTCTTGCGTCGCTACGACAAATTCAAATTCACTAGGACTTACCAAGCGCACAAAGATAAAGGCGCGATCGCTTACCATGCCCGTTTCTAAGGCTTTTTTCTTAATCGCACTATCTTCAAGACTAAGTGTATTGGTGCTAGCACTGGCATGGGAGGTATAATAGACTTCAAAATGGCTCTCGGAGGCATCTAAGAATTGCACCCACTGGTTATAGGGCTGGTTGCGTGCCACTAAAGTATAAAACTTGCGCTTTTTAGAACGCCCCAAGAAGTATTTGAACTTGATGTTCTCCTCTACATTGTAATCGATCACTTGGATCGACCCACCCCTGCGCGCTTTTATGAGCCCAAAAGCCACCCCCGTTTTGCCATTGGGTTTTTCTAAATCCTCCCCACCTAGTGGCTGATGCACGATAAACTCGATCTCTTGAAGTCCCTCTTGTTCCATCTCTGCTTTGATCTGGGTAATCTTCTCTTTAAAGAGTTCTGTAACAAAGGCGGATTTGCTCGCATTACCCGCTGAGAAAATGTGAAACGAGTCAATATCCCTAGCACTATCGCCCCTAGAGTTAAAGTAAGCGTTAGTGGCATGCACAAATTCCCCAAAGAAATTTTCTACCCCTCTTTTAATGCGCTCTTTAAAAAGGGCTAAGATTTTCTTAGAATCAAAATCTAGGGATGCAACCGCTGGTCCTCCATCACGATTGTATCCACTAAAAGAAAATGTGCTCTCCTCCTTGCCTTCAAATTCTCTGCCCTCCCAAAGGGGTCTAAGTAATTCTACTAGCTTTTGGGTGTTAGCGCGTGCCTCTTGGGATTCACTAAGCAAAATCTCACTTCCTGAGAAAGGCTTGCCCTCTGCGGGTTTTTTAAAGGGAATGTGTTGTTGGAGTAGCTTATCCTTATTATATTTAATAACCTCAAGGCTAGCTAACTCCAGCAAGTGTTCTCCGCCCAAGTAGCGATCGCCCCCTGCGCCAAAGTGTTCTAAGATATAATCATAACGGCTAGCCTGTGGGGCTTCTTTAAAAAGTCCAAAGTCAAAATCTGTCGTTCCGCCTCCAAAGTCAAAGACTCCATAATAAACCCGCTCCTCTGCGCTAGGCTCAAAGCCATAACCTTCTAAAGCCATGATCGCATAGGCTGCTGGCTCGCTCGCCCCCTCCTCAACTTTAAGTCGATCTGCCACGCCCTGTGCATGTAGGCTATTGGGTAGCGATTTAGCCAAGCCCCTTTTAAAACTCTCTAAGATCATTTGACGCACTTCTTGTTCATAGGTTACCGGGAAAGAGAGCAGATAATTTAAGTAAATCCCGTGATACTGGTTGTTGATGTAAAGCCCTAGATAGTAGGCGTAAATCTCAATGGGGTTGAGATCATCGCCTCTTAAATCCAAAGCACCCTTCACTTCAAAGTGTGTTTTTTGCTTGTCTGTAATTTGGAATTTTTGGTGCTTATTGCCTGCCCATTGTTTGAGTCCATTTAAATAGCCCGTAGGATTCCCTTTAGAGCTTTGGGCAACATGGGCAGTATTCACATCATCCCACCTAGTCTTGGGGCGACCTTTTTGTGCGCGGTAGCTTTGTAAAAAGCGGGTCAAATCTTCAAAACAAATACTGGTTGGGTTTTCATAATGACCTTCACTAACATTGCTTGGAGCAATGCGCATGAGATGAATTGACGCGCTCTCCTCTTGATAGACTACCGCCGTACTAGCCGTGCCAAAGTCAATCCCTACTAGCCCGTTTTTAATATCTGCTTTGGGGTTTCTAGCCACTGCGGGGGTTTTAAACAACACGAATACGCCTCCCTGTTCTCCCCAAAGCTCCCATAATCCGCGGTTAGGATCGGTGAGCATTTTAGAGTCGTATTCTTGGATACCTGCACGGGTGCGATCGGCTAAGATAAAATCCCCAGAAAAGCTTTCAGCAACTGGCGGGATGTTAAAGGCTCTAAGTATCCATTTTTTCCTGTAAAGATCGTATTCAAAATTACGCAAGATAGCATGATCGGTGCTGTCGCGTAGGCATGGAAGCTGGATACCCATTTGCAATAGTGTTAGACAAGGGTATAGGAAAGTAAAAACCTCTTTAAAGGACTGCGGGGTGGGCACAAGGTCTAAAGTCCAATCGACTAGAGTTGCCACACCTCGATGACCCAATCCTGCAAGATAACTCTGTCCATCTTTTTCATTTAAATAAGGCTGTTTACAAGTTATATTGTTTCCTATCGTGTTATCCCCTGCTTGTTTTAAAGGAAGTTTGTCAAAAACCATGTTTAGGACATTATGGATCTGTTCTTTGGTCAATTTAAGCTCATGGTAAGCCTTGCCTGCATGCTCAATCGCCAACGCATGGGTGGGGTTTGGTTTGAAGTTCTTATCATCGTGTTTTTGTTGATACACAAATGCAAAAAACTTCTCTTTGGGCAAATAAAAAATTCTATCATTGAGAGGGATTAAATCCTCTTTTTCAGCACTCTGTTTAAAAAGCACACAGCAAGCGATAATGTGTTTAGTAAAAGAATGCTCAGGACTTGAAAGGTTTTCATTATTGCTAAATTCCTCCCAGCTTGCATTCATTCGTGCCTCTAATTGTTCTTTGGGGATATGAATCCCATTAATCGTTTTTGTGTGTTCCATGTATTCTCCTTTAAATTTTCACTACAGATTGTCTTTTGACTTCGCCGGTTTTAGTGTGCCTAAAGCCCCGCAACAACACACTAGCAATTTGTCCGCTCGCATTGGTGCTAGAGTGGTGGCGTTGGTGTTTGGTGGGGTCGTAAGGCTCTCCCACTTCTAGGGGGTCTAGCTGGTAGGGGGTGGCTTGTGCGTAGTAGGCAAAGAGGGCATAAAAGATTTCTACTAGGGTGTGTGCGCCCTCTGTATCACTTTTAAGCGCGTTGTTGGTGTAATCCCAAAGCATTTCAATATTTTTGCCCTGCGTGCCAATGACTAGAAAAGCAAGCGGATCGCCCTCATTGAAGAGATTGCTAAGTCCTTGTTTGAGCGGAGCGGGCAAGGTCAAAAAGAGTTCGTAAGCCTTGATCTTGTGTTTTTCTAACTCTGCGTGGGCTTGATCTAACGCCTCCTTAGTGCGCTCTAATTGCGCTTGGGCTTGATCTAATGCCCCTTGCGTGCGTTCTAGCTCTGCTTGTTTTTGTTTGTCTGCCTCTTGCAGGCTATTCAAGTCTTGCTTTAAAGTGGCTAGCTGAGTTTTATAGCCTTGTAATTCCTCTTGCACCTTTTGTATCTCTTGGCGCGCTCTTTGTTCCACTGCTTCTATTTGCTCTAAAACTGCGTCATTAGAGCTTGCAAACATCTTTTTTAACCACGCAAACATTGCTTCTTGCACCTCTTGATCTTGGAGTAAGTCTAAAAACTGGGTTTTTAGGGGGTTTGGTGGAGTTTGTGAGTGCATACTAGCCCTTTTGTGCTTGTTTTATCCCCATTATATCACCCCCCCCCCCCCCCCTGTCAAGGCAAACCTAGTTGTCTTGTGGGATAGTAAGCTCGGCTGTAAGTTAGCGTCCACGCATAAAACACGATCAAAACCAGTGTTTTGCTAGTAGCTTAAGCGCGCTTGTTTGGTGAGGGTTGTAGGATGCTATGCGTCATCGCCCCCTAAAGAGCCAATCAAACAAATTTAACGCGCTTTTTTGCATTGTTTTCCCGCATTTAGGGCAGGTGTCGCCAAGTTTAGCTAAATCCGCCCCGCTCAAACAATCGCTTTTAAAGGATATAACCTTAGAGTATCCACAGGAACACACAAACTTAATGGGTTTAGGGGCAAGAGGCATGATCACTCCTTATTTTGAGATAGAGTCTGCAAAAACTCCCTGCATTGTCGCAACGCTAAAAAGCGGTGCGAGATGGCGTTTTTCTCTAGACGATCCAAGCTCAAATTATACCCCTCTGGGATGAATAGGGGATCATAACCAAAGGCTTGGGGATTGAGCGGGGCTTGAATCACCTTGCCCTTGCACTCCCCCTTAAAACTCTTTTGGTAGTATTGCCCCCCTATCCTAGCGCACACCCCCACCACACACACAAAAGATGCCCTAGACTCCCTAAGCCCTAGTTCTTGCAAACAGGCTAAGAGTTTGAGATTATTGCATGTGTCGCCTAAGTCCTCTTTGGGGAGAATAAAGCGTCGTTGTATAATCGCATGCACCCCCTCTTTAATGGCAGCAAATCTCGCGCTATAAATACCGGGCATCCCTCCCAAAGCTTCCACACACAGCCCACTATCATCTGCCAACACACACAAATCCCTATGACTCTCTTGCAAGAGATCGTAAACCACACGCGCTTTTAAGCACGCGTTTTCTTCAAAACTCGCACCACTCTCTAAGATTTCCATCTCCCCTAAAAACATGCGGTAACTTTGCACCTCAAAATTGTTTAGGATCAATTCCACCTCTTTGAGTTTGTGTGCGCTATTGCTAGAGAAAATGGCTTGCATTAAAATCCTCCATCTGTTAAAATACCCCCACACTAAACATCTAAAACCAATGCTTTAGGGGTGGTAGTGGAGTTTTACCAAACTCTCTTGCACTTTTTTATGGACCCCACACAAATGCTCTTAGCCTCTATGGGGGATCACATCTTAGAGGGCTTGCAACTCCCTCTCAATGCCCTTTTGAGCTTAGTGTTGATGGTGTGGGCATACCAACGGGTGCGCTTGGGGGATTTTTTCCATCTGAGCACACTCTTTTCCTTGCTAGGATTTGTGTTGTTTTTTACCCTCTTCAACTACGCCCATAAACACCCCCAAGAGTTTTACAACACTCTGAAAACTCTGATCTTTTATGGTGCAGACACACTCATGGAGCTTGTGCGCTCTGTTTTACACACAGCAGAGCGTAGCACACAAAACACGCCTCTAGATTTTGCTTTTCTAGTTGATCAGACTTTCCACACTCTAGGTTTACTCTTGCAGACCATGGACACCTCTAGTTTCAACACCTCTAGTTTATTGGGTGTGGGGGTGTTGCTCTCTCAAGGGGCTTTATTGACTTTACTGCTGGGTTTAGCCTTGATGGTGGCTATAGAGATTTATCTGTGGTTAGCCTTGGGGGTGTTGGTGTTGCCTTTGGGCTTTTTTGCTAGCACTAGAGCCATACTCTGGCTGTATCTTAGAAAATGTGTAGCCTTGAGTTTTTATAAACCCCTCGTGGTGTTGCTTGCCTTTTATAACGCCCGTGTGTTGCAGACCCTCATCCCTGCTCTTAGCACCCCTCAAGCTTATGAAACCCATTTGTTGGTGGTTATCAGCGCTCTATTAGAAGTCTTTTTAGCCCAACGCGTGGCGCATTTTATCCAATCTCTGTGCCACATACAAGGGGGGGTGCAAGACATCGTGCAATTAGCCAGTGTGAGTAAAACCAGTGTGGTGCAAAGTGTGGGCGCACTCTATAGCACAACCCTCAAGCACACCCACACCTCTAACCAGTCCACTAACACAGACACGCCCACAAAAACCCCAGAGGTGTCCTTGCGTATCCAAACCCTCTTTGATCAAAAGCCCCACATCAACCCCACCACAATAAGGCATCACGATGAAAAATAAATATTGGTTGTCATGTGTCTTGGCTATAAGCCTTGGGTCCTGCACAGCCCACTATTATGAAATGCAAAAGAGCCCATGCGCGCTAAAACACCCCATGCCAAAGCGCGTTGGACAGATTGTTGCACAAAAACTGTAAAAATCAAGATGGGTGTTAGTGGCGTTGTATGGAGTGTATGCTCCTTTGGGGATTTAGCTTGCTTGTTAAATCCTCAGTCCCCCTTATTTGAAATCAACATGGAATTTAAAATGCGCACTTTAGGGCTTTTGTGTTTCTTGATTAGTGGGGCGTGGGGCTTGGGGTGCAACTTTGATCAAGCCACTGCCCTAAGAGCGCAGGCGCAGGCATTTATAAAAATGCCTATCAACCCAAAAATCCGTCTAGATCAAAACTATCTCATCGATCCCAACCAACCAAAGCAAGCCGCTTATGTCTTAGATGTGCATAAGGCTTATGTAAAGGGTGCGCTGTATTGTGGCTTTGTGGCGCGCCTTTTTGGTGCGGATAGCTTGGAGGACTTAAAGGGCGATGAAGGGTCGCGATATTACAAATACGCCCTGATGCGTGCCATGTGCTTTAAGCTGACTAAGACTTCCAAAAAGGGCTCTTTTGTGTTTAAGGGTTTTTGTTTATATCTATTTCCTAGATCCGCTCAATTACAAGTCCATGTGGAGTTTAAAAAGGATGCCATTATTTTACGCTTTGATGATCGTTATGTTGAATGCGCTAATGAGCATATTGAGAATAAAACTTTAATCTTTAAGCCACTTAAGGGGCATAAGCGCTATGTGTTGCAAACATACAGCCGTTGGGACGATGATGTTGGGCTCGATCCTTTTTATGAGCAAAAAAGAGATGGCAAGCGCATTTTTATGGATAAAATTAATAACAATGTATTGGATGATTTGGAGGATCGTTGCTATGAGAAAGGTTATTGCCAAACATGGTCGGATAAAAATGGGATTGACTAGATTAAGCGCGCTATTGGGGCTTTTGTGCTTTCTAGCTAATGTGGCGTGGGGGGTGGAGTGTGATTATGATTCTTCTTATTTGGCTAACAAAATAGATCATTTTGCTGAAAAACTTGATTCTAATTTTGTCCCCTCTGCTGTTGCCAACGCCCATACTACAGAGGTGAGTCAAGCCCATGTAGGGAAGACTTTGTATTGTGGTGTGGTGATGCGTTTATTCATCGCAAATGCTTCTCCATACACATACACGGACTATAAACATATTATTGATCATCGCTTGATGTGCTTTAATATCAGCAAGAACACCCCGCAGAGATCCCAAACATTTGAGGGTTTTTGTTTGTCTTTATACTCCGCATCTAAGAGCTCACAAATTAGCATGGAGTTTAAAAAAGATGCGTTTGTGTTAAAGATTGAGGAGTCTTTTATAGAATGCGATAGCACCACCTTCAGAACACAGACTCTGCTCTTCAAGCAAGAGGGCGATCGCTATGTCTTGCACAGCTACACCGGTGCTTTTGATGGCGATCCCGATCCCTTTTACCGCCAAAAACGCGATGGCAAGAAAATTTATATGGACGCAATTAATAATGATGTGCTAGACACACTAGAGGATCATTGTTACAAAAAACATTACTGCCAAACATGGGAGGAGAAAAATGGGATTGAGTGAGGTGGGACGCGCTTTGGCGTGTGGGCGTAGACGATAAGCCCCAATGCTGTGCTACTAAGCCTCTTTGGTATCTTTTTGCTGTAAAATACTTAAAAGTTGTCATAAGGGGTTAAATATGGTGAGTGTGCATGCAAGGCGTTGGCGGGCGTTTAAGGACAATAGGCGGGCGTTGTGGGCGTTGGTGGTGTTTGTTGCCCTCTTTGTGCTCTGCTTGGGTGCGGAGCTGTGGGTAAATGACAAACCCCTTTTTATTTACAAAGATCACAAGGCGTATTTTCCTATCTTTAAAGACTACCCAGAAACCACTTTCGGGGGGGATTTTTACACCAGTGCGGATTATAACGACCCCTATGTCAAAAATCATCTGCTCAAAGACGCTTTTGTGATCCGCCCTCTTATCCCCTATTCTTACGACACCATCGTGATGGATTTAAAGCAAAGCGCGCCCACGCCTCCGAGTTGGCAACATTGGCTAGGCACGGACGATCAAGCCCGCGATGTGTTGGCGCGCTTGGTCTATGGGTATCGGGTTTCTATTCTTTTTGCGCTTTTGTTAAGTGGCTTTAGCGTGGTGGTGGGGGTGGGAGTGGGGGCACTGCAAGGGTATTATGGCGGACTCTTAGATCTCTTGGGGCAACGCTTCATTGAGATTTGGAGCGGGATACCTATGTTATTTTTACTCATCATTCTCTCTAGTATGTTTACTCCTAGCTTTTGGTGGCTTTTGGCTTTGGTGTTGGCATTTTCTTGGATGGGTTTAGCCCAAGTGGTGCGCACAGAGTTTTTCAGGGGGCGTAATATGGACTATGTGCGCGCCTCTTATGCCTTAGGGGTGAACGATGCGCGCGTGATCTTTTATCACATTCTGCCTAATGCGATGGTGGCGACCACGACTTATATCCCCTTTATCATGGCTGGCAGTATAGGGGCGTTGGCAAGTTTGGACTTCTTGGGCTTTGGGATGCCTATTGGGAGCGCGTCCTTAGGGGAGCTGTTAGAACAGGGCAAGAACAATCTCTACGCCCCGCATTTAGCCCTAGCGGGCTTTTTTGCTATCGCGCTATTGCTCTCTATTTTGGTTTTCATTGGAGAAGGAGTAAGAGATGCCTTTGATGCCACCAACTTCAAATAAACCCCTTTTGCGCTTAGATTGCGTGAGCGCGCGCGTAGGGCAGGATTTTTTATTGCAAGAGATCACTTTGGAGATCAAACCCGCCCAAAGGGTGGTTTTGGTGGGGGAGAGTGGGAGTGGAAAAAGCTCGTTAGCCCGCTTGATTTTACAACTCACCCCCCTTGTGCGCCCCCTAAAGGGTAAAATCTTGTTTGAGGATCAAGACCTTTTGCGCTTAAAACCCGCGCAATTGCACGCTATTAGAGGTAAGGACATCGCCTATATCGCCCAAGAACCCCTAAGCGCGCTCAATCCCTTACACAAGATCAAAACCCAAATTATTGAGAGTTTGCGCCTGCATAAAACCTGCCCCAAGCAAGAGTTTAACGCACGCCTTGAAGAGGCAATGACTCAAGTGGGCTTGGGGATGGATTTGCTGGAGCGTTACCCCTACCAACTCAGCGGGGGACAAAACCAGCGCGTGGCGATCGCTATGAGCATTATCAACCGCCCCAAGCTTTTAATTTGCGATGAGCCCACCACTGCCCTAGACGCGCAGGTGCAAATGCAAATCTTAGAATTGCTCAAAAGCTTAAGCGCGCAAAATAACATGGCGATTTTGCTCATCAGCCATGATTTAGGCGCGGTGCAGTGGCTGGCTGAATATGTCTATGTCTTGCAGAGTGGGCAATTATGCGAGCACAATGAGATTAAAACTCTCTTTGCTAACCCCACCCACCCTACAACTAAATTACTCTTAGAGGCGCGCCACCTGCCCCGTAAAAAACCCCTGCAACAGGGGCAAGAAACCCTGAAATTACAAGATTTTGGGGTGCAGTATGTGCAAAAACGCTTTTTGGGAGCTAATAGGGTGCGCATCGCCATTCAGGGGGTGAATTTATGCCTACACGCGCGCCAAACTTTGGGCATTATCGGGGAGTCTGGCAGTGGCAAGAGCTCGCTAGCTTTGGGGATTTTAAAACTCATCAACTCAGTAGGGGAGCAATTTGTGCTAGGGCAAAATGTCAGTCAGCTCAATCGCAAGAGTTTTAAGCCCTACCGCAAGTCCTTACAAATGGTGTTTCAAAACCCCTATGCGTCCTTAAACCCGCGTTGGAGTGTGCAAGAGATTTTGCTAGAGGCTTTTTACGGAGTGGGAGGCAGGGGGGATGTAGGGGTGGCACAAGCCAGCTTAGAGGCTGTGGGGCTAGAGGCAAAATATCTCACTTACTACCCCTTTGAGCTCAGTGGGGGGCAACGCCAAAGGGTAGCCATCGCGCGCGCGATCATTGTGCACCCGCAGGTGGTGGTGATGGATGAACCCACCTCTGCGCTGGATAAGAGCATGCAAAAGGTGGTGTTAGGGCTATTGCTAGAATTGCAAGAAAAGCTCAATCTGAGTTATCTTTTTATTAGCCATGATTTAGATGTGATTGAGAGTATTTGTGATTTTGTGCTGGTGGTAGAGAGGGGGCAAGTGGTGGAGAGCGGGAGTGTAGAGAGCGTCTTTAGCGCGCCCAAAAGCCCCTATACTAAGAGGTTGCTAGAAACTAGACTTTGACTTTACTCTTGCCTAGAAAACAAAGATCGAGCGATTGTGTCCTCCTTATGGAGGAATGCCCCACCGATGTAATTTTTAGGGCAGGTGATGCATAAGCCTAATAAATCCCAAAGCTAGCTAGGAACATCCCCACCACTAGGGCAAAAATGGGGATGATCACCGCCACAATCGCGATGTCTTTATAACTTTGTTTGTGGGTCATCCCCGTGATGACAAGCAAGGTCAGCACTGCCCCATTGTGAGGCAGAGCGTCTAGCCCGCCTGAGGAGATGAAAGGCTCTGTGTTTCTAGGCAAACCCGCCCAAAAAGGGGTTAGAGTTAGAAGTCGATCTTATTACTATCCACATCGGCCGTGCCCGCGCCCACACCTTGTTGGTAATTGCGCAATTGCTTGAACGCCTGGGCTTTGATGCGTTCAATAGCTGCGCTGCGATCGGGCTGGTCGGCGTTTAGGATTTTGGAATAGACGATATTACCTTGACAATCCTTGATATTGAGGTTGAGCCCGATATGGAACAAGCCATTTGCCGTGCTCTCATAGATCTTATTTTCAATGCTATACAAGCCCGGATCGCTAGATTGCTGGATAAAGCGCGCGTATTGTCCCGTGAGCGCGTCAGAAATCTCTGCATCCGAGCCGGGCGCGTAGATAAGATTTGCCTTAGGACGCGGGCTATTCTCCTTGATGAGCTCTTGATAGGGGGCTAGAGAAGCCACACCTCGCCCATAAGCGTTTAGAATTTCTTGCAAAGGCATGGCTTGGGAGAGGGTGCTTTGCAACTTATGCATCTCTTTTAAGAAAATGCCCTTGCAACCCTCTTGGGGGTGCAGAGTGCTCAGAGTGTTGTAGAGATTGCGGTAACGCTTGGCTAAGGTGTTTAAGAACATGTTCTTGTTGAGTTTGAGACGGGTATAACAGGTGTGGTGGGCGCATTCTTGTTTGTCTGTCTTGACATTGACAAACTTGATCGAATCCACCACTAGGCGGATATTCTGGCTAGAATGCTTGTTTAAGGTGTTGTTATCCCGTGTGGTTTGGCTGGTGGTGGTAGAAGACACGCTCACCACGATTCCGCTTGCTAAATCGTTCAGGGCTTTTTGCTTGGCGATCTCTTTGGTGTCCCCCATTCCATTGCCATAGAAATACGCTGAATCGCCCTTGAAATTCTGGTACCAATGTGGCGCGCCATGGGCTTGCAAGAATAAAGGGATAATGCCCAAAGACAACAGACATCTAGCAAACATGACTTCTCCTTCAAAAAGTGCTATTCTAACATAAAATTCCAACTACCATAAAACTTTCACCACACTGGAGTAACCAAAACTCCTAATGTAGATAATATTGTGCTTGTTGGCACAAAAAGTGTCGGGAGACAAGGGCACAGACGCTTGGCAGGTTAGTAGCGTGAAATTGTAAATATCTTGCCCATCGGCTAACACGCGCACGCGCTCGTTAGGGGTGTTACTCACGCGCGCTGTGTAAATCCTACGCGGAAAAACGCTAGGGGAGCGGATGTCTGCCGAAGTGCTCACAGCTGCATAGAGCGAAGAAAACAGTCCTCCTAGCACCCCTAAGTATTGGTTAGAAATGGCTTCTAAACCCACTTTCAAGATCGTTGAGGTGATGGCGCGCGTGATGATGTAAGGGAGTTGTTTTTTAAACTCATTGGCGATGAGATCGTCTAATAAAACCAATTCTTCAAACTTGTTTTGCTGGTGGGTGGTGTTCAAGCTAAAACTGGTGTGGAAATCTACCCCATCTACTAATTGTGGCAGGGCTAGGCTTGCGGTATACATCCCTTGGGCTAGAGGGAGGGGGAGGGTGATTTTAAATTCTTGTTTAGTGGCTTGTTTGCCATCTTCAATAAACACCCATGTGAATTTTTGCAAAGAGGGGTGCTGGAAAAAGAGCAGATCTTCACCAATGGTGATGACATGGCTAATCCCATAGGCTTCTTTGAGATAATCAATGCCCTTAGCGCGTTCATTATCCAAGGCGAAAAATAACCCAGAAAGGTAGGACACAGCCGGGTTAATCAAGTCGCTATAAGCACTGAAACGATCCAAATTGGAATAATCCTCCTGCAACACCTCCTGCACCTTAGAATCCGAATCCTGCGCGCTCAATCTAGAGGAGCTCTTTTCGTGCATTTTGTCAATAGCTTTTTGAATTTGCTTGTAGTAAAACTCCTTAGCGCGCCTTTGCCTGTCATTGGCGCGGTTAAACTCCACGCGCGCGTCATTGGGATCGCCTATGATCAAGTAGTCCATCGCCTTGTAGTAATTCATCAACACGCTCTCATAAATGCTTCCCACATAGGTTTTGACATTGTCATTGACTAAAACCGCGCCCACATTGCTCAAGGATTTATTGAAAAGATTGATATGGTGGTTAAATTGGGCTTCGGCCGCATCAAGCGCCACAATGGAATCTTGGTAACGCCCTAACATCAACGCGCTCATGCCTCTTTGCAATTCCCATAAAGATCCGTCTTTATGATCCTTGAGACTCATTTTGCTAGAAAAGCTATAGGCATTTTGCAAACCAAGCGGAGAGTAGTAGGCTTGATCAAAATGCGCGAATTCCGAACGATGTCCGGTGCAACCCACAAAAAACAATAACAAAAAAACTAGGTAAGTATAATAATGCGTCTTCACTCTCTCTCCTTAGGTCCTTTATTTTAACAAAGCATAAGCAATATTATGTTAAGGTGAAATCCGCCTTTTTTCAGACCTATGCAATGGGATACAAAGACAGCGCTTCAGGGTGGAAACACAGCAGAGCATCTTGGTGTTCTGTGTGCCTTAGCCATCTGGGAAAAGGCTATCTCTTTGTGAGAATACGCATGCGTCTAGTTTTCATGGGAACGCCTCCTTTCGCCCAAATTGTCTTAGCCACTCTTTTAGAACGCCACTTTGACATCGTCGCGCTTTTTACCCAACCTAGTAAGCCCTTTGGGCGCGCTAAAACGCTAAAGCCTTCGGCGACTAGATTATTTTTGCAACATGCCTATCCAAAGATTCCTATTTTTGAACCGGCTAAATTAGACGCGTTGGTGTTAGAACAAATGTGCGCCCTTAAGCCCGATGTGATTGTGGTGGTGGCCTATGGCAAAATTTTACCCCAAGCCCTTTTGGACATCGCCCCTTGTGTGAATTTGCACGCTTCTATCTTACCCCAATTTAGGGGCGCATCGCCCATGCAGGAGATGATTTTAAAAGACACGCCAGAATTTGGGGTGAGTGTGATCGCCATGAACGCCCAAATGGACGCGGGCGACATTTTGGGGATAGCCCGTGTTAAAAAAGAGCGTTACATGAATATAGAAGAGTTAGCCCACTTGCTAGCCCCGCTGGGCGCACAAGCCTTAATAGAGGTTTTATCCAAGCCCTTTAAACCCATTCCTCAAGATCACAGCCAAGCGAGTTACTGCGCTAAAATCACCAAACAGGATGGGCTAGTAGATTTTTTAGACGCTAAGAAGGTGTTTTTAACATCTCTAGCCTATTATACATGGCCGGGCGTGTTTTTAAGCAGTGGATTAAAACTCTTTGGGGTAGAATTAGTACAAGAACAAGGCGCGCACGCACCCGGGAGTATCTTAGCCCTAGAAGATGAGAGCGTTATAGTGGGTTGCGCGCATGGTGTGCTTAAAATCGCCCATTTACAAGCCCCCAGTAAACAAAAAATGGGAGCAAAAACTTATTTGCTTGGGAGACGCTTGGGTGTAGGGAGTGTGCTAACATGATGGAGATCATCACCTTTGAGAGTCTTCCCTCTACCCAGCTCTATTTGGTGGCGCAACTTAAAACCGGTGCACTCAAATCGCCCGTGTGCGTGGTAGCAAAGACCCAAAGCGCTGGCGTAGGGAGTCGGGGCTGTAGGTGGGAACAAGTAGAAGAAGCCCTGAGTTTTTCATTTGCCCTGCCCTTAGAAAAGCTACCTAGCGATGTGCCTAAACAGAGTTGGAGTGTGTATTTTGGCTATCTCTTTAAAGAGAGCTTACAAAACGCGCAGGTGTGGTTGAAGTGGCCCAATGATCTCTATAAAGGAGAGGCTAAGATCGGGGGCGTGATGAGTCAGATCGTGCGCGCTAGTATAGTGTGTGGGATTGGGCTTAATCTCAAGGCGCGCCGCTATAGCGCGCTAGAGGGGGTGGATAAAGACGCGTTATTAGAGCGCTTTTTAGCGCGCGTGCAAGAGGGCATTGCATGGGCAAAGGTGTTGCAAGCCTACCGCCTAGAGTTTAGCCAACACCACCGCTCTGTATTTTTCCACCACGCTGGGGCAAAAATCCCCTTAAGTGATGCGCTGGTGTTGGAGGATGGGGGGTTGCAAATTGGAGAAAAAGTCTATTATGGGGCTAGGTGATTTAAGCTAAGCTTTGTTAGAATCGAGCTTTTAAGCAAGGATCAAGCGTGGATATTTCGATCAATGTGTATTTGATGTTGGTGGTATTTTTGACTTTCTTGGTGCTGGTGTGGCTGTCTAATGCGTGGATTTACAAGCCCATGCTAGCCAACATGGACGCGCGTCAGGGGGCGATCGGTCAGGATGGGGAGTTCATCGAGAAAACCAGCCAAGAGATCGCGCGTTTGAAACAAGAAGCCGATCACCAGCGCAAAGAAGCCCATATCCAGGCTAACAAGATTTTGCAAGAGAGTTTGCAAAAGGCTAGACAGGATTATGAGCATGTGTTAGCCCAAAAGGAAAGCGATTTACAAAAGGACTTAGAGGTGTTTATGCAAGGGTTAAAGGAAAGTAAAAGCGCGTTGAAACTACAATTATCCCAAGATTTGCCTGCCCTAGAGTTGTCTTTACAACAGAAAATATCTCAAATGTAGGGGGTGCTTTGGTGCGCCATGTATTATTTGGAATCTTAGGCAGTGGGGTGTTTTTATGGGGGGCAGGTCATGACATCTCCCAAACGGACATCGTGCTAAGAATTGTCAACTTTATTTTGTTTGCCGCTTTGGTGTGGTATTGCATCAGTGGTCCTTTAAAGCGCATGTTGGAGCAAAGACGCGCTAAGATCGCAAGCCGACTCAATAGCTTGCAAGAGCAACGCCAAGCCATCAAAGAGGAAAAGGAAAACGCCCTTAAAGCCTTAGAACAGGCTAAACAAGAGGCTGGGCAAATTATCTCCAATGCCAAACAAGAGGCTTTTTTACTCACCCAGAAATACGAACAACAAGCCAAGAGTGCCATAGAGAAACTCATCAAAGACAACCAAGACTTAAAACATAAAGAGGAGCTACGCGTCCAGCAGGAGGTGGTGGGTGAACTCTTGGATGCGTTGTTCCAATCCCAAAAAACGCGCTTTGATTCTTCAGCTTACATGCGCTTACTCCAACATAAGGCACTCTTATGAATCTTGTAGCCAAACGATACGCGCGCGCCTTTAGAGAGAGTTTTAGCGATGACTTGCAGAGCGCGCTCCAAGCCTTGGAACGCGTGTGCGCGCTCTATGAAATAGAAGAGTTTATAGAGGTTTTACAATCCCCCTACTACCCCAACACCGCCAAGCAGGCGATCTTAGCCGATGTTGCCCAGGATAGTGATGCGCGTTTCCAACGCTTTTTAGAGGTAGTGGGCGAGCATAAGCGCTTTGGTATTTTGCCCCAAGTGTACAAAGAATTGTGCGCGTGGGTGCAACGCCAGCAAAACGCCTACCAAGGTTATTTGTATTGCAATCAGGAAGTGCCAGATTTAAGCGCGTTAGAGACGCGCGTTTGTGCGCTTTTGAACATCACTCTAAGTTTACAGAGCGTGTTGGTAGAACAAGAGGGTATTTGTTTACAAATCCCCGATCTAGGCATAGAGGTGGCTTTCTATAAAGATCACTTCTTGCACCAACTCAAGCATTTCATTATGGAAGCGATTTAAAGACAAGGAGAGAGAGTGTTAAAGCTAAAAGCAGAAGAGATTAGCGCAATCATTAAGGAGAGGATTGAAAATTTTGCCCCAGAGATCAATATCACCCAAGTGGGGCGTGTGATTGCCTATGCCGATGGGGTGGCGAAAGTCTATGGGCTTAAAGATGTGATGTCCTATGAAGTGGTGGAGTTTGACACGGGGGATCGCGGGCTAGCTTCCAATCTTGAAGAGGGGAGCATTGGGGTGATTGTGCTAGGAGGGGGCAAGCATATCAAGGAGGGCACTAGCGTCAAGCGCACCAAGCAACTTATGAAAGTGCCTGTGGGGGACGCTGTTGTAGGAAGGGTGATCAATACTTTGGGCGATCCCATTGATGGTAAGGGTCCCATAGGTGCTGAAGAATTTAGATTTGTGGAACAAAAGGCCCCGGGGATTATGGATCGCAAATCCGTGCATGAGCCCTTGCAAACCGGGATCAAAGCCATCGATGCCTTAGTGCCCATTGGGCGGGGGCAAAGAGAACTCATCATCGGGGACAAACAAACCGGTAAAACCACGGTGGCGGTGGATACCATCATCAACCAAAAAGATCAAAATGTGATCTGCATCTATGTTGCGATTGGGCAAAAAGAATCCACCGTAGCGCAGGTGGTGCGTAAACTAGAGGAATACGGCGCGATGGAATACAGCGTGGTGGTGAACGCCTCTGCCTCCGCTTCCCCAGCCATGCAATACCTTGCCCCCTATGCGGGTGTAACCATTGGAGAGTATTTTAGAGATCACGGTAGACATGCGCTGATTATTTATGACGATTTGAGTAAGCACGCCGTAGCTTACCGGGAGATTTCTTTGATCTTGCGCCGTCCTCCCGGGCGCGAGGCTTTCCCCGGAGATGTGTTTTACATCCACTCTAGACTGCTAGAGCGCGCTGCTAAGATGAGCGATGATAAGGGCGCGGGTTCTCTAACTGCCCTGCCCATCATTGAAACCCAAGCAGGCGATGTGTCCGCTTACATCCCCACCAATGTGATCTCTATCACGGACGGGCAAATCTTCTTAGAAACCGATCTGTTTTACTCAGGAATCCGCCCCGCCATCAATGTGGGGCTATCTGTCTCTAGGGTGGGTGGGGCAGCACAAATTAAAGGCACTAAGCAGGTGGCTGGGACCTTGCGCTTGGATTTAGCCCAGTATCGGGAGTTGCAAGCCTTTTCCCAGTTTGCCTCGGATTTAGATGAAGCCAGCCGCAAACAGCTAGAGCGCGGGCAACGCATGGTAGAAGTGCTCAAACAACCCCCCTATTCGCCTTTGCCCATTGAAAAACAAATTGTGATGATCTATGCCGGGGTGAAGGGCTTTTTGGACGATGTGCCGGCCAATAAGGTGGTTTCTTTTGAAGAGAGACTCTATCCCTTTTTGGAATCCAAATACCCCAATGTCCTAGAAGACATCCGCACCAAAAAGGTTCTAGACAAAGATTTAGAAGCCGCGCTAAAGGCGGCCATCGAAGAATTTAAATTAGGCTTTTAACATGGGTGGGAGTCTCAAAGATATTAGAAAAAAGATCGCCAGCGTCAAGAACACCCAGAAAACCACCCGTGCGATGAAGTTGGTTTCCACTTCCAAACTCAAAAAGACCGAAGAGGTCGCCAAAAAATCGAGGGTGTTTGCCGAAAAGCTCAATGAGGTAGTGGGGGATATTTGTGCCAAGATCAAGGCGCGCAATATCAAGGGGATTGAGAGCAAGTATTTCGCCCAACTCGAACATCCGGCTATCCAAAAGCTAGACATCATCTTTGTTACCGCAGACAAGGGACTATGTGGGGGATTCAACATGGCAACCATTAAAGAAGTGTTGCGCTACATCAATCTTTACAAGACTAAGGGAGTGAAGGTGCGCCTAAGGGGGATTGGTAAAAAAGGCGTGGCTTACTTTAGCTACAATGGAATTGACTTATTAGATAAGGCGATCGATCTAAGTAGTGCGCCGGATTACGAGCGCGCGAGCGCTTTTATTGATGGGGCAGTGCAGGACTATTTGAATGGTTTGACCGACAGCGTGTTGATCGTGCACAATGGTTTTAAAAATATGATCTCCCAAGAGTTGCGCGTGCAACAGATTTTGCCCTTGGACTTTGTAGAGCTTAACCCAAGTTCCCAAGAGGGGATTGTGGTTGAACCAGATGATGAGGAGGGGATCATTTTAGACGCGCTAGCTAAGAAATTCATCGACTTTAACATGTATTACGCCTTGCTAGATTCTTTAGCAGCAGAGCATAGCGCGCGCATGCAGGCGATGGACACGGCGACCAACAATGCCGGGGATTTAGTGAAGAGCTTGACCATTTCCTATAACAAGGCTAGACAAGAGGCGATCACCACCGAGCTTGTGGAGATCAACGCGGGCGTAGAAGCCATTAAGTAGTTTTTGAGGAGAGCAGATGGATACAGCACACACAGCAAATAATCAAGATAAGGGGAGTGAGGGCAAAATTATTCAGGTCATGGGACCTGTGGTAGATGTGGAATTTGAAGACTACCTGCCCGCTATTTACGAAGCACTGGATGTTCTTTATGATTTTGATGGGGAGGCTAAACATTTGGTGTTAGAAGTGGCCGCCCACTTGGGGGATAAACGCGTGCGCACCATCGCGATGGACATGACAGAGGGACTCACAAGAGGGCAAAAGGTGCTAGCGCGTGGCAAGATGATTGAAGTGCCTGTGGGCGAAGAAGTCTTGGGACGCATTTTCAATGTGGTAGGGGAGGTGATCGATGGGGGTGAGCGTTTAAAAGAACCTTTGACTTGGCCTATCCACAGAAGCGCCCCTTCTTTTGAACAACAGAGCACCAAAACCGAAATGTTTGAAACGGGCATTAAAGTCGTGGATTTGCTCGCCCCCTATTCTAAAGGCGGGAAGGTGGGGCTTTTTGGAGGGGCGGGGGTGGGCAAGACTGTCATTATTATGGAGCTCATCCACAATGTGGCTTACAAACACAGCGGTTATTCTGTCTTTGCGGGGGTGGGGGAGCGCACTAGAGAGGGCAATGATTTGTATTTTGAAATGAAAGAGGGGGGGGTGCTAGACAAGGTGGCGTTGTGCTATGGGCAGATGAATGAGCCTCCCGGGGCTAGAAATCGTATCGCCTTCACCGGCTTGACCATGGCAGAATACTTTAGAGATGAAAAGGGGCTTGATATTTTGATGTTCATTGACAACATCTTTAGATACGCCCAATCCGGGGCTGAGATGTCTGCGCTACTAGGGCGTATCCCCTCAGCGGTGGGTTATCAGCCCACTCTGGCTAGTGAAATGGGCAAACTCCAAGAGCGCATCACCTCGACCAAGAATGGCTCGATCACTTCTGTGCAGGCGGTGTATGTGCCTGCGGACGACTTAACAGACCCTGCGCCCGCTTCTGTATTTGCGCACTTAGATGCCACCACGGTGTTGAATCGCAAGATTGCTGAAAAGGGGATTTATCCAGCCGTTGACCCTCTAGACTCCACTTCTAGGATTTTAGACCCCCAAGTGATTGGCGAGGAACATTATAGGGTGGCTACAGGGATTCAGCAGATCCTGCAAAAGTATAAGGACTTGCAAGACATTATCGCCATTTTAGGGATGGACGAACTCTCTGAGGAGGATAAAAAAAATTGTCGGGCGGGCGCGTAAAATTGAGAAATTTTTATCCCAACCCTTCTTTGTCGCCGAAGTCTTTACGGGCAGTCCGGGCAAATATGTAACCTTGAAAGAAACTTTAGAGGGCTTTGGGGGAATTTTGGAGGGCAAATACGACAATGTGCCCGAAAACGCCTTTTACATGGTGGGCAATATCCAAGAAGTGGTGGAGAAATACGAGAAAATGAAGGCAGAGGGCAAGGATCAAAAGAGCGCGTCATAAAGGATAGATATGGGATTAGCCGTGAGTATTGTCGTGCCTCAGGGGTTGATTTTTTCAGGGGAGGTGGATCGCATCACCTTGCCCGGGGCAGAGGGGGAGTTTGGAGTCTTACAGGGGCATAGCAACATGGTGTCCTTGCTCAAAAGTGGGGTGATTGAGATCGAGCGCAACCAAGAAAGTAGTCTCATCGCTATTAGCTGGGGGTATGTGGAGGTCAAGCATAGCAGTGTGGATATTTTAGCCGATGGGGCGGTGTTTATCAAGGGCGATGATGAAGTTTACAAGGCTAAAAAACTCTTAGAAGACGCGACAGCCGATAGATTAGCCATCTCTAGCGTGATCGCGCGCATTGAAACGCGAGGTTTGAGGTAGGCGTGGCTTCTTTACAAAATTTCCTTTATGAGAGTGGGTTTGTTACCATTGTGGTGTTGGCTTGTCTATCTCTCTATTTTATTTTGACCCTGTGGGTATTTTTTTACAAGTATGTCGCTATCCGCACCAATATCCTCAAAGAACGCCAAGCCCTAGAAGCTCTGATGGCGGGTAATGCCAGCATGTTGAGTTTCAAGCTCTTTGAAAGCGCAGGGCGCTTTTCTAAGGAGCTCTTGCTAGTTTGGAAAAATCAAGTTCTGCAACAAAACACCACGGGCTTGGTGGTGTTGAGTATCATCGCCTCCACCGCCCCTTTTATTGGGCTCTTTGGCACTGTGGTAGAGATTCTCAACGCCTTTGGGCGTTTGGGGACTCAGGTTTCCTTTGATGTGATCGCCCCTGTGATCTCTAAAGCCCTAGTCGCCACTGCTGCAGGGATTCTAACCGCAATTCCAGCCTATTCGTTCTTCTTGATCCTAAAGCGCAAGGTTTACGATCTCTCTGTCTGTGTGCAAATGCAAATAGATATGTTGATCGCTAGAGAGGGTTAGCGGTGTTTGAGGCGGAACACTGGGATTTAGACAAACCCGATCTCAATATCACCCCTTTAGTGGATATTATGCTAGTCTTGCTTGCAATCCTAATGGTCGCTACCCCCACCATCACTTACCATGAACAGATTTCTTTGCCCAAAGGCGCGAAGAATAAACAAGCCAACCGCAACCATGTTTTAGAAATCCGCATGGATTTACAAGGCAAGATTTACATCCACGATAAGACCTATAGCTACGCCACTTTTCCAGACGCTTTCCGCGCGCTGGCAGGTAGTTACGACAAAAACACCGCGATCTATGTACGCGCTGACAAACGCTTGAGCTATGAGAAGATCATCTACTTGCTAAAAAGCATTAGAGAGGCGGGGTTTTCTAAGGTGTCTTTGATCACTAGCGCGTGATGGATAAAAAGCTAGCTATTGGATCTGGAATCTTAGCTTGCGCGTGTTATGCGATCTTGCTTATCTTATTACTCTGGCACACTCCCCCAAAAAGGGTTGTTATTCCAGAGAGTTTTGATGTATCCTTGATGCTAGATAGCGCGCCCAACCCCTTTGAGGATTTGGGGGTGAGTGGTATGTTTGCTGCTATTCCTGACAAACAGCCCTCACCTCCCAGCCAAACCAAGCAACGCCAATTGCAACGCGCCTTATTAGATAGCATGCAATTCAACCAGCACCAACAAGCTTTTGAAGATTTGCAAAGCAGTCTAAATACAATTAAAACACAGCTAAACACCCTGCAACACAAGAGCATTGATTTTCAAGTGCCCAAACAAGAACAAATATCCAAGCAAGAATACCAAGAGTGGTTTCAAGAATTGTATAAGATTCTCTATGGACGCTGGAAACTCAACTTCAAACAAGTCGCTTCTGTGGGGGCTCTCATTAGCATATCAGCCACAGGGCAGTTTAGTTACGCTATTGTGGAATATTCGCCCTTTTCAGACTACAACCAAGAGATCGAACACCTCTTAGACTCCTTGCAAAACCAAAAATTTCCCCCCTACCCCAAGGGGGCGATCACCCTCAAAGTTAATTTTAAGACAAAGGATCAATGATGCGGTTTTTATGGATCGTGCTACTCCAAACTTATCTCTTTGGGGTGGATGCGACTTTGGATATTGTGAAGAACATCCAAAAATTACCCAAAGTAGAAGTGCGCTACCTCAATAACGCCCAAGAACCCTATCTTTCTAAAATTTATAACATGCTACTCTCTGATCTTAAGATCAGCAACCATGCAGAGGCGATCGGGGCGGGCGCACAAAGCGAAAACATAGACTACAGCGCGCTAGCAGGACAGGGGGTTGAACTATTAGTCAGCTTGCGTGTGGATCAACTTGGACAAATCAATGTGCGTCTTTACGATGTCGCCCACCAAAATATTTTGGGAATCAAAGACTATGTCTTCACCAAAAAAGAACTCTTCCCTTTTATCGCGCACAAAGTTGCCATTGATGTCAATGACGCGCTCAAAGCCCCCTCCATTGCTTGGATGGCGCGCTTTGTGGTCTTTGCCAAATACATAAGACCCGGGGTAACTAATATCGTTGTAGCCGATTACAGCTTGACTTACCAGCAAGACATCATCAACAATGGCATGCTCAATGTCTTTCCCAAATGGGCTGATGGCGCACAGAGCGCGATCTATTACACCCAATACCTACGCAAACCCACTATCATCAAATACAACTTGCGCAATGGTTCTAGTGAAGTCATCACCCAAAGCGATGGCATGGCTGCTGTGTCCAGTGTGAGCCAAGATGGGGAGAAATTACTCCTCACGCTAGCTCCAGAAGGTCAGAGTGATATTTTTCTCTATGACACCACCAAAAAAACCCAAACCCGCTTGACTTCCTACCCGGGCATTGATGTGCTGGGGAATTTTGTCGATCACGAAAAAGCTATGGTCTTTGTTTCCGATCGCATGGGTTATCCTAATATTTATCTTAAAAAGCTCAAGCCGGACGCGCCAGTCGAGCAAGTGGTTTTCTACTCTAAGAACAACGATTCGGTCGCCACTTCTGGGGATAATATTGTCTATGTGAATCGCTCAGAGCGCGATGCCAATGGGCAGAGTAGTTTTAACCTGCATCTTATCACCCTCAAAAGCGATTATGTGCGCCGCTTGACAGCCAGCGGGGTGAATCAAATGCCCCGTTTCTCTAGGGATGGGGGGGCGATCATGTTCTTAAAAAAAGCCGCCCAGCAAAACGCTTTAGGGGTGTTGTTGCTAGATTACAACCAAAGTTACCTCTTTCCCCTAGAGAACACCCAAATCCAGTCCTTTGATTGGTAGTTTAAGAGAAAAAAGGCTACAATGAAAGGATTTTTTGCAAAAAAGCACAAAGGAGCATCATGAATAAATGGGCAGTGGCAGGGACTTTAGCGGTGTTTCTGGTGATTACGGGCTGTGCGCACCAAGAAGCGCAAGCCCCTCAACCTCCGCAGACCCAAAGCGCGCAACAACCCCAGACACAGGAACAACCTGTGCAAAACCAGACCGTGCAACCTGAAGAGGCACACCAAGAAGCCCCCAAAGTCGAACCAGAACCCCCCAAACCCCATATAGAAAGTGGTACAATCGTCAGCCAGGTCTATTTTGACTTTGACAAATACGATATCCGCCCAGACATGCAAGATGCCATCGATGAGGGGGCACAAAAAGTGCAAGAGTATAAAATGAAAGTGCGCTTAGAGGGCAATACCGATGAATTTGGCACGGGAGAATACAATTTTGCGCTGGGCAATAAACGGGCTTTGAGCGTGAAACAGGCGTTGGTGCTCAAGGGTATTGATGAGTCTGAAATCCAAGTCGTAAGTTTTGGGGAAACCAAGCCCATCTGCCAAGAGAAAACCAAAGAGTGTTATCAAAAAAACAGAAGGGTAGATGTTAAAGTCGTTGAGTAATGCGCCTATTTTATCTCTTGTGCTTTGTGGGAGGGGCTTTAAGTGCTGAACCCTCTGCCTTTGACTTGCAAAGCGGAGCGACCAAGCAAGAGCTAGGCGCGCTCAAATCCAGCAATAAGAGTTTACAGGGCATCATCACCACCCTCAAGGGGCAAACTGATGCCCTATTGCAAAGCCAAGAGGGACTCAAGAGCGTCTTTGAGGGGCAGGGGGTAAAACTCAAAGAAGTCAGCGATGCGCTAAACACGCATGATCAAGCCCTTAAAACCCTGAAAAGCACCCAAGAGATGCAGGGGAATTTGCTCAAAGAGCAAGCCAGCTTGATAGACTCACTCAAATCTCAGGTGGAGGCTAATAAGAACGCCCTCAACCAGCTAGATGAAAAACTCAATGGCATGAATATGCTCTTGACCCAAATGAATAGCGATTTTGCTACCAAATTGCAGTCTTTGCAAACTTCCCTTGAAGATCAAGCGCGCCTCAATGCCAAGAAACTCAAAGAGATTGCGCGTTTGGCAAGCGCTACCTCCAAAGCCACAACACCCTCACCAGAGAGCGCCTTTGAGAAAAACCCAGCCAAACGCCAAACCATCGCCAAAGAAGCCCTAGAACTCTACCACCAACAGCGCTTTAACCAAGCGCAACCACGCTTTGCATGGCTAGCTGAGATCAATTACAAACCTGCCTACCACAACTACATGGCCGGCGAATCAGCCTACATGCAAAAGCACTACAAAGACGCGATCGCTTTCTACAAGAAAAGCGCGCTCCTCAAGGATAGAGCCGACTACATGCCCGTTTTATTGTGGCACACGGCATGGGCGTTCAAATTCTTGGGCGATCAAAACAACCATGTCAAGTTCTTGCGTTCCCTCTCTCATCTCTACCCTGAGAGCGATCAAGGCAAAAGAGCGTTAAACGCCCTAGCAAAAGACACAAAATCTCATACAAAGGACACCAACAATGCCAACAAAAGCACAAGTAGCCACCATTGAATACCAAGTGATCGACCCTCAAACCCAAGAAGTCATTGACGCGAGCAAAAAGCCCTTAGAGTTTGTGCTAGGCGCAGGGCAGGTGATTGTGGGCGTGGAAAAAGCTCTTCAGGGGGTTAATATTGGAGAAAAGCTAGTCGTGGACATCCCCCCTCAAGAAGCTTATGGGCTTTATCGCACGGATTATTTGCAAGAAGTGCCCAGAGATCAATTTGAGGGAATCGAACTCAAAAGAGGCATGACCTTATTTGGACAAGGTGAGGATCAACAAAGTGTGCAGGTAAGTGTGAAGGACTTTAGCGAACAGATGGTGATGTTGGACTACAACCACCCTTTAGCGGGCAAAACCCTCACTTTCCACATCAAACTCTTGGATTTAAAAGAGGCTTCAGAGCAGGAGGTGGCGCGCGCGCAAGGGGGGAGCAAGTCGTGTTGTGGGGGGGGATGTGGTTGTAGACACTAGCTCAAGTTTCTAGAGCTGTATGCGCACTTTAAACATTGGTATCATCGGTCTTGGTTGCGTGGGGATGGGGGTAGTGGAGATTTTACAGCGCAACCAAGATTGGATCGCCCAACGCTGTGGGGCGCGCTTGCGCTTACACAGGGGTGTGGTGCGCGATCTGAGCAAAAAGCGCGCGTTACATTTCCCCCTTAGCGATCGCGTGCAAGACATTTTAGACGATCCAGACATTGACATTGTAGTGGAGTTAATGGGGGGCGTGCAAGAGGCTTTTGGGATCGCCAAACAGGTCCTAAACCGCAATAAAGCCTTTGTTACAGCCAATAAAGCCATGCTGGCACAGCACTACCACAGCTTGAGCCAAATGGCTAAACAGCCCTTGGGTTTTGAGGCTAGCGTAGGAGGGGGAATCCCCATTATCAGCGCGCTCCAAGATGGGCTTGGGGCTAATCAGATTTGCCAGCTTAGCGGTGTTTTGAATGGCACAAGCAATTTTATCTTAGAGCAGATGCAATTGGGCGCAAACTTCCAACAAGCCCTGCAACAAGCCCAAGCTTTGGGTTACGCAGAGGCTGATCCTAGTTTGGATATTAATGGAGAAGACAGCGCGCACAAACTCTTGATCTTAGCCACTTTGGCTTTCCACACCCACCCCACACTTGCCTATTTAGAGGGCATTGAGAACATCGAAAATGTGGACATACAACAAGCCAAACACTTGGGCTATTCCATCAAACTTCTAGCCCGCGCGCAACGCCAAGGTAGGCATCTTGCCCTAAGCGTGCGCCCCACTCTCATCCCTCAAGGGCATTTCTTAGCCCAAGTGCATGGGGTGATGAATGGCGTGCAAGTGGTGGGGGACTGCGTGGGCGAAACTTTCTTTTATGGGGCGGGAGCAGGGGGGTTGGCAAGCGCGAGCGCGGTGGTGAGCGATTTAATGGGGGTGGCTAAAAACCCCAAGCCCGCCCCCCTTGTGGAGTTGATCACCTATGCGCACACACAAATCCCCCAACCCTATTACTTGCGCACCATGGCTTTTGATTTTCCTAATTTGCAATCTGCGCTCCAAGACCATGGCATCGCTTTAGCCAGCCACCATGTAGAATCATCCCTAAGCATTTGTATCACCCAGCCCACCCTAGACTCCCATTTGCAAACAGCTCTAGCTAGCTTAGAGTCATGCTCTCAGCGCGTGCGTGCTTTTTGTGTGTATGAGTCGTGATCGAGGTTTAGCCGCTGAAGCATTAGCCTGTGCTTACTTAGTTGATCGTGGCTGTGTTGTCGTGGCGCGTAATTTTAGTTGCCCTTTTGGGGAGATTGACATCATCGCTTTGCGGGGGGGAGTTTTGCATTTTGTGGAGGTCAAGCAACGCCAACACACTTCGCCCATTTACGCCCTCACGCGTGCCAAGCTTGCTCGTCTTGCTAAGACCATCCAAGTTTACTTACAAAAGCATGCCCATGACATGCCCTATTGCATTGACGCGCTACTGATCAAGGGGAGTTTGCAACACCATACGATCGAGTGGCTAGAAAACATTGGGTGGTTAGAGTAAGGTGGACTTTATCTTTAGTGTTATAAAATGGGCGTTCTAACTAAAATTTGAGGAGTGATTGTGGCAAATTACATTGAGTTAACCAGTGAGAATTTTGAAAGCGTAACTGGTAGTGGCGCGGTTGTGGTGGATTTTTGGGCACCTTGGTGTGGACCTTGTAAGATGCTCTCCCCTGTGATTGACGAGTTGGCTAGCGAATATGAGGGCAGGGCGAAGGTGTGCAAGGTCAATACGGACGAACAAGAAGAGCTCTCCGCCAAATTTGGTATTAGAAGTATTCCCACCGTGCTTTATATGAAAGATGGAGTCGTGCAAAACCAAACTGTCGGAGCGCTTTCCAAGCAATCTCTTAAAGAACACATTGACAAGTTACTATGATTGATCTAGGCATTATTGGAGGCGGACCGGCCGGTTTGAGTGCTGGGCTTTACGCCACAAGGGGAGGTTTAAAAGAGGTTGTGCTATTTGAAAAAGGCATGCCCGGAGGGCAGATCGTCCAAAGTAGCGAAATTGAAAATTACCCGGGAGTCAAAGAGATTCTAAGCGGCATGGATTTTATGCAACCTTGGCAAGAGCAGTGTTTTCGCTTTGGACTCAGGCATGAGATGGCTTCTGTGGTGCGTTTGGGTTGGCAGGGGAAGTTCTACACGATCCAGCTAGAAGATGGGCGCAGTGTAGAGG
This sequence comes from Helicobacter labacensis, assembly GCF_003660285.1. Lineage (GTDB taxonomy): Bacteria > Campylobacterota > Campylobacteria > Campylobacterales > Helicobacteraceae > Helicobacter > Helicobacter labacensis. The sequence goes on along the minus strand of NZ_QXQQ01000012.1, from coordinate 14,391 downwards.
CAAGGAGTGTGATCTTGAGCACGGGGGGTCGCCCTAAAAAGGCGGGTATCAAGGGCGAGGAAGAATTTTGGGGCAGGGGGGTTAGCACCTGCGCAACTTGCGATGGCTTTTTTTATAAGAATAAGGAAGTGGCTGTTTTAGGGGGTGGGGACACGGCTTTAGAAGAGGCGATTTACTTGAGTAAAATGTGTAGCAAGGTGTATTTGATCCACCGGCGCACACATTTTAGGGCTGCGCCCATCACCATCGAACATGCCAAACAAAACTCCAAGATCGAGTTTTTGACTCCAGCACTGGTGGAGGAGATTCAGGGTGATGCTAGTGGTGTGGGCGCGCTTGTGATCAAGCACACAGAAAGTGGCGCGCTACAAACGCTCCAAGTGCCCGCCATTTTCATTTTTGTAGGCTATGAGGTCAATAACGAGATTTTAAAACAAGAGGATGGGCGCATGCTTTGTGCCTGTGATGAATACGGGTCTGTAATGGTGGATTTGTCTATGAGAACCAATTTAAAAGGGCTGTTTGCTGCAGGGGATGTGCGTTCCCAAGCCCCTAAACAGGTGGTCTGCGCGGCTGGAGATGGGGCTACTGCTGCGCTTTCCGCCATCGCCTATTTGGATGCGCACCCCTAATGCTTAATATCGGTATCTTTGGGGCGAGTGGGCGCATGGGGCGTTTGCTGGTGCAAGAGACGAAAAAACACCCCGATCTATGTCTTTCTAGCGTCTTTGTGCGCAAAACTCTAAGCCCCTCCTTGATCCAAATTCTCCCTGAAAACACCTTTGTTACCAACGATTTAGAACAGTTCTTAGCCCATTGCGCGTTGGTGATCGACTTTTCCTTGCCCCAAGCCCTGCCTTCTTTATTAGCCACCCTGCATAAACACCCCCTGCCTCTAGTTTCTGGCACAACGGGCTTAGGCGCGCAAGTGTGGGAGGATCTACGCGCGTTAAGCCAGCAGATCCCTATTTTGCACTCCTCTAACATGTCCTTGGGCATGGCTGTGCTCCTTAAGGTAACTTCTATGATCGCCAAAGACTTAAAACACGCCAATATTGAGATTGTAGAAACCCACCACCGTTACAAGAAGGACGCACCTAGCGGAACTGCCTTGCATTTGGGGCGGGCGTGCGCGCAGGCTAGAGGTTGGGATTTTGAAAAGGTTTGCATGGCGCACAGAGATGCCCCGCGCCAAGAAGAAGAAATCGGTTTTGCGAGTGTGCGCGGGGGTGATGTAGTGGGTAAGCATGTGGTGGGCTTTTATTTAGATGGGGAGTATTTAGAGTTAGAACATGTGGTTACGGAGCGCAACATCTTTGCTAAGGGAGCTTTGCAGGTAGCTAAATGGCTTATTAGTCAGCCTCCGGGCTTTTATGGGGTAGAACATCTCTACCATTAAACGAGGGGGTTGTCTTGCTTTTCTACGCTCTAGCGCGTTTGGCTAATACCTCTTGGAGTGCTCTTTTAGAGCCCCTCACCCAAAGCCAAGCCTTTGCTACCCTCAATGAGAATTACAAGCAAGCCCTAATCCAAGCCCAAGCGCGCCAAAAGCTTGTTTTTCCCCTGCCTAGTGCCTTGTTCAAAGCTTTTGAAGTTACCCCTTTAGAAACATTGCACACGATTTTACTAGGTCAAGATCCCTACCATGGTGTCTTTAAGCACCACCAGCGCACTTACCCCTTGGCAATGGGTTTGAGTTTTAGTGTCCCCAGCCACGCACCCATCCCCAAGAGTTTGCAAAATATTTACCAAGAATTGCACCAGAGTCTAAATATCCCAAAGCCCTCCCATGGCAATTTAGAAGACTGGGCTAAACAGGGTGTGCTGTTGCTAAACGCGCTTTTAAGCGTGGAACAAGAACGCCCCAAATCACACGCACATCTAGGCTGGGAACACTTCACAAACGGGATTTTAACCCAGCTCTCCAAATTAGAACGCCCCTTAGTTTTTATTTTCTTAGGCAAGCTCGCCCAAGAAAAGTGCCAATGCCTAGTGAAAAACCCCCAGCACTTGATCTTATGTGCCCCCCACCCTAGCCCCCTAGCCCAGCACAAACCCCCTTTTTTTCTGGGCAGTGGGGTTTTTGTTAAAGCGCAAACATTTTTGCAAGCGCAAGGGATTTCTATGCAATGGGGCTTGACATGAAAGCGGAATTACGATACAATCGGGGCTTTTGAGAGCAAAAAAGAGGCGGAGAGGCGGAGTTGCCAGCCCCCGGCTGGGGGCTTGGAGCAACTAGTCTTGGTTGTTGCTGTTGTTGCTGTTGTTGCTGTTGTTGTTGTTGCGGTTGCTGCTGTTGCTGTTATTGCTGTTGCTGCTGTTGTTCCTGCTGCTGTTGCTGTTATTGCTGTTGCTGCTCATAGCTTGCTCCTTTCGTGTATTTGGAAACCTTGCGACTTCCATGCTGGAAATATAGCATGTCTTCTGTTTACTTAAGTAAACAGGTGTATTGAACGCCTAGTCTCTTTTAATTACCGCTAGGCTATTATATACCTTTTCCATCTCCAATCAATATATTTTTTCAACCACACCCCCCATTTTCCTGCCACATGCCATTTCCCCAAATGCCCGATAGCAAAATGCGCGCCCACAGAACAGATGATCCCCTTGGGCGCAAAAACAAAGGGCTTTGTAGGGGGTTTGTGCGCGCTAATCTGGTCAAATTCTTGACCCAAATAACGCCCCATTTGGCTGGCTAATTGGGCACTGGGGGGGTAGAATTTTCCCTCTGGGTCTTTGAGCGCGGCGCAATCTCCCAAGACAAAGATTTGTTGCCCGGGCATCTCTAGGGGTTCTAAAAAAGCATTGACTTCCACCCTAGCGCGCGCGCTTTTAAACAATATAGATTTTTCAATGACCTCATTCCCGCGCACCCCGCAAGTCCAAAAGAGAAAATCCGCTAAAATCTCTTGATCAACCCCTCCAAGTTCTAAGCGCACGCGATCGCTGTGGCAGGCTAAAATTTTACCCCCCAAGAGTAATTGCACCCCCCTTTTTTGCAGGTAATCAACCCCTTTTTGGGCTAGTTGGGGGGTAAACATCGGCAAAATAGTGGGCATGGCTTCTATGCAAGTGAGGCTATAGGCTTTAGGGGCGCATAGCCGTTCTAAGGTGTCGCTTAGAGCCCCCACAAGTTCAATCCCGCTAAACCCTCCCCCACACACCACCACACTAAAGGGGCGTGCCTGCTTAAAAGTTTGGATGGCTTGGAGTAAGGCTTGGTGGCTGGCTTGCGCGCTAGCAAAATTGACTAGGCTGTGGGCGTGTTCTTGCACCCCAGCCACACCAAAACTCTCGCTAGCAAAGCCCAACCCCACCACCAAATAATCATAAGCATAGCTCCCCTGTGTGCCCAACACGCTTTTTTCTTGAATCTCTAACACACGATCTTGAATAAAGCGCACTTCAGAGGGGAGAATTTGGCTTAAAGCAAGCGTGTAATTCCCTTGCACACCCGCTGCCACTTCATGCAAGAGCACACTAAAGTAATGCAGGGGAGATTCTGCAATCAAGGTGATTTGGCAACTAGAGCGCACCGCTACGCTCAAAGACTTCAAAAAGGCTAAAGACGCATAGCCCGCCCCCAGCACAACAAGGCGCATCACCACTTGATCGTAACAACTGGTTTGATGAAATTAGCCGGTTTGTCCTTCATCCACGCTAGGGCTTGGGCGATCTCTTCAAATTGCCCCTCTAGGTGGTGGGTGATGATGGGCTTGACATTGAGTTTTTTAGTTTGCAATAAGCGGGCAAGTTTTTCCATGCGGTAGCGTCCCCCCGGGGTGAGCCCACCCTTGATCGTCTTATGCCCCATCCCCACATTCCAAGCCAAGCGCGCGATGCGCAAATAATCCCCACTCCCAAAGTAATTGACATTGGAAACCACGCCCCCATTAGCCAAACAAGCGCACGCATCGCTTAAAATATCTGTCCCTCCCCCAGCGATGAGTATTTTATCAGCACCTGCTCCTTTGGTGAGCTCTAAAATCTGCTCTTGTAGGGGGGCTTTTTTAAAATCTATGTAATGGGTTGCCCCGTAGTGTTGGTGCGCCACTTCGTAGCGGAAGGGGATACAATCTATGGCGTAAATCTCGCTTGCGCCCATCAAATTTGCCCCCGCCAGTGCCATTAAACCCACAGGTCCCAAGCCCACAACCCCCACCCTATCCCCGGGTTTAATCTGGGCTTGCTCGGCGCAATGAAAACCTGTGGTGATCATATCGCTCAACATCACCGCATCGCGCAAATCCACGCCTTCAGGCAAGTGCCCTAAATTCCCATCGGCATCGTTGATGTGGACTTGTTGGGCAAATACCCCATCTTTGAAATTGGAAAATTTCCAGCCCGTGAGCGCGCCACTCTCATGCATAGCATACCCTCTTTGCGCGCCCAAAGAGCTCCAATTAGGCGTGATAGCCGGGATAATCACCTTATCACCCTCTTTGAAATCCTTGACTAAATGCCCCACTTGTAGGACTTCTCCCACACCCTCATGCCCTAAAAACATGCAGGAGCGCTCCCCAATCCCCCCCTCATAACAGGTGTGCAGATCAGAAGTGCAGGGCGCAACCGCTAAGGGGCGCACCAACGCATCCAAGGGACCGCACTCGAGCTTTTTACGCTCAGGCACCACCTCTTCTAGGTATTCCTTTTCAATAATGCCCACCTTGCCAATCCCCAACATCGCAAAACCCTTGATCATGAAAACTCCTTTATTAGAATATTAGCAAAACAAAGCACCTAACTCTCTTGCTCGCACACTTCGCAGGCGTAAAGCCCGAAGAGTAAGAGTAGCCAAGATATATAAATATAAGACATCAAAAACCACAAAATGGAGATCGAACCATAGAGTTCGTGGTAGGTGCGGTTGTAAAGGATATAGTAAACAAAACCCCATTTCATCACAGACCAACACACACTGGTGATGAGACTCCAAAGCAGGGGATGGCGTTTGCGCCTAAATACTTTATTGGTGGGCAGGAGGAATAAGAGCAAAAAAAAGAGATACGCGCTAAGCCAGCGCAAAAAAGCCAGCACCCATGTGTTTTCAACCACAAGGCGCATTTTGACATTGATAAAGATAATAATGGGCAAGACCACCAAGAACACCACCCCTGTTCCAAAGCCCCAGAACACAAAAAATTTTTTTCCCCTGAAGTTGAGATAATCTCTAGGGGCAGCGTTGAGGATTTGGGAAGCGATGTAGCGGTAGTTTTCGCAGAATAGGAAAAACGCCAGCGCGATGAAGCTAATCTCTACCACACCCAATGCGCGATCGCTACGCGCGAAGGATTTTAAAAAAAATTGGGTAACTTGGATAAAATCCGGGCTATTGGGGAAGAAGAAAGTTTCAAACTCAAAAGCCTTAGAAAAGGGGGCGACAAAGATCAGCGCGATAAAGAGCAAGATGGGCGATAGGGACAAAATGGTATAAAAACTCAGCGAAGAGGCGTAATAGAAAATTTGCGCCATCTCATCTAAACGCCCCTTGAGTTTGGGGCTCAATAAATACGAACATGCATAAAACACCCCCAACGCCATCGCCCCCACGCGCGCCAACACAGCGCGCCACCTCTTCCACATCAATGGCAGGTTGTGGCGATGCTTAGTCCGTAACTTTTAAGCATGTCTAAATCTTTGGCTGGGGTGTGCCCTTTGGTGGTGAGATAATCCCCCAGCACGATCGCATCCACCCCGCAATCAAAGATCTCCCTTTGGCGATCCTTAAAAACGACTTCTCTGCCCCCAGCGATCATCAAACGCGTCTTGGGCAAAAATTCTTTAGCTAGGACTAAACATTCTAGGGCTTCTTGAGGGTCTAGGATTTCTTGCTGTATGGGCAAAGCTGGGTTAGGGATGAAGAAGTTAATGGGCGTAGTGGCTGGGGTTAAGCTTTGCAGGGCGCGCAACATCTCAATGCGCTCTGCGTAGCTCTCGCCCAAACCAAAGATTCCCCCACTGCATAGCCCCAAACCCACTTCCAAAACATGTTCACAAGTTTCAAAGCGTTCTTGCCAAGGGTGGGTAGAACAGATTTTAGGGAAAAAGCTTTGCGCGCTCTCTAAGTTGTGGTTATAGCTGTCAATACCATTGTCCTTTAAAAAGCGCAACGACTCTTTATCAGCCCTGCCACAACATGCAATCAGGTGCAAATCGGGCTCCTCTTGCTTGATGGCACGCGCCAGCGTGGCGATATAATCGCATTTCTTGCTATCCAACCCCCGCCCCGAGGTTACCAAACAAAAGCCCAACGCTCCAAAAGAGTGCCAATGCTTGGCTTCTAAAACCACCGTTTCTGTCTTCTTGTATTTGTAGCGTTTGATCTGGCCTTGGTGGTGCGCGCTTTGGGTGCAATAAGCGCAATCCTCACTACAATCCCCGCTACTCACATTAGAAATAGAACATAGAAAAATCTCTTGCATATTAGCCTTTCACAAGTGGCAAGAGAGCCAAAGAATCGAACTTTGCAACGCTTAGGACACCTAAACGCTCTTTGGGTTTGAAGCCCAAGGCACGCACCAGCCATGCTCGCTCTCCGCTTAAAAGTATAGCAAACTCTTTAAAATTTAAACTTTCAAATACCTTTGGCACACCGCCCATAACTTAGCCCCAAGCGCGCTAGTAGGGTAGGCATCTAAGGCGTTGAGATTTAGCAATACCAAGCCTTCGGGTTGTAAATCTTGTAACTGGGCTTGGTAGAGCAAAGCTTGCACGCGGTATTTGGTGTAGCTATGTTGGACACTCCCCAACAAGGGCAAAGTTACCAACTCTTGATGGTTTAGAAGTGGGAATTGGTAGAGATAGGCATAGAGCCCTTGGGTGCTATAGCACATGTAAAGCCCCGTGTTTTGCACGCATAGCCCGTAGTGCAATGTCAAAGGAATGTTGGGGGTTTTCTTGTTAAGACTAAAGCGTTCTGGCGCGTTTTTACCCTGACAGGCAACACTCAAGGGGCAAAGATGGCATTTAGGGGTTTTGGTGCAAACAAGCGCGCCCAAGTCTATCAAGGCTTGGTTGTGATCAAAGGGGTTGGCTAAATTCACAAAGGCATTAGCGTGTTCTTGCAGGATTGAACTCAATTTGGGCGTTTTGGGAGCAATCCCAAATAGGCGCAACAACACCCTAGCCACATTCGCGTCCACTACCCCCACCGCCCATCTAAACCCAAAACACAAAATCGCATGCGCGCTATAAGCCCCCACCCCGGGCAAGGCGCGCAAGGCGGCGTAATCTTGGGGTAATTGAGCGCCATATTTATCGCAACAAATTTGCGCGCTTTTGTGGAGATTTCTAGCCCTTGTGTAATAGCCCAAACCCTGCCATAGGCGTAACACGCGATCCAAAGGCGCGCTGGCTAGATCGCTCAAAGTGGGGAAAGCCTGCAAAAAGGGGGGTAAATATTTCTCTAACACCACGCTAATTTGCGTCTGCTGGGACATGATCTCTGAAACATAGATTTGATAGGGGGCATTAGGACCGCTTAAATGGCGGATGGGCATGTCCTTGCGCCCATGCTTGGCATACCACTTTAATAAAGCCTCTTGGAGCTTGGGGTGGTTAGTGGAATCTGACATAGAGGCGGTTTAACTCCCTAAGCCATGCTAAAGAACGCGCGCATTTGTGTTCCTCTCTACCCACATGGCTTTGTGCGCTCAAGCGCTGTTCTTCAGCGATGATAAAAGGCTCGATCACAAAATTTTTGATACCGTGCAGATAGGGATTCTCCATTACCCAATCTACAGGCATCACCCATTTATTTTCACTCACCTTTAAAAAGGTAGAAGCGACTTGGGGGGTGATGCAATAGCCCTGCGCGCCACTCCCGCATGTGTTCTCTTGGATTTCTTGCACTCTAGGGAGCACTGTGGGGGTTTTGGGGTAAGCAAATAAATGCATCAAGCGCACCCAACCTAAAGCCTCCAGATGTGTTTGCAGATAGTCCAAACCCTCAAAGAAGTGGGGTTTTAAGATAATGTCGTCTTCAAGCACGCAAATAGGCTCTTGCAGAGCCACGCAGTGTTGCCACAGCGTGTAGTGGCTCGCATAACAACCAAGCTCCCCCAAGCTCATCATCTTCCCCCTGAATTTGATCGCGTAGTAACACGCCTCTAGCCATGTCTGGCAATTCCTCTTAAGCCCTACATGGGGATTGATAAAATAACTCTGTGCGTGGGCGCGCACTAGGGGATGTAAGCCTCCCTTGCTCTTAGCGTAAATCGCTTCAAAAACCTCTATCTTGTGCTGTTTTTGGGTGCGTAACGCGTCTAAAAGCGGGTTAATGTCGCGCTCGTGCAAACCATGCTTGGCGCAGGTGGCTTGGCTAAGGTGGATGATGAAAATGCGCATTAGATTAGAGATTGGATCAGCTTATAAAGCGTGGCTAGAATACTCAAGGCGTAAATGCCAAGTAAAAGCGTCTTATGGATGCGTTCATTAGCCAACAAGATGAGTTTAATCCCCAAACCCACCCCCAAGAGCGCGCCTAGTCCTGTGATAGAACCCGCTTGCAAAGCCCTGTCATCTAGCACCCCAGAGTGGTATAAGGCGATCACCCCGGATAAAGAAGAGAATATCACAAAGAATAGCCCTAGTGGCACGATCTTTTGGGTGCTGTATTTGAGAAAAAAGCCCAAAAAGGGCACCATTAAAATCCCCCCACCCATGCCAAGCGGAATAGAAAAAATACCCGTGATCAATCCGGCCAAGATCAAAATGGCGTGGGTTTTATCCAAATGCCAGCGCGCAGAGGGGATATTGGGGGGGGTTTTTGGGCGTGCATGTAAAAGTGGGCGTTTTGGTAGTGTTTGTGGGCTTGGTGTTTGTGCCCAAAGGCGTATTTAATAAAGGTGTAACACACCACCAACACAAATACCCCCATCAAAATGCGATCGTCTAGGAATTTGAGTAAAACACTCCCCACAAGTGCCCCTATTAGCCCTCCTAGGGCGGCAAAAACACCCTCTTTTAAATCCAATAAACCCTTTTTATAATTGATAATAGAGCCCACTAGGGAGGAAAATAGCATTTGGGCTAGGGAGATCCCCACGGCATGGCTGTAGCTAAAACCGGCAAAAATCACGGCGGGCACTACGATCTCACCCCCTCCAATGCCAAAGAAGCCGGCCGTAACTCCGGTGAGAAAACCCACCGCGCCTAAGATAAACATCTCTGCGCTCTCAAGCATCACACACGCCAAACACAATAAACTGACATGAAACCCCCTCTGTTAAGTTGAGATAAAGCCCCCCCAAAGGGGGGAATGCGGGCTATCTGCGCACTGATCTGCGATCACGCCCTCGGGATTCACCACCGGGTATATCCCTGCATTCTAGGTCTTGCCCTACGCGCCTTTCGCGCACAAAATTGTCCACAGAGGGAACACCCACCACGGGGGGCATAAACCCTTGTGGCACGCACACCATGCCTGGCTGTCCCCACACCATTGTAGGGCAACCTCCCATGAACATGGGTTGTGCCATGTTAGGATACACATGACCCACTTGTGGGATACACATGCCCATCACCATGCTTGGATGCACGCCCCCCATAGGGTAACCACCCACCATAGGGAACATCGCTTGTGGGATAGCCTCCCTAGAAAAACTCTCCGCTTCAATGCGGCGATCGCGCGCTTGTGGGTATTCCCTCTCTCTGGGGCTAATAGAGGTGCATAGAGCGATGATCGCGCCCCTAATGCCCTCTGTGCTCTCTACACTAATGGGGAAAGCGATGTGTAACACTTCTTCTATTCCCTCTAAAATATAGGCGATCTCAATGCCCTCTAAAGTCGCGTTTTTCAAAGAGACATTGCGCGCCCCTTCAATATGCCCATACCTTGCCAGCAAAGCTTCCATATCCCTGACATGGTGCTTATTCATGTGATCTAAGATGACTCGTGTTTCCACCTCTTATCCTTATGTTAAAGATTTTTGTAACACCGGCGTTACACCTCATATTATAGCATAGAAAAGCAATAGCGCATTATCCGGGCGCAAAACTAGCCACTATAAGCGCTTTAAAACGCTCTCCAAAGGCACTAGGATCGACAAGCGCACGCGCTTTAAGTGCCTCTCTTTGATAAATATTAAAGGGCATGTGTGTTTTAAAGAGTTCAAGCAGTTGGAGCAAACCCATGTTAACCAACGCTTTAGCTTGGGTGCCATAAAAAAGAGAACACGCCCCTTGTTGGGACAATAAGCATTCTAGGTGTTTGAAATCCACATCGTAAGTCAAGTCCGTGCGCTGGTAAAGCGTGGCTAAATGCTCTAAAATGTCTGTGAAATCCAAGACTCTATGTTGCCAATAAGCCCTCAGATCGACCCTGTCTAGTTTGCCATATTGCCCGTAGTCAAAACTCACAAGAATCCATTTAGGCGCGCGCTTTAGGGCTTGGGTTAGATCCTTGGTATACTCTTGCCATAGGGGTGCACAACCTTCTAGCAAAGAGGTATCGCGCCACAGGGGAGTAAAATCTCTAGCAATGTAAAGCATTTTTCCCCCCTGCACGACCTCACAGGGGAAACTGTCCCATAGCTCATTGCAGTAGACAAACAAATTTGTGTCTGTAGGGAGTTCTAGGGGGCGGGAGATACATTGGAGCGTGATCCCCCTTTGGGCTAAATAGGCTTGTTGTAAGGCGCGCAAATGCGCTAAAGGCTCTAGAGTGATCCAGCGCACCTGCTCTAACACCCCGCTAGATAAGGCGCGCAAAAAAGAGAGCACATCACCCAAGAGTTGCCCCCCGTGCGCGCCGATCTCCACAACACTCAAGGGGAGGGTGAGTTGCCCCTTTTCTAGCAAATCTAGCAGATAAAAAGCTAAAGTTCCCCCAAAGAACGCGCTCGCGCTCACGGCTGTGTAGAAATCCCCCCCTCTTCCCACGCGTGCGCGCGTGTAATAACCCCCATGCCCGTAGAGCCAATGCGACATCAACGCGCTAAAGGGTTTTGGATTCTCAAAAGATAAGGATTGTTCCATGGGTTACTTGGTTGCGGGAGATGGATTTGAACCACCGACCTTTGGGTTATGAGCCCAACGAGCTACCGGACTGCTCTACCCCGCGTCGTGGCTGGGGTACAAGGATTCGAACCTCGGAATGGCAGGACCAAAACCTGCTGCCTTACCACTTGGCGATACCCCAACAAAACGCTAATTATACTCCATTTTAAATTGCTTGTCAAGAAAATAGCGATAATAAGCCGCGCATGCGCCCTCAGAGCTAACCATGCACGCGCCTATGGGGCGGGTAGGTGTGCAGACTGTATTAAAAAGCGTGCAATCTAAAGGTTTGGCTACCCCTTTTAAAATCTCACCGCATAAACAAGCCTTAGCGTCTTGGCTGGCATGCTGGGGCAAATGTTTAGCAAAGACCACTTCTGCGTCTAAATCTTGGTATTGTGGGCGTATTTGTAGCCCAGAGTGGGCGATCTCTCCTAGCCCACGCCACTCAAAGCTAGAGCGCACTTGCATGGTTTTTTCAATTAAGGCTTGGGCTTTGAGATTGCCCTGCATACTCACTGCGCGCGTGTATTGGACTTCTAGGCGCGCTTCTTGTCGTTGCACTTGCTGGAGTATGCGCCAAATGCCCTCCAACATATCTGCAGGTTCAAACCCGGCAACCACAATAGGGATTTTAAACTCTTGCACCAAGGGTTGGTAAATGCGCGCCCCGGTGATCACACTCACATGCGCGGGCGCGATGAGGGCGCGGATATGAGAATCGTGCAATACGGCGCGCACGCTGGGGGGCACTAGCACATGGTTGATGTGTAAAAAGAGATTGGACAGTTTCTCTTCTCTAGCCCGTAGGATCAAGCTTGCGCTCATGGGCGTGGTGGTTTCAAAACCAATGGCAAAGTAGATCACTTGTTTATGGGGGTTGGCTCTAGCGATCTCAAGGGCTTGCAAGGGGCTGTAGACAAAACGCACAGCTCTACCTTGCGCACGCAAATCCTGCAAAGTCCCATCGCTCCCAGGCACTCTTAGCATGTCTGCTAGAGCAAGCAAGATGGCATCTGGCATGCGCGCCAAAGCTAGCGCGTGATCGATGCGCAATTTGGGCATCACACACACCGGACAACCCGGACCATGCACAAAACGCAGGCGCGAATCTAGCAAATGGAGCAGACCATAGCGCATGAGCGCGTGGGTGTGCCCCCCGCACACCTCCATGATGGACAAAGGGAGAATTGAAGTAGGGAGTTTAGAGATTAAGGCGTTGATTTGTTTGGCAAGCCCAAGAATCGCCTCTTTTTGTCTAAAGCCTTCAATCATCTACGCCTTCAATCATCTGGGCGTAAAGTTTTAGGGACTCTAAAGCGTCTTGTTTGTCAATTTTGCCCATCACAAAGCCCACATGCAAGAGCACGAAATCCCCCACCTGCACCTCTTCGTTCATCAAATCCAAGCTCGCCTCTCTTTGCACGCCCATGGTTTCTAGCAATGCCATGTTGCCCTTGATGGCGATCACTTTAGAGGGAATGGCTAGACACAAAAGATACCCTTAAAATACATGGGCGGATTGGTAATTGCACGCCCTATTTGCCACTAAGAAATCTTTAAAGGCGCGTAAGCTCTCCATGTCCTTATTGCTAAGGGTGAAAATGGGTGTGCCGGGTTTGAGTTTCTCCATGTCCTCTTGCACCTGCGCTAGGCGGAAGTTAAAGACCTCCATTAAATCCGCCTTGCTCACCACCACTGCGTCCGCACACAAGAACATAGTAGGGTATTTGAGCACTTTATCATCGCCCTCTGGGGTGGATAGCATGACAATATTCATCGCCGCGCCCAAATTATAACTAGAGGGGCACACCAAATTGCCCACATTTTCAATGACAAGGTAATCGCTGGCTTTAAGCACGCCTTGTTCTTGCAAAATGTCATAAGCCCCCTCAATCATAGCTGCCTCCAAGTGGCAGGCTTCCCCCGTGGTGATCTGCTGGGCTGACACCCCCTTTTTTAACAATCTGTCCGCATCGCGGTTAGTCTGCAAATCCCCCTCAATGACACAGAATTTAAAATCCTCAAAATCAGCCAAACTTTCTAAAAGTGTGGTTTTACCACTGCCCGGAGAGCTCATGAAATTGAGGACATACAGCCCATCGGCTTGGTAGCGTTTTTTCATTTCTAGGGCTTTTAGATCGTTCTTGCTTAAAATCCTTTCCACCACCCGCACATCTTTTTGACTCAAGTTGGGGTTATTTTGGAGGGATTGGGTCCGTGTAGAGGTTTTTTCTTGCACGCGTTCTCCTTAAAAATCATATTAAAAGACCATGCTAACATAAAAGGTTTAACACGCACTACATCCACTCTAAGATCTTAGACACTTCTGTGGCTTCGTAGCAAATGATGGGGGTGGATAAGGTGGGTTTTTTGGGCACAATGGCTTTCAAAAAGCCGTAATTTTCCATTTCCTTGATACGCATATTGATGTCTGGCACTTCTTGCACACAACCTGTTAAACTCACTTCCCCGATGAAGGCGGTTTTATTGCTAATGGGGCGTTCTCTTAGACTAGAGAGAATGCTAGCGATCACAGCTAAATCCGCGCTAGTTTCGCTGATTTTAATCCCTCCGGAAACATTGATGAAGACATCGTAGCGGTTTAAAGGGATCTCTAGCTTTTTTTCTAGCAAGGCTAAGAGCATGTGTAAGCGGTTGGTATCAAAGCTAGTGGCTAGGCGTTTGGGATTATGCAAATTGCTTTCACACACTAAGGCTTGAATCTCCAAGATCAACGCCCTAGACCCCTCTAAGACCACACTAAGAGCGCTCCCTGCCAAACTCTCTTGTTGGGAGAAAAAGAGTTTAGAGGCTTCTTTAGCGCTAATCAAACCCTCAGGGCGCATCTGGAAGATTCCCACCTCACTGGTGGCTCCAAAGCGGTTTTTAAAACTACGCAAAATGCGCAATTCTTTACTGGGATCGCCCTCAAAGTAAAGCACGCTATCGACCATGTGTTCTAGCACCCTAGGACCTGCAATAGAACCCTCTTTAGTGATATGCCCGATGATGAAAATGGCGATCTGCCTAGCTTTGGCTAGGCGCATGAGCTCAAAGGTGCTTTCGCGCACCTGTGAGATGGACCCCGGGGCTGCCCCAATCTGGTTAGAATAAAGGGTTTGGATCGAATCAATGACGCACAAACTATAGCTTTGATCACCCAAATGGGCTTTAATCTGCTCTAAATCAATGCTATTGAGCAAAAATAATTGTTCGCGCAAACAATCCAAGCGCACCGCGCGCAAATAAATCTGCCCCGCGCTCTCTTCCCCACTCACATACAGCACCCTTTTGCCCTGCCCTGCTAATCCTCCGGCCACTTTTAACAACAAGGTAGATTTCCCCACCCCCGGACTCCCCCCCACCAAATACAACCCCCCGGGCACAACC
>NZ_QXQQ01000011.1 GCF_003660285.1 Helicobacter labacensis | reverse complement strand
GGGGGCAAAGGGGGAGCTACCGGGGGGGTTTGGCTAGGGGTAGGATCAGCCCCATAGAGAAAAAGCGCACAAGCCAAATAGCCCAACCACGCCTTGAAAATCCACGCCTTCATGCAAACCCCTTAGATGACTTCAAGTCCCCATTTTAACATAAAACTAGCGGTGTAAACTTTCATTGAGGGCGATCTTGCGCACGCTTCTTAGGGCAAGCATTTTCCCACTCTGACTCTCCTGTCTAAAATGCAAGCCGTGTAACCCGGAAAGTTCTTTGCCCTTGTAAAGACCCTCAGGCTTGGGAGTGAAATGGGGGTTAATTTTCTGGAGTTCCTGCGCGCTCTTAGGGTTGATCTCAAAAATAGTTCCTGCTAATATCCCGATTCCCGCGTCCACAATGCAACCATCTCCCAAGCTAATGCCCAGCACGCAATTAGCCCCTAATAGGCAATTTTTACCAATGCTAATGGGCTGGCTATTACCCCCAGAGAGCACGCCTAGCACACTCGCCCCCCCGCCAATGTCTGTTCCCTCCCCTACCAACACAGAGGAGCTAATGCGCCCCTCATTCATGCAAGCCCCCTCCACGCCGGCATTGAAATTAATATAGCTGGCTCCGGGCATTTGGGTATAACCCCCCTTGCCTAAATACGCTCCAAAGCGCGTTTTTGCGCTGTCTAGCAGACGGATGCTATCTACTTGGGGCAAAACTTGCATCAAGTAGCGGGGGAATTTGTCTATGAAATCAATGCAGGGGTATTGATCTTGCATTTTCAAAGTGATTTCTTCTTCTCTGAGCCACTCTAATTCATAGGCACTATTAGCGCTCCAAGCTACATTGGGCAGGAGGGAGAAAATGCCCTCTAAATTCAAAGAACGCAAAGGGGCTTTACCCAAAGAGAGGGCTAGCAATTTCATGTAAGCACTCTCCAAGCTAGCACAAGGTTTATCCTCATAGATCACCACCAAATGGTAATTGTGGTGGTAGTGTGTGGCTAGGGTTGGGGTGTGCTCTTTGGTGGCGATCTCACAACTAGGATGTACCTCATGCACTTTAGTAGTGTAGAGTTGATGGCGATCCAGCGCGCGGGCTAATTCTAAAACCACCTTGATATTCTTGTGGCTATTTTTATTGTGCAACACCTCTTGCAAAAAAGGGGCGTAGAGTTCTAGAGCTTTGTAAATAAAGTTCTTGTCAATCCCATAAACCACCTCGCTAATCTTGCCCTCTTCTTGCGCGTATAAGGGGCTAGCGTGCTTAATAGCCTCCATGAAAACCGCATAAGAACCCAAGCACTCCTCACCCCAATTTAAAACCGGAAAGGTGGCACATAGGGGTTTAGCGCTCTTTTGCCCGCGCGCGATCTTAGCGATCCCAAAGGCTAGGGGTTTTCTGTAGTTAGGGGAGTTTTGATAATCGCTCACAAATAGTTTAAATTTCTGCATATATATCCTCTTTTTGTTTTTCTAGAGCAAGATTTTGCACTTCGCTGACAAAGGTTTCTAATAACTGATCTTCGGGGAGTTTGTGGATCACTTTGCCTTTTTTGATAATCAGTCCGCTTTTTTTGCCAAAGGCGATCGCGATGTCAGCATGCTTGGCTTCGCCCAAGGCATTGACCACACAGCCCATCACACTCACATCTAGAGGGATTTTGACATGGGCTAGGCGTTGCTCCACTTGACTCATCAAAGCCACTAGGTCGGACTCAATACGCCCACAGGTGGGACAAGAGATAAAGGTAATGCCCTCTTTTTGCCGTCCGCTGTAGCGCAAGATCGCCTTAGCCACGCGAATCTCCTCCTCTAGCTCCCCAGTGATAGAGACGCGAATCGTATCTCCAATCCCCTCACGCAATAACTGCCCCAAAGCCATCGCGCTTTTAATGCTGGAGTGAAACAAGCTCCCCGCCTCCGTAACCCCCAAATGAAAAGGGTAGGACACTAGGGGGCGCAGCTGCTGGTAGGCTAGAATGGTGCGCTCCACATCACTAGCCTTTAGCGACACCTTGATATTATTAAAGCCCGCGTCTTCTAAAAGCTTGATATTGTATAGGGCAGATTGCACCATCCCTTCAGGGGTCGCCCCGTATTTGATTTCAAATTGTTTTTCTAAGCTCCCCCCATTGATCCCAATACGAATGGGCAAATTACGCGCGTTGCAACTCTGAGCGACCGCCTTGATTTTCTCATGCGATCCAATATTGCCCGGGTTGATGCGGATTGCATCCACGCTCTCAGCGGCGATCAAAGCAAATTGGTGATGAAAATGAATGTCCGCGATGAGGGGCAAGCAAGAGAGCTTTTTTAGCTCTTTGAGTGCGAGTGCGTCCTTTTTATGGGGCACAGCCACGCGCACTAAATCCGCCCCGGCTAATTTCAAGCGATCGATTTGGCTCTTGGTTGCTCTAAGATCATGCGTTTTGCTAAAGGTCATGCTTTGGGTGCTAATGGGGGCATTACCCCCAATGGCTACAGACCCAATAGAAATTTGTTTGGTTGGCACACGCGGGCGCAAAAGATATCCTTAACTTTTTGGGGCATTATAGCTAATTTGCCCCTAGGGTGGGCAAAATTTCTAAGACAAAGCGGCTAAAGCTGCAAGCGTGGTAGGGCAATGTGCCCACCCTGCCAAGTTTTTCAAAATTGATCGTGATGATAAAGAGATGTTTAGGAGGGGTGAGTTTTAAAAGAGAGGTAAGTTTGTGATCTAGGTGTTCTTGGGAGGGGAAGGCTAGAGGGAAAAAGTAAAAAGAGTGGGCGATTAAAAAGGGGTGTTGGTAGTAAAGTTGCTTGAAGTGGCGCATTAACTCTAGGGCAACCATGTTTTCAAAGATACAGGGGAGGTGGTGGGTGGGGGTTAGAGCGTAGGGCAGGGCGAAGTTACCAAAATAGAGTTTGCGTGGTTTTGTGGGAGCGTTGTAGTGGGGAATAAGAAAAATACTCTGACTCTCTTGCAAGAAATGCATGAAAGCATAAAAGGTGTCCTTAGAGAGTTTGAGAGTTTTTTTAAGCTGGGTATAGAGATGATGCGTGGTGATATTTAAGGCTTGGAAGCGCAACAGGGCTTTAAAAAGGGGGAATTGCGTCCCCAAGAAGAGTTTGTAAATCTCTTGGGTGCGGTAGAGATTTTGAGAGGGGTTCAAGTGCAAGGTAGCCGGGCAATTACCCGCCTTGAGAAAGCGCGCAAATAGGGAACTTAGGGCTTCGCCCTTGTGGGCTTGCATGTATTGCGTGAAACTCAAGGGCGAAATCGCTTGTGCGCTAAAACCCTGGGGCAGGGGTGTGGGGGTAAATTGGATCAAAATAGTGCGTGCCAAAGGGGGTAAACGAAGGTCTCTAGGGCAGTGCTTGGCGATCAAAATGTCCATTTTGTTTTCCAAATAGAGCTTTAAAAGCGCGTCCTCAAGCTGGGGCATTTCTAGACGCGTGTCATGTCCATCTACATAAATGGGGTGCTTGAAGCCCCGCGCTAGTCCCAACGCGCACGCGCTCTTACCCACTTTAGCACTCCCATAGAGCAAGAGTTTAGCAGAAGTGGTGGCAAAAGACCTAGCTGGTGATTGGGCTAGGGCATGCTTAAAGCCCTCTTGCAAAATCGCATCTAACATGGCATCAATCCTAGCATATTTTCCTTTTAACAAGGAAAATATTAGAGTAAGAAATGCCTAGAAATAGGCTTAGTGCTTGACTTGTGAACACTTTTTGTTTAGAATCGGAGCTTTTAATTTGAAAGCCCACAGAGAGGAAACATGGAAAAGATACGCTTGAAACTCAAGGCTTACGATCATAGGGTGTTGGATCGATCGGTGCTGGCGATTGTGGAGGCCGTGAAGCGATCGGGTTCAGAGATTAGGGGTCCCATTCCCCTACCCACGCGCAATAGACGCTACACCGTTTTACGATCCCCCCACATCAATAAAGATTCTCGAGAGCAATTTGAAATCCGCGTGCATAGCCGTTTAATTGACATTATGTCAGCTACGCCTGAAACTGTGGATAGCTTGATGAAATTGGATTTAGCCCCTGAGGTGGATGTAGAAGTAACTTCCATAGAGGGTAAGTAAAGGATACAGATGGAATATTTGGTGCAAAAAATTGGCATGAGTAGGGTTGTGGGGACGCAGAGTATGGCAGTAACCCTACTCAAAGTCCTAGATAGCAAGGTGTGTGAAATCAAGGATCAGCAGGTTTTAGTCGCCTATCCCTTGCACAAGACTCACAATAAGGCTATTGCCGGGCAACAGAAAAAATACAATTTAAGCAAGGAATTTAACCATTTTGCCACTCTTAACGCCCAAGTAGCCGAGTTGGGCGATCTACCTCTAGAGCCCTTAGAAGATGCCAAGCGCGTTAAGGCGACTTTTTACACTAAGGGGCGCGGGTTTAGTGGCGCGATGAAGCGGTGGAATTTTCAAGGCGGACCTGCCGCACACGGAAGCCGTTTTCACCGTCGTTTGGGCTCTATTGGGAATAGAGAGTGGCCCGGACGCGTGCAAAAGGGCAAGAAAATGGCAGGGCATTATGGGAATGAAAAAGTAACCTGCCACAATGAGGTGCTCTCTTTTGATAAAGAAAGTAAAATTTTGGTGTTAAAAGGTTCTGTGGTGGGTTATGCCGGAGCCTATGGCAGGATCGCCATTAAATAGAAAGGGAGAGCATGAAAGCAAGAGTGTTGGATCAAAAATGCCAGCAGATAGGGGAATTAGACCTGCCCGCGCGCTTTAAAGAGATTAAAGAGCACAATTTGTATCTGTATGTCAAATATTACCGCGCCCAAGCTAGGGCTAATAACGCGCAAACTAAAAATCGTGGCGCAGTGAGTGGGGGGGGTAGAAAACCTTGGAATCAGAAAGGTGGGGGGCGTGCGCGCGCTGGGAGTATCACTTCTCCTATCTTTGTGGGCGGTGGCGTGTCCCACGGAGCCACTAACGCGCGCAATTATGATCTCAAGATCAACAAAAAGCAGAAAAAACTGGCTCTAGAATACGCCTTAGGACAAAAGGCGTTAGCAGAGAAATTGCTCGTGGTAGATAAGATTGATGTCCCTAGCCAAAAGACTAAGGACGCGCACGCGTTTTTGCAAAGCTTGCAACAAAGGGATGTGTTGGTGATCACACAACGCCTAGAGGAGCATAACTACCTAGCTTTTAGGAATTTACGCAACTGTTATGTAGTAGAAACAAGCGAAGTTGATGCCTATCTTGTTGCAACCTACAGCGCGGTTGTGGTGGAAAAAGCAGCGTTTGAGACGCTTGTAACAGCTTAAAGGAGAGTGCATGGCAGACATCACTGACATCAAATCCATTCTTTATACAGAAAAATCTTTATCCATGCAAGAAAGCGGGGTGATTGTAGTGCAAACCGCAATGGGGGTGAGCAAAAACCAACTCAAAGCTATCTTCAAAGATTACTTTGGGTTTGTGCCCCTAAAGATCAACGCGCTGAGGCAACAAGGGAAAATCAAACGCTTTAGGGGCAGATTGGGGCAACGCGTTGGCACGAAGAAATTCTATGTCAAGCTCCCTAAAGATGCCAATATCACCGCTTTGAGCGCATAAGGATAGAGCATGGCAATTAAAACTTACAAACCTTACACCCCCAGCCGCCGCTTTATGAGCGGTTTGGATTCTAAAGACATCAGCGCAAAACCCAGTGTCAAAAAGCTTCTTATCAAACTCCCCGCCCACGCGGGTAGAAACCACAGTGGCAAGATCACCAGCCGCCATAAAGAGGCGGGAGCTAAGAGGCTCTATCGTATCATCGATTTTAAACGCAATAAATTTGGCATAGAGGGCAAGGTGGCAACCATTGAATACGATCCTTACCGTAACGCCCGTATCGCCTTAGTGGTTTATCCCGATGGAGACAAACGCTATATTTTACAACCTAGTGGTTTGAAAGTGGGAGATGTGGTTGTAGCTGCAGAGGAGGGCTTAGACATTAAAGTGGGTTTTGCGATGAAACTTAGGAGTATCCCCATTGGGACCATCGTGCATAATATTGAGATGCACCCGGGAGCGGGCGGACAGCTGGCACGCAGTGCTGGGATGAGCGCGCAAATCATGGGTAGAGAGGGCAAATACACGATTTTGCGCATGCCCAGTGGTGAAATGCGTTACATCTTGAGCGAATGCATGGCAAGTATTGGTGTAGTGGGCAATGAGGATTTCATTAACACTAGCATTGGCAAAGCTGGGCGCAACCGCTATAAACGCGTGCGCCCCCAGACGCGCGGAAGTGCCATGAACCCAGTCGATCACCCCCATGGGGGTGGGGAGGGCAAAACTGGCTCTAGCGGACACCCCGTATCACCATGGGGCATGCCCACTAAAGGCTATAAAACTAGACGCAAAAAAGCCAGTGATCGCCTGATTATTTCACGAAAGAAAGGTAAGTAGCGATGGGAAGGTCGATTAAAAAGGGTCCCTTTATTGATAAACACCTCATGGAAAAAACGCTAAAACACAAAGCCAAAAAAGACAATAAGCCCATTAAAACTTGGTCGCGCCGTAGCACCATTTTGCCCGAAATGATTGGTTTGACTTATAGCGTGCATAATGGCAGGATTTTTATCCCCGTTTATATCACAGAAAACCATGTTGGCTATAAATTAGGTGAATTTGCGCCCACACGCACTTTCAAAGGGCACAAGGGCACAGTGCAAAAGAAGATAGGCAAGTAGCATGGCACACCACCACACAAAGGAAAACAAATGAGCACGGCGTTACTTAGATACAGCAGGCTCTCGCCCACTAAGGCTAGGCTGTTAGCTAGACAAGTCCAGGGTATGAATGCAGAGTTAGCGATTGCGCGCTTGGAGTTCACCCCCAATAAAGCTGCTAGGCTTCTCTCTAGGGTGATTAGCGCGGCGGTCTATAATGGCGGGTATGATTCTAAATCTGTGTCTGTATTAAGTTGCCGTGTGGATGCAGGTCCCGTGCTCAAACGCCACATGCCCCGTGCTAGAGGCAGAGCTACAGCTATTAGAAAACCTACATCGCACATTTTAGTCAAAGTGGGCAAGCAAGGAGGGGAGAAGTAGATGGGTCAAAAGGTTAATCCAATTGGTTTGAGACTGGGGATCAATAGAAACTGGGCTTCTAGATGGTTTCCCGGAGCACAGGACACGGTGAGTAACATTGAAGAAGATTACAAAATCCGTAAATTCCTAAAAAAAGAACTCTATTATGCGGGGGTGAGTGAGATCGTCATCGAGCGCGCTGCTAAGAAATTGCGTATCACTGTGGTGGCTGCTAGACCCGGGCTTATCATCGGTAAAAAGGGCGTGGATATTGAAAAGATCAAACTCTCTTTGAAAGAGTTGATTAAAAAAGAAATCTCTGTGAATATTAAAGAGGTGAAACGCCCCCAAGCGGACGCACAGTTGTGTGCCGAGAATGTCGCCACCCAGCTAGAAAAACGCGTAGCTTTTAGACGCGCGATGAAAAAGGTCATGCAAACGGCTATGAAGTCTGGGGCGCGTGGCATTAAGGTGCGCGTTTCGGGGCGTTTAGCTGGGGCTGAGATCGCGCGCACAGAGTGGTATATGGAGGGGCGCGTGCCTTTGCACACTCTGCGGGCTAAAATCGATTATGGTTTTGCAGAAGCGATGACGGTTTA
The DNA here is from genome assembly GCF_003660285.1 of Helicobacter labacensis. Lineage (GTDB taxonomy): Bacteria > Campylobacterota > Campylobacteria > Campylobacterales > Helicobacteraceae > Helicobacter > Helicobacter labacensis. The sequence goes on along the minus strand of NZ_QXQQ01000011.1, from coordinate 42,712 downwards.
TGGGATCATCGGGGTTAAAGTTTGGATCTTTAAAGGCGAGGTTTTGCAAAAAGGTATCCAAACAGAAAAACGCGAGGAAGAAAGCGAAGAGAGGGTAAATAGACGCCCTAGAAGAGGGAGAGAATAGCCATGTTGATGCCTAAGAAAACGAAATACCGCAAGCAGATGAAGGGCAGAAATCGGGGCAAATGTGCGCGCGGAGTCAAGCTTGCCTTTGGGGATATTGGAATCAAGGCTGTAGAACACGGACGCATCGATTCGCGCCAAATTGAAGCCGCACGGGTAGCCATGACGCGCCATATTAAAAGAGCGGGGAAAGTGTGGATTCGCGTTTTCCCTGACAAGCCCTTGAGCGCTAAACCCTTAGAGACCCGGATGGGTAAGGGGAAGGGTTCTGTGGAAAAATGGGTGATGAATATCAAACCCGGGCGCATTGTTTATGAAATGCTAGGAATTGAGGAGAGCTTGGCTAGAGAGGCTTTAGCTTTAGCCCAGCGCAAACTCCCCTTTAGGACAAAAATTGTAACCAAAGAGAGCGAAAATGAAATTTACTGAGCTAGAGGGCAAGGGCAGACAGGAGTTAGAGAAAATGCTGAAGGACAAAAAACTGGAGCTCTTTGAGTTGCGTGTCAAACTCAAGACCATGCAACTGAGTAACCCAAGCGAGATCAGAAAGACGCGCAAGGATGTCGCGCGTATCCACACCGCTTTAAGCCAAATGAAGGCGGGTGTGCATTTGGTGGAAAAGAGGTAGAGTATGGAATCTAAACAACCCCACAAGCGCACCATTCAAGGGAAGGTGATCAATAAGATTGATGCTTGTAGTGCCGTGATTTTAGTGGAGAGAAAAGTCTTGCATGCCAAATACCGCAAGATCGTCAAACGCTTTAAAAAATACACCATTGACGACAAGAAGAACGCATGCCAAGTGGGGGATTTTGTGAGCGCGGTGGAATGCAAGCCCGTTTCTAAAACCAAAACCTTTGCGCTGAAAGACATTTTGGTGAAAGGAGTTTCATGATACAGAGTTTCACAAGATTGGTCGTTGCGGATAATAGCGGGGGCAAAGAAATTATGTGCATTAAGGTTTTAGGAGGGAGTCATAAACGCTATGCGAGCGTGGGCGATGTGATTGTCGCTTCTGTGAAAAAAGCGATCCCTAATGGTAAAGTCAAAAAAGGGCAGGTGGTTAAGGCGGTGATTGTGCGCACCAAAAAAGAAGTGCAACGCCCTAATGGTTCGCTGATTCGCTTTGATGATAACGCTGCTGTGATCTTGGATGCCAAGCGCGACCCGGTAGGCACACGCATTTTTGGTCCTGTGAGTCGAGAGGTGCGTTATGCTAACTTTATGAAAATCATCTCGCTGGCTCCGGAGGTTCTCTAATGAAATGCAAAATTAAAAAAGACGACATGGTTAAAGTGATCGCCGGAGATGACAAGGGTAAGGTGGGCAAGGTGCTTGCCGTGTTCCCTAAGAAATCTCAACTTGTAGTAGAGGGTTGTAAATTGGTCAAAAAAGCCATCAAACCCACGGACGATAACCCTAAAGGTGGGCACACTTTTAAAGAGATGCCTATGCACATCTCCAATGTTAAAAAAGAGAAGGAGTAGGCGCGATGGACGGCTTGAAAAACTTCTATGAAAAAGAGGTAAAAAAGAAATTAGCAGAGGAGTTAGGGATCAAAAATCCCATGCTCTTGCCTAAGCTGGAAAAAATTGTGCTCAGTGTAGGGGCGGGGGATTATGCTAAAGACGCTAAGATCATGCAAAACATCGCCCAAACTCTTTCGCTCATCGCCGGACAAAAGGCAGTGATCACCAAAGCCAAAAAATCCGTAGCGGGCTTTAAAATCCGTGAAAATATGGCAGTGGGTGTAAAAGTAACGCTTAGAAATAGGGTTATGTTTAACTTTTTGGAGAAATTGATCGTGATCGCTCTGCCTAGAGTGAAAGACTTTAGAGGGGTGTCTAGGAATGGTTTTGATGGGCGGGGGAATTATGGTTTTGGTTTAAATGAGCAGTTAATTTTCCCGGAGGTGGTTTATGATGACATCATGGTAACCCATGGACTCAACATCGCCATCATCACTTCTACAAATAACGATAAGGAGGCATTTAAGTTGCTAGAGTTGCTCGGAATGCCCTTTGCAAAAGGGCGCTAATGGCTAAAAAATCAATGATTGCAAAAACCCACAGAAAGGCAAAGTTCAAGGCGCGCGCTTATACCCGTTGTAATATCTGTGGGAGACCTCGCTCTGTCTACAAAGACTTCGGTTTATGCCGGGTTTGCTTGAGGAAAATGGGCAGTGAGGGCTTGATTCCCGGTCTTAGAAAAGCTAGTTGGTAAGGGGTCGTCATGGTGAATGATATTGTTGCGGATTCTTTAACACGCATTCGGAACGCGAGTATGCGCCGTTTAGAGGTTACAGAGTTGTATTATGCCAAAATCGTGGTGTCTATCTTAGAAATTTTCAAAAATAAGGGTTTCATCGCTAATTACCAAGTGGTGCAAAAAGAAGGGAAAGACTTCATCTCTGTGGAATTGGCTTATGATGACAAGGGGCGTGCGCTCATTAGTGAGATTAAACGCTTGAGCAAACCGGGGCGCAGACTCTACAAACAGGCTAGCGAACTCAAACGCTTTAAAAATGGGTATGGTGTGATTGTGGTCAGCACTTCTAAGGGCGTGATCACCAATGAGGAAGCTTACAAGCAAAATGTAGGCGGTGAGGTGCTTTGTAGCATTTGGTAGGAGTGTGGCATGTCAAGAATTGGTAAGAGAGTGATCAAAATCCCTAGCGGGGTGCAGGTGAGTGCAGAGGGGACTTGCTTGCATTTTAAGAACAATAAAACCAGCCAAACTTTAGAGACACACGGGCGTGTGGGGATTGTGCTAGAGGGCGATTCTTTGCGCTTTGAACCCATAGGAGAGGGCGCGCAGAGCAAGGCGTTTTGGGGGACTTACAACGCTTTGGCTAATAATATTGTGGTGGGACTAGACAAGGGCTTTAGCAAGACTCTAGAGATCAATGGCGTAGGCTATAAAGCGGCTTTAGGGCACAAGGTCTTAGAGCTCACTCTAGGTTTTAGCCATCCAGTCAAACACCCCATCCCTGAAGGCGTGGAGGTGGTAGTGGATAAAAACACCATCACCCTAAAAGGGAGCAATAAGCAACAAATCGGGCAGCTTGCCGCAGATATTCGTGCTTACCGCCCCCCTGAACCCTACAAGGGCAAGGGCATTAAATACAGTGATGAAGTGATTTTACGCAAAGCTGGTAAGACGGCTAAAAAATAAGGAGTGAGCATGACAGCAAGCATTTTAGCAAAGAAAAAACTCCAAAGAGCCAAGCGCAAAATGCGGGTGCGCTCTAAAGTTTTTGGCACGCAGGAGCGTCCCCGTGTGAGCATTTTTAGATCCAACAAACACCTTTACGCCCAAGCCATTGATGACAACGCGCACGCGACTTTAGCGCATGTAGATGGCAAAAAATTAGGGCTGGGGAAAAATGTAGAGGATAGCAAAAAACTCGCGCTCATCTTTGCAGAAAGTCTGAAACAAAAGGGCATCAATAAGGTGGTCTATGATCGCAATGGGTATTTATACCATGGCGTGGTGGCTGTTTTTGCAGAAACTTTGCGTGAGCAAGAAATCGCGCTTTAAGGATTAGCATGCAGATCAACAAAGAAGAGTTTTCAGAAGTGGTGGTGAATATCGGGCGTGTTACCAAAGTGGTCAAAGGCGGGCGGCGTTTTCGTTTTAACGCTTTGGTGGTTGTGGGTAATAAAAATGGGCTTGTGGGCTTTGGCTTGGGTAAGGCTAAGGAAGTGCCCGATGCGATCAAAAAGGCTATTGATGACGCGTTTAAAAACATCATTGAAGTCAAGATCAAGGGCACAACCATCGCCCATGACATCGAGTGCAAATACAATGCGAGTCGCATTTTGCTCAAACCTGCCTCTGAGGGGACGGGCGTGATCGCTGGAGGTTCGACACGCCCCATGATCGAGTTAGCCGGTATTAAGGATATTTTGACAAAATCTTTAGGGTCTAACAACCCCTATAATGTGGTGCGCGCTACCTTTGATGCGCTTTCTAAAATCAAGGGATAGGAGTTTTTATGGCATTGGAAAAATTACACCCCGCAAAGGGGAGTGTCAAGCACACCAAGCGCGTAGGTCGAGGGCAGGGCTCTGGAATGGGCAAGACTGCCACAAGGGGAGGTAAGGGACAAACTGCGCGCACAGGTTACAAACAAAAACGCGGGTTTGAAGGGGGGCAACAGCCCTTGCAACGCCGTTTGCCTAAGGTGGGCTTTAAAAGCCGCACTAGGGGGGTTGTGTATGCGATCAATGTGGAAAAGCACAAAGAGGTTTTTGAGTTGGAAACCTTGAGTTTGGAACTCATTAAAAAAGTGCATCCATTTCCCTCTTACATTGAGAAAGTTAAACTCATTGGGGCGGGAGCTAAGGAGCTTGCCTCTAAAATCCAAGATGAGAGAATTCGCACCAGCGACCAAAAATGACAAAAGCCATCGCCACCAAGATTTTTATCACCCTAGGGTATTTGTTTCTCTATAGGGTGTTAGCTTACATCCCCATCCCCGGGGTGGATCTAGCCGCCATTAAATCCTTTTTTGATAGCAATTCTAGCAACGCGCTAGGGCTTTTCAACATGTTTAGTGGGAATGCGGTTTCGCGCTTGAGCATTATTTCTTTGGGGATCATGCCCTATATCACGGCTTCTATTATTATGGAGCTTTTGAGCGCGACTTTTCCTAATTTGGCTAAGATGAAAAAAGAGCGCGATGGGATGCAAAAATACATGCAGATCGTGCGCTATGCGACTATTGGGATCACCATTATCCAAGCCATTAGTGTTTCCTTTGGCTTGCGTAGCATTGGGCATGGGGCTAATGGGGCGATCATGGTGTCCATGCAAACTTTTTTGATTTTAGCCACCTTTTCCATGCTCACGGGCACAATGCTTTTAATGTGGATTGGCGAGCAGATCACCCAGCGGGGCGTGGGTAATGGGATTAGTCTTATCATCTTTGCAGGCATTGTATCTGGCATCCCCTCTGCTATTGCAGGGACTTTTAACTTGGTCAATACGGGGGTTATCAATATTTTAGTCTTAATTGGGATTGTGGTGATTGTCCTAGCGACTATCTTTGCGATCATCTATGTAGAGTTGGCTGAAAGACGCATTCCCATCTCTTACGCCCGTAAAGTGATGATGCAAAACCAAAACAAGCGCATCATGAATTACATCCCCATTAAACTCAACTTAAGCGGAGTGATCCCTCCCATCTTTGCTTCTGCCTTGCTGGTTTTTCCCTCTACCATTTTGCAAGCCTCCTCCAATAAGATTTTACAGGCTGTTGCAGATTTTCTCAACCCGCATGGTTACGCCTACAATATCTTAATGTTTTTGCTCATTATCTTCTTTGCCTACTTTTATTCCTCCATTGTCTTTAACGCTAAAGACATCGCGGATAATTTAAAGCGCAATGGCGGATTTATCGCAGGGCTTAGACCCGGAGAGGGGACTTCAAATTTCTTAAACACCGTGGCTAGTCGCTTGACTTTTTGGGGCTCTTTGTATTTGGCAATTATCTCTACCCTGCCTTGGATTTTAGTCAAGGCGATGGGTGTGCCCTTTTATTTTGGGGGCACGGCGGTGCTCATTGTGGTGCAAGTAGCCATTGACACGATGAAAAAGATCGAGGCACAGGTGTATATGAGTAAGTATAAAACCTTGAGCGCAGTGGGCTTTTGATGGCGATCGCCATCCGCAACTCTAAGGAGATTGAGGCTTTGCGCAGAGCGGGGGCTGTGGTGGGGCAAACTCTCGCATTATTGCGTGAAAAAATCCAAGTGGGCATGAGCTTGTTGGAGCTGGACGCTTTGGCTGAAGAACACCTCCATAAACTCAATGCAAAATCCGCTTTTAAAGGGTTATATGGTTTTCCTAACACGCTTTGTACCTCGCTTAACGAAGTGGCTATTCATGGCATTCCCACAGACTACAGATTACAAAGTGGGGACATTGTAGGCTTGGATTTGGGCGCACAAATGCAGGGGTGGTTTGGTGATGGAGCGATCACTTTAGGCGTGGGAGAGGTTGCCCAAGAGGATCAAGCTCTGATTGCTTGCGCTAAGGACACGCTTTATGAGGGGATTGCTTGCCTAGAGGTGGGGATGCGTTTTAAAGAGTTTAGCCATATTTTAGAAACTCTTATTAGACAAAAGGGCTTTGTGCCTTTAGAAAAATTTTGCGGGCATGGGATTGGGCGCAAGCCTCATGAAGAACCCTCTATCCCTAACTACCTAGAACCCTCTAGTAAGCCCAATAGTGGTCCTAAGATCAAAGAGGGCATGGTGTTTTGTATAGAGCCTATGATCTGCCAAAAACAAGGGGAGCCTAAAATTTTAGCAGATAAATGGAGTGTGGTGTCTGTGGATGGCTTGCGCACCAGCCATTATGAGCATACCATCGCGATGGTGGGCAAAAAGGCGCAAATTTTAACGGAGGCTTGATGGCAAAAGATGATGTGATAGAAGTAGATGGGAAAGTGATCGAGTGTTTGCCCAACGCCACTTTCAAGGTGGAATTAGACAATAAGCATATTGTGTTATGCCGCATTTCGGGGAAAATGCGCATGCACTATATCCGCATAGCCCTAGGCGATCGGGTGCGCTTAGAGCTCACGCCCTATAGCTTGGACAAGGGGCGGATCACCTTTCGCTACAAGTGATTTAAGTTAGTTCTAACCAAAGGTGGCTAGAATAGGGGTTTTGCCTAAAGACTATATAGGAGATAGCATGAAAGTTAGACCTTCTGTGAAAAAGATGTGTGATAAGTGCAAGGTGATTAAAAGGCGGGGTGTGATTCGTGTGATCTGCACCACCCCCAAACATAAACAAAGACAAGGATAGACATGGCAAGGATCGCAGGGGTTGATTTACCCAAGAAAAAGCGCGTAGAATACGCCCTAACCTACATTTATGGCGTGGGCTTGAAGAGCTCTAGGGATATCTTACACAAGGTGGGGATTTCTTTGGATAAACGCGTGCATGAGCTCAGTGAGGACGAGATTTCTAGCATTACTAAGGCAATCCAAGCGGGCTATGTCGTGGAAGGGGATTTGCGCAAAAAAGTGCAGATGGATATTAAGGCGTTGATGGATTTGGGGAGTTATCGGGGTATTCGCCATCGCAAGGGCTTGCCCGTGCGCGGACAAACCACCAAAAACAACGCGCGCACCCGCAAGGGCAAAAAGAAAACCGTGGGTAGCAAGTAAGGAGAGCGCATGGCAAAACGCAGCAGCATTAAGAAGAAAATTGTCAAAAAGAATATCGCTAGGGGGGTGGTCTATATCGGAGCTTCTTTCAATAACACCAATATCACAATCACAGACGAGATGGGCAATGTGATTTGTTGGGCAACTGCTGGGGGCTTGGGCTTTAGGGGGTCTAAAAAATCCACCCCCTACGCTGCCCAGCAAGCTGTAGAGAGCGCGATGAGCAAAGCCAAAGAGCATGGCATTAAAGAAGTGGGTATTAAAGTGCAAGGTCCGGGAAGTGGGCGCGAGACAGCCATTAAGAGTGTGGGGAGCATTGAGGGAATCAAGGTGCTTTGGATCAAGGACATCACACCTCTGCCCCATAATGGCTGCCGTCCTCCCAAAAGAAGAAGAGTGTAAGGAGCGCACATGGCAAGATATAGAGGTGCAGTAGAGAAATTAGAGCGCCGTTTTGGGGTTTCTTTGTCCCTCAAGGGTGAGCGCCGTTTGAGTGGCAAGAGCGCGTTGGATAAACGCGCCTATGGTCCCGGGCAACATGGGCAAAGACGCGGAAAAATTTCAGATTATGGTTTGCAATTGCGCGAAAAGCAAAAAGCTAAGGCGATGTATGGCATTTCAGAAAAGCAGTTTCGCTCGATTTTTAGAGAGGCTAACCGCATGGAAGGCAATACAGGGGAAAATTTGGTGCGCTTGCTAGAGAGGCGTTTAGACAATGTGGTCTATCGCATGGGTTTTGCCACCACACGATCTTTTGCGCGCCAACTTGTAACGCATGGGCATATCCTAGTGGATGGCAAGCGCATGGACATCCCCTCTGCCTTCATTAAAAGCGGGCAAAAAATTGAGATCAAAGGAAAGAGCAAGGAAAACCCCCAAATCACACGCGCGGTAGAACTCACTAATCAAGTGGGGCTTGTGCCTTGGATCGATGTGGATAAGGACAAGAAGTTTGGCATCTTTACCCGTTATCCTGAAAGAGATGAAGTGAGTTTGCCTCTTGAAGAGAGATTGATTGTCGAACTCTATTCTAAATAGTAGGGGGGAAGCATGAAAGTGATTAAAGTAGCGCCACAAGTCCCCATGGATATTAGTGTAGAGAGGATTAGCGATCGGCATATCAGGGTTTGCGTTTCTGCCTTTGAAGCGGGCTATGCCATCACCCTAGCCCACCCCCTAAGACGGCTCTTGCTTTTAAGCTCTGTGGGCTACGCACCCATTGGAATCAAGGTTGAAGGGGCTAACCATGAATTCGACTCTTTGCGCGGGGTTTCTGAGGACATGACCTTGTTCATCGCTAATTTGAAAAATATCCGCCTGGTTGGCAAACACCTAGAGAACACCCAGAACGAACAAGTGGTGGTGCATTATGCTTTTAAGGGACCAGCCAAATTGAGCGGACGCGATTTGGAAAATGAAGAAATTGGCGTGATCGACCACGATGCCTATTTAGCCACGATTAATGAAGATGTGAACTTAGAGTTTTCTCTCATCGTGCAAAAGGGCATGGGCTATGTCCCCTCTGAGAGTATCCGGGGGCACATCACCAGCGGTTATATCCCCTTGGATGCGTATTTTACCCCTGTTAAAAGGGTGGTTTACAACATTGAAAACATGCTTGTAGATGGCAATCCCAATTTTGAAAAGCTCATCTTTGAGATTGAGAGTGATGGGCAAGTAGACCCCCAACGCGCTTTCCAAGACGCTATCAAAACCATGAACGCCCAAATGCATATTTTCAACACCAATATTGCCGATTGCAAGGGGAGTGCTCACCTAGAAGAAGGCTTGGAAAAAGACCTTGTGATGGAGATCGAAAGCTTGAGTTTGAGCGCGCGTTGTTTTAATTGCCTAGATAAAGTCGGGCTTAAATATGTGGGAGAATTGGTCTTGATGGACGCTTACGAACTCAAGAACATCAAGAATTTGGGTAAAAAATCCTACGATGAGATCGCCGAAAAACTAGAAGGGTTGGGTTACCCTGTGGGCGCGGATCTCGCACCAGATTTCAAGGCTTCCTTGCAAGCCAAGTTAGAGAAATTAAAACATGAGGAGCGTTAATGCGGCACAAGAATCGCTTTAGAAAATTAGGCAGGACCAGCGCGCACAGAAAGGCATTGCTTAAAAACCTTGCCATTTCTCTCATTGAGCATGGGAAAATCCAAACTGGTGTATTCAAGGCAAAGGAATTACAATCCTACATTGAAAAGCTTGTCAGTGTGGCTAGAAAAGGGGATTTTAACGCGCATCGCCATGTGTTTTCTTATCTACAAGACAAACACGCCACCCACAAGCTAGTTACGGAATTAGCCCCTAAATACGCAACCCGCAATGGGGGTTATACCAGCATCCACAGAGTGGCTATTAGAAGAGGCGATGCCTCTGTAGTGGCCTCTATTGCTTTTGTTTAGCTCAAATAGGCGTGTTCTTAAATAAAGCTCAGGCGTGTGCTTTAGAATTAGGCTTTGGACTTTAAGTGGACACATGGAGTGGTTTAAAAAGAGTGTGCGTGGTATTAGGGTGCTTTTGTTCCATAAATAACGATTCCACACCTCCACTCACAATGCATGTAAGAATTTGTGATATTCCCTGATACAGCAAAAGTCTTGTCTTTTTTGTGTTGTGGGACAGAGAATCAGCAATATATTTAAATTCGAGCTTTTGGTATAGAGTCAAATAATTGCCCCATATTGCCTGCTGGTTTTTAAAAGGGTGTTTGCGTCTTTCTATTCTCCGCGCAAAGAGTCCCCCTAAAAATGCACCATGCGAGGAATATGAAGCAACACAAGGTTACTTGCACAGAAATCTCCATGGAGAAAATACACGCCCCCAAGTGTTGGATCGCTCCAAGAAAAAGCTCATCTTAGGTGAGCGCAAAATCATCACCCATCAGGGCATCACCTTTAACATGACTCCCTCTCCGGGTGCAACCAGTTGTTTAGAAAACGCCTTGACAGACGCTAAGGAAATCACGCAATACCTAGGCGCGCATTTAGATGTGGAACGCTTCTATGAGGAACTCTCACCTGAGGAATTGCAGAGTTAGGGGCACTCAACACATCGTCAACGCCCATGCAACGCTCTCTAAAAGAGCACAAAATCCGTATGCCTACACTTTGAGGCATTTGGGTGCGTCTCTAAACTCTTTTGTAAATCTTAGCCGGAAGTTGGATTAAGTTAACCAAATTTTATAACGCAGTCGGGGCTTGGGCATGGCTACACCCCAACGCTAAAATCTTGAGACAAAGAGCGTCTAAGCCAAATGGGAAGGGTCCCGGAATGCCCCCAACATCCCCTCCACCACTTCTATGTGTTTAGCCATGCTTGCTTCAAAACTAAAGGATTTGACCCGCTCTAGACCCCTAATCCGACATTCTGCGCGCAGGGTTTCATCTATGAGGGCTTGTTCTAGGGCGTTGGCAATGTCTGTTACATTATAAGGGTTACAATAAATCCCACTATCTCCCAAAATCTCAGGCATACAAGAGACATCACTAGCCAACACCACACAACCTGCCTGCATAGCCTCTAACATGGGCAAGCCAAAGCCCTCAGCCGTAGAGCCCCACCATAAGAGTTTGGCACGAGCATAGAGAGTTTTCAGCAAAGCATCCTTGACATAGTGCAAGTTTTGGACAAAGGGCTGTTGGTGGGCAAATACATCTTCTTTGAGCAAGTCAATAGGAGCCCCTACTAGCACAATTTGGTGGGTTTCTTGTAGGTGTGTGGGCAAGAGTTTGAAAGCCTCTATGAGTCTACCCACATTGCGCCGCCTAGCCTTAGCCCCCACCACTAAAATGAAGTCTTTGGTAATACTGGGTGGCAAACCCTCCAAAGGGGTCTCTAAATAGTCTCTTAGTCCATGGTAAATCAGATGCACTCTAGAGCTAGACCAGCCAAAGGTTTTTAAAATGTCTTTTTTGATCACCTTGCTAAAGCAAATAGCCTCTGTGTAGCGTTGCATTTGGGGGAACATTTGGTATTTCCAAACCACTAAATAGCTGTCGAGAAGAGCCCATCCTGTTGGATCACAAATGGGTATGTCATGGATACAACCTAAAATCTGCGTGGCTTTTACTTTAGGGGCATACTGCCCTCCGGGTTCAATGTAGAGATCAAAGGGCTCGCTAACCCGCCAGACCATCCATCGCAACAAAAAGCGGTGTTTGAGGTGGATGTAGAGTTTTTCACCAAAAATGGTTTTTACACCTGTTAAAAGCCACCGGCGGTAGGGATTTTTAGACGATAGCAAAGAGAGAGAGAGAGAGAGAGAGAGAGAGAGATCGGGCTTGTTGTAATTCCTCGAGGTTTTCATAAAATTTACCCCGCGCCCACCAATATAACTGGACATCCTTGCGCCCTTTAAAGTGAGCCTCTAGAGCCTTAGCAAAGGTGAGGGTATAAAACCCGATCCCTGTGAGCTCACCTAACAACACAGAGGCATTGAAGAGTATCTTCAGAGGGCTCAAACTCAATCTTGTTTTTGTTCAGGGGGGGTGTGCCTTAGCCGTGTGATGGTCTCTCCGCCCAAACCGCAATTATCTGTGGGGAGCTCATCAATGATCACAATGGTGGCTTCTCTTTTCTTGCCTAGGATATCAACCACCAAATCGGTTACCCCGCTGATGAGCGCGCGCTTTTGCTCCGCACTAGCCCCCCCATGCTCCTTAGAAACACGAATATTGATGTATGGCATAAACTCTCCTTTTGTTTTAATGTGTGCCAAAGCCCCTCACTTCTAACACAACACCCTTTGTAATCCACTTAAAAACTCCAAAACCTAAGCCCTCATGCGCTCTTGGTAATACAAACTATGCAAAATCTGCACTTCCTCCTCCTCTTTATGCCCATCAACCATGGATTGCAAAGACCCCCTGATCGCAAACAAGGACATGTAAATATGCACAATGAAAAAGCCCACCAAGACCAAACCAAAGAAATTATGCACCAGCGCGCTCAAGCGCAACAAAGAAATTTGATAAAGCCCCAAAAAGTTAGCGATCGCGCTCAAATCCGCGGTGTTGAAATACAAAACCCCCCCACTAGCAATCATCACCAACCCCCCCAAAGTGGCGATCCAAAACCACATCTTCTGCCCCGCATTAAACTTATAAGCCGGCACGGGTTTTTTCTCTTTGGAGAGATAGCCTCCCATGATCACTAGCCATTTGATGTCTGCTAGCCTAAAGAACATGTCTTTAAGCCACATGAACAACATGGGCAACACCGCCACCATGAACACCACACAGCCCACGCTGTGTAAAATGCGGCACGCACGCACAAACGCCCCACCCCCAAAGAAATCCCCAAAGATCATGATCAGCCCGGTGGGCACAAGTAAAATAAAGCTGATCCCGGCGATCCAGTGGATGATGCGGTTAAACAGACTAAAAAAAGGCACTTTCTGCCCACTATGCTTAAACTCTTTAGGACCAATGACTAAATAGTGCATTAAAAAGCCCAAACTCACACCCAGCACAACGGCTAAAAAGAGCCATAAAAAATAATGCCCCTGCCAAAGCGTCCAAAGCTCGCCTAGCTTGCCCGTGTCCCTCTGCCCATAGGGCAGAATACCTAAAATGCGTTCTTGATCTAGTGGGGTGCTCTGCGCACCCAAGCCCGCCAAAAGACCCATAAAAAGCACAAGTTTTTTCATCAGCCCCCCTTAAGGTGTCGCACCCTGCACTTGGTGCGCCCTCTTGGTTTGGAAGTCTTGGGCGTTGGCGTATTTTGCCATCACACGCCGTCTATAAATGTCGGCGATGCTCAGCGCATCGCCCACTAAAAGGGCGTTGGTGGAGCAGGTGGCTGCACACATGGGCACTTGTCCGCTGGCAATCCGGTTGACCCCATAGAGCTCCATTTCTTTTTTGGAGTGGGTGGGTGCAGGACCGCCCGCACACATGGTGCATTTATCCATCACGCCCCTAACCCCAAATGCCCCATCTCTAGGGAATTGGGGCGCGCCAAAGGGGCAGGCATACAGGCAGTAACCACAGCCAATACAAGTTTCTTTATTGTGGAGCACGATCCCATCTTCGCGGATATAAAAGCAATCCACCGGGCACACTTGCGCGCAGGGCGCATCCGTACAGTGCTGGCAGGCAATGGAGATGGATTTTTCCTTGCCCTCTACGCCCTCATAAAGGGTGATGACCTTGCGCCGATTAAGCCCCACTTCTAGCTCGTTAGAGTGCGAGCACGCCACAGAGCAGGCAAAGCAACTAATACAGCGGTTGTCATCGCAATAAAACTTCATGCGGTTGGCATTGGGGATTTGTTTAGCAGGTGCTAGATTTGCCATGTTAAGCCTTTTCTATACGGCAAAGCCCGGCGTTAAACTCAGGAATTTGCGTGACCGGATCAAAGCCGTAATTGGTGATCGTATTGGAGCTCTCTCCTGTGGTGTAGGGCTTGGTGCCCTCAGGGTAGCGATGAGACAAATCCACGCCCTGTAAAATCCCAGCAAAGCTATAAGGCATGCAAATGCGATCGGGAGTAACTGCGTGGCTAAAAATCGCCTTGACTTTAATTTTAGTCCCCTCAGGGGAGTGAATCCACATCATCTCCCCGTCTTTAATGCCATGGTTGAGGGCTAGATCGGGGTGGATGTTACAAAACATCTCGGGCGTGATGTGGGATAGATACTTGCTGGTGCGCTCCAACATCCCCGCCCCGCTCAAATTCACCAAGCGCATGGAGGCGATCACGATGGGGTATTGCTTAGCCCACTCTTGTTTGTTTTGTTCGCTGGCGTAGCGCACATCCACCCTAAAGTTATTCACTTGGTCTTTAATGGTGGGGTATTTTTGCACCAAATCCGGACGCGGGGAGTGGATGGGCTCTCTATGCACCGGGATTTGATCGATGAAATTCCACACAATAGCACGCGCACGCGCATTCCCATAGACACACACGCCTTTTTCATCGCATTTCTTTTGGATAAGCCCGCTGGTATCCACCTTCCAATTATCCCCCATAATGGCTTTTTCGTGATCGCTAAGCTTAATCCCTAGCACTTTTTCAATGTTAGCCTTAGTGATCTCAGGGTAACCGCCCTTGATTGCCGATCCCTTGATCGTAACGCTCTTATCGGCTAACAAGCTCTGCCCCTTGTATTCCTCCCCAAAGCGCGCCCTAAAGCCCATGCCCCCCTCTTTGGTGGGGGTGCTAATATCATATAAAATGGGCGTGCCCGGGTGCTCTGCAGTCCAAGCTGGCCAGGGCAAGCCATAATACTGCCCCTTCATCGGACCATAGCCCTCTTGGCTGATGTAATCAAACATGTGCCAGTTTTCTTGTTGGGCTTTGAGCCGCTCGGGAGTCCAACCCCCAAGACCTATCACTTTCACCGTGCGCGCGATCTCTCTAGTGGCATCTTCGGGCCAGCTAAAACTTTTTCGCACCTGCACCAATTCCCCATTTTTATCAAAATCACAAAGCAGGGCTTTGGTGTATTCCTCATAAAAGCCAAACTTTTTAGCCATTTCAAACATCAACTCGTGATCTTGCTTGGCTTCATACAAGGGTTTGACCACTTGGGATCGCCACTGCGCAGCCCGATTAGTCGCCACCACGATTCCCTCGCATTCAAATTGGGTAGCGATGGGGAGGACATACAAATTATCCTGCTTGTCGGTTAAAATCGCCCCCTCATTTAAGAAAGGTTCAGCAATCACCATTAAATCCAGCTTTTCAATCGCCTCTGCCATTTTGACATTGTGCGCTAGGGAGCTCACCCCATTGCCCTGCACCCACAAGCCTTTAATGGGCGCGCTAGAGTGGGTTTTAGCCTCTTGCAACACGCCCTCATGCCAAAGCGAGATACTAAAGCCCTTTTTGTGCATCCATTCAGGGGCAAAAAAGCGTTTTTGCAAACTCTCAAAGCTCACCCCCCAGCATTTGGCATAATAACGCCAACTAGGCTCGCTTAGCCCATAATAGCCGGGCAAATTATCCGCCAAACAGCACATGTCTGTTGAGCCTTGCACATTGTCATGCCCGCGCACGATATTACAACCCCCGCCCTTTTTGCCCATATTGCCTAGCACCAACTGCAAAATAGAGAGCATGCGCGTGTTGCCACTGCCCGTGCTATGCTGGGTGATCCCTAGTGCCCACGCCAAAGTGGCGGGCTTAGCTGTAGCAAATACGCGCGTGGTTTGGATGAGCAAATCTGCGGGCACGCCCGTGATGTCCTCCACCACTTCGGGGGTGTATTTGAGTGCCTCTTTTTTAACTTCCTCAATCCCGTAAGCTTGAGTTTTAATAACCTCCTTATCCTCCCAGCCATGCTTAAAGATCAAATGCAACATGCCATAAATAAAGGCAATATCGGTGCCCGAGCGGATGCGCACATAAATATCTGCCTTAGCCGCACTCTTGGTAAAGACTGGATCGATCACAATCAACTTAGCGTTATTGCGATCCTTTGCCTGCAAAAAGTGCTTAAAGCCAATGGGGTTACTCACCGCCGTATTAAGCCCAATCATCAAAATCGCTTTAGAATGCCCGACAATGTCCCCAAAGTGGTTTGTCATCGCACCATACCCCCATGTATTCGCCACACCGGCGACTGTGGTGCTGTGTCAAATGCGGGCTACATGGTCTATGTTGTTTGTCCCATAAAAGGCGGCAAATTTGCGCCAATAATAGGCTTGCTGGGAGTTCATTTTAGCACTCCCCATAAACATCATGCTATCTGGTCCGTATTGCTCGCGCATTTTGAGCATTTTTTGGCTGATCTCATCGATGGCTTGATCGTAGCTAATGCGTTTCCACTTGCCCCCCTCTCTTTTGAGCGGGTATTTAAGACGCATTTTAGACTTGACTAAGTCAATTTGATCCACGCCCTTACAGCAGTGGCTACCCGCGCTAATGGGGTGATCTTGAGCGACATCTTGGCGAATCCACACCCCGTCTTTAACCTCAGCGATGATTCCACACCCAGCTGAGCAAATGCTACAAATGGTTTTAACCCTTTTGACCCCCTCATTGGGGTCAATGGTGTTTTCTTTTTTACTCACTTTGGTGTTGGCAAAGGCAAGGCTTGCCCCTGCCCCTGCCCCGATTGCGCCCATTTTTAAAAAAGAGCGCCGACTTAATTTTCCCATGTTACTTCCTTTCTCAAATTACCACACGCTTTTATAAAAAATCTCCCAAGCGGGGGTTTTGTGATAAAGTATCTCTTTTTTATTGCTCTTGCCCACCACCACGCCATTGCTACCCTTGTCCGTGTCCGGGAAGTGTCTTTCTGGCATGGTTGCTAGCAGGCTTTGCCCGGCTAATGCCCCCGCTCCTAATACGCCTAGCTTTTTGAGTGCCTCGCGTCTGTTCTCCATACAACCTCCTAAACCAGGTTGAAAAACAACCTTTCATGCTGGATAAATGCACCTAAGATTGTAGCGAAGTTTAGATAACACGCGCTTTTTTCATGGCTAGCAATGGCTTTTATAAAAGCATCGCTAAAGAGGTGGAAAAAGTCTTTAAAGAGTTTTTCATGCAGGCTAAAAAAGCTCTGATCCTCTAACAACTGCTGTAAAAAGGCATTCATCATCAAGGTTAAAAAGGCTAGATCGTCCTCAGCCACGGGGCTTGTGATCGTGTGGCTCTCAATGCGCAAGCCTGATTGCTTTAAAAGCGCGATCGCCTCTAGGCGTTTCTTGCCATTGTCTTGTCCCTCTAAATAATAAGACGCGCTCATAGGGATAAAACCCTCCCCGGGGGCAAAGAGTAGGGCGTTTTGCTCCTCTTTAAAGGCTTCTAGTCCTTGTTCCAAAAAGGCATGCAACTCTTCCCAGCTGTGCGCTGTGCTGGGATCAAAGGGGAAATCTTTTAAGTGATTGACCAAAGCTTTTAACTCACTAAACACGCTTTCATCATGCACAAACACCACCATGTAATGCCATAGGCGGTAATAGAGCGCGCGCGCATAGGTGAGATTGGAATCTATATTCATTTTAAAATAGAATTGATGTCTAGCATGTCTTCTAGCATGATTTTGACCTTGCAATCCGGGCAGGCATACAGCGTAGCGATCCTGCGCGCATCGCCTTGAAATCTAGGGGTCATCATTTGGGCGATCTTTTGCACGCTTTTAGTGGTCCCAATGGGCTTACCACACATTTTACAGCCAAATAGGCTATCTTGTGCCATGATTTTGGGCGCAAAATAAGAGGGGTTTAGGGCGATCCCATCGCGCTCCAAATGCAAACAATCCTTTTCAGGGCAGGTCGCCTCGCAATACCCGCAAGTGGTGCAAAGACTGGGATTAAAAAGCAGGGTATAGGTATTGCCATCTACACTCAGCGCGTTGGTGTTGCACGCCCCCACACAAGAGAGACATAAGGTGCAATTAGAGTTGATCTCTATGTGCCCGTAACGAATAAAGCTTGCTGAGGGCACGCGCCCATAATCCCCTTGAGCTATGGCGTGTTTTAAGCGTTGGGCAAAGAGATCGCGCTTGGTGTGTGCTGGGATGCTGGGGGGGGTGAAGTGGGTGGATTCTAGGCGTTGGGCGCGCTGCAAACACCCTTGCAAACTCTCAAGATCGCTAGCTAACAAGATCGCTTCTTGTTGGTGGAGTTGGGCATAAATGCCATTGAGTAGGGCAATACTCTGCAGAGTGCCAATACCTAACTCTTGGGGGGCATAGATCACCACCTGCGCGCCACTCTCTTGCAAAAGTGTGAGTAGGGCGACTTGTTCTAAAGTGTTGAGGTTAAGACAGAGGGGCAAGATTTCTTTTTTAAGTGGGATAGTGGGTAGCTCTGCTTTGTGATCTAAGAGTAGGGGGATATAGCCCCTATAGAGTTTAGCCACCTCTTGGACGCACTCCAAGCTAAAGCTAGAATAACGCAGACTCCCACTAGGACACACGCTAATACACTTGCCACAATCAATACAAGCTTGGTGGTTAATCACCAAATGGCGGTTATCTGCACATTCTATGCCCTTTTCTTGGGCGATCTGGGGGTCTAACTTAGTGATCGCCTCAGTGGGGCAGACTTCGCTACACTTCCCACAGCATTCTACGCGCCGTTGGTGGTATTGGCAAATATTAGAGTCATAACTAAAAAACTCAACCACCTCCCCCTCATAAGTCCTCTTAGTCGAATCAAAGTCAAATTGCAAGCCGTGCGCCTCGTAGAGCAAAGAGAGGCTACTGGCTAAGTCTAAGGGGTCTTGGGTGCTATTTTCTAGCAAAAAATTAACCTCTCTAGCCACCCTCTTAGCCCCCTGCAAGGGCACATTAGCCACCACGCACTCCACCCCATCGCCCACTTGGTCTAACACCTCAATGTGATCATGCAAGGGCACATCTAGGCGACTTTGGTGTTTGATATAGACAAATTCAAGCATTCTCATCCTCAAATTGGGCTTAAAATCGAGCGCACGCTATCCCCCAATATTGCTGTAAAGAGCGATCACATCTTCATCTTCTTCAATGCGATCCAGGAGTTTTTCTATCTCTATGAGGGCTTGGGGGCTCAGGCTAATAGGCGTGGTGGGGAGGCGTTGTAAAGAGGCTTTATAAATGGGTAATTGCAAGGCTTCAAAACCCTCGCCAAGTTGTTTGAAATCTTGGTAATCCCCAATGGCAAATAGGCGATCTTGATCCACCTCTAAGCTCTCTAAACCATAATCAATGAGAGTCAATTCTACATCCTCTATACTGAGTTTCAAAGCTTGCAACTCATCTAACGCGCTCTCGAGCACACTTTTGCGCATGAACATAAATTCTAGCGAGCCATTGGGCACAATGCTAGCCCCCGGGCTCTTGTTAAAATAACTTTTCAAGTTGGCAATCGTTCTAGTGGGGTTGTCTGTCATGCATTCCATGAAAAGCAAAACCCCATAATTTGCCTTACCTTCATAGCTCACCTCCACAAGTTGTCCCTCTTTAGCGCTGGCGCGCTTGATGGCTGCGTCAATATTATCTTTGGGCATGTTCTGGGCTTTGGCGTTTAGAATAGCGGTGCGTAATTTAGCGTTGCTGGCTGGATCGCTCCCGCCTTTAGCCGCTAAAGTGATGGCTTTAGCAAGTTTAGGGAAGATCTTGCTCATCTTGTCCCAGCGTTTTTCCTTAGCTGCACGGCGGTATTCAAAGGCGCGTCCCATGGTGTTCCTTTAGTAAGAGTTGTGCGACTTCTTTAGCGTGGTAGCTGATGATGATGTCCGCGCCTGCGCGCTTAAAAGCGATCATGGTTTCTAAGAGCACACTGGGATAGTCCATCAAATGGTGGGCTTGGGCGAGCTTAAACATGGCATATTCCCCACTGACATTGTAGAGAGCAAGAGGTAATAAAGTGCGTTCCTTGATCGCGCGCACAATGTCTAGGTAAGCTAGGGCGGGTTTGACCATGAGAATGTCTGCGCCCTCTGAAGCGTCATTGACACTTTCTAAAATCGCCTCTCGGCGGTTGGCGTAATCCATTTGGTAGCCCTTGCGATCCCCAAAGCTGGGCGCGCTAGCGGCTGCATCTCTAAAGGGGGCATAGTAGTGGCTAGCAAACTTGCTAGAATAGCTCATAATAGGTAGCATGCTAAAGCCATGGCTATCTAGGGCATGCCTGATGTGCACCACCATCCCATCCATCATCGCACTAGGGGCGAGCATGTCTACCCCGCTTTGGGCTAAGACTAAAGCCTGTTGGCTAAGTAGTTCTAAAGTCGCGTCATTGTCTACTTGGCGCTCTTTGAGCACCCCACAATGCCCATGATCGGTGTATTCACAGCAACACAAATCTGCGATCACGCACATGTTGGGGTATTTCTCCTTGATCGCGCGCGTGGCTTGGGCGATGAGGTGCCTCTCATCCAAAGCCGCACTACCTTGCGCGTCCTTATGGCTGGGAATCCCAAATAGCAACACGGCTTGCAAGCCTAGAGTTTGCAATAACGCGCATTCTTTCAAGAGCACATCTATACTCATCTGGGCGATTCCGGGCATGGAAGCAATGGGGCGTTCAATCCCCTGCCCCTCACGCACAAAGAGGGGTGTAATAAAATCTTGGGGGTGTAGGCGGGTTTCGCGCACCAAATCGCGCAAAACCTCGTGGGCGCGTAAGCGTCTAAAGCGTTTAAACATACCAATCCTTTAACTATCTTTAGTGGAAAATATGGATTTGAATTCCTTGAGAACACAATCTTCAATGCTGAAAAAATTCACCCCCTCGCTGTGCGCGTAGGTGAGTCTAAAGCCCAAAGTGTCTAGGGCGGTTTTGATGATATACATCCCCAACCCAAAGCCATGCCCATCACTTTGACTCTCTTGTTGGAAATAGGGTTTGAAGTAATGGGTGAGATCGGCGCGCATGGGTTGACCTTGGTTGGAAACCACAAGGTCTTTGCCTGTGATCTTGACATGGGCTTGTTTGTTGGGGCTGTATTTGAGCGCGTTGTCTAAGAGATTTTTTAGCACCAACGCGAAGAGATCAAAATCGGTGTGGAAAGCGCAATTTGGTACATCGGCGTGGATGGAGGTATTATTGTGTTCTAATAAGAGCATGTTCTCCACGCGTTCCAAGAGTTGGTCCATCATAAACATGTCTTTGGCGATCTTGTAGTTCTTAGAAGAGAGTTGTTCAATGCGCGCGAATTGTTCGATCAACGCGTTTAATCTTTGGAAAGTCCGTAATAAGCGTTCTTTTTGCAAGGGGTTGTCCACCATCTCTGCTACAATAATGCCCTTTGTAATGGGGGTGCGTAACTCGTGCATGATCGCGCGCAAAAATAAAATGCGCGACTCATTTAAACCCTTGATCTTTTTGATCGCGGAGTCAAAAGCGGCGGCTAAATCCCCAATCTCATCTTGTTGGTCGATCTTGCACTCAATATCCATCTCGCCCTTAGAAAACAGGTGCACTTTTTTACGCAATTCGTTGATAGGGATAAACCCACGAATCATGAAGACAAAGATCATCACGATCAAAAATCCCCCAATGAAAATCGCAAAGTAGTAGTTGTGGTAAGAAGTCTTTTGAATCTCCTTGAACAGCACGATGTCCCCATTGCTTTTTAGGGAAATGAAGATCTTATTACCCACCTTGATGATGCTCGCCAAGGGGTTTTCACTGCGCTCAATCTCATTTTTATTTTTCTGTAAGGCTAGCACTTCTTTGAGTTCTTCAGCGCTAATTTCCTTAAAGCCCAATTCGTGCAAATAGACTTCTGCAGAATAGCGGTTGTGCTTGTCGGCTAGCACTTGGTTGATGGTGGTTACAAACTGCTGGTGGCGAATCTGGGTTTGGAAATTTTCATGGTCAATTTGGGAGCGGATAAAATAATAAGAAAACGCCCCAAAGCTCGCCAAGGACACAATAAAGAGAGAAACGATCTTGCTAAAAATTGACAAGGGCATGCGGGCTAGTATTCTAATTTATAGCCCACCCCCCGGACAGAGATGATGTGTTGGGGCTTTTTAGGGTCTTTTTCAATTTTGGCACGCAAACGCCCAATGATCACATCAATGCTTTTATTGGAGCTTTCTGGGTTAATCGATTCGGATTCGATGGCAATAGACTCCCTAGAGAACACATAGCCCCGCTTGCTAATGAGCAAAGTTAAAATCTCATACTCTGCGCGCGTGAGATCCAATCTTTTATTGTGCATGTAAACCTCCCGCGCGTCCTTGTCGATTTTAAATAGGGCACTTTTGGGGGGGGTTTGGGTGTCCTCTTGGGGGGATTTCTTATTGTAACGGCGCAAGAGAGATTGGATACGCGCCAAGAGCTCCTTAGGGTCGTAGGGCTTGGGGATGTAGTCATCAGCCCCGTATTCTAAAGCCTTGATCTTGTCCTCGATGTCATTGCGCGCTGAAGAGATGATGATGGGGATGCCCTTTTGCTTGGAGATCTTTTTACACACTTCCAAGCCGTCTAAATTAGGCAAGGTCAAATCCAAGAGCAAGAGATCGTAGGGCTGGGTGTTAGCCGCGCTAATACCCGTATAGGGTTCATCGTAATTCACCACTTCCACCCCATGCTGGAGAAAAAACTCACTCAGGATCTCGGCTAATTCAATGTCATCTTCTATCATCAAAATCTTAATCACAACCCACCTTTATGAAGGAGTTAAACACTAAAAAAGCGTTAATAAGCGTTCTTAGTAATACTATTGTAGCATAAAAACGCGCGCTTACACTCCACCTTAAGCATTCCAAGCAAAATTTGGCATTTTTGTTAACTTGCTATTGATCTCATTGGTATAAGGGGCGCGGGTGGGTCGCGTGTATCGTGGTTTACAAAAAATCCTGTATAATGCACTTATCACATGATAATGCGACAAGGAGAATGTAATGTTAGAAATTAGATGGCATGCTAGAGCCGGGCAGGGCGCGGTTACAGGCGCTAAGGGTCTAGCTGATGTCCTCACCACTACGGGTAAAGAAGTGCAGGGTTTTGCGTTCTATGGTTCGGCTAAACGCGGGGCGGCTATGACGGCTTACAACCGCATCGATTCAGAGCCTATTTTGAATCACGAAAAGTTCATGCGCCCTGATTATGTGCTTGTGATCGACCCGGGGTTGACTTTCATCACTGACATCACTGAGAATGAAAAACCCGACACCACCTACATCGTTACCACCCACCTTAGCAAAGAAGAGCTGTTTGAAAAAAAGCCCAATTTGGCAGACAAAAAACTCTACACTCTCAATTGCATTAAAATCGCCATGGATACGATCAAGCGCCCCATTCCTAATACCCCCATGTTAGGGGCGTTGATGAAAGTTTCCAACATGTTGGAATTGGAGCTTTTTAAAAATACCTTCAAGGCTGTTTTGGGTAAGAAAATGCCCCAAGCTTTGATCGATGCGAACATGTTAGCCATCGATCAAGCCTACGAGCAAGTCCAGTAGAGAAAGGAAATCCATGAAAAATTGGCAAGAATTCGAGATTGGGGCGGTGCTCTTCCCCTTTGAGAAACAAGGGCAGGACGAGTTGGGCAAACACAATAACGAGCGCACTTACACGCCTGAGAGTTCTTTTACCGCCAGCGTTTCGCATTGGCGGGTGGAAAAACCCGTGCACAACAAAGATGTCTGCATCAACTGTTTCAACTGTTGGGTTTACTGTCCTGATGCATCCATTTTGTCGCGCGAGGGCAAGATGAGCGGGGTGGATTACGAACACTGCAAGGGTTGCGGGGTGTGTGTGGATGTGTGCCCCACCAACCCCAAATCTTTGCTGATGTTTGACAATTTAGAGCCCCTAGAAGAAGCGCTCACCAAGTGGCCCCAAAAAGCCGAGGGGCTTAAAAAGAAAAGTTACCGCACAGAAGGGGGTTACAATGGCTTCTAGTTACACGCTCAACGAAGTGGAAGCTTGGGATGGATGCACAGCTAGCGCGCACGCGCTAAGACAAGCCCAAGTGGATGTCGTGGCTGCTTACCCGATCACCCCCTCCACGCCTATTATCCAAAATTACGGGTCTTTCAAGGACAATGACTACATTGAAGGGGAATTTGTCCTTGTGGAATCCGAACATGCCGCCATGAGCGCGTGTGTGGGCGCAGCAGCAGCGGGGGGGCGGGTTAGCACCGCCACCAGTTCGCAGGGTTTTGCCTTGATGGTGGAAGTGCTTTACCAAGCCTCTGGGATGCGCCTGCCCATCGTGCTCAATGTAGCCAACCGCGCGCTAGCTTCCCCACTCAATATCCACTGCGATCACTCAGACATGTATCTAGGTAGGGATAGTGGCTGGATTAGCCTGTGCACATGCAACCCCCAAGAGGTCTATGACTTCACCCTAATGGCTTTCAGGCTTGCCGAACACACAGAGGTGCGCGTGCCCGTGATGGTGCACCAAGATGGTTTCCTCTCTTCGCACACCGTGCAAAATGTGCGCCCTTTAAGCGACCGGGTGGCTTATAAATTCGTAGGTGACTATGTGAGTGTGCACCCTCTGCTGGATTTTGACAAACCCGTAAGCTTTGGCGCGCAGGCAGAAGAGGAGTGGCATTTCGAACATAAAGCCAAGTTGCACCATGCCATCATGCACTCTAGCACGATCTTAGAGGGCATTTTCAACGACTTTGCCAAGATCACCGGGAGACAATACCACCTAGTAGAAACTTTCCAAACTTTGGACGCGGAGGTTTTGATCTTCGCGCTAGGCACAACTTACGAGTCAGCCATTGTAGCGGCTACAAGAGCGCGCGAAAAAGGCATTAAGGCCGGGGTGGTTAGCACCCATGTCTTGCGTCCCTTCCCCTTTGAAGCCATCGCCAACGCCTTGAAAAACGCCAAGGCGATCGCCGTGATGGACAAGAGTTCGCCCTCTGGAGCGCTTGGCGCGCTTTTCAACGAAATCGCCGCTAGCTTGTACCAAGCCCCTGGGTCCAAACGCCCGGTGTTGAGCAATTACATCTATGGCTTAGGGGGTAGGGATGTAACCCAAGCAGATTTAGAGAGCATCTTTGAGTCGCTGGTGCAAGATGCTAAAAAAGGGGTTTTGACCCACCCCACCCAACAATTCATCGGGCTAAATGGTCCCCAACTATCCTATTTTTAAAGGCAACACATGGTTAAAGAAGTCAAAACGCTCAAGAGTTTCAGCCAGTCAGCAGAGAAGTTTGAAGGCTCCCATCTCTTGTGTCCGGGCTGTGGGCATGGCATTATTGTGCGCGAAGTGTTAAACGCCCTAGAAGGACCCATTGTGCTAGGCAATTCCACGGGCTGTTTAGAAGTGTGCTCGGCTGTTTATCCCCACACTTCATGGGATGTGCCTTGGATTCATGTGGGTTTTGAAAATGGCTCAACCGCGTTAAGCGGGGTGGAGAGCATGTATAAGGCTCTGGCGCGCAAGGGCAAATACACCGGGCAGCGACCTAAATTTGTCGCTTTTGGGGGCGATGGCGCGTCTTATGATATTGGTTTCCAGTTCATCAGCGGTTGCATGGAACGCGGGCATGACATGACCTACATCTGCCTAGACAACGAGAATTACGCCAACACGGGCGGACAAAGAAGTGGGAGCACGCCTATGGGGGCTAGCACAAGCACCACTCCCGCAGGCAAAGTGAGCTTTGGTAAGAAAGAGCGCAAAAAAGATCTAACTCTCATTATGGCTGCCCATGGAATCCCCTATGCCGCCCAGCTAGCCCCCAACAAGTGGAAGGACATGAACAAGAAGATCAAAACCGCCTTAGACACTGAGGGACCATGCTTTATCAACGCTTTGAGCCCTTGCCCTACTGAGTGGAAATACCACTCCAGTCTAGCCATTGAGATGACAGACTTAGCCGTGGATTGCCTCATTTTTCCTCTGTTTGAAATTTTCCACGGTCAAGAACTCAAGATCACCTACCGTCCGCGCAATATCTTGCCCGTGCGCGATTATCTGGGTCCCCAAAAACGCTTTGCTCACCTATTTAAAAAGGAAAACGAGCACATCATTGAGGAATTGCAAAAAGATGTGGATGCGAGGTGGGAATACCTGCAACGCAGAGAAGAGGCCAAGGTTTAATGCTAGATCGTTACGCGCGAGAGCCAATGGCGCGCCTTTGGGGCGAGTCGCATAAATTTGAAACCTACTTGCGCGTAGAACAGGCGGTGGCTAGAGCATGGCACACCTTGGGGCTATTGGACGCAAAAACCTTAGCCCAAATAGAACAGGCTAACTTCAGCCTAGAGGACATACACACCTTTGAGAAGCGAACTAGGCACGATGTGATCGCCTTTATCCAAGCTGTCAGCAAGAGCTTGGGCGATGCCGAACGCTTTTTCCACTATGGGATCACCTCTAGCGATTGCATTGACACGGCACTAGCTTTATTGATCCAAGAGAGTTTGGGAATTATCTTTGAGGATTTGCGCGTTTTGTTAGATGTGCTCAAAGCGCGCGCTTTAGAGTTTAAAGAAGTGGTGATGGTGGGGCGTAGCCATGGGGTGCATGGCGAACCTACTAGCTTTGGACTGGTGTGGGCGTTGTGGTATGAGGATATACACGCCCATTGGCAAGCCTTGCAAGAAGCGGCTAAAGAGGTGTGCGTGGGAATGGTGAGTGGGGCGATGGGAAACATGGCGCATAGCCCCTTTGAGTTAGAAGAATTAGTTTGCCAAGAATTGGGCTTGGGCGTGGCGCGTGTGAGCAATCAGGTGATCCCAAGAGAAAAGCATGCGCGCTTGTGCAATGCAGTGGCTTTGCTGGTGAGCACATGTGAGAAAATCGCGATCAATGTCCGCCACTACCAGCGCACTGAGGTTTACGAAGCCGAAGAGGCTTTTAGTGCAGGGCAAAAGGGTTCTTCAGCCATGCCCCACAAACGCAACCCAGTCTTGAGTGAGAACATCACCGGGTTAGCTAGGATGATTCGCGCTTATGCGATCCCGATGATGGAAAATGTCGCCCTTTGGCATGAGAGAGATATTAGCCACAGCTCTGTAGAACGCTTTGTCTTCCCAGACATGTTTATCACCCTAGATTTTCTCTTGCACCGTCTTGCGACCTTGCTAAAAAATCTGCTTGTGTATCCGGAGAATATGCGTAAGAATTTGGAGCGCACGGGGGGGTTGGTTTTCTCCCAGCGCGTTTTGTTGGAATTGCCAAAATTGGGCTTTAGCAAGGCACAGAGCTATGCGATCGTGCAAGAGAACGCTATGTGGGTGTGGGCGCGTTTGCAAGAGGGTTTGCAGGCTGATTTTCTCACGCAACTTCTAAGCGATGCGCGTTTGGCGCAGGTGGATCGCGCGCTACTTAAAGCCTGTTTTGAAACAGATTACTATTTGAGAAATGTCGGGCGTATCTTTGATCGTGTCTTTGGAGTTTAAGGCTTTTTTAAAAGAAAACACACTAGGTTTTTGCATCCTAAGTGCAAAGAAGCTAAATGAAAGTCGCGGTTTTGATGAGTGGGGGGGTGGATAGTTCTTATAGTGCCTATCTCTTGCAAGAGGCCGGGCATGAATTGCTAGGCATTTATCTTAAATTGCATGCCAAAGAGGACAAACACGCCTTGTATATCAAGAATTGCCAAGAGGTGGCAAGGTTTTTGAAAATCCCCTTTGAAGTGGTGGATTTGCAAGCCGCCTTTAAAAAAAGCGTTTACGATGCCTTTATAGAGGGTTACAAACAAGGTCAAACCCCTAATCCCTGTGCGCTGTGTAACCCTCTGATGAAATTTGGACTAGCCCTAGATTTTGCCTTAGAGAGGGGCTGTGAAAAGATCGCCACCGGGCATTACGCGCGCTTAGAGGAGTTCAATGGGGTGTTGCGCCTCAAAGAAGCCAAAGACACCAGCAAAGATCAAAGTTACTTTCTCTACGCCCTGCCCCAAAGGGCTATTGATCGCCTCCTCTTCCCTCTAGGCGATTTGCTTAAATCTGAGGTCAAGCCCTTGGCTTTAGAGAAAATGCCCTTTTTAGGGAGTTTGCAAACTTACAAGGAATCCCAAGAGATCTGCTTTGTTGAGACTAACTACATTGACACGCTAAAACAGCACATTAAGGTGGATCAAGAGGGTTTGGTGCGTAATCTTGAGGGGGCTGTAGTGGGCACGCACAAGGGTTATATGCACTACACTATTGGCAAGCGCAAGGGCTTTTCTATCAGAGGCGCGCATGAACCCCATTTTGTCGTGGGAATCAACGCCCAGCAAAATGAGATCATTGTGGGGGATAGACAAGCCCTAGCGGTTTACACCCTAGAAGCGCGTAACATGTCCCTGCCCCCTAATTTTCAAGAGGGCGATTATTTAGTCAAGGTGCGCTACAGGAGCAACCCCACCAGCGCGCGCATCAGCCTCAAGCAGGACACCATTTGCGCGCGTTTCAGCGCACCCGTCTATGGCGTAGCCCCCGGACAAGCCCTAGTCATCTACGATCGAGATCGCGTGCTAGGCGGGGGGGTTATCACCAAGAGTTGCGCGCCTTAAAACTTCCAGTGGAAATTGACATGGTAGGGACCTGAGGCATAGGAATTATTGTGGCTCCCTAGTTGGGGCAATTCTATTTGGACATGTTTTTGGCACTTCTTTATGAAGTTTTCATACTGCCCTAAGTGCATGGAACGCGCCTCGTAAATGGCGATATTCTGCAAGGTGGGAGAGATTTTCCCGGAAACCAAAACGCCCAAGATCGTTTCCATCAAGCTCATCTTTTTAGGGCGCATGCTCTTGGAAATATCGGAGGGCAGGCGGTAAAAACCAATGGCGATAAAAGAACCCGAGCTCTCTAAGACATAAGCTTGCGCGTATCCAAAGAGGGCTAAGAAAAATGTCAGTGCTTTAACGACCCCATGTAGGACTCTTATTAGTGGTATAGGCTTGGATTCTAGCGCAATAAGCTTAATTTTGCGTTAGCCAGTTTAGAGCAAGTAACAAGTCATGAGTCTAAATAAAATTGATACAATAAGACTAAAGTTTTATGCTATAATGCACTAATTTTAGACAAAGGAACACTATGGGAAAGAGTTTGTATGAAACCTTAGAAGTGAGCGAGGGGGCTAGTCCAGAGGAGATCAAGAAGTCTTACCGCCGTCTGGCACGCAAATACCATCCCGATCTCAATAAGGGTAAGGAAGCTGAGGAGAAGTTCAAGGAGATCAACGCCGCTTATGAAATCTTGAGCGATAGCCAAAAACGCGCGCAATACGATCGCTTGGGCGATAGCATGTTTGGGGGGCAGAATTTTAGCGATTTTGCGCGCGCAAGGGGGGGGAATTTTGATGACATTCTCTCCCAGATTTTTGGGAGCGGGGGGTATGGCTTTGGGGGGGGGCTTTGGGAGTGCCTTTGGCGCGAATTTTGCAGGGGGGTTTAGCCCTAGAGTGGATTTAGACATTCAGGTGGATATCCAAATTAGTTTTAAAGAAGCGGTTTTAGGGGGTAAGCGTGAAGTGCAATTAAGCCATGATGATAGCTTTGATCTCAAGATTCCCGCTGGGATCAAAGAGGGTGAGGTGTTGCGCGCGCGTGGGCGTGGACACCAACAGGGGGGTATGCGTGGCGATGTGCTCTTAAGAGTGCATGTTTTAGAGGACAATGAATACACTAGAGAGGGCGATGATCTCATCAAATCCTTTGATGTGCCCTTGAAAATCGCGCTCTTTGGGGGCAAAATGGAGGTGCAAACCCTTTATAAGGAGGTGAGTCTTAAAATCCCGCCCAACACCAAGAACGCACAAAAATTCCGCCTTAAAGAACTTGGAGTGAAGAATCGCAAGAGCAATGGCATGGGGGATTTGTATTTGAAAGCCAATGTGGTCTTGCCCCATACCGATCACATGAGCGCGCAATGCAAACAAGTGCTACAAGAACAATTGCCCTAAGGGATTGATGATGCTAGATTATGACGCACCCCTTTACTTGATCAGTGTGGTGGCTAAGATTTTAGGGGTGCACCCCCAGACTCTACGCCAATACGAAAAGGAGGGTTTATTAGAACCCAAGCGCACCGATGGGAAAATGCGTCTCTACTCCCAAAGAGATGTGGACAAGATCAAGACGATTTTGCGCCTCACTAGGGACATGGGTGTGAATTTAGCCGGGGTGGATATTATCTTGCGTCTCAAAGATCGCCTAGATGAACTCGATCGCCTCAATGAAGAACTCCAAACCCACATGCAAAAAAATGCTCCGGTGAAACCAGAGGTCAAACGCCTTGAAAAAACCTCTTACGAATTGATCTTGTTTAAAAAGTCTTAAGGAATATTTGGTAGCATTTAGTAATACTTATGCGCGGTAGCGCATAAGTTAAGCATAAGTTAAGCATAAGTTAAGCATAAGTTAAGCATAAGTTAAGCATAAGTTAGGCATAAGTTAGGCATAAGTTAGGCATAAGTTAAGCATAAGTTAGGCATAAGTTAGGCATAATGCCCTCTCAAAAATCTAGAAGAAAGGATAGCAATGACTGAAAACAACGAAAACAAAGATGAAAAGGGTGTGGTTGTAGCAGGAGTGGGTGCAGCGGCTGGGGCTGCTGGAGCTGTGGGGGCAGTGGCTGCAGGCGGTGCGGTGGCTGGTTTGTCTGATGCGGGCATCACGAGTGGTTTAGCGGCTATAAGCTCTGTTGTGGGTGGAGATATGGCTATTGGGCTGGGTGCGGTGGCTGTTGCGCCCGTGTTGGCGGGTGCTCTCACCTATGGTGTCTACAAACTCTGTGGGGGTGGGAATGATGAAAGCAAAGAAGAGTGGATCGATTTAAAAAACCACAACGATTGATGAAAAGGGCGGGCGTGCAACACCTCATAGCCCGCACAAAACGCGCGCGATCACGCTTTGTGATCGCATCATAGATTCTTTGGGGGCTTGCGCGCTAAAGCCCCTAGCTTAGCTATAAAGAATATGCCGACCTTGGTTTTCCAGCCCAAAAGAGAAACATATTGACTATGTTACAATGAACCTCCACTTTAACTAGGAGGTTTTTATGCAACGAGCACTAGAAACATTAGAACAAGAGATTAAAAAACTTAAACGGGCGATGCGTTTGGGCAAGAGTGCCTTAGAAGAGGGCTTAGAAGTGCAACAAGAAGCGGAGGAACTGCATGCTAGCTTTAGCGCGTTTGCTGAAAGTTTAAGCGGTGTGCTAAGGACTTTAAGAGAGCATTATGCGCGCTTAAAAGAGGATGACTTAGAGCTAGAAAAACTTGTAACTAAGCTCAAACACGCCCAA
Source organism: Helicobacter labacensis (assembly GCF_003660285.1). Classification (GTDB taxonomy): domain Bacteria; phylum Campylobacterota; class Campylobacteria; order Campylobacterales; family Helicobacteraceae; genus Helicobacter; species Helicobacter labacensis. The sequence continues at coordinate 11,794 of NZ_QXQQ01000011.1, read as the reverse complement.
GCTAAAATTAGCGCACCTTTAAGCGCGCTAGAAAAACCCGCCAATGCCCAAGAGGTCTTAGAGGTGCTAGAGGGCTTGCAAAGTAGTATTACAGGTTTAGAGGGTGTGCTAGAGGGGCTACAATCCCAGCCCAGCCAGTCCGCACCCCAAAATTTTGCTATCTCCAAGAGAGCTAAAAAATATGTCCCCCAAAGCAAGGAGGAGCTTAAAAAATTAGTCGCTGATGAGAGTATCCATTTAGGGGAGATTGACATTAGCAAGATTACGGATTTAAGTTTCGTGTTTTCGCATTCAACTGGGAAGGCAGGGGAGCAAGTACCCGCTTTTATGCGAAGGAACTTTGAAGGGTTAGAAACTTGGGACACTTCTCATGTAACTAACATGAGGGGCATGTTTTGTCGGGCAATTTTGTTTAACCACGACATTTCTAGTTGGAATGTGTCTAGGGTTAGGCATATGGGTTGGATGTTTAAAAAATGCGGACTTTTTAACCAACCCTTGAATAGTTGGGATGTGTCTAATGTTACAAATATGCGCCATATGTTTTTGGGTTGTGAGGATTTTGATCAACCCTTGCACAACTGGGATGTGTCTGGAGTCGTGGATATGACTTTCATGTTTAAAGAATGTGAAAATTTTAACCAAGACTTAAGCGTTTGGAGTGTGTCTAGTGTCCAGTGTGGTTTAGATGACATGTTTAGGGATTGCTCTAGCTTTAAATACTATCCAGCTTGGTATAAAGTGAGGCGTTTTAGGAAAAGTATCTAAGGCGTGAGAACCTTAAGTCGCCCCGCCCCAACAACCCTCCCCCGTTGGTGTCGCGCTTAAAACGCTAAAACTCTAAGCCCCTGCTCAAAAAAAATAGGGCGCATGATGAGGGTGCTATCCCCGCCTTGACATGCCCGCCCTGCCCTGCTATCATAGTTGCTAAAGACTAGGAGAGTGCATGCAAAAGGGCGATAAAATTTACATAGCCGGGCATAGGGGCTTGGTGGGGGGCGCGATTGTAGCGTGTTTGCAAGAACAAGGTTTTGACAACTTAATTTTAAAAACCCATTCTGAATTAGATTTAACACAGCAAAATGCGGTCGAACATTTTTTTGAGATAGAACGCCCCGACATTGTCATTTTAGCGGCGGCTAAAGTGGGGGGGATTTTAGCCAATAACACCTACGCGCGGAGTTTATTTACCAAAACTTAGCCATCCAAACCAACACGATTCACTATGCCCATAAATACGGGGTGAAAAAGCTCCTCTTTTTAGGTTCTACTTGCATTTACCCTAAAGAATGCCCCCAGCCCATTAAAGAGCAAGCCCTACTCACTAGCCCCCTAGAGCCCACCAACGAGCCCTATGCCATCGCTAAGATCGCTGGGCTTAAGATGTGCGAAGCCTACAACGCCCAATATGGCACGCATTTTATTTCTGCGATGCCCACCAATTTATACGGAGAGTATGATAACTTTGACTTGCAAAACTCCCATGTCCTGCCCGCCCTTTTAAGAAAAATGCATCTAGCCCATTTGCTAGAGCACAACCGCCTAGATTTAGTGTTGCAAGATTTGCAAGTGTCTAGCCAGCAAAAAGCCTTGAGCATTTTAGAACAACACGGGGTGAGCGCGCAGGGGGTGCGCATTTGGGGCAGTGGTGCGCCCAGACGCGAGTTTTTGCATGTGCAAGATTTAGCCCGGGGATGTGTCTTTCTCTTGCAACACCAACAAGCCACTACTACGCTCAATCATACGAATATTGGCACGGGGGAGGATATTAGCATTAGAGATTTAGCCAACTTGATTAAAGAGATTGTGGGCTTTAAGGGGGCGTTGGTTTTTGACACCTCTAAGCCCGATGGGACTTTGTTAAAGTGTAGTGATGTGCGTAAAATCGCACGCTTAGGTTGGAGGGCAAGTATCCCCCTCAAAGAGGGCATTGAGCAAGTGTATAGGTGGTATCAAAACAGATGAAAAAACATTCTTGGGTTATAATCTCTATTTTCTTATTCTTCTTTGTACCTAGTTTTGGCTTGGGCGCGCCACACACGCCTACAAATCCCCAAGAGCAAGCCTTTTTCAAGGCGGCTAAAGACCTCTATGATTCGCTCGTAAATGCCCAAGAGAGTGCCTTGCAAGCTGCCATTAAAGCGGAGTGTGATCCAAGCCAAACGGATCAATCTTTGATGGCTTCAAAGGCAGTAGCACGGCATTACAAAACATGGATTAGCCTAGCTACCCAAATGATAGATCATGTGCCTTTTATGGCACGCTTAAAAAGCCTCTCACTTTATAACCAAATTAGGAGCTTTGAGGCTTTGCACGCCTTTGGATTGGTGCGCGCTAAGATTAATAATTGGGTAAATTGTGCGAATGTGTTTTGGCACGACGAAGTGCCCCCTCCAAAGCCCCTTGAAGAGCAAAAACTCTTAAAAGTCTTGCAACAAAACCTAGAATTTTTCTACTCCCTTTTACTCAACGCCTCTAAACAGGGCTTGCCCTTAGAATCTTTTTTGCATACTTTAACTTGGGGAACTGCATATAAATCACCCACATTATTCGGCACATACACTTACCAATACACCCTACTCTCACAACTGCGCTTCTCTTCAAAAGAAGACTCCGCCAAGCTCAAGGAATTAAAGGAAATCTTAGCCAAAGACTCCTCGCCTACTATTTGCGCCTTAAAACCCTAAGAGCGGGTTTAGATAATTTCCTCTTAAATACATACGGAGATGAGATTGAGTTGGATGTTCGAGAAGAAATGGCCCTCTACAAACAGGTCAAAAAAACTTTAGGCTTGAGTCTGCAAGATATATACCTTTGGAGAAAATATTACGCTTACCGCTTTAATACATGGTTGTATGGTGTGCGCACGCTGAGTGCCTCTCAACCTCCTGCTCCTCTTAATCTCTTTGCTTGCTTCCATGCCTCTAAAGAAGACATTCCTGCATGCCAAGCCTTATTAAAGCACCCCGATGCACATTTCTACGACCACTTCCGGTATACCCGCCTCATCGCTTTTAATGATCAACCCTGCCTCTATCTCACCCCCCAAAACACGATCCAAACTTTTCCCTCTAAAAACCCCCTTTGTCAAACCCTGCAGGCACATCCTCCAAAAATAGGCGCGCCCGTGTCCTCTGATTTGATCCAAGCCTTTCAAGAGGCTCAAGATACCTTAATATACATGCTAGATACGCCCCCCCATGACCCCAAACCCCTTAAAAAACGCCTAAAAGCCATTTTGCAAGCCACCCCCCTAGCCTCTCTGCGAGGTGCTGAGTGGCATCATGTGCTTAGTTACGAACGCCTCCATCTTTTAGCCCTTTTGAGAGGCTCTGTGAGCTCTTTTTCTGGTATTGATGATAGATACCCCCCCGCCAACACTTCCATCCCTGTGTTGGCATACCATTACCTCCACCTGCTTGATTTTTTCTACACCCCCTTAATTAAAGCCGTTAAGCAAGGCTTAAGTCCTAGTGTGTATTTACAAGACCTTAAAAAATCCGCTCGTAATGCCACCTACCCCTGCGCACAAGAAAAACTCTGCACACGCCCTGATAATACCCCAGAGAGTGCGTGGCTTGAAGATTTTAGAAGCACTAAATTGGGCAGTAGCCTTGTAAAAAGATATGAGTATGATGTTTTTAATAAGCCATTTGTAGAGTGGGATTTTTCAATAATGGATTACGAGCGAGGGGTTTTAGCCAATAGAGATTTAGCAAAACGATGGACTCCTAAAGAGGCCCCGCTATGGGATTTGCACTATAAAAGACGCATTGAGGCGTTTTTTGACAACAAAGACTTTTACACAGACACGCTATTACACCCAGAAAAAATTTCGCTAGATCGTTTGCGTGCCAACCCCACCCCCTGCTTTACCCCTAAATATTTAAGCCCAGCTAGCGTGCAAAACTGCCAGCTAATCCTAGAGAAGCAAAGTTTTAACACGCTTAAAATCCGCGACTATTTAAAAAGCATGAGACTCTTAAGCGTGGATGGTAGTCCTTGCTTGTATCTGCACGGCAAAGAGCAATTACGCGCTTTTAACTCTAAAAACCCCCTCTGTCAAGCCCTGCAAACACGACCCCCTAATTTCTCTCCCCCAAGCCATATAAAAAGGACACTTTATAACCGATGAAAAAACATTCTTGGACTTGGTTTGTAATCCCAGCTTTCTTGGCAACCTTTGTGCTTAGTTTTTATTTCATCGCGCGCGCCCAGCACACGCCCCACAAAAGCGCGCCATTATCCTTAAATAAAGATGCCTTTTACAACGCCCTGCAAAATCTCTATGACTCCATGCTAAATGCCCATAGAAAAGCCTCTGAAAATGCCCGCTGTGATGGTGGCACAGACCCTGATTACAATTCTATAGAGATGATCAAGCACCATGCCAACACTTGGATCAAATTGGCTACGCAAATGGTAGACACGCTCCCCACTATCAAACAGATTCAAGCTAACTTGCCCAAACCCCTAGCTGCGCGCATTAGAAACTTTGAAATCTTGCATGCCCTCTCTTTAGTGCGCGCCAAGATTCCAGATGTAGATTGTTATGGCGATCGCAGACCCCCGGACTATGACACTGTGGATAAGCAATTTGATTCCTTTACCCCCTATGCGCTTAAAAAAGAAGAATTTTTACAAGATTATTCTACAAGTCTGGAGCTTGTGTATGCGCTCTTGATCCAAAGTGCTAAACGAGGGCTAGATATTCGTGCTTACTTGCACTTTTTGGAAAGAGCGCTTGATGACACACCCCTTGAGCTCAGAAATGACAGAAATTATGACATTAGCCCTTCTACAAATCCTTTAGCCGCTGCCCAGTTAAAAGCCTTGCACTTTAGCACAAATTCCTATCTTTTTCCTACCATTGCTTTTGCTAGTGATCTAGGGGCTTACAGTTCCAAAGCCTATGTTAAGGAGATTTATAAGCCCTTAAACTTGGATTTAGGTTTTATTAGGGCTTTGAATCTGTATTATATTAGCGTGCTTTGGCGTGTTTATGGTGTGGCTAAACTCCTTAGTGCAAGCCAACCCCTAGAGCAAACCCTTAAGAATTTCCCCCATATTTGTTTTGGCATGGCTTTATCTAAGGAGGTTAAGGTGGCTTGTCAAGGGGTGCTAGCGCGCCCCAATGCCAAATTACAAGAGTATTTGCGCCGTGTGCGACTCATAGGCTTTAATAACCAACCCTGCCTTTATCTCACCCCCCAAAACACGATCCAAACTTTTCGCTCCAAAAACCCCCTGTGCCGTGTGTTGCAAGCCCACCCCCCTAACATGGGCGCGCCTGTGTCTAAAGACTTGGTCATGGCTTTTCAAAACGCCCAAGATTTTTTAACAAATACCGCGTCCACACGCGATGATATTCAAGAGTGGTTGCCCACTGCCAAAGCATATTTTAACGCCATTTTACAAGCCACCCCCCTAGCCTCTTTGACAGGCTCTAAGTGGGCTTACTTGCTAGATTATGAGAGTTGGCACCTCTTAGCTCTCTTGGAGGGCATAGCCCCTGCCCCCCTACTAGCTCAAAAGTATGCGCGCTTGTTAGATTTTATCTACACCCCCCTAATCCAAGCCTTTAAACAGGGGCTTGATCCTAGCTTTTATTTGAAAAATCTTAAAGACTCCCAATTCCACGCCATCAACCCCTGTGCTACTCAAGATTATTGCACTTTGCCCCCTGATATCCCCCCTAGCTTATGGCTAGAGGACTTTAAAAGCGCTGATTTGGCGATGGACTTTGTAACGCATAACAGAAGTTTTGGGCTTGATTGGTTTCATGCGGATGTGTGGTATAAGAGCCTTCCGGCTAACCAACAGCAAGCCTTTAAGTTATGGGATTTGCACTATACAAAACGCGCAGAAGCCTTTTTTTACAGCAAAGATTACTATGTAGATACCCTAAAACACCCCGAAAACCTCTCTGCATGGTGGTTGCGCACCAACCTCACCCCCTGCTTTGCTCCCCAATATTTAAGCCCAGCCAGCGTGCAAAATTGCCAACAAATCTTTAACTCCCAAAGTTTTAGCCCCTCGGCGTATCGCGATTATCTCACAAATTTTAGACTCTTAAGCGTTGGCAATAGCCCCTGTTTGTATCTGCACACTAAGGATCAATTACGCGGCTTTAAGCCTAAAACTCCCCTCTGTAAAGCCCTGCAAGCATGGGCACTCTACTCTCCTCCCAAAGAGATCGCCCTGCCCCCCCTATTTTTACAATCCCTAGAGACGATGCGCACGCGCCTAGAAGAGACTTTACAAAAGGCGTACCAACAAGACTCCATCTGTAAGCGCGATCGCGCGTACTTTTTACAAGGCGTGTTACCTCAGCTAGAACAACAAGCCCAAAGCGCGCTAGAATCTCTGCCCTTACTGGCTAATTTTAAACCCAACAATGACAAAGAAAAGGCGTTATTAAAGCGTATCCAACAACAAGCGATGTCGCTCCTCTTTGCCCTCTTAGAGGGGGGTTCTAAGGATAATTGCCAAAAAAGCCCCCCCGTCCCCACACAAGAAATCGCCCAAAATTTCATGCGCGCTCTGAATTTTCTCTACCAGCCACTCATGCGTGCCCACACACAGGGGTTAGATGCGTGGTGGTATGTGCATACTCTAGCGCGCATTCAAGAATTTCAATGCGCTGGGGGTTGCGAGGGTTTGGGCAAAAGAATGCAAGGTGTTGCCAACGATCGTTCAGTGTCCGGAAATATCTATGATGGGCGTATCGCCTACACCATTTACCAAGACTTTGACATTATCTCCTTGATTTACGACTTCATCATGGGCAAGCCTAACCCCCATCTAGGCTACAATCTACTCAACGCGCTCAAAGTAGCCCGCACCGCGCCCCACCAACAAAACGACCAGAGAGATCATATTTTTATCTTTTCTTTGGATAAAAATTTGGATATGCATTTTTTAGGCTCTACAAATGACAATCAAGCCCTTGATCTCTCTAAAGAGGGTATTGCTACCATGATGGACCAACAAAAGCCCCTACGCCCGGTAAATTTCTTTGCCTTAAGGCGAGTTGCCCAGTTTTTAGAAGATCAGGGGATTTTGGACATCGATCGCAATGACGATCTCTACAACACCTCTGTTTTGTACAATAGCTTGACTTTCTTCTCCAAATACCCCGGGGCGTGTTTGCGCCCGGAGTATTTGCGTAAAAGCACCCAAAGCCAGTGCGCCCAGATATTTAGGAGTGAAAGATACGATGTAGCCACCCTGAAGGCGTATTTGCAAAATTATATTATGGTGAGCATGCAGGGTGTGCCCTGCTTGTATTTAGATGAGCAAAAGCAAATTAAGGGCTTGGGTTCTGCTAGCAGGCTGTGCCAAAGCTTGTTAAAACCCTTGAGTAAAAAAGGATGGTTTTATCACGATGAAGGGCATTAGGCAATGGATAGGCTGTTTTGTAGGCAGTGTTAAGCCTTAATCTGCTCTAATGCGCCCCACTCACCACATTCTCGTACGCTTTTAATCTCTGCTCCCACATCGTTTTAACTTTTTCAATCTGTTGTTTTTCTAGGGCTCTAATAAAATTTTCCATGTGATCGTAGGCGATATGCCCTTTTGGATCAATGCGCAGATAAAAATTTCCTTCTAGGAGTCTTTGGCGGTTAAGCTCTCTTTCTTTTAGCCAAATAACCATGCAATGATCAGATGCCACAAAGGGATAGGGGTGGTAAAAACAACTCCCCACACTCCCGCTATTAACTAGGGTGATTTTATCTGAACGCGCGTAAAACTCCGTCCTTTAGGGCGGAGATGTAAGTGCACACTTCTGTAAGTCTTTTGGGAACTGAAACTAGCCTTGCGGACTATAAACAGCAAAGCCTTTCGAGCTTAAGAAACGCTAGTTTCTGTTAGTTAGGAAGCTCCTCCCTTTAGGGAGGGGCGGTTCACGAGAGTTTGCAGGGGCTAGAACGCGGGGATGATATTATCCACAAGGTGCAGGACAATAGCGGGAAGTGGAATGGCTTTAAAAGGTGGCTTAATCAAAAAACCGGGGGAGTGGTAGGCATTGACCCAGAGCTAGCCCAGACAGATAACTCCATTAACCAATACATCTATTCTCTAGCGCGCGCGATGAACAAGGGCAAGACCACTAACCAGACCATAGAGGACGCAAAAAACTTAAGCGCGCTCAAGCTCAGAAGCGCGCAGGAGAATACGGCTAGAATACCCCCAGCCTTGAGAGCCAAGCATACCACTACATTGATATAGATTGTGTGGAAAAGGGCACGGGCAAAATCCGCCTAAACCCCCCCATAGCGGGCAACCAACTCCCCACAAGAGCACGCCGCATAGCCCCCGCCAATAGCCTAGCCATTTCAAGCGTACGCCCTAATTTAAAAGGCTTTGCCTACATCAAAGAGAGCATGCCAACTACGCTCTTTTCTACCGGCTTTGCCATTTTACAAGGCAAAGAGAGCCTAAAAACACCCTTTTTATACGCCCTTTTTATGTTTTCAAGCGATTTAATGCGCCAAATGGAGGAAAAGATGCCTAAAGCCTCTTACCCTAGCCTCAACACTGAGGATTTTAGAAACCTTAAAATCCCCCTCCCGCCCTTAAAAGCCCAAGAGCAGATCCTAGCCGTGGTGGAGGCACTAGAATCTAAAATCGCCCTTTTGCAGGCACAAAGTCCAAACCTGCAAGCACAACAACAAGCCATTTTGCAAGAGTGTTTAGGCACAGCAGAGTCAAACTAGATTGCCAAATCCACCCTACACCCCATCTAGCTATTGGCTTTCCCAAATTCAAAGATGGTTTTAGCTTTTTTGATGTGCGCTAGGGGCACGCGTTTTAATGCGCCCTGAGTTTCAAAGACAATGACCTCGCCCTCTAGTGTCCCAACCACCCCCCTAAAGCGTTCGTTCTGCACAGTGCGCACCTCCACTAAATCCCCAATAGAGAGCGCAAAATGCCTAAGCTTGCTCAAAGTGCGCTCTAAGCCCATAGAACTCACTTCTAGGCAGTAAGAGCCGGGCATATTGGCATGCACATCTAGCAAGGGGGAGATGAGTAGGCTAGCCTCTTGGCAGGTGTCTAGGGTCGTGGGACCTTGCAGGGCTTTAATGCTGATGCGTAAAATGTCGCGTTGGTTTTCCTTCAAAAGGGCGACATCGTAGAGCGCACAACCCATACCCTGTAAAGTGCGCTCCAAGAGGGGTTCTAAATTCTCTAGCATTTGGGTTGGGCGATGCGCGCAAAGAGGCGTTCCATGCGCGCCTCCTGCTCTAAGGACTCATCAATATGAAAACTCAACTGGGGGCATTTAAACCACCCACTCACCTGCAAGACATGCGCTCTGAGTAGGGGCGTGGCTTTCTTTAGGGCTTTGAAAATGGAGGTCCTCTCCTGTGTTTCTAGCAAATGCCCGTCTAAATAAACATGCGCGTGGTGCTTGCCCTTAGAGCAATGCGCGCGCGTGAGCGTGAGATTTTGCAATCTAGGATCGCCCAGCGCGCTTAAAGCCTCCTGTATATACTCTAGTAAGCCTGCATCTAGGCGTTTGGCATGGATATTTTCCATTAGAGAATCCTTGTTTGTTGGACTTCTTTAAAACTCTCAAAGACATCGCCCACGCGCACATCGTTGTAATGATCGAGCATGATCCCACACTCATACCCCTTAGACACCTCTTGAGCGTCATCTTTAAAGCGTTTCAAAGACACGATTTTACCTACATGCACCACCACGCCCTCTCTAATCAAGCGCACCTTAATGCCCTTGTTAATCACCCCATCAACCACCATGCACCCAGCGATCGTGCCCACTTTGGGGATCACAAAGGTTTCACGCACTTGGGCTTGTCCTGTGTCTTCTTCATGGATCACCGGACTCATCAAACCACCCATTAGAGCCTTCATGTCATCTAAAAGCGCGTAGATCACGCTATAGGTTTTGATCTCCACGCGCAATTCTTTTGCGCGCGTGCGCACATTGCCTGTGGGGCGGATATTAAAGCCTAACACGAGCGCGTGCGCACTATTGGCTACTAAAGCTAGATCGTTTTCGCTAATCCCCCCCACACCCGCGCCAATGATTTGGATACCCACTTCCTCATTATTCAAGCCTAGCAGGCTGTGCTTGATCGCCTCCAAACTGCCCTGAGTGTCGGCTTTGAGCACGATAGGAATCTGGGTGATCTCTTTAGTTGCCACCATAGAGGCAAGCTCATCAATATGCACCTTGGTGCTCTTGCTCAAGGCTTTTTGGCGTAAATAGGTCGCCTTTTTATGCGCCAAACTCCTAGCGGTGTTTTCATTTTCCACCGCGATCAAGGTGGAGCCTGCCATGGGCACTTCGCTTAAACCCGTGATGAGCGCAACTTGGGAGGGTTTTAATTCTTTCACACCCACGCCCTGATCGTCTGTCATGGTTCTAATTTTACCAAAGGCGATGTCAGCCACCACCGAATCGCCCACTCTAAGCGTTCCTTGTTGCACAATCAGCGTTGCTACCGCCCCGCGCCCCTTTTCTACACTCCCCTCCAACACCACCGCGCGCGCGCTCCCCTCTTTAGAGGCTTTAAGCTCCATGATCTCAGCTTGAATCAAGATCGTTTCTAATAGGGTGTCAATGCCTTCTCCAGTCTTAGCCGAAATGGGGATAAATTCGAACTCCCCGCCCCAATCGCGTGGGCTAAAGCCTAACTCCGCACACTCAGCCTTGAGTTTATCCACATTGGCGTTTTCTTTGTCCATTTTATTCATCGCTACGATGATTTGCACCCCGGCATCTTTAGCCTGTTTGAGCGCTTCAATGGTTTGGGGCTTGACTCCATCATCAGCGGCGATCACAATGATGGCAATATCAGTAACCTTAGCTCCTCGTTCGCGCATCTGCTTAAAGGCTTCATGCCCGGGGGTGTCAATAAAGGAAATCCACTTATCCCCCTTTTGCACCATGTAAGCCCCGATGTGCTGGGTGATCCCCCCAGCTTCACTCCCAGCTACGCGCTGGTTGCGGATTTTATCTAGCAAGGAGGTTTTGCCATGATCAACATGCCCCATAATGGTTACTACAGGGGGGCGTTCGATCAAAACTTGGTTCTCCTCCTCTTGAGCCTCCTCCACAAACACCTGCGCGCTTTCAATCTGCACCTCTAGCTTGAACTCTTCGGCTAAAATCTCAATGGCATCGCGATCCAAAAAGTCGTTCTTGGTTACCATCATGCCCAAATTAAAGAGGGTTTTGATCACATCGGCTAGATTGAGGTTTGCGCTTTGGGCAAATTCATAAACCCGCACCTCTTCAGAAATGCTAATGGTGCTTTGCACGCTTTTTTGTGTGTTATCGCTACGATACACGCGCTTTTTACGGCTAGAACGCCTAATCCCCCCCTCATTGACCCATGGGGTCTTACGCTGGATTTTGAGTCTATCTGTAAGGGCTTTTTGGGGGGCTTCTTCTTTGATCTCTAAATCTTGGGCATGGAAGTCAAATAGCACGATTTCGTCTTGTTCGTCCTCATAGAGATCGTTAAAATCGCGATTTTGGGAGAAATCCAATCTTTGGGCGCGGTTTTTCGCGCTGGGTTTAGCCACACTCTTAGGTTTAGAGGGTTTTTTAGCCTTTTTCTCGCCCGCCTCTTTCATCATAGAGGCTAATGCCGCTGCCCTAGCCAACGCCGCTTCCTCTTGATCGGTGCGCTTGACAATGCGGATTCCACGCGTCCTTTTACTCAAAGCGTTGGGTTCTTTGGGTGTGGTGCTCTGTTCTACAGGCGCGCTGGGTTCTTGGAGTGCGGGAGAGGGAGGAGGTGGGGGGGGAGGGGGAG
>NZ_QXQQ01000010.1 GCF_003660285.1 Helicobacter labacensis | reverse complement strand
CTCCATGCCTTGATTCTCTGCCTGAGCTCTCTATACACATCTTCTTCTGCATGTCGGCGTGCTAACCCTTGAGCGCGTTCTGCATTCCCACACATACTCCATCACTTCTGTATTATCCACCCCAAAATGACTCTTCGCTAGTTTCAGCCCCGCCTTGAGCAACATATACAAAAACGCCCTAAAACGCGCACTCTTGCTATGAAATTCTTGCAAAAAGGACTCTATCATCAAGGCGGTGAGATGATTAAGGGGGACATCCCCAAGCCGTGCCACAATCTGGGCGCAATAGTACGCATACGCGCGGAGTGTCTTAGGGCGCACCTGTTGGGATTTAGCAGAGAGAAAAACAGGATAGACCTGTGCCAAAGTAGCAGAACTTTGTTGCTTAATGTGTTTTTAACCCATCAATGTTTTCAAAAGCCAAAGCTAATGGCTAAGGATTATGCTATCATTACCCAAATCTTTCAAAGGTGTTTAATGTCTGTTAGTAAAACGCTAATTTGGTGCACTTTAGCCTGTGTGGGCGCAGAGGCTTTAGAATTTGGTGAAATGGGGAATACCAGTTTTGGCATGGGTGGGGCTGGGGTTGCTTTAGAAAACTCGGCTTGGGGGCTGTATTACAATCCGGCTTTATTAGACATGGATGCGCGCACCAAGCTAGGTTACAGCTTTGGCATGGGAATTAGTGAGAAAAATATTCTGCCATTAGCTTCTACAGCCCTAGAGAATATGAATTTAAGTAACCTCGATATTTCTAGTCTGTTATCTGGCTCTAGTCTGCGGAATTTTATGAGCGGGAAGAGTGTTAGTATTAGTGCCGCTCAAGGTCCAGCCGCACAAACAGCAGTGCAAGCCGCTAATGCCTTACAAAGTTTTTTGTCGTTGAATGGTGTGAATATGAGTTCCCAAAATGGCATTGTGGTGCAGATTCACCCTAAACTTAAAAAAGTCAAAGGTGGGATCGGGACTTTTGGGGTAGGTATTTTTGCTAGCATCTTTGCTGGGGCAAGTGTAGTAACTGACCCGCGCTATAGGCAGCTCATTGTAGGTCCCATAGGTAATGGTATATACGCTGGTGTAAGTGCAAGCCCAAATAGTCTAACCATCTCTCCAAGTAGCCAAAATGCCTTTATCAATAATTCGCTTCTCTCTCCCTATGCGCAAAATGCCGCCCGTGTGCAAGCCCTAGCCATTGGTTCTCTCCCCATTGGCTACGCTAAAGGGTTTGACTTTAACAAAGCGGGCAAACTCTCTGTAGGGGTAACCTTTAGGTATCTATACACTCTGAGTTACGGCTTTGGTGCTTCTGGAAGTGATTTCATAAATAAAACCGAACAATTATTATCAAACTTTTCTTTTAGTCCGCAGGACATGGTGCGCCAAAGCCACTTTGGTCTAGATTTGGGAACAGCTTATCGCATTAAAGGTTTTGCTGTAGGTTTGGTGGGTAAATACCTCAATGCGCCTAAAATCACCTATGCCCACATACCTAGTATGCGTATTGATCCACAAGTGCGTCTAGGTTTAGGGTATCGTTGGAAGTGGCTCAATTTGGCTATGGATTTTGATCTCACCTCTAATAAAATGCTTATGTTGGATAAGCGTAGCCAAATGATTGGGGGCGGAGTGATGTTTAATTGGAAATGGTTCGCGCTGAAATTGGGCGCGATGGGCAATGTTGCAAAAGAAGGGCTACACCAAGGCGTGATTTTGACTGGCGGAATACGCTTGTTCAAAGTACTAGACATTTCTGTGCAGTCTGGCTTGCAAACAGTCGCTCTAGGTGGCAGTGGAGAGGGTGGTTTGTTAGGCAGTCTATCTCATCTTAAAATTCCTAATTACCTAGCCATGCGTATTGGTGGAGGTTGGGAGTGGTGATTGAGGCTTAAAAACTATCTGCATTTGTCTTAAACTATGTAGAGCGCAGAGCTTATGGCGGGTTATTTGGTCTTTGAAAACCCTATGGAGGCTTTTAAGCAAAACTTGCTAGCACGCTTAAAACCACCACCATAGCATTTTGAAGGTTTTTATCGCTTGCGTCTTTATATAGTAAAGGCGTATCCATATCTGTGTGGTGTTAGGGCACGCTTTTTTTAAGAATCCAGCGTATTCCAAGTGTCTTTTTTAGAGCGCGTGAAGCATATCAGAAGACGCACCCCAAGCTAGGTAAGAGAGAATAAGCATGCGCGTGCCATCAACCACACTTAAACAAAGTGGTGCATTTGCTCAGAGCGGACATGCAATAGCATAAGGGACGCAGGTGTGGTATTACTAGAAACACTTGTTGGTGGCTAGACACGCGTTGATGTTGCATTCTAGAAGGTGAAGCACCCAAATGCTAAAGACATTTGGGCTTCCTAGGCTGATGTTGCCCGTAGGGAGAGTTTGGTTCTCACTCTAGTCCCTATAGTAGGGATTTTACAGAGTTTGAGCTCCAACGCATTCCCTACAGGTCTCACACATCATATCTCCAAAGGCGTAACTTTCGACACTCCCTGCCGTAGATACGAATGTATGAGAGCATTATACCACGAATTAGTGGCATTCATCCCACCCGCTAAAGACGAGTGGGATTTCTGCCGAGGAGGCTTAAAACAAATCTCTTTAATCCAGATCATCGTATTGTTGTATATAAAAATATTATTATTTCGTGTTCTTGTGTGGTTTTATGAAGGTTTTATAAAGAGAGCCCATAATCATCACGGTTACCAATGAAAAGGGAAGCGGTAAAAAGCACTTTATGCATTAACTTGGCGTTGCAGTTTCTAAAAGAGCGAAAAGATGTCGTGGTGCTAGACACTGACTCTCAACAGAGTGCAGAAGTCTTTGTCAATATTAGGGCTATAGGGGATAGAGATGGGCAAAGACGCTTGTCAAGCAACACAGAATGATTAAGATTACCTTAATAAGTATATTTTTAGCCACACCTGTCATTTTCTCTCCTTTCTAACAGGGCTTAGTTCTTGTGCTTTAGCTCCTTTAGGGCTTGACAAGAACTACTTACGCCCATATCACAAGCCTTTTTGTAATATTGGCGTGCTTTTTCTTTGTCGGGCTTGACACCTTTGCCATGTGCATATGTAATCGCCAAATTATAGTAACCCAAAGAATTTCCCATGTCTGCTGCCTTTTGGAAGTATTCTTTGGCTTTGGCATCATCTTTGGAGATGCCTTCATATAAAACAGAACCATAGCTATACATCACTCCCGCATTGACATAGCCTGCTGCATACCCCATATCTCCTGCCTTTTTGTAATATTGCAGGGCTTTTTTATTATCGGGTTTCACATTGCATCCAAATCTATCGCAATCACCGCCCACCTCATACAAATAGCCTAGGCGAGAATAAGCCTCTGCATCCCCCAAATCCCTCGCCTTTTTGTAATAGAACAACGCCTGCGCATAATCACTAAAACCACTATCATAGTCGCTATACAGATCCCCCAAACCAATATAACCCTTAACGCTCCCTAGATCCGCTGCTTTTTGGAAGTATTTTAAAGCCTTGTCATAATTTTTGCGATCGTAAGCCTTATGAGCCACAGAGAGGTATTGTTTAATTTGTTGGGCTTTGGTTTGGGCAAAGACGCTTGCCAAACAACACAGAATGATGCAGGCTACCTTGAATAGGTGTTTAACATTTTTCATAAAAACCTCACAATTTTAGGGCTTTCTAGCCAAGAGCAAGCCAAAATTCACCCACTTAAAGAGCACCTCTACATTTTTAAAACCCGCCTGCTCCAAAAGGGCGGTGTTTTCTTGCAAGCTGTAGGGCACGAGCACATTTTCTAAGGCTTCGCGTTTAAAGCTGATCTCATTGAGGGTATAGCCCTGTTGTTGTTTGTAAAAATAATACAATTCGATCATCTGCTTGTCTAAAATGCGATCTAAGCTCATCATTTTTTCTGCCACCACCACCACGCCCCCGGGCTTTAGGGCATCAAAAATGCGTTGTATCAAGGCTTGGCGTTGCAAGGGTCTAATGAATTGCAAGGTGTAAAGCAAGACCACAGCCCCCGCATTGTCTAAAGAAGTGTGTAAGAGGTCTTCACAACGCCAAGCTATATTAGAGGCTTGTAGTTTTTCTTGCGCTTTTGCTAGCATGCTAGGGGAGTTATCCACCCCCACTAAAGGCACATTATTAGGGAGCAAGGGGGCGAGGGTGGCTAAAAAATTGCCCGTAGAACAACCCAAATCATAAACCACGCCCTCCAAATCTTGGGCGACAAAATGGCTGGCTAGCTTTAGGGTTTCGTGGTAGTGGGGGATGCTTCTTGTGAGCATGTCATCAAACATGCCCGCCACTTGGCTATCAAACTCAAAGCGTTTAGGTAGGGGGGTGTTAAAGAGGGTGTCCTTCACAACTGCGCTAGCCCAAAGACAGGTGAGCTAGGGTCTGCATAGGCTTTTTTAGGGATGCGCCCGGCTAAATAACTTTTGCGCCCGGCTAAAACGGCGTGTTTCATGCTTTCAGCCATCAATACGGGGTCTTTGGCTAGAGCAATGGCAGAGTTGGTGAGCACCCCATCTGCGCCTAGCTCCATCGCAATGCTCGCATCCGAGGCACAGCCCACACCTGCATCCACAATTACGGGCACTTTTACAGCTTCTTTAATAAAGCCAATGTTATAGCGATTTTGTATACCTAACCCGCTACCAATGGGGGAGGCTAAAGGCATGACCGCACTCGCCCCCGCCTCTTCAAGCTTTTTAGCCATGATGGGATCGTCATTGGTGTAGGCTAGCACACAAAAGCCTTCCTTGGCGAGGATTTGACACGCTTCTAGGGTTTCTAGGGTGTCGGGATAAAGTGTGCGTTGATCGCCAATGATCTCTAGCTTGATAAAATCAATCCCCGTGGCTTCTTTAACGAGTCTAAAAAGCGCAATGGCTTCCTTAGCAGTGGTACAACCCGCGGAGTTGGGCAAAAAGCTAATGCCCGTGTCCTTAAAAGTGTCTAGTAGATTTTCGCTATTAGAATCGGTGATATTGACCCGGCGCACTGCCACGGTGATCATTTCTGCCCCGCTAGCAAGAGTCGCCTGCTTGGTGGTGGCAAAGTCTTTATACTTGCCACTGCCCACAATCAAGCGGGAGACAAAACTCTTAGAGCCAATGATGAGGGGGTCGTGCATTAGGCTTTCTTATGCACAATTTGGTTGATGTAGTAATCTACAGAGCCCAAGCCCTCTTTTTTCGCCCACTCATAGCATTGGGAGACAAACGCCCAGTTGATATGGGGGTAGAATTTCTCCAAATACACGGGGCGGGCGTTTTTGTGATCGATGTAGTAGGCGTGCTCCCACACATCCACGGTCAAAATGGGGATTTTGTGGTCGGTTACCGGGGTTTGGGCGTTGCTGGTTTGCACAATCTCAATTTTTTGGGTTTTGGGATCATAGACTGCCCAATTCCAGCCAGAACCAAATAGGGTGGTCGCGCTTTTGAGAAAAGCCTCTTTGAAGGCATCCAAAGAGCCATAGTCATGCTCTAGCGCGCTTTTGAGCTCCGCGCTCATTTGCGTGGCTTGAGGGCTTAGGCAATCCCAATAAAAGTCGTGGTTATAAATTTGGGCAGCATTGTTAAACACCCCTCCGCTGGATTTGGTCAAAATGCCAAACAGACAGCTACTTTCAAACTCTGTGCCTTTGATGAGGTTGTTGAGGTTATTGACATAGGCTTGGTGGTGTTTGCCATGGTGGAAGTCAAAGGCAGTAGGGCTTAAAAAATCCCCCATGCTATCTTTGCTATAGGGCAACTGGCGTAAAGTGAACATCACATCTCCTTGAAATTAGATTGAGCGCGCATTATAACACTAGATTCTCAACAAGGGACTAATATCGCGTCTAAAAGACGCGCGCTTTGCTCGGGAAACTCTAAGATCGGGGTTTTTAGGGTGGCGTTAAGGTGATCGATGTAGGGTTTGCAAATTTGGGAGTAGGCGCGTTTGTCGCGCACATTCACCAAGAAGTGGTGGGGGATCTTGTGCGCATTGAGATACTCTTGATTGAGCAGTAAATCATTGAGCATCCCTAAGTGATCAGCACTCACCAGTAAAAATTTGGCTTTGAGAAACAAGCCCAGATCGACAATCTTGTTTTTAGCGTCCAAAGGGGCCAGCAACCCACCCACCCCTTCTACCATGAGTAAATCGCACCGCTCTTGCAGGGCATCTAGCTTTTTTTTAATCTCTTTAAAATCTATCACAATATGGGGTTCAAAGCGCGTGGCTACAAAAGGGCTTGCCCCCAAGACAAAGCGGTAAAAACTGATGTCTTCCAACTTCAAATTGGATTCTACGCTCAAATTTTCCTCTAAAAACAATTGTGCATCGCTAGATTCTTGCGCGTTAATGCCCGTTTCAATGGGCTTGGCTAATAGTGTTTTGATCCCGCGCGCTTTGCATAGCCTAGCGATTTCTAAGGAAAGAGTAGTTTTGCCCACACCCGTATTGGTCGCGCTTACAAAAATGGGGGTATACATCCAAAGTCCTTTGCCTATTTTAGGCAATAGCTTAAGCTTATTTCTCTTATAATGGCTTTAACAATCTAGTATACGCATAAAGGTAGCGCATGTTGAGGGTGCTTTTTGGAATTAGCGACACACAGGAGTGTAGGAGTGGGCTGGATGCGACTCTTAAACTCTTCACTAAGCTTAAAGAGGTGCATTTTACTTTAGTGCATGTGAGTCCAGAGGTGCTGATCTATCCAGAGAGTGGGATTATGAATTACAGCCAAGCCGAAGTGATCGCGCACGAACAATCCAACCAACTCTTAGAAGAATTCACCCAGCTATTCACCCAAGAGGGGATCGCCTGCGAGGGCTTACTCAAGGTGGGTAATCCGGTGGATGTGATCTTAGAAATGGCACCCGGTTTTGATCTCTTGGTGATTGGGGCGAGCGAGTCCTCAGCTTTTTATAAAATCTTTGGATCGCACCAAAATAGTTTTATTGACAATTCCCCCATCCCCGTGTTGGTCGCCAAATGAATTTGCCAAAAAGGTAACTAATGCCCTCTATCACCATCCGCTTGCATCGTATCCTCAACGCCTCTGTCGCGCTCGCCTCTAAATTATCCCACCGCTTCACCACCGTAGAGCATGTTTTTCTAGTGATGCTCAACGACAAGGAAGTCCAAAGTTTCTTGCGCCAATTGGATGTGGATATTCTGGACGCTAGACAGATCATCCAAAGTTATCTAGTAGAGAGCGTGCCCATTTTTGCCAGCACCGAAGAGCACAAACGCCCCAAACATGATCAAGAGTTGTTAGACTTGTTCCAAGCCCTAGAAGATTATGTCAAAGACACGCACCACCGCGTCATTGATGTCCAAGATTTTCTCTTTATCATGCTACAAGAGAACAAGAGTTACAGCGCGCGGGTTTTGCACTCTTTCCATGTAGATAGCCTCAAAATCCTAGAACACCCCCCCCTCTCTTTTTCCAAAGAAAAAGTTTCAGCCCTGCAGAAATTCGCCAAGAATCTCAACGAATTAGCCAAACAGAATGCCATTGATCCGGTTTCGCACCGCGATGAAGAGTTAAAAAAGGTGATAGAAGTGTTGGGGCGGCGCAAGAAGAATAACCCTCTATTAGTGGGCGAGCCGGGAGTGGGTAAAACGGCGATCGCTGAGGGGTTAGCCCTAAAGATCGTGCGTCAAGAGGTTCCGGCGTTTTTACTCCAGCGCACGATTTACGCCCTAGACTTAAGCGCGATGGTGGCTGGGAGCAAATACCGGGGTGAGTTTGAAAAACGCCTGAAGAAAACCCTCAAGGAGTTGCAAAAGGACAAGGGGAGCATTCTTTTCATTGATGAAATCCACACGGTGCTAGGGGCAGGAGCTTCTAGCACGGGCGCGCTCGATGGTGCCAATATCTTAAAACCCATGCTCGCTGATGGATCTTTGAGTTGCATTGGGGCGACCACTTTTGAGGAGTTTCGATTGGTGCTAGAGAAAGACAAGGCGTTTTGCCGGCGTTTTAGCAAGATCGACATTTTAGAGCCCTCCAAGCAGGATTGCTACGCCATTTTAGACGATCTATCCGGACACTATGAACGCCACCACCATGTTAAATACAGCAAGGAAGCCCTCAAGGCATGCGTGGATCTCTCGATTCACTACCTCCATGAGAATTTTCTTCCCGATAAGGCGATCGATCTGATGGATTTAGCTGGATCGTTTAAAAAAATCTACTCCCCCCCCAAAGCCACCCCTCCTCTCATCTCTACCCACGACATTGAAAATGTGCTTTCTTCTAAAATTGACATTCCCAAGTCCCATATTAGTCTAGAGAAACAAAACCGCCTCAAGGGCTTAGAAGCCCAGCTTAAAAAAGAAGTGGTTGCTCAAGATGGTGCGATTCAACGCTTGGTAGAGGCGATCAAAATCCATGCCTCTGGACTTGTGGGCGCACAAAAGCCTATTGCCAGCTTTTTATTTGTGGGACCTAGTGGGGTGGGCAAGACAGAGTTAGCCAAAGCTCTAGCCAAGCACCTACACTTGCATTTAGAACGCTTTGACATGAGCGAATACAAAGAACCCCATAGCATTTCTAAACTCATTGGCGCGCCCTCTGGTTATATCGGTTTTGAGCAGGGCGGGCTGTTGGTGAACGCCATGCGCAAACACCCTCATTGTGTGCTTTTGCTCGATGAGATTGAAAAAGCCCACCCCGATGTTTACGATCTCTTATTGCAAATCATGGATAACGCTACACTCACGGACAACAATGGCAGAAAAGGCGACTTCAAGCATGCCATTTTGATTCTGACTTCTAATGCCGGGAGTGGGGCGTTGGGGCAAGTGGGCTTTTTGGATCACCACGCGCATAAATACCACCAAGCCCTCAAAGACTTACTGAGCACCGAATTGCGATCTAGATTAGACGCGGTTTTGACTTTCAACCCCTTGAGCTTGGAGCATTTAGAGCGCATCGCGCATAAGGAGTGCCAAAAACTTGAAGAACTCTTAGCTCCCAAAAATATTAGCCTGAGCTTAGATAAGAATGTGGGCGCGCACTTAGCCAGCCTTTGTTTCAAAGACCCCCTAGGGGCGCGCGTGATGGCTAAGTTGGTGCATGATCACATCAAGGTTAAACTCAGTGATGCGATTCTGTTTGGGGGGCTTAAAGAGGGGGGGAGTGTGCGCGTGGGGCTTAAAGATCAAGAAATCAAGGTGGTGTGTAAGCAAAAGGCGCGCCCCAAGTCCAAGAAGATGAGAAACCCTTAAGGATAGCCATGCCTGCTATACCCGTGCTTTATTCTAAGATTCACCGCGCGGTGGTTACGGATGCCAATTTGCATTATCAGGGTTCAATCACCATTGGCAAGACCCTAATGCAAGCGGCTAAATTACACCCGTGGATGCAAGTAGATGTGGTGAATATCCACAATGGAGCGCGCTTTAGCACCTATGCGATTGCCGGGGAGGATGAGCATGAAATCTGTGTCAATGGCGCAGCAAGCCGTTTGGTGCAAGTGGGGGATTTGTTGATTATCTTGGCTTACATGCACCTAGAACTAGCGCACATCCCCACCCACCAGCCTCATATTCTTTTGCTAGGGGATCATAACGCGATCTTAGAACAAGGAAATCCATGCTAGATTTGGGACAATTAGGCGGGTTATTATCCCAGCTCCAAGAGCAATTCAAGGACATAGAAGCCAAGCAAAAAGCCACTAAGTTTAGCGCTAAAAGTGGGGGGGGGCTGGTGCAAGTGTCCATCAATGGTGCGGGGGAACTCTTGGATATACAAATCGATGATAGCTTGCTAGAAGACAAAGAAGCCCTGCAAATTTACTTGATGAGCGCGCTCAATGAAGCCTACAAAAGCGTAGAAGAAGGGCGCAAGAACTCCGCTTTTGGCATGTTGGGCGGTTTGAATCCCTTTGGTAAATAGGGCTTGTGTTGGTTTGGATCGGGCTGTTGCTAGCATTAGCTACCCCCCTTATAGCCTATGATTTTTCCCAATGTGCCCAATACCACCGCTTAGCTAGTCATGAGCATGGCGTGTCGCTATTTTGGGATCACAAACAAGTTAGCTTTTTGCACTCTAGAATCCCCCCTAAGGGGGTGAAAATTCTCAAAGCCGATCCCTTCATCGGGTTTTATCTTATCCAAGCCCCCAAAACCCGTTTTGCTTACCACCTGCTAGATATTGATGCGCAAGCCACCAAACGCCCCCTAGCCAGTGTCAGCGCGCAAGCTAGAGCAGGTTCTATTTTGCATCGCCAAACGGGGTTTTTACACTTTGCGCGCTTTTCTAAACCCATGCCCATTAATGCGGTGGTGAGCAATATCTGTTATCAAATCTATGGGGTGGGAGTGGGTGGGCATGATTTCATAGAAAGCAGGTATCTCAAACGCTTCTTAAAACAAAAAAGCCCTTATTATGGCGACATTGGGGTGCGCGTGCGCGCAGGGGCGGTCGTGCAGAGTGTGGACCCCTTTTTTAAGCACAACCCTTTTTTAGAGCGCGATGTGATCACCCGTATCAATAACCAACCTATCCGCAATGCCCAAGATTTTGAGTGGGTGGTGAGCAATTTAGCCTACCAAAGCCGCGCGCGCATCACCATCAAGAGGGGCAATGCTTTGAAAACCTTTGTGGTGCGCGTGGATAAAAGGCATGGGGGATTTTTATTGCCAGACACTTTTTTAGAACGCTTTGGGATTACTCTTAACCACAAACTCATCATCACCAAAGCCACCCACCTAGCTCCCCCCTTAAACCAGCTCCAAGTGGGGGATCAATTAGTGTGGATCAACAAGCGCCCCATTGTCAAACCCGGGCAATCCCCACGCGTGGCTTTACAAAGGGCGTTGAGCGAGGCGTTTATGCAGGGGCGTATTGAAATGCTGATTCTAAGAAACGGGTTTGAATTCTATGTGCGCCTCTAAACTAGATTTTTACACAAATGTCTGTGAAGACTTCAACGCTTATATTCCCCAAGCCAAGCCAAAGATAGAAACTTTTCACCCTTTTTTTGAAGATGCCTTTTGGGAGATGCTCTTAAATGGGGGCAAACGCTTTAGACCTAAGCTCTTTTTGGCGGTGCTGTGCGCCTTTGAAAAGAATGTAGAAGTGGTGCGCGCAAGTTTTCCTGTCGCTCTAGCCTTAGAGGTCTTGCACACCTATTCGCTCATCCATGACGATTTGCCCTGCATGGATAATGCCGATGAGCGCCGCCACCACCCCACCTTGCATAAAACCTATGATGTAACTACCGCCACTCTGGTGGGCGATGGACTCAACACTTACGCCTTTTATTGCATTGCCCAAGCCCCCCTAGAGAGCGCTTTAAAAGTGCAACTCATCGCGTTATTAGCCCAATGTGGGGGCATAGAGGGCATGCTCTTAGGGCAGGCACTAGATTGTTATTTTGAAGGTCAAGCCCTAAAAAGAGCGCAATTAGAGGAATTGCACACCTTAAAGACGGCAAAACTCATCGCCGCTAGCCTAAAAATGGGTGCTCTCATCGCCCAGGTCTATGGGCACACACCTGAAGGGCTACCGGACACGCTTTTTAGTTGGGGGCTCAAACTGGGGCTATTTTTCCAAGTGCGCGATGACATCATCGATCGCACCCAAAGCCCTCAAGAATCGGGCAAAAGCACCCAACTAGACACCCTAAAAAATAACTATGTCAATCTCTTAGGTCTCTCCCAAGCCCAAGCCTATTTACAAGAGCTTAAAGCGTATTTGTTAAAAACGCTCGCGGCATTCCCTCCGACTCTAGGGCTTTATCTGCAGACTTTGCTAAAGGAACTTGCATGAAACCGCATATCTTGCTCACCAATGACGATGGTTATGAAGCCAGAGGGTTATTAGCACTAAGAGATACGCTAAAGAGTGTCGCCGATGTGATGGTGGTTGCGCCCAAGAACGAACGATCAGCCTGCGGGCATGGAATCACCATTAGGGTGCCCCTACGCCTAGAGGAGATTGAGGCGGGGTATTTCCGTGTGGACGATGGCACACCTAGCGACTGCGTGTCTTTAGCTATCTCGATAAGCCAAAGACCTTTTGATTTGATGATCTCTGGGATTAACCATGGCTCTAATATGGGTGAAGATGTGCTTTATTCAGGCACGGTGGCTGGAGCCATTGAGGGCACTTTACAAAAAATCCCCTCCATTGCGATCTCACAAAGTATCCAAGATCGCGCCAAATTTGCCCAACACGATTTTAGCCTAGCCACCCAAATCGCCTTGCGTCTTGTGCAACAATGCCTCAAACATGGCTTCCCTTTTACCCCCAGTGCGCGCAAGTTTTTAAATGTCAATATCCCCCAACGCGCCCCCAAAGGCATTAAGATCACCCAACAAGGGGTGCGTCTTTATGCTAACAATATCCATTTGAAAACCGATCCCAAGGGCAAGCAATATTGCTGGCTAGGACTCAACCCGCTAAAGTGGGAGGAGCGTCCCGGGGGGTTGAATGATTTTGAAGCCATCGCGCATGGCTATGTGTCTATCACACCCATCACTCTCAACATGACCAGTTACACAGATTTGCAAATTCTGCAAGAGTGGGTCTAAATGCCTCAACTTTGTAGTAAAATGCGGAGATGGAAAGGAACGCGAGAATGCGCCGTGCTATTTTGGGCTTGTTAGTGCCATTGGTGTTTGTGCTGGGTGGTTGCCATCGCTTGAACATGGGATATTTCTCTGAGGTGCGCGGGGATTATGCCTTCAACTACAACGCACCCATTGTGGTGGTGCATGACAAAGAGGACATGGTGAGCTCTTATTATCTACAATTCATCATCTACCAATTGCAACAGCTAGGCTTTTACAATGTCTTTAAGCCCCAAGATTACCCCATCTCTCAAGCCAAGAACACCATTTATGTCCAGGTTGTGCGCAATATCATGGCTCAGCCGGTTTATACTTATGACTACACCTTGATCGAGCGCACCAAAAGGCATCGTTGCTATTGGCATGAGGGGCAGTTTTACTGCGCCAAAGTGCCCACGAATTATTATGCCATTAGCGGGTTTTCTGCCTCTAGCCAAATGTTAGCCGGTTCACACTTTATCATGGACTGGTGGGACAATGTGCGTAATAAACGCGTGCTTTACATTGATGGGAGTGTGAGTGGCAAGACTTGTGGGTATAATAGACTCTATGAAGATCTAATTGGGGACACCATTAAACGCATTGATTTCACTAGGTCTGAACACTACCGTTATTACCAACGACTCCCCGTTTACATGCCATGTTACAAGCGTTAGATCATGCAAATTAGAAGAACTTTCCACTTTTGCGCTAGCCATGTTGTGCGCAACTGCACCTCTAAACGGTGCGCTACCAGTATCCATGGGCATAATTACACCCTAGAGGTGTTTGTAGAGGCACATAAATTAGATCGAGCCGGGATGCTCTTGGATTTTGGGCTGTTTAAAAATGAGATCGCCAGCTTTATTGACGCTTTTGATCATGCGCACCACTTTTGGGATCGCGAAGAGGCGCATTTTCAGGAGTGTATCACTAGCACTTGTGCGCGCTATGTCAAGTTGGGCTTTAACCCTAGTGCAGAGGGGTATGCGCTGATGTTCCATCTCTTCTTAGACGCGATTATGGGCGCTACACAGTTTCACAATGGTGAAGCCCCCTTGAGTGTGTGTTCTGTGCGTGTGCATGAAACTGATTATGGCTACGCGCAAAGTTTTAAAGAGGATTTGCAAAATCCGGATTTGATGGAGCATATCTCTTTACACAGTGTGGATTTTTCCCCGGGCATTCTAGAAGAGATGCGCGATCCCGCCCTTGTAGATAAACTCAGGGCTTATTACGCCATGTTAGCCTGCGCGCTTTTGCCCCCCAAAAAGCCCTTTATAAGCCCCTTACCCCTGATACGCGTATGAAACTGCCCTTAGTAGAGGCTTTTTATAGCCTACAAGGGGAGGGGGCGCATGTGGGCACGCCTAGCATTTTTGTGCGCTTGGGGGGGTGTAATCTACGCTGTCGGGGTTTTGGGGTGGTAAGTTTCAAGCAGGGGCGCAAGATTGTAGGCTGTGATAGCGCGTATGCTGTGCACCCTATGTATGCTAGGCAGTGGCGCGCTTTGCAAACCTCCCAAGCGTTATTAGACACCATCGATGCCCTAACACCTCCCACCCCCAACCTCCCCCATATTGTGCTCACCGGGGGCGAGCCTACCTTGCATTTTAATAACCCCTTGCTCTTGGACGCGCTAGAAAAACTCTTAGCACGGGGGTATTTTATCAGTGTGGAGAGCAATGGGAGTGTGGATTTTGAGTTTTACCCCTGTTTGCAGGCTTTGCATTTTAGCCTAAGCGTCAAGCTCAGTTTTAGTTTGGAGAGCGCGTCCAAACGACTCAATTACCCAATTTTACGCGCCATTTTAAGCCATGCGCGCGCGGTGTTTAAGTTCGTGGTGCGCCCTGAGGCTTTGGATCAAGACTTGGCTGAGATCGACTCTATTTTAGAAGATCTAGCCTGTGCGCCCCCACCAATCTATCTTATGCCCTTAGGCACGCATGGCATAGAAATGCATGCCAAAGCTCTAGCTCCAGTGTGTTTGCAAAGAGGGTATCGCTTAAGCGATCGTCTGCATATCCGCCTTTGGGGCGATGTGCGGGGGCGTTGATGTTAGAGGCGTTTGCTACCTATATTGAAAACATCGCTAAAGACGATGGGAAGCATAAATTCAGCCTAGATAGTGTGTTAGAAATGGGCGCGGTTTGCCAAGCCTTAAGCCTCTTGCACGAAGCTATCAAAGCCCAACGCCCCATCATCATCGGGGGGGATTACGATTGCGATGGGATGAGCGGGACGGCGTTAGCATGTTTCTTTCTCAAAGAGGTCTTAGCTTACCCCTTTGTCAATTACATTATCCCGCGCCGCAACACCGACAGCTATGGCATGAGTGTAGAACTCTTACAAGCTTATGCCACCAAAGAGCGTCTAGTGCAAGAAACCTACACCCCACAAGGGATTATCCACGCCAAACCCCTAGATTTACACAATGCCCTATTTCTCACCATTGACAATGGCGCAACCATTCCTGATGAGGTGTATGCCTTTCTACGCGCCTGCAACACGCCTTTAATCTTGAGTGATCACCACGAATTTTTAGAGGGGCGTATCCCCGCTTGCGATGCTTTTGTGCACCCCCTTTTAAGCGATAACCACCCTTTTAAGGGCATTAGTGGGGCGTGTGTGGGCTATTTACTCATGTTAGCCTACGCCAAGCACTACCACATCAAAATGCGCCCTCAAGATTGGACTTACATGCAAGTTTTAGCCGGTCTTAGCACCATTGGGGATATGATGGACTTAAGCCAGCCCTATAACCGCCACCTAGTCAAGCGCATGGATCAAACCTTACAAACCTCCATGCCCGCCAATCTAGCCCAAATTTACCAGCTTAAAAACCGCCTTTATCCCCAAACTTACAAACTTGGCATGCTCAGTTGGGACATCATCGCTCCGATCAACGCTGTAGGGCGTATGGACGGCATTGAAGGGTGTGTGCATTGTAGCGTGGTGGTGGATTTGCTCTCTAAACCCACGGCTAATCCCTATTACGCACATCTCTTACTCCAAGCCCACCAACAACGCAAAAACCTGATCGCCCAAGCCAAAGAGAATTTAGAAGTGGTGGTGTGCGGGGTGGTGGTGCATGCAGGTGGGGCGATCGCGCGCGGGCTCATGGGTTTGATTGCTAACCAACTCTTAGAACAACACGCTAGTAGCTTGAGTTTGTGCTGGCGTTACCAACAAGAGAGCATCGAAGCTTCCTTGCGCTCCAAAGAGATCGATCTCATCGCCCTCTTGGGGCATTTACAAAATAATGGGATTGGTGTAGTGGGGGGCGGGCACAAGCGCGCTTGTGGCATGGTGTTTGAAAGCCAGCAGGATTTCCAAAACGCCCTGCTCTATTTAGAAAGACACCATGCTTTTTGAAGTGGATCGCATCGCCACTTTGCACTCCAGTGTGTTTTTAGCCTTACTCAAACAAGGCGAGCCCTATGGAGTGGGCAACCCAACACCCCAATTTGCTGTGTGTGCGCGTTTGAAAAACTATAATTTCATGGGGCGCAATCGAGCGCACGCGCGTTTGGAGTTGGAGGATGGGAGCGGATCGCTTAAAGTCCTGTGGTGGTTTCACAAGCTCCCTGCCTTGCAAGAGGGGGATTTAGTGCGCGTGGTGGGCACTTACGATTATGTGGATCGCGAGTTGCTCTGTATGGATTTTGCGCTCCTGTAACAGGCGCGCATGGGGGGATTAGTTGGACTTGGCGTGCTTGAAGTTTTCCACTAAGTGTTTGAAGGGCTTGAGGTTTTGGGGCATGAGGTCTTGGGAGAGTTTAGCCATGCTTCTAGCATACACCTTAGATAAGACTTGATCGATGTGTTTGTCAAAGTTTTTATCGCGCACGGACACGCTTTGGCTAACGGGCATGAATCCCCCTGAGCTGGTGCGTTGCCTGCGGATCACCGTGTGGGTTTTAACCTTGAAACTAGGAAGCTCTATGCTAGCCATGTGGAAAGCGTTGTTGCTCTTGGGTTCTACCAATTTGAGGCGCAAAAAGCCCGCAGAGATGTCTGTGAAGTCTTCTTCAATGCCCTGGTTGTTTTGGGTGAGTTTCATGTCCGTGTCTTCTAAAATATTGATAAAAGCACTCACATGCACCACGGCAAAGGTTTCATCTTGCTGTTGAGGGCTGAGTTTGACAGAGGTCAGCACAGAAAAACCCCGATTTTTTAGCATTTGGACTAATTGCTCCTGCAGGGATTTTGTGAACTTATCTTGCAGGGCTGTAGACACATTCTTGCTAAAATCCAAGGACAAGGGAGCTAGTGCCAAAGTGTAGTGGTTTTGCGGTTGGGTTTTTTCATGCAATTCGTAGACATACTTTTCCGTGCTTGCATGGTGTTCTGTAGCGTAGGCTAGCCCCGCCATTCCTAAAAAAGCGCATAAAACTACCTTCTTATACATACCAATCCTTTTTTTAAAAAATTTTTGCCATGCTAGCTTAAAATGGTTAATAAGCTTAGCGTTTTTTTAAAAAGCGCATGGCTAATTTTAACATGCGCACCATTAGGTTGAACTTCTTGGCGCTATCCCAAAAAGACGCGCCCCTTCTGCGCCTAGCCATTAGCACGAGTAGGTGGTTTCAAACTCAAAAGGATGAGGCTTGCTCTCCCAAGGAAACACCTCGGATTTGAATTTGAAACTTTGGTAAGCTTGGATAAACTCTTCGGTAAAAACCTCGCCCTTTTTCAAGTAGTCCTTATGGGCTAACATCTCTTCTAAAGCGCTACGCAGGGTGTGGGGCAATTGTTTGATGCCTTGATCCCTAATTTCATCTAAAGTGAGCTTGAAGAGATTTATGTCCATGGGCGCGCCCGGATCGCTCTTAGTGTGAATCCCATCTAAACCGGCCATCAAGATCGCCGCAAAGGCTAAGTAGGGGTTAGAAGAGTTATCTGGAAAACGCAATTCAAAGCGGGTTGCCTTGCCACTCACTCCATAGGGGATACGCACACTCGCGCTGCGATTTTGCGCTGAATAGGTCAGAATAGAGGGAGCTTCATACCCGGGGATCAAGCGTTTATAGGAGTTGCTAGAGGCATTGGTAAAGGCGGCTAGACTTCTGGCGTATTGCAACACCCCGCCCAAAAAGTGCAACGCCATTTGGCTTAAATTCTTATACACATCTCCACAAAAGAGATTCTCTCCCCCTTTCCAAATACTCACATGGGTGTGCATTCCGCTCCCATTGTCTCCATGCAAGGGCTTGGGCATGAAAGTGGCGGTTTTACCATTGAGATGGGCGACCATTTTCACCACATATTTGAGCTTTTGCACATTGTCAGCCGCCTCTACCAAATTGCCAAAACGCACCCCGATCTCCCCTTGTGCTTGGGCTAATTCGTGGTGCACGACATAGGTTTCTAGCCCCACTTGGTTTAACACCTTGACGATCTCCGCGCGTAAGTCCATCATAGTATCTGTAGGAGGAGTGGGCAAATACCCACCCTTGCGCCCGGTGCGATGCCCAAAATTCACCCCCCCCTCAAAACTGCGCGCTCTATTCCACTCCCCCTCTTCGCTATCAATTTCGTAGTATTGGCAATTCACATCCCCTTTCATCTTAATGGAGTCAAAGATAAAAAATTCATTTTCTGCCCCAAAGTAAGCCATATCCCCCAGCCCGCTCTCTTGGAGGTGTTTTAGGGCGCGCTTGGCAATCACCCTAGGGCATTTCTCATACTCTTGTTGCTTGTAAATGTCCCACACATCGCAAAACACCACCGCTGTAATATCCGCACTGAAGGGATCGATGAAGTAGCGCACCAAATCGGGCTGTAAAATCATGTCAGACTTGTCAATGCTCTGCCATGCCTTAAAACAACTCGCATCAAAGGGGATGCCTTGCTGCAATAAATCCTCATCCACACTGCTAAAAGAATACCCGATGTGATTCCAAGTGCCCTTGACATCGGTAAACCTAAAGTCTACAAACTCAACCTCCTTTTCTTTACAAAATTCCAAGAATTTTCGCACATCCGCATCACTATTATGAAGATCCATGCCAAGCCTTTCTTTTATTTTTATTCTAACATAACCAAAGTTAAGGCACAGCTACAAAGGGGGCTTCAGCCAAAGGTGGGCTTATATGCCCCCTATAAGCCCGGTAACAAATACGCACACTCGCTATAAGCACCATGAAAGCCACTAACATGAAAAACACGCACAAAAGCGCGTCTATGGTGTGGTTGGCGATGGTGTGTTTAAGCAGACTAATTTGCTTAGGATCGTTGGTAGTCGCTAATTTTTCAACAAGGGTTTGGATAGTGGCGACATGAGAAACATGGTTTAACACGCTATCACTCCCCCTAGGCAACACCTTTAGCACCCCGCTATAAAGGGTGATCCCCAAAATCAAGGCGGCCGGAATTGCCGTTACTAGCGCGTATTTAAAGCGTTGCATTTTAAAAAGAATAGTGGTGCCTAGCAAAAGAGCCATGCCAGCTAACATTTGGTTACTCACCCCAAAGAGGGGCCAAAGCGTGTAAATACCCCCCTTGGGAT
The DNA here is from genome assembly GCF_003660285.1 of Helicobacter labacensis. Taxonomy (GTDB): domain Bacteria; phylum Campylobacterota; class Campylobacteria; order Campylobacterales; family Helicobacteraceae; genus Helicobacter; species Helicobacter labacensis. Next base: position 32,123 of record NZ_QXQQ01000010.1, on the reverse strand, counting down.
CGATAGTGGCTTGGTGCACAAAATGCCCCCAGAGAGCTACACACACCAAAGTCGCAAAAATCCCCGCGCTATAGGACTTGGTGTTGCCTAAGGGCTTGTAGAGATGCCCTAAGATGTCTTGAATCATAAAGCGTGCCGTGCGCGTGCCCGCATCTACAGCTGTGAGGATAAACAAGGCTTCAAAGAGAATAGCAAAGTGGTACCAAAAAGCCATCACACTAGGATCACCCACAAGCTCATAAACCACCATACTAAGCCCAATAGCAAAGGTAGGCGCGCCCCCTGTGCGGCTCAAAATACTCTGTTCACCGATGTTGTGCGCGATCTGGGCGATCTCTTGGGGGGTGATAGAAAAGCCCCAAGAGCTAATCACCTTAGCGGCTTGGGCGATGTCATGACCTATGGTGCTAGCGGGTGCGTTGATTGCAAAATACAACCCGGGGTGCAAAATCGCAGCCATCAATAAAGCCATGATCGCCACAATGGACTCCATAAGCATAGCACCATAGCCTACAAAGCGCGCATGGCTTTCTTTGGCGATCATCTTGGGCGTGGTGCCTGAGGCGATCAAAGAGTGAAAACCACTGATCGTCCCGCAGGCGATTGTGATAAAGAGAAAGGGGAAAAGCGCGCCGGCAAACACGGGTCCGCTCCCATCTACAAAATGCGTGATCTTGGGGATTTGCAGGGGTGGGGCGACGATGATGATCGCCCCAGCTAAGATCAAGATCACCCCGATCTTTAAAAAAGTGCTCAAATAATCCCTAGGGGCAAGCAAGAACCACACGGGTAAAATAGCCGCCACAAAACCATAGGCAATAATGAGCCATGCCAAACTGCCCTCTGTTAGGGTGAAATAAGAAGCCAACACGGGGTCATTGGCTACTATTTTGCCATAGTAGATTGCCAAGAGTAAGAACACAAAGCCCAAGAGTGAACTCTCTAGCACCTTGCCCGGGCGCAAAAAGCGCATGTAAAGCCCCATTAAAATAGCGATGGGAATGGTGCAAGCGATGGTAAAAAGCCCCCAAGGGGAGTGGGCTAAGGCTTTGACAACCACCATCGCCAAGACCGCGATGAGAATAACCATGATCCCCAAAATCCCCAACATGGCAAACCAGCCCACCACCGCTCCCATTTCTTCTTTGATCATTTCGCCCAAAGACTTCCCATCGCGCCGCACAGAACAAAACAACGCCACAAAATCGTGCACACAGCCCCCTAAAACACTCCCAATTAAAATCCACAGCACAGAGGGCAGGTAACCCATTTGCGCGGCTAAAATGGGTCCCACTAAGGGTCCTGCCCCTGCAATGGCTGCAAAGTGATGTCCAAACATCACGACCGGATTAGTGGGGACATAGTCGCGCCCGTCATTGCGCACACAGGCGGGTGTGGCGCGCGTGTCATCTAAGCCTAGCACCTTATAGGCGACAAAATGGCTATAAAAGCGATAGCCTAGAGAGTAAATGCAGATCGCCGCACACACCAGCCACAGCGTGTTAATGCTCTCGCCCCTGTGCAAGGCTAATACCCCCAAACACACCGCCCCCAAAAGAGCCACCAACCCCCACAACAAACGCCCCACAGATTTCCACATCAAAGACTCCTCATGCCCTAGATCAGAAATTATAAATGTAGTTGGCAAACAAGACTAATTTGCGTTGTAGGGTGATATGCGCTGATCCCCCCCTTCCATAATTCCCCCACTTATTCTTATCCACCTCCTCATAATAGGGGTGGGGGATAAAGGGGTAGCGCACCCCCACCTCAAAGCCTTGGTGTTTGGTCAAATGCACCCTCAAGCCCGCTTGAATCGCCACTTGGAAGCTGGGTATTTTATAATACTTGGCTTGATTGCCCCTAGATTCCATCATGGTCGCCTGATTTTCCCACACCGCGTCTGCGCTCACGCATTGGCGCGCTTGGAGGGGTAGCTGGGTTTGGCAGGTTTTATTGCTAGCGTAACTCTTGCCCAGTAGCCAACTCTCCCCTCCTAAAATCCCCCCCACAAACATGCCAAAACTCTGATCATTCTTATCATAGAAATTAGCCAGCAAATCCATCCCCGCTCCATAGAAGAAAACCGCCGCGCTTTGGGTGGCGTTGATACTCTGGGCTTTGGCATTGAAAGTGAGGTAGGAATAATTCCCCCCTTGCGCGCTTGCAAAAGCGAAGTAGCGTAACCCAAAGAGTTTTGGCTTGCCAAAGAATTGTTTATAACCCACCTGTAAATTGCCCCCATAAAGCGCGCCCGTGTGCGAATTGCCCCCGGTAATGGTAGCACCCACCTTAGGAACGGGCGCAAAAGGCTCGTAAATATTCTCCATCACCATTTTAAAATCCCATACCCGTGTGAAGTGTGAATAGACAAATCCGCCCCCCACAAACACCCCATTTTTCTCCGCGCCCAAAGCACCCGCAAGGCACACCAATAACCCCACAAAACGCCTTAATCTAAATAACAACATGGTAATCCTAGTGTCAATATTGCCCATGGTGGCATAAAAGTATGGGAGTGTCAAGATGCTATTAACATTTAGTTAACCATCACACCCAACACTTCAGTATCATAAAGTTGGGGCTTTGATGCAACGCGCAAGACAGATAGAGAACCTACAAGAGAGCAAATGGGATTTGATCATCATTGGAGGGGGGGCAAGTGGCTTGGGGCTAGCCCTAGATGGAGCAACGCGGGGGTATAAGACCCTCCTATTAGAAGCGCGCGATTTCACTCAGGGCACTTCGAGCCGTTCTACCAAACTCTTGCATGGGGGGGTGCGCTACCTAGCCCAGGGGGATTTTAGCCTAGTGTATGAAGCCCTGCACGAACGAGGAGCTTTGATCGAAAACGCCCCACATTTGTGCGCGTGGCAGGGCTTTGTGATCCCGTGCGCCCACTGGGGGCACACACTTTTTTATGGGCTAGGCTTAAAACTCTACGCTTTAATGGCGGGCAAGTGGCAGGCGCATGGCACGGATGTCATTTTTAAGCCCGATGGCTTGTTGCCCGGGGTGCGTCCTCAAGCATGCCAGCACGCCGTGCGCTATTATGATGGGCAATTTGATGACGCTAGATTGGGGATCACTTTGGCGTTGAGTGCGCATGCGCATGGGGCTAGCTTACTCAATTACATGCCAGCAGATCGCCTCCTCTTTGACGCGGATCAAAAGATTTGTGGGGTGGGCGCGCAGGATCGCTTGGGGGAACAGACTTTTACCTTGCACGCCCCATGCGTGATCAACGCCACAGGGGTATTTAGCCAAGCTATCAACCAAATGGACCCCAGCACCACGCAAAACCAGATCACCCCCAGTCAAGGTATCCACCTTGTGCTAGATTCTAAATTCCTGCCCTCCAAGCACGCGTTGATGATTCCTAAGACCCCTGATGGGCGCGTGTTATTTGCCATTCCTTGGCATGGTAAATTGCTGGTGGGCACAACAGACACCCCCATCCAAGAAGTCAGCTACAATCCCCTCCCCCTAGAAGAAGAAGTTGACTTTCTTCTAGACACTCTAGCCCAGTATTTAGAACAGCCCCCTAAAAGACAAGATGTGCTCTCTGTCTTTGTGGGGCTTAGACCCTTGATTTCTTCCAACCACGCGCGCGCGACCAAACAGATTTCTAGGAGTTATAAAATTTACATCGCCCCTAGTGGCTTGGTGCATTTGAACGGGGGCAAGTGGACAACCTATAGGCGTATGGCACAAGAAACCCTAGATGCGTGCATCAAACAGGGTTTACTCCCCCCTAAAACTTGCCAAACCCAAACTTTAAAGCTATACGCCTACACCACAGATGCGCTAGATTCACGCTTAAAAGTCTATGGTAGCCAAGCCCAAACCCTCTTAGAGTTGGAGCGCACCAACCCCGCTCTTGCGCGCCTCATCCACCCTAATTACCCCTATAGTTATGCGCAAGTGTTTTGGGCACTAGAACATGAGATGGCTTATAGTTTAGAAGATGTGCTCTCAAGGCGTATACGCCTCTTGCTCTTGGACGCGCGTGCCGCTTATGGTTGCGCCATGTCTGTGGGGCAGTTCATAGGCGAGTATTGGGGCTGGAGTGTGGAGAAGACCACCCAAGAGATCGCAGACTTTCAAGCTCTTGCGCGCGCCTACATCTTGGAATAAGGAGAATTATGCCAGCCTATTTAATGGCCCTAGATCAGGGCACCACTTCCTCGCGCACCTTGATTTTTGACAAGCAGGGGCGTGTTGTTTCTATGGCGCAAAAGCCTTTCAAACAGATTTTTCCCAAGCCCGGTTGGGTGGAACACGACCCTAAAGAAATTTGGGCTAGCCAGATTGCCACGCTCACAGAGGCTTTAGCCCAAGCCAATTTAGATGCCAAGCATATCGCTGCCATTGGGATCACCAACCAACGCGAAACGACTGTTATTTGGGATCGCGCCAGCGCGCAACCCATTTACAACGCCATCGTGTGGCAAGATCACCGCACCGCCGATGTGTGCGAAGCCTTAAAAAAGACGCGAAAACAATGGATTTATGACAAGACCGGTCTAGTGGTGGACGCGTATTTTTCGGCGACTAAAATCCAGTGGTTGTTAGAACATGTGCCCGGGGCGCGTGCCAAAGCCCAAGCGGGCGATCTGTGTTTTGGGACTATTGATTCGTGGTTACTCTACAATCTCACCCGCCACCAAGTGCACGCCACTGATCCTAGCAATGCTAGCCGCACCATGCTTTACAATATCCACACCTTGCAATGGGACACAGAACTTCTAGAATTCTTTGATATCCCTGCTGCGCTTTTACCAGAAGTCAAATCCTCTAGTGAAGTCTATGGGCACACCGCCACGCGCTGGGTGGAGTGCGCCATCCCCATTGCCGGAATGGCTGGAGATCAACAAGCCGCCTTATTTGGGCAGATGTGCACGGAGCCCGGACTTATCAAAAGCACCTATGGCACGGGTTGTTTTTTACTCATGCACACTGGGGATAAGCCCGTAAGTAGCCAAAACAATTTACTAAGCACCATCGCTTGGCAAGTGGGAGGTAAAACCAGCTACGCTCTAGAGGGGGGGGTATTTGTGGGCGGGGCGGCTATCCAGTGGTTGCGTGATGGGGTGCGCATGATTGATAGCGCTGCAGACATCAATAACCTAGCTACTAAGGTGCAAGACAATGGGGGGGTGTATATCGTGCCCGCTTTTACGGGTTTAGGCGCGCCTTACTGGGATCAATACGCTAGGGGAAGTATTTTTGGGATCACGCGTGGCACGACAGATGGGCACATTGCGCGCGCGATCCTAGAGGGGATCGCCTTTCAGGTGCGTGATATTATCCAAGAAATGCAAAAGGACGCGCGCACGCAAGCTAAGCAGATCCGCGTAGATGGGGGGGCTAGCGCAAGCGATTGTTTGATGCAAATCCAAGCGGATATTTGCGATGCGCAAATCGTGCGCCCCCAAAATATTGAAACCACCGCGCTGGGTGCGGGCTATTTGGCTGGGCTAGCCGTGGGTTTTTACCGGAATTTAGAAGAAATTCAGTCCCTATGGGCAATCCAGCAAATCTTTAACCCCCAGCTAGACAGGGAGAAGATCAAGGAGATGTTGCGTTTTTGGGATAAGGCAGTGCAAGCCTCTAGGCATTGGTTGGCTTAGGGGGTGGAGCATGGAGATTTTTCTTTACGAACTCTTGGGGACGGCTTTGATGATCTTGCTGGGTAATGGGGTGGTGGCTGCATGCTGTTTGGAGGGCACAAAGTGCGGGGGGGCAGGGGCTGCCCAGTGGATGGTGATCACCACGGCATGGGGTTTTGCTGTCTTTGTGGGGGTGGTGGTGGCTGGACCTCATAGCGGGGCGCATTTAAACCCGGTGGTAACACTCAGTTTAGTTTTGCTGGGTAAAGTGAGTTGGGCGCATTTGCCCCTATACCTCAGTGGGGAATTTTTAGGCGCGATGTTAGGAGCCTTGCTGGTGTATGCGCTTTATTACGAACATTTTAAGATCACCAAGGACGCTTCGGCTAAACGGGCGTGCTTTTGCACGGAGCCAGCCCTTAGAAACCCCATGTCTAATTTTTTGAGTGAGTTAATCGGAGCCTTTGTGCTGATCTTTGTGATCTTGCATTTTAGCGACCCCTCCATCCACACCCAAGACCCCAGCGCTAAGATCGGCTTGGGGAGTTTGGGGGCACTACCTGTAGCGCTATTGGTGTGGGCGATTGGGTTGTCTTTGGGTTCTACCACCGGGTATGCGATCAACCCGGCTAGGGACATGGGACCTAGGATTGTGCTAGCCCTCCTGCCCTTGAAAGTGTCCCCCGATTTTGCTTACAGCTACATCCCCTTTATCGCCCCCCTAGTGGGTGGGGCGTTGGCTGTAGGTTTGCATAGTTGCTTGATGGCTACCTTCTAGCGTCCTCCACTTCCGCATCGATCACATCCTCATCTTTTTTCTTGCTTTGCTGGGCGTTTTGATCCTTCTTCATCATCGCCTCGGTGAGTTTGGCTGAAACCTCGCCCAAGCGCTTCATCTTAGCCTCCAACATCTCTTTGGTGGCGTTTTCATCCTTGAGCGCGCTCTCTAAGTCGTCCAAAGCGGCTTGGATTTTCTCCACCTCGCTAGATTCTAGATTGGCTTTGTGCTCCTCTAGGCTTTTTTTGGTTTGGTGCGCCAAGCTTTCGGCTTGGTTTTTAGCCTCTACCACCGCTTTACGGCGCGCATCCTCCTCTTTGTGCAACTCCGCGTCTTTGACCATTTTTTCGATCTCACTCTCGCTCAAACCACTTGAGCCAGAGATTTTGATCTCTTGGGATTTGCCGGTATTTTTGTCTTTGGCTGAAACGGTCAAAATCCCATTGGCATCAATGTCAAAGGTAACCTCAATTTGGGGCACACCACGGGGGGCTGGGGCAATCCCGGTCAAGTCAAATTTGCCCAAAGATTTGTTGTCTTTGGCAAATTCTCTCTCACCCTGCAAGACTAGAATAGAGACGGCGGGTTGGTTGTCCTCAGCCGTGGAGAAAACTTGGGCTTTTTTAGCCGGGATGGTAGTGCCCTTTTCAATGACCTTTGTCATCACGCCCCCCAAGGTTTCAATGCCAAGACTAAGTGGGATCACATCTAAGAGCAAGACATCTTTGACATCGCCTTTGAGCACGCCTGCTTGGATGCTCGCTCCTACCGCCACAACTTCATCGGGATTGACGGACTTATTGAGCTCTTTGTTGATGAAGCTTTTGACCCTCTCTTGGACTTTGGGGATACGCGTAGAACCGCCCACCAACACCACCTCAGCGATGTCTGCCTTGCTCAAGCCGGCATCTTCGATCACGCTATCAATCTTGCTAATGGTCTCCTCAATGAGATCCTCAATGAGGCTTTCAAATTTAGCGCGGCTGAGTTTTTTCACCAAGTGTTTAGGTCCGCTGGCATCTGCGGTGATGAAGGGCAAATTGATTTCGGTTTCGTTAGCCGAACTGAGCTCCTTTTTGGCGTTTTCGCTCGCTTCTTTCAAGCGTTGCAAAGCCATGATGTCCTTTTTGATGTCGATCCCGCTTTCGCTTTGAAATTCTTTGGCGATGAAGTCAATGATGCGGTTGTCAAAGTCATCCCCGCCCAAAAACGCATCCCCGCCTGTGGCAAGCACTTCTACCACATTGTCCCCGGTTTCTAACACGGTCACATCAAAAGTGCCCCCGCCCAAGTCATAGACCATGATTTTTTCCGACTCTTTTTTGTCCAAGCCATAAGCCAAAGCCGCAGAAGTGGGCTCGTTGATGATGCGCAAGACATTTAGCCCAGCGATTGTGCCTGCCTCTTTGGTGGCTTTTCTTTGGCTGTCATTAAAGTAAGCGGGCACGGTGATCACCGCTTCATTGACTTCTTCGCCCAAGTAGCTTTGCGCATCCTCTTTGAGCTTCATCAAAATTTTGGCAGAAATCTCTTGGGGGGTGTAGATCTTGCCGGCGATCTCAATGGCGCATGCCCCATTGCGATCCACAATCTTATAGGGCAGGCGTTTTTTTGCCTCTTGGGCTTTGTCCTCATTGCTCATCAAGCCCATGATGCGCTTGATAGAATAGATTGTTTTTTCAGGGTTGGTGATGGCTTGGCGTTTGGCACTCTCGCCCACTAAAATCTCTCCCTTGTCTGTGAAAGCTACAATAGAGGGGGTGGTGTTTTTGCCCTCTTTGTTGGCGATGATTTTTGCCTCATTGCCCTCATAAACCGCCATCGCGGAGTTGGTTGTGCCTAGATCGATGCCGATCACTTTTGCCATATTGTATCCTTTGTGTTAAGATTAAGTATTTTTAGCGATGCTCACCATCGCAGGGCGCAACAAGCGCTCTTTATATTTGTAGCCTTTTTGAAACACCTCCACAATCTCCCCCTCTTGCTTGTGTTCTGCGCTCACATGCATGACCGCATTATGCACGCTGGGGTCAAACTCCGCCACGCACTCCACGCACTCAATGCCATGTTTAGCCAACACTTCGTGCATTTTATGCAAGGTGAGTTCTAAGCCCTTAGAGATGGGCTGTGTCTCTCTGCTTTCCTCCTCTCTTTGCGCGCTCTGCAAGGCGGCATGCAACGCGTCAATCACGGGCAAGAGATCGCTAGCGATCTTTTCATAGGCGTATTCTAAAGCCATCGCCTTGTCTTTCTCTAGCCTTTTCTTGGCATTTTCAAAATCCGCATGGGTGCGCACATACAAATCCTGCGCCTCTTTGAATTTGGCTTGGTAGTCAATGCCCAGCGGAGGTGCCTCCTCTTGAGGGGTGCTCTCTAGTTGCTGTGTTTCTTCTGGTTGTTCTTCCATGTTCTCCCTTTATTAAGATGCATGCGCGATGGCGTGGTAGAAGCCCTCAAAATTCTGCTCCAACCCCCCCACGCATAGCATTTTTGTCTCCTCCCCTTGGGTTTTAATGGGTTGCAACACCCCCAAAAAACCAAGGGCAATAGACTTTCAAAATACAAGCCCTCTTTTAAATACCTAAAAATGCGCCCCCCCAACATCTCTAGCAAAAGCCCTTGATCCCCTTGAGCGCTCAAGGGGATCAAAAACCCCAACCCAAAATAAAGCCGCTTTTGGTAGAAATGCTCGATCTGCCTAGCCAAGCGCATGGCGCACACAGAGAGGGCGATCTGGCGAATCGCTTGGCATTCTAGCCCAATTAGCGCGCTGATAAAGCCCTCTAATTTCCTGTGGTAGTCCAAAGAGATTTGCAACGCCCCAAAATCCAAGATCAACCACTTGTGCGCGTGGTTGTGCACGGCTTGCAAGCGCGCCTTTTCATAGAGTTCCACAATGCTACAAATCCCATAGCGCGCGCTGGCTTGTTCCAAACGACTCAAATCCACCTCTAGGGGGGTATAGGGGTTGAGTTTGGCGCGCCAATAATCCTTGAGTGCTTGATTTGTGGGGATGCGCCCCGCACTGCTATGGCTTTGGCACAACACCCCTTGTTTGGTGAGCCGTTTGAAGTGGTTGCGGATGGTCGCTGAGGAGATATGCTTATTTTGGTGGGCGCGTAAAAAGAGGCGCAAACTCTCTGAGCCAATGGGCGTGTGGCTATTCAAATACGCTCTAATGCACGCTTCTAAGAGCCACTCTTTTTTAGCACCCATTCACTAACCTTTCTTGCCATGTTTTAAACCAAGCGCATTATAGCATGAAATTTGCAAAATTTAGCATTACTTTTCAAATATTGCTAAAATTTAGGGATTTTTATCCCATAACTTTATATATATAGACTAAACTTTAATAAAGTAATATATTTAAAATACTTTCTAGTTTATAAGTAGATTTGAAATTTGTCTGCTTTAGTTATAATGCGCGCAAAAAGGACGCATTGTGTTCAAAGGGGTGTTGTGGGCATTGTGGGTGTTTTTAAGTGTAGGGTGGGCTAAATCTAGCCCAACATCCTATGAATACATGATGAAAGATGGTTGGATCGCCTTTGACAATAAGGAGTATAAAAAAGCGCTGAGGATATACCACAAGCTCAATCAAGCGGGCAGCGCGATGGGGGCAGAGTTTTTGGCAGATCGCTATTTGGCTGGGGATGGGGGGATAAAGCGTAATTATGCCAAAGCCAAATTTTACTACCAGCAGGCTATCTTAAATTTTATAGGTCCCATTCCACAAGGTTACACAGTGGGGGATGGTTCTTATGAGTATGAGGCCGCAATACGCGCGGGCTTTAAATTAGCGGGCATGTATGCTAAGGGTTTAGGGACACCCAAAAACCCTAAAAAAGCCTTTGATCTCTACCAAAGAGTATTGGTCTATAAGGCTGATAATGCCTGCTATCCTATCTCTAAAGATTGGCGCTTTGGACACAAGCGGTGTCTTAAGTTACTTGGCTCCTACTCCTCTTATGACTATGGGTGGAATCGCTTTGAGGACATTCCTCAATTAAGCGATGCGCTTTACTATGTGGGCAAGGCTTATAAAAAGGGCAAAATCGTGCCCAAAAACCCTAAAAAAGCCCAGCAATTTTTAGCAAGTGCCGTGGATTTGCAAAACCAAGACGCGCTTAAAGATATGGATCGCTTACTAGAACTAGCCAAGCAAGCCAAGAAGCGCCAAGATTACAAAAGGGCTGCTAGGCTGTATAGCCAAGCTAGCAATTTGCACAGCATTATGGGAACCTTTCTCTTGGCTGATTTATATTTTGAGGGCAAGGGAGTGAAGCAGGACTTTAACCAAGCAGGTCTTTACTACGGCTTGGGTTTTGATCGTTTTTTAGGATTGCGCTATGTGTTGAGTGGTTATTATCGCATGCCAATGTGGAATGGTGAGATTCTCTGGACAGTGGATCGCTCTGTGGCTGATAATTATGCGCACCAAACTTTCAATGATTTAGCCAATCGCGCTTTTTATGCGTTTTACCAGCTCGCTTTTTTGATCAACACCCACGCGTTAAAAGCACGCCATGTTATCGAGCAGGGCGATCCCTCCGCCTCTAAATTCAAGTTGTATCAAAATATCTTGTTATTTGCCAAAGGGTGCATGCCCGCTTCGGGAACAAAATTTGAACACGACACGAGCGATAAGTGGCAACTGAGCTTGAACATTGATTCGCATTATAAAGTGTGTGATCTTAAACTCTTACACCCTAGCGACTTTGACTATAAGCGCGCTAAACAATCTAAAATAGATACCCAAACTCTAGGCAAAACTCTTTATGCTCTAGCTCAAGCCTATTTAGAGGGTTTGGGCACAGCCAAAGACGAACAACAAGGGTTAGAATATTTGAAAAAAGCGGTGGAGTTTGGGAACAAGGATGCAACTTTAGCGTTAGAGAAGTGGCAGAAATTACATTGATGCTAACCGGCAGGTTATTTGTCTAATTGCCACAAGAGATACACGGGTATTTAATTATCATTAATTTTTATCTAGCCGATCGCGCTCGATCGCTTTTCTCTTAACAAGACTTAAGGACAAAGGAGTAGCCAACACCACCAAAGCCCTAGAAGCCAACCCCGCTAAAAAACGCCACGCCCATGCCCGGGGCAGATTATTAAAAAAGCAGGCGAGAATCCGCGTTTTCATGATAGATAAATCTTGTGCGCCATTAACATGCAAATGTTAGAATCATGTCTAATGGCTTGCTAAGGAGAGATCGTGCCCTTTGTCAACATTAAAATCACTAAAGAAGATGGTCCCACTAAAGAGCAAAAAGAGGCGTTGATCGCCGGGGTTACAGATGTATTAGTCCAAGTCCTCAATAAAAACAAGGCTTCTACCGTGGTGATCATTGAAGAGATCGACACGGATAATTATGGCTTGGGGGGACAAAGTATTACGCGGGTGCGCCAAGGGCAGTGATGTCCATCCACCACCAACAAGCCCGTGTTCATCCACGGGAGAGTCTACTTTTTAATGATGGCTCAAAGGTCGCTTAGTGTTACTACGCTATTTGTTCTCTATCTTCATCTACGCACTAGGGGGTTCTATCTTTAGCGTAGGGCTGATGTTATGGGTCTATGAAAGCTCGGGCTCCATTGCCCAATTCGCCCAACTGGGCTTTTTTATGATGTTATCTTCCTTGATTGCCCTGCCATTTTTGCCCAAAGTGGGCGCGCTCATGGAGCGTTATAACCCCAAATTCAGCGTGCAAATATTTCGTCTCTGTTTGATCGCCTTAAGCGTCATGCAATATTTCATTTTAAAAGCGCAGATGAATTTTTATTTTCTAATTTTGATCCTCGTGATTCATGGTGTGGGAGGGGCGTTGCTAGGACCTGCAAGCAAGAGTATACAAATGTCCTTTGCTACATCTAAGAATTACGAGCGCGTCAATGGTTTGATCAAAGCCTCCTATTTTAGCGCCACTCTCATCGCCCCCATTCTAGCGGGGTTCTTATTAAAACCTTTGGGCATCGCTAATCTAGCTTTGATCCAACTAGGGTGCGCCCTGCTTGCGTTTTTGTGTTGTATAGATTGGCTATGGGCTAAGAATAGTAACTCAAGCCCAGTAGCCACAACCCCCAGTGTCTCCTTTCTAGGGGGGTTTAAGATTTTGCGATCCCACCCCATTTTTGCTTATGCTATTTTTGCTTTAATCGCCAATATCTTTGCTGGGATCGCTAATAAAATCATCTTGCCCGTGAGCATCGATCTCTTTTCTTCTGAGATTACGGGGCTTTTAATAGGCTTGCTGACAGCGGGGTCTTTAGGGAGGAGTTTCATCATCTCGGCTATTGGCAATGTAAAGCGCAAAGTTCGCGCCGTGCTTTTGCTAACTCTCTCTCAAGGCTTTGTGCTCATCATTGCTTTTGTGCTGGTGCTCACTAAAATTTTACCCATCAATTTTTGGGCGATTGTCCCCTTTTTAATACTTTGCAGTATCCTAGAAGTGATTGTTGATGCCATTGATCTAGCCTATTGGCAGGCTTGCGCTCCTGAAGCTCAAAAGACTACCTTCCTATCCTGGCATAGCATGAGTGCTTTGCTCTCTGGGTTTCTGGCATGGATTTTGATCACTCCCATTGTGGATGGTGCAAAGACCTTAGGCAAGCATTTTTACCCAGATATGTCTGCTAACCACGACTACATTCTATTTTTTGCCATTATCTTTCTGGCTGTGGCTAATGTGGTGGCGGTATTGGTATTTTGGGGCTTTAAGCACAAAACCCCGCATTGAGAGGTTTGGTAAAGCAGAGATCCTTTACTCCTGTATTGCCCTTTGAAGTTGTGCGTATCCCTCCGTATTTTATCTTTGCGCGCTTATAAGATTTCTATAACGACTTTCTAGCTAAAATTCTCAAAAGTAAAATCATTTTAGGAGGCTAGCATGGGTTTTTTCAATGTGGGGCACCAGCAACAACACAGCGCAGAACAAGAACAGCTCATCGTTGCGCTGCGCACAAAGAACGCCGATTTAGAGGGCATTTTTACAGCTATCCATAAATCCATGGCCGTGATCGCATTTGACCCCTCTGGGGTGGTGCTCGAAGCCAATGATAACTTTTTAAGGCTCATGGGCTATAGCTTGGAAGAAGTGAGGGGCAAGCACCACAGCATGTTTTGCGATCCTGAATCTGTGCGTTCCCCTAAATACGCGCATGCTTGGCAAGATTTAGCCAATGGGCTTTTCAAAATAGGCACTTTCAAACGCCTCACTAAAGAGAAAAAACCCCTTTACTTAGAAGCCACCTATAACCCCATTTTAGACGCGCAAGGCAAGGTTATCAAGGTGGTGAAATTCGCCACAGATGTAACCAGTAAAATTCTCGAGCTCAATGACTTGAAATCCATCTACAACGCCGCTTTGGTGAGCATGGCTCTAATTGAGTTTGACACAGAACGCCAAGTCCTCATGGCTAATGACAACTTTTTAGACCTCATGGGCTATAGTCTAGAGGAAATCAAGGGGAAGAAGCATGCCATGTTTTGTGAATCTGAGTATGTGAAAAGCCCGGAATACGAAGCCTTTTGGGATCGCTTAATCGCTGGGGACTTTACCCGTGGCACCTTTGTGCGCCTCAATAAAAAGGGGAAAAAGGTGTATTTAGAAGCCAGTTATAACCCGGTTTTTAACACTGAGGGCAAGATTTACAAGATTATCAAATTTGCTTGGGATGTAACCCCCAAAGAGGAAAAGATTCTAATGACCTTAGATTTGATCAAAGAAAATCAAGACTTGACCGACCATGGAGTCGCGGTGATCGAAAAAACCACGCAGAGTATCCAAGGCGTAGCAGAGACCATGAAAAACAGCGCGGACCTAGTGAGCACGCTCAAAAGCCAATCTGAATCCATTTCTAGCATCACCCAGACCATTAAGGACATCGCCGATCAAACCAATTTATTAGCCCTCAATGCCGCCATTGAAGCCGCCCGGGCAGGTGAGCATGGCAGAGGTTTTGCGGTGGTGGCTGATGAAGTGCGCAAATTAGCCGAGCGCACAGGCAAATCGGTAGCAGAAATTGGGGGCATTATTAGCGCGATTTTTGAAATCACCGCGCAAGTGGTGGTTAACATCGATGCGGGGACACAGGAGGCAGACAAAACAGTCGCGCTCTCTTGTGAGAGCAAAGACTCTATGGAAAAAATTAAAGTCGCTGGCTCTAAGGTGGCTAAGGGCATGGGGATTTGAGTAATTCCACCTCTTTTAGTGCCCAAAAGCGCGCTAAAAGGGCTTATGATCCTTGCTGCTGACTCCTTATTTTGGTGTGTGTAGTCAAGTTTGTAGGATTTAGGGGGCGCGCTTAGTAAGTGCGCTTTAAGCAAGGGCGCATTAGCATGGCTTACTTGGCTAAAGGAGGCACTTGTGATTACAATGAAAACAGAGCAAAAGAGTGTCTTGGAGCATCTCTCTAAAAATAAGTTTGTGATTCCCCCCTACCAAAGACCCTATGTCTGGGAAGAAGAGCAGTGCGAACAGCTTTGGGAAGATATTTTGGCGTTCTTTTTAGATGGCAAAGAAAACAGCCCTCATCTTTTTGAGGAAAACCCTTATTTTCTAGGTTCTATGGTGATGTATCCGCTCAATAGAGAACAGCACATCGTCGATGGGCAACAGCGCACCACGACCTTAATGTTACTCCTCAAGGCGATGCATACCAAGCTGGTTAGTGGCAATAACGCTAAGAGTAAAAGACTTATCGATGACATCGCTTCTTGTTTATGGGATATTGATAAAATCACGGGCAACCCCCATTATAACACCCCTAATTTACGCAGTGAGGCATTGGGCGATGTGGGGGGGAGAATATTGCAGGACATTTTACAAAACAAGGGGTTGGTGCAGGAGGAGGAGGGGGAGATTATCTCTAATTATGAGAAGAATTACCACTATTTTTGCCAACAATTAGATGAATTCGCTAAAGAATATCCCGATGATTTTTGCGATCTTTGCGTGTGTGTGTTGCATGGTTGCATTGTGCTTCCTGTGGAATGCGAGGGGCATGATGAAGAGAGGCGTTTTGAATACGCTTTGCGTGTCTTCAACACCTTAAATGATCGCGGGCTTCCCTTGAGGGATGTAGACATTTTTAGGAGCGTGATTTTCGCCCACAAAAAAGATCAAGAACGCCAAGAGTTTCTCCAACAATGGAAAGAGTTGGAGTATAAAACTAATATGGAATTTCTATTTAGACTCTGCATGCATGTGGTGCGCGCCCAACATAAAGATAAAAGCCGTGAAATTAGCTTGCGATCTTTTTTTCTTGATAAACACAGGGGGATTTTAAAAGATGGCGTTGTCATGCAAAACATTACCAAGATCAAGCAGTATTGGTATGCAGGAAGTCGCTATACTCTTCGATCGAAGCAGTTTTATAGTGTCCTAGGACTTATCGATAACGAACATTGGAAATATTTAGATTGCGCTTACTACATGTATTGCCTAGATAGGGGTAAGGATTATCTCAAAAACCATGAGGAACTTTTAATGCGTCTGTGCGCACATTTCTTGCTCTATACGATCAGCAAAAACACCATTAAGCTCAAGACTTTGATTCACAACGCCTACACTTCCTTATACCAAAGTGGCACTATGGATTTCCAAGCCCAAAGTCAGGATATTTTGGCGGGTAAACTTCTCTGCACAAAGAACAACCGCACTTTCCGCGCCCAATTTGATGGCGCGCAATCCAGCAAAAAACTCACCAAAGCCCTGCTAGCCCTCAATTTATATTTAAAATACCCACAGCAAATACTAGAGGGGTGCGAGAAACGCGAGATCGAGCACATCTTCCCCCAAACCACGCAGTGGCGCAAAAATTACACCGGCTGGGACAAGATCAAAGCCAAGCCCTTTATCGAATCCATTGGCAATAAAATATTGCTAGAAAAACCCCTTAATATCAAAGCCAGCAATGGGTATTTTGATGATAAAAAAGCCCAATACGCTAAATCCAAATTCCTAGAAGCCCAAGATTTAGCCAAACTCCCCCAAAGCGATTGGCTACAAACCGACATAGAGGCGCGCACAGAGGAGATTTACACGCGCTTGCACGCCTTTTTCAAGCAATATGCGATCTAGACCCCGCTTTATTAAGCATGGTAGTAAAAATCCAGCGCGCCAATTTTTCTCAAGCGCACCTTTCCCTCTTGTAATAGGGTGTTTAAATCTTTGTCTGAGAGGTAGTTGCGCGCCTCTGGTGTGCTTAAAGGGCGGCGTTCTAGCAACGCTAAAAAGGCGCATGGGTCTAGCATTTGCAAAGCAAGAGTGCTAGGGGAGTGTGCGCGCAGGGCTAAACTGACCGGCAAACCCTCAAAATGCGCTGCGATGGCTAATAACGCCTCTGGGCTTAAAGGTTTAGCATTATGGGAGGGGGGGCGATCGATGGTGCTCAAATCCACGCGCGCAATTCTAATTTGGCGCAAAAAGCGCGCGATAGCTTGGATATTTTCCAAGCTATCATTAACCCCCTTGACTAATAACACCTCAGCTACTAACATGCCCTCATAGCGCGCGCTAAAATCTGCAATCCCCTCTAAGAGATGTTCTAGGCAAATGCTTGCGCTGGGTTTATCCACCTTAGCAAACGCCTTAGGCACAGCCGCATCCAAAGAGAATTTCACGATGTCATAGCGCAACAAGGCTTTTTGCACCTCAGGATCGCCAAAGCGCGATCCATTGCTCAAAATCAAAGTCTTAAGTCCGGGAGGGGTTTGAAGTTGGGTGATAAACTCATAGAGATGAGGGTAGAGTGTGGGTTCGCCATTGGCAGTTGTGGTGAGCACATCTAGGGGGGTGTTTTTGTGAATTTGCAAGGCGCCATGCACCGCTTCTAAGAGGGCAGGCAGGGGGATCACATGCGCCATTTTATCTACAGGCTTGTGCGCCTTGAGTTCGCAGTAAACACAATTAAAATTACATTGTTTCATCTCTCCGCTTACATCAATCCCCAAAGACCACCCAAAACGCCGGGATTGCAAAGGACCAAAGACAATTCCCATTCATGCCTCCTCATTTGGGATTATCTCTTGGGCATGGCATTTTAGACACTCTGACACGCTGGGTTTTTTCTTATAGATTTTGAGCACGCGCAAGCCCCCACACTCCTCACATGGCTGAGAGTCAGGTTTGTAATTAGAAATGAATTTACAGCTAGGGTAATTATCACAACCATAAAACATCCCCTTTCTACCTCTTTTAGCGCGCACATCGCCCCCACATTGTGGGCACTTGGCAAGAGGGGGGGTGTTTTTAGTTTCTGTGTTGCGGATATTTTTACAAGTGGGATAAGCGCTGCACGCCACAAACGCCCCAAAACGCCCCTTCTTGCTCACCATGGGCGCGCCGCACTTCTCACACACGCCCAAATCTGCGTTTTCTTCATACTTGATATATTTGCATTTAGGATAGCCACTGCATGCCACAAACTCCCCATACCTCCCCACTCTTTGCACCAAATCCGCGCCACACTGCGGGCATGCCTCTCCTGTGGGGACACTCACTTTTTGAGAGACAATATTGAGCTTGCCCTCCTCAATTTGCGCCATAAAGGGGGTGTAGAAGTCTAAAAGCATTTGTTGCCAACCTAGTTGGTGGCTAGCAATCGCGTCTAATTTGTCTTCTAACCCGGCACTAAAGGTGGTATTCACAATCTGGCTAAAGTGTGTTTCTAAAATCTCAATCACGCTAAAGGCACTGGGGGTGGGGGTGAGCTGTTTTTGTTGCAAGGACACATAGTCGCGGCTAAGTAGTAGGGCGATGGTGGGCGCGTAGGTGCTAGGTCGCCCAATGCCCAAACTCTCTAAAGTTTTGATCAAAGAAGCCTCTGAGTAGCGCGCGGGGGGCTGGGTGGTGCACTCTTTAGCCTCTAAAGCCTCTGTGCGCACTATTTGGTGGAGCTTGAAAGCGGGCAAGAGCATGTCCTTATCCACCTCGCCTAAAACTTTGTAAAAACCCTCAAAGAGCAACTTGCGCCCACTGGCTTTAAAGATCGCCCCTAGCTTTTCATTAGCAAAATACACGCTTTGGTTTTCAAAACGCGCATCGCTCATTTGGGAGGCTAAAAAGCGTTGGTAAATCAAGGTATAGACCTTATGCTCTTCAGGCTTGAGATAGGCTTTAGCCACGCTGGGGGTGAAGTCTAAATTAGTGGGGCGAATCGCCTCATGGGCTTCTTGAGCGCTCTTGTTTTTGGAGGTGTAAGTTTTGGGCTTTTTGGGTAAAAAGGGCGCGCCATAAGTTTTTTCAATAAAGGCGCGCGCGCCCTCTATAGCCTCTTTGGCGATGTTGAGGCTATCTGTGCGCATATAGGTGATCACCCCGCTAGCCCCCTGCGGGGTCATTACCCCCTCATAGAGTTTTTGGGCAATGCTCATGGTTTTTGAGGGGCTATAGCCCAGTTGGCTGGAGGCGCTTTGTTGCAGGGTTGAGGTCATAAAGGGAGGGGGCGTGGGGGTGTTTTTCTCTTTGGTATCGATGTTGCTAACTTGGTAGCTTTGATCGCGCAATTTAGCCACCATTTCTAAGGCTTTTTGCAAATCCCTAAGAGCTTGTTTTTTGAGCTTTTCGTGCTGGTAGCTTTGCAACTCCACCTTAACCCCCCCCATTACCCCCTCAATTTGGTAATAAGTAATGGGTTTAAAAGCCTGTATCTCGCGTTCGCGATCCACGATGAGTTTAAGAGTTGCGCTTTGCACCCGCCCAGCGCTCAAGCCCCTAGAAATTTTAGAGGCTAGTAGAGAACTCAAACTAAAGCCCACAATGCGATCTAGAAGTCTGCGGGCTAGTTGGGCGTTAATTTTATGTATATCTAGGGTTTTAGGGTGCTTGAGCGCGTGTAAAATAGCCGATTTGGTGATTTCATGAAAAACAATGCGCGGGAAGGCAAAGATGGGGTTATGGGGGGCTTTGGGCTGGATTTGGGCTTGCAAAGCGCGCATTTCCTCCAGGGGGTCTTGGGATTTGTGCCCGGCTTGGTTGATGAGGTAGGCAATGTGGTAGCCAATCGCCTCGCCCTCTCTGTCCTCATCTGTGGCGATGTAAACTTCTTTGGCGGCTTTAGAGCGTTGTAAAATCTGGGCGACAATCTCTTTATGGTCTTTATCCACCGCGTATTTGGGGATAAATTGGTTATCTTGCACGCTAATGCCCATCGCGTATTTTCTCAAATCGCGCACATGCCCTTTAGAGGCGATGATCTCATAATTACTGTCCAAGAAATGCGCGATTGTCTTGGCTTTGGTAGGGGATTCTACAATGATGAGTTTGGTGTGTTTAGCCATAAATACCTCGTTTTTGCCGCATTATAAACTATTTTGGTGCATGGATGATCTGCAAAACATGGAATAGCTATTGCTTTGCGTGGGCATATTATCGCAAAGGATGCAAAGATGAGTTTTAGAATCAATACGAATGTCGCTGCGTTAAATGCACACACTATCGGGGTGCGCAACAACCGCGATCTCTCTACTTCTTTAGAAAAATTGAGTTCGGGCTTGCGCATTAATAAAGCTGCCGATGATGCCTCAGGGATGGCAATCGCGGATAGCTTGAGAAGCCAAAGCGCGAGCTTAGGGCAGGCGGTTAAAAACGCTAACGATGCGATTGGGGTGGTGCAAACCGCGGATAAGGCAATGGACGAACAGATCAAAATCTTAGACACGGTGAAAACTAAAGCCGTGCAGGCTGCCCAAGATGGGCAAACCGCTGAAACCAGAAAGGCGTTGCAAAGCGATATTTTACGCCTCTTAGAAGAGTTGGACAATATCGCCAACACCACGAGTTTTAATGGGCAACAACTCTTAGCCGGGAGTTTTTCTAACAAAGAGTTCCAAATTGGGGCTTACTCAAACACTACGATCAAGGCTTCTATTGGTCCTACGGGCTCAGATAAGATCGGGCATGTGCGCTTTGAAACCTCCGCGATGGATCGCGGTGGGATGGAGGTGAGTGCGGGCGCGCACAATCTCCAAGAAGTTACCCTTAGATTCAAGCAGACCAATGGGGTTAACGACTTCAAATTGGAGTCGGTGAAGATCTCCACGAGTGCTGGCACGGGATTGGGCGCGCTGGTGAATGTGATCAACAAAAATTCTGTGGCTTTGGGCGTGCGCGCTTCGGCGGTGGTGATGGGCACGGGGCAGAATTCTGTGGAGTCGGGCACTGTGGTGGGCTTAACCATTAATGGGGTGTTGATCGGGAATGTGAATGATGTCCAACACAATGACCGCGATGGGAGATTGACCAACGCGATCAACTCTGTTAAGGAGCGCACGGGGGTAGAAGCCTATACAGATATTGAGGGGCGCATCAACTTGCGATCCACGGATGGACGGGCGATCTCCGTGCACACCCAAGGCAATTCTGGGCATGTCTTTGGGGGGGGGAATTTCAAGGGCATTTCAGGCGATGGGCATGCCATTGTGGGGCGCTTGACTCTCACTAGGGAGGACGCGCGCGACATCATCGTCAGCGGGGTGAATTTCAGCCATATCGGCTTGCACTCCTCCCAAGGGGTCGCCCAATACACGGTGAATTTGCAAGACATCCGTGGGGTTTTTGATGCCAACGCGGCGAGCGCGAGCGGAGGGAACGCCAATGCCGCCCAAGCGGCGTTCAATCTCAAAGGGATTGGGGCAGGGGTAACCAGTTTGCGCGGGGCGATGATGGTGATGGACATGGCAGAGAGCGCGCGTATCCAGCTAGATAAGATTCGCTCCGATCTAGGTTCTGTGCAGATGGAATTGGTTACCACGATCAACAACATCTCTGTAACCCAAGTGAATGTGAAAGCCGCCGAGTCGCAAATCCGCGATGTGGATTTTGCTGAGGAGAGCGCAAGCTTCTCCAAGTATAACATCTTGGCTCAGAGTGGGAGTTTTGCGATGGCACAGGCTAACGCGGTGCAACAAAATGTCTTGAGACTCTTGCAATAGAGGGGGTGGACTGGGTTTGAGTATTTATGAGAAAAATCTAGGGGTGTTGCAAGCTAAAGACCCCCTACTTGCCCTAGAGTTGAGCAAGCTTAAGAGTAATCTCAAATACGAGGTCTTTGTGCAACAAGACGCGTTCAATATCGTGGACATCTCTACCAATACGCCTCTATTTGCCCATAAACCCTTAGAAGAGAATTTAAATCGTTTTGAAGAGCTAAAGGCTTATGCCTACATTCCCTATCTTTATTTTTATGGCGCAGGCAATGGAATGCTTATGCGCTTGTTTTTGGGCTTGGAGCAACTCAAACGCCTTGTAGTGATCGAACCAGAATTAGAAATTCTTTTCATCATTTTGAATTTACTAGACTTCAGCGAGGAGATACAAAGCGATCGACTCATTTTGCTCCACTCTAGCGCGTGCAATTACCCTTTGATCGCCTCGCTATTTTTAATGGACAAACACGCCAAAATTTACGCTAAAGTCTATGAACTCATCATCACCCACCCCTATTACGAACGCTACGCCCCAGATTTCACACAAATTAACCAGCACTTCATTAAAGCCCTTGAAAACGCTGTGATTGGCGTGGGCAATGACGCTAGGGATGCCATTGTGGGGATCAAACACCATGTGCAAAATCTACCCTTTGTGGTGCAAACCCCCACGCTGATTAACCTTGTGCAAGCCCTCAAAGCGCGCAACGCGCGCTATAACACCGCTATTATTGTCTCTACCGGACCTAGTTTGAATAAACAACTCCCCTTGCTCAAAGAAATTGCCCCTTATGCGACGCTTTTTTGCATTGATGCGTCCTTTCCCATTTTGCACGCGCATGGAATCAAACCCGATCTAGTCTTTTCTTTGGAGCGCGTGGAGGCTAGTGCCAAATTTTACCAAGACACCCCCAAAGAGGCGCAAGAGGGCGTGATCTTTGCGATCACCTCCATTGTGCACCCAAGCTTACGCCAAGCTATTAGCAAGGGCACGATTCAATTTAGTTTGCGCCCCTTTGGCTACACCTCTTTGTTTAATTTGCACGACTATGGCTATTTGGGCATTGGCATGAGTGCGGCTAACATGGCTTATGAGCTTGTGGTGCATGCGCGTTTCAAACGGTGTATTTTTATCGGGCAGGATTTGAGCTTTGCGCCCAGCGGAGAGAGTCATGCGCACGGGGCAATTTATGGCGCACAAGAAATCAAGCCCAAAGATGAGGGAGAGAAGATTTTCATTGAAGCCTATGGCGGGGAGGGGCAGGTAGAGAGCACACGCATTTGGAAACTCTTTTTAGATTTCTTTGAAAAGGACATTTACCACACGCCCTATAACTTAGAAGTGATCAACGCCACGCAAGGCGGAGCTAGAATTAGGGGCACTTTGGAATTGAGTTTTGAGCAGGCAATCGCGCGTATCAAAGCGGATTTACCCGCCCTAGAGCCTAAACCTCCCTTAAAACTCACCCCCCAAGTCCAGAGCGCAGCGCGCGCTGGCTGGAGGAAGCTAGAAACACTTGTTTAGATGCGATTGCCTACGCCCAAGAGTGTAAGGAAAAGATAGAGGCTTTGTTTTTGGAAGTGATGGCTTTTTTAGAGGAGATTGAGGGCTTGAACGCCAAGCAAGAATTGGAGAATTTGGATTTAAAACGCATCGAAGACCTGAGTGGCAGAATTGACGATCTCAAGGGCTTATTTGAAGAGGTCAAATTCAACCAGTGTTTTAATGACGCGATCCAGTCCTATATTTTTCACCAAGAATTAGACATCGCTAAGATTGTGGTCAAACCCACCCCAACCCAAGAGGATTTGCAAGCCAAACAGCTAGAATGGATTTACGCACACAAATACTGGCTTTTTAGTCTAGCAGGGGGGATCACCTGTGTGAAGGACATTTTACAAGAAGCCCTAGATACATGGGAGGGTAGGGAATAATCTTTGCTTTTGGCATGGTAATTTTGATTAAAGGATCACCATGCTCCGTTCGCTATGGTCTGGCGTGAATGGGATGCAAGCCCACCAAATCGCCTTAGACATTGAGAGCAATAACATCGCCAATGTCAACACTACGGGCTTTAAATACTCCCGCGCCTCCTTTGTAGATATGCTCTCCCAAGTCAAACTCATCGCCACCGCCCCCTATAAAAACGGGCTAGCAGGACAAAATGATTTTTCTGTGGGCTTGGGTGTGGGCGTGGATGCCACGACAAAAATCTTTTCTCAAGGCAATTTGCAAAACACCGATGTTAAAACTGACTTAGCCATCGAGGGCGATGGATTCTTTGTCATTAGCCCCGATCGCGGGGTTACGCGTAATTTTACGCGCAGTGGGGAATTCTTATTTGACGCAGAGGGGAGTTTGGTAACCACGGGGGGGTATGTGGTGCAAGGGTGGGTGCGCGATCCTAAGGACATGGGCTCTAAGGGGAGTGAAACCGACATGCTCAAAATTGACAACACCAAGCCCTTACAAAATATCCGCATCGATCCGGGCATGGTCATGCCCGCGCGCTCTAGCAGTAAAATCTCTATGCGCGCCAATTTAAATGCCGGTCGCCACGCCGATCAAACCGGCAATATCTTCATGCTTGATTCCTCTAGCAAAACCCCTGCTGATGGAGTCAAACCCCAATACGACTCTTCGACGAATTTGACTCAATTAGCCGAGGACATGGGGTGTTTATTCAATGAAGATGGGGATGCGTTCTTGCTCAATGAAGATCAAGGTATCTGGGTGAGTTATAAGAGCGCGAGCATGAACAAAGAGATCGATGTTTCTAAGAATAACAGCACCTTAGAGCTCAATGGCACGAAGATCTCTTTTACCAACGACTCCACGATTAGCAAAATCTCTAGCTTGAGCGCGGCTCAGGATGCGATCAACGCGGTGAAGGACAAAACGGGGGTAGAAGCTTATATTGACAATGGCACGCTACGCCTAGAGAACAAGAACAACATGGAGGGCGATGAGCATGTCAAAAACATCGTCATCACAGAGGCGGGCACGGGGGTATTTGACAAATTCACTAAGGGAGAGGGGAGTGTTACGGCTTTTAGATACCGCTACACTAAGGGGGTGAAACCCGATCTTGCTACTGGGCAATTCAAAACCACAGAGGATTTACGCGAACTCATCCAGCGCGATGCCAATATTGTCAAAGATCCCAAACTCAAAGGTAATTACAAGGATTCAGCGGCTTCTGTGTCTGTGGTGGTGAACAAGAATGGCATGTTTGAGATAACCAATAAGGACAATGGCAACCCCACTAGGGAGGATTTGAGCATTTTTGTTACCAACTACGCCTCTAAAAAGGTAACTAAAAATGTCTTGTTTGGCAAAACTATGGGCGCGCTCAACACCGCTTCTCTCATTGAGGGAGGGGTGTCTACAGCCACCTCTAAAATCAGCCATGCCACGCATGCCACTAGCATCGACTTGGTGGATAGTTTAGGCACTAAGCACACCTTGCGCCTAGAGTTTTTCAAAAGCGGGGAATCTGAGTGGCATTTTAGAGCCATTGTGCCAGAGCCAGGCGAACTTGTGGGGAGCTCCCCCATACGCCCCAATGTCTTTGAAGAGGGGCGTTTGCACTTCAATAAAGATGGCTCTTTAGCGGGCATGAACCCCCCCATCTTGCAATTTGATCCTAAAAATGGTTCAGACGCGCCCCAACGCATCACGCTCAACATGGGCACAGCCGGGGGCTTTGATGGGATCACCAGCGTGGATAAAATTTCTGAAACCTACGCCATTGAGCAAAATGGCTACCAAGCCGGGGATTTGATGGATGTGCGCTTTGATAATAATGGCGCGCTTTTGGGGGCTTTTAGCAATGGCAAAACCCTAGCCCTAGCCCAAGTGGCTTTGGCAAATTTTGCTAACGATGCGGGTTTGCAAGCCATTGGGGGGAGCGTGTTCTCTGAAACGGGCAACTCGGGTAAAGCCTTGATTGGGGCGGCTAATACGGGGCGCAGGGGTGGGGTGTCTGGCTCTAAATTGGAGTCTAGCAATGTGGATTTGAGTCGGAGTTTGACTAATTTAATCGTGGTGCAACGCGGGTTTCAAGCCAACTCTAAAGCCGTAACCACTTCCGATCAAATCCTCAACACCTTGCTCAATCTCAAACAATAGGGCGATGCGTGCATGAGTATAGTGTGATCTCTTCTTTGATGGACTTGTGCCAAGCGCACGCCAAAGAACACCACGCCAGCAAGATCGAAAAGGTGGTGGTGAGCATCGGGGAGAGATGCGCGATGGACAAACAGCTTTTCATGAGCGCGTTTGAAACCTTTAAAGAGGAGCTAGACTTATGCAAGGACGCGTTACTAGAGATTGTAGAAGAAAAGGTAGAATTAACTTGTTTGGCATGCGGGCATGTCTTTGAGCCGACCAAGCTAGATTATAGCGCGTGTGAGAAATGCGGGGGGAGGGTGCGCCTTAGCAAGGGCACACAGATGACTCTCTTGTCGCTGGAGATGGTATGAAAGATTCGATCTTCCAAGAATTTATCCAAAAAGCCCCCGAAATCAAAGAAAAATGGGAACTGGTGCGCCTTTTTGAGGAGGAGCGCCAGAAATTCCAAGAAGAATTGCAGGTGTATGACAATGAGATCACCCAAGCTAGGGAGGTGCTAAAAGGTTTGCGCGCGGAATTGTTGGAAGCAAGGGCGCATCTAAAAGATCTGCAACAACGCCACCAGAGCAAAAAAGAAGAGATCAAGGCGATCCAACAAGAACTCTTGACCCACAAGGTGCAACGCGACTTGCTTGCCCAGCAGAATAATAAAGAAAAACTCCTAGAACAAGATGACGCGCAACTCTTGCCCCAGCCCTTGAGTTTTGTAGAGATCTATCTTAAAGATCGCTCTGTGGCTAAGGCGCGCCCAGCCAAACGCTTTTTTGGGGATCAGCTTTATCGCAAATACCGCGTGCTTTTGCGCGAAAACCGCGCGCTCAAAGATCGCATTTTTGAATTGGACTTAGAAAACAGCACCTTGAAGATCGAATTGAGGGACATAAAAACTAAGGACTTCTTAAAAGCCAATGGCTATTTAGAAGAGCCCAAGGAGGAACCCTGAAAGTGCTTGTGAGCGCGCTAGAAGTGAGCGCGAATACCCACTTCAAGGCGTTGCGCGCGCTCTTGCCCGAGGTGGAGTGGCTGGGTATTTATGACCCCCTAGAACCCCGGGACAAACCCCTATTTAGCTCTAAGGACTTTGCGGTGATGGGCTTTAAGGAGGTGATCTTAAAGCTGGGCTTTATCTATAAAGCCTTGCGCCAAATGGGCGCGCTATCCTGCCAAGCCGATGTGATCTTGCTGATGGACTCTAGCTCGTTTAACATCCCCCTAGCCAAGCGTATCAAAAAGCACAGCCCCAACAAGCCCATCATTTATTACATTTTGCCCCAAGTGTGGGCGTGGAAGAGTTACCGCGCGCCGATTATAGAACGCTATTGCGACCAACTTGGGGCGATCCTGCCCTTTGAGCTCTCCTATTACAAGAGCAAGGCGGAGTATGTGGGGCATCCCCTTTTAGATGAGATCAAGGACTTTAAAACCCGACCCCAGGGCAGGGGCGTGGTGTTTATGCCCGGGAGTCGCAAGCAAGAGATTGACGCGCTCTTTTCTATCTTCGCGCAGGTAGCCCAAAAAATCCCCCTAAGGCGTATTTTAGTTGTGCCCCCCAATTTACAAGGTAGCGATCTAAGCGCGCTCTATGGCAAGGACATTTCTCTCTTTGAAATTTCTTACAACGCGCCACAAAGCCTCTATGAAGCCGAATTTGCCTTTATTTGTAGTGGCACGGCGACTTTGCAAGCCGCTTTGATTGGCACGCCCTTTGTGCTAGCCTATAAAGCCAGAATCCTAGACTATTACATCGCCAAGAGTTTGGTCAAGCTCACTTGCATCGGGCTAGCTAATATCTTTTACAACGCCCTGCACCAAGAAAGCCCGGGGCGGGGCACGACCATGCTACACCCGGAGTTGATCCAAAAGGATGTGAACCCCACTAATTTACTACAAGCCTACGCCCAAATGGATCGCGCCCATTTTGTGCGCGAAGCCCAACGCTTAAGAGCCTATCTTAATACGGGTAGTGCCAAGCGTGTGTCAGAGTGGATTAAGTCAAAAGCTCTTGACAACACTTTTAGTTTTCTTTAGAATACAGAACTTATTTTATATCACTAGGAAGTGTTATGTTAATTTCTAAAGTCATACATAAAAAGTTTTTCGCACTGGGTTTGTGCTTGGGGCTAGCCCCTTTGGGCGCGGGGAATAATGGCGGGTATTTCGCGCTGGGGTTTCAGTATTCCAATATGGGCGCAGGAGGGAGCGCTAATAGCACCTTTTTGAGCAATGAATCAGACACCGCGACCACTAACGCCACTTCGGGGAATCTCTTTGGGGGCGATGTGCAACTGGGTTACAGACAATTCTTTGGCAAGAAAAAACGCTTTGGGATGCGCTATTACGCCATGTTTAGCGCGCAGGGAGGGCATTATAGCTACCCGCAAAACTACTTTGCCCCCGATGATAGCACACATGTGTATGTGATTAGAAATGGCGCGCTGGCTAATCTCTTTTATGGCGCGGGTTGGGATATGTTGCTAGATTTCTACCAAAGCGACACGCGCTCTTTTGGGATTTTTGGGGGGGTGATGTTGGGGGGAACTTCATGGCTACTAGGGGGGAGCGATGGGGCGTGCCGGGCGGATCGCTACAATTTAGACACGGGGGATTTAGCATGCGGACCCACAGGGCAATCCTATGCCCAAATGGCTAAACAGTTGGGCAAGCTAGCCAGCTATTCTCCCAGTTATGTGCAATTTGCCTTCAATTTTGGGGTGCGCGCCAATGTGAGTAAGCATAATGGGCTTGAGGTGGGCGTGCGTGCCCCTGTGATCAACACGCCCTATTTCGTGCACAAGGGCGACCCCATTGCTAGTTTGCACTTTAGACGCATGATCGTCCTCTTTGCTAATTATGTGGTGAATTTCTAGGTATCACCCCAAAGCCCAGCGCGCCTACCCGCGCTTGCTCTTAAATTTTTCCAATTTTTCGTCATAATCTTAGTGGTGTTAGTGATTCTGACTCAACCACTCTACTAACAAAACCCGGTAGATCGGGTGTTGTGCCATAACTTACTTAATTTTGCGCTTTAGCCCTTAGATTTTTCAAGTTTTGGTTATAATGCGACCTTATGGCACGCATGGTGGTCTGCTTTTGGGCTATTTGGCGTAACGGCTAGAGATTGTTCTAGTTTGTGGGTTAGGGGTTGCAGTGGGTGGCACTCCGGAAAGGAGACACACCATGAAATTGCTTATAATCTTAGCGGTGTTAGTGGTTTTTGCCCAGCCACTACACTAGGATAGTGCAAACCCGGGGAAACCCGGGCACCGCTAGGATTATTGTGCCATAAGTTTTTAAATTTTGCGCTTACAAACTTTTCAATTCAGGCAAACTTTCAGTTTGCTTCCCATAGTTCTTTTAAGAGTGCCACAAACTCGGGTTGTTTTTTTGCCAAGACTTTAAAAGATTCTAGCAGATGTAAAAACTCAGCGCGATTGAGGGCGTAAATATCCCGGGCGATCAAAATATCTAGCTTGGCGCGTTTGGTGTCAAAAAGCTTAGCGGTTTTGGGGACATCTAGGTCTTTAAAGAGAGTTTTAAGTGCGCTAAAATGCCCTGTGTCGTGGTAGAGTTGGCATTCTAGCGCGCTCTTGGCGATAGCCACATAAAGGGGGTTGTTTTCTATCTCTGTGGGGCTAGGCTGGGGGAGGGGGAGTTGTCCAAGATAAGTTCTTGTGATATTAATTTGGGTTAGTGATCGCAAGTAATAATCTACTACCAAAGAATTAAACAAGCCCAAAGTAAAGAGAGTTTGCAAAAGTGGCATTTCTATAATGCCCTTTGGGGCGTAAAGCTTAGGCACAACAAAATACATACTCTCGCCCACCGCGCAATTTTTAGGTAACAAGCTCGCAACAAGACTTCTCTCATCTGTATCGCGCGCAATTTTTCTATACCCCAGCCTAAAATATCCAAACTCGTAGGCGATTGCCCCCGTATAGCCCCCCTTTTTAGCGCGGTGTTCTTCTCTACTTTTTAGTTTCTCTTGCAGTGCCTCTAGCTCCACACAAAAGCGGGGTGGGCTAAACTGGGCGTTAAATTGGTGGATGTGTTTGCCCTCTAATAGGGGCAAAAGCGTAGCTTTTGCTTCTAGCGTAGCTTCTTCTAGCGTAGATTTTGCTGGGGTTTTGCGTGTGTCAATGGGCTTAAACAAGTCTTTATCGGCGGTCATGTGCAACTCGGATCTAAAATCTAGCCACGCCTCACTTAATTTTGCAAAACGCTTAGAACAATGCTCTAAAATCTGCAAATCTAGGGGGCTTCGCACCTCTTTAAGGGCTCTTTTGGGCGTGTTTAGTAGGTCTTTAGGGGAGATTAACAGGGGCTTTAGCTGGGCGATGTCTTTAGGGTCCTCTAAATAAAAAAGGGCTTTGATGGGCAAAAGCGTAGCTTTTGCTGGCGTAGCCTTCGCTGGCGTAACCTTCGCTAGTGTTGCTTTGCTTGGCGTAGCCTTGTCTAGCGTTGCCTTGCCTGAGCGCACGCCTAGTAAAGCGAATTTGTAACAGCGATGCACATCGGGGAAAATCCCTTGGCGGTTTTCAAAACTATAGAAAAACTCTAAATGGTGTTGCTCTAGGATCGCGCTTCTAAGATTTAAAGAACCCTCTTCTAACATCAGCGCGCTAGGGATCACTAAAGCTAATTTAGCTTGAGCGCAAAGTAGGCTCAAATTGCGCTCAATGAAAAATCTAAAGAGATTGCCATCCCCTGCCCCACGGCTTAGAGGGTAATGGGCTTTGTAATAGGCGTTGGTGGTTTGGATGTGGGCTTTTTGTGTGTCGTATTCTTGTTGGATATAGGCTTTGCTTAGGGCTTCTTTCTTAAAATCTGCCTTTTCTTGCAGGCTAAAGCTGCGGTAATTACTCCTAAGGCTAGCAAAAAACTCGCTTTCATCAAATTTGCTCTTCTCCCATGGGGGGTTGCCAATGATGGCATCAAAGCCGCTAAAGCGCGCTTGATCATCTACTAACTCGGGGAAGGCGATTTCGTAGTTGAAAAAGCGGTGTTGCTGGGCAAGCTTGATCACAGCTTCTTTGAGCTTGTAGGGGTCTTTGGGGTTGTTGAGCTCTTCTAAGCCCTCCTCAAGCCCACCTTCAAAAAGGGCGGCGCATTTTTCTCTCAAAGAGGGTTTGTCTTTATGGGTTTTGGTGTTGTCCAAAAAGTCTAGCGCGGTGCGGGTGTGTAACATCAGATTGAGTTCTTGCATGGCTGTTTGGGCTTGCACATAGAGGTCTTTGGATTGTGCGATCTCTTCGGGCTTGGTGTCTTTGAGATCGCTTAGGGCTTTAAATTGGGTTTTGAGTTGATCTAGGCGATCTTTGAAGGGTTTAGCAAATAAACTATTGGGGTCTAAATTTAAATCTTCAAAGCTTGAGCCCATCAAAGCGTTGCCGCATTTAATGTGGTGCTCAATAAAGCTCAAAGGCGTGCCAAAGATAAAGCTATCAATCCATAAAGAGAGTTTAGCTAGCTCTATGCTAAAGGGATTGACATCTATGCCATAGATCATTTTCTTTAAAAGCAGGCGTTTAAGACAGCCGCTTCGTCTATTTCATACAAGAGGTTGTATTGTTCTACTTGCTTGGCAATGTCTTGAATCTCACTCTCTAGTAGGGGGGCTAGGCTTTTAAAATGCAACGCCTTTTGGCTAGCCTGATTTAGCGCTTCTATGAGAAATGCCCCACTCCCACAGGCATTATCTAAAATCTTAAAGCTTAAGACATTGTCATCATTTAAGCCCTCTAGGGCGTTTTGGACTAAAATTTTAGTGATCTCCTCATTAGTGTAAAAACTCCCGCTAGATTTTCTAGAGTTGGAGGTGTTTTTTAAATAGATTTGCCCTTTTTTATAATCTTGGCTAGAGGTGATCTTTTCTTGTTTTTCTAAGCGCGCTTTGTCATAACGATCGTAATAGCCCTCGCCTTTTGAGGTCTTGCAGTAGTGAATCTCCTCTTTGGCGATGGCAAAGCTGTAGGACATTAGCCCCTCGTAAATGCTGCCTAAATGCGCCACGCTCAAGGTCGCATACCCGCGCTTGGTGTCCTTTTCATAGTAGAGCAGGTGCTTTAAGATTGTTTTTAAAAGGGGATCGTTGATGATCTTGCCTGTTTTAAATAGGGCGGTCTTTTCTGGCTCAAAGAGTCCGCCATCAAATAGGGGCATGGCGTAGTTGGGGTTACCTTCGTTGTAGATGGTGAAAAGTTGTTCAAGTCTGGCGATGCCATAGTAGGTGCTAGGGTTGTCCTCTAGCCAAGTTAAAATGTTGTGG
Source organism: Helicobacter labacensis (assembly GCF_003660285.1). Lineage (GTDB taxonomy): Bacteria > Campylobacterota > Campylobacteria > Campylobacterales > Helicobacteraceae > Helicobacter > Helicobacter labacensis. Next base: position 401 of record NZ_QXQQ01000010.1, on the reverse strand, counting down.
ATGCTCAAATGCTTGGCAAACCCGCTATGCCCTTTGAGCACATCCTCAAACTTGTCTTCAAAGTAGGCAATAAAGAGCAGTCTAAAGAGAAAATACAGGGTGTTTTCATAGATGTCTTTGAGGGGGGCTTGTGGGTGTTTGGCATACAAAGCCGCGCCGATGGTTTCAAACAAAGAGAAGTCATAGCCCTCTGTGCCATAGATGAGATTTTGTAAATCTTTTTCAATGTCTGTTTTGTGCTGTTCATTGGCTTGGAGTGTGGCGCTGATTTTGGGGTCTTGATCCTCTTGATCCTCTTGGGGCAAGAAGTTAGTCGCATTAAAAAGGTGGTAAAAGTATAAAAAACTCTCTAAATCTTGCTTTTGTAAAATCTTTTCTAAATGCACTTCAAAAAAGACTTT